>CAMTYB010000001.1:0-817656 GCA_947085855.1 uncultured Candidatus Saccharibacteria bacterium
CAAATAAAAAAGACTAGATTCTTCTAGTCTTTTTTATTTGCATGACAATAAGGACTTGAACCGTAGGTTGAGAACTGCCAGTGGCGGTTCGAAGAATCTATGCTTGGCTGAGCGAAATTGGCTTGCCAATTTGAGCGAGCACTTTAAGACAAGTCCTTTCATCCGTCAGTCGAAACCAGCTACAGGACGAAGTCGGCGGGCTTAGCTTTGCCCGGGAAAGCAGCTTTTAGTTCGCGATAGCGCAAGACGATGATCAGTGAGAAGGCGATCATGATAAGTGTGCTCAGGAGTTCACCAATTACTGGAAACGCTCCAATAATGCCGGCTCCTACGCCGAACAGTATCGTTAGTCCAATTGCTGCCCAAACAGGTCCAGCGTTGCCTTTGGTCAGGTTGGCGCTGGCTTTTAGGGAATCAACAATGCCTAGGTCTTTATCGAACATCAAATATGGTGCAAAGATAAGTCGGCCGATGGCGTAGATGCCGGGAACGATCAGTAAGATCAAGCCGATTGTGATGATGATACCCATAACGATGAACAAGCCAAGCTGACGGAGCCAGAACTTCTTTGCGGTTTGAAATAGCGTATCAAAGCTTGGTGTTTCGTTTTTGCTACTGCGTAATTCTAGGGAAGTTGACATGGCCAACAAGAAAATGCTGGCTACTATAAAGGCCAAAATGACAATGATGCCGAGGCCGATAGCCGGTGCTAAACCAGGTCCAAGTAGCATATTGCCGGCGCTACCAAATGTTTGGTAATTCTGCTCGTCTTTGGGTGGATCACTGAAAATTGCTAACACAGCAGACAGTAAGCTCAATATGTTAACGACGGCAAACATTTGCCAGTTCTTTTTAACTAATTGCCAACTTTTTTCCGGCAAATCAAAAACACTGCCAACTTTGGCTTCTTTTGCATCCTTGGACATACTAACTCCTTGTACGTAGATTATTAGTCGCTATTATGGACTTGCCTACGGCAATTGGCAACTTGGGATAGCATGGTAATCTATAATCATGGCACTAATGCTTCAGAGACTGAATCGTGTCGGTGTACGAAGTTTTGCATGGCTCAGGACACACCGTCGGTTCCTATTGGTTAGTTTTGGGGTTACACTCGCGCTCATAAGTGTTGTGCAGTTGTCGTACCCTCAGAAGCGTCCATTGCCACATCAAAAAATTGGTGGCCAGTCAGTTAGCGCACAGCCGCCAGATGTATTAGCTCCCCAGCTTACTGATCGTGAAAAATCTATTGTTTTGACCTTGGAAAGTAAAGCCAATCAGCACAAAGTTTCTTGGCGAGATGCTGGTGTCGTCATTAACACCGATGCGACGCTCAAAAAGGCGTCGGATTACCCAATATGGCAGCGTATTTTGCCGCTATCTTCGGTTTATCGAGCAGCGTTTACTGATACGCAGCTACAGACAACAATCAACAATGATACGCTTGCCGCCTATGCCAATGACTTAGCAAAAAATAATTCCCAAGCTCCGGTAGATGCCAGTCTGTCGGTCAAGGACGGCAAAGTTATCCGGCAATCACATAAAGATGGGCTTACGTATGATCCGGCAACCATAGTTAAGACCGTTCAAGCAGCTACGCTACAGCCTGGTATCAGGCTGGCTTTGGACGGAAAAGAATCAAAGCCGGCCATTGACCTTGCAAAAATTGAGCCAACTGCTAAAAAAGCAGAGGCGATACTTGGCACTCAAGTTGCGCTAAAAATTAACGGTGAAACCAAGGCTGTCATACCGAGTACTGATATTGGCAGCTGGATGCAATTTAAGCTCGTTGGCCAAGAGTTAACGATTGAATTTGATAAGGCCAAAATTTCAGGCTACATCGACAGCCAAGGTAAAAGTGCTTACAAAGCGCCCGGTCAGACAACAATTGTGATGCAGGATGGCATTGAGCTGCAGCGTTCGCCCGAGCAAAAAGGTCAAGCTGTGAACGCAGAACAAGGAGCAACAGTTGTCACATCAACATTGCTGGCCGCCAAAGCCACGACTGTCGATGTTCCGCTCAAAGAATTGCCTCCTAAGTACACCTATCAACGTAGTTACACCAAAAGTTCTCGAGGTCTCAACGCACTGTTGCAGGACTTGACTAGCACCCGTCCCAACATGGCCATTGCGCTGCGGGCGCTCGACGGTTCGGGCATCTCCGCCAATGCTCGAGGCAGCAAAGGCTATAATCCGGCCAGTACCTACAAGACTCTCGTAGCGGTTGAGGCTCTTAAACGAGTTGAACAGGGGTCCTTACAGATGAGTACGTCCGTTGGTGGCCGCAGTCTGGATAGTTGTATTCAAGTTATGATTGTTAACTCTAATAACGACTGCGCTAAAGCCCTGGGCGACATGCTCGGTTGGTCAAATTTGACCAGTGCGGCTCGAGGTCTGGGTATGGGTGGCACACAGTATGGTTCGGGCGCTAACTTTGTCTCAACTGCCTCAGATCAAACGCTGTTACTATCCAAGTTACAAAGTGGCGAGTTGCTATCTTCCGGTAATCAAAGTCTCTTGCTGGGGCATATGAAGTCGCAGCAGTATCGTCAAGGCATACCAAAGGGTGTGGGTGGCTCGGCTGTGGCAGATAAACCAGGCTTTATCGGTGGTATTTTGCATGATGCAGCCATTGTTTATGGTCCGCGCGGTCCGTATGTGCTGACCATCTACTCCTCGAGCGGTAGTAGCTGGGCCGACATCGCCTCGGTTACTGGCACGATCCACGAAGTCATGAGTCGATAAGTTTATACGCTGTAAATCAGATACGATTTACGATATAGTGAAGGTAACTATGTCGCTGTCAATGCAACCATACAAAGGCGCTCGTGATTTCTATCCCGAAGATAAACGCCTCCACGATTACATGTTTACTACTATTCGACGAGTGGTACGCAGCTTTGGTTATGAAGAGTATGATGCGCCGATTTTAGAACCCCTCGAGCTCTACAAGGCTAAGACCGGTGACGAAATTGTTAATGAACAAGTCTATAACTTTACCGATCGTGGCGGCCGCGAAGTCGCAATTCGTCCAGAGATGACACCGACGGTCAGTCGTATGGTAGCAGCCCGTCGACAAGAGTTGCCATATCCGGTACGTTGGTTCTCTGTCCCTAATCTGTGGCGTTACGAACGCCCCCAACGCGGCCGCTTACGAGAACACTGGCAGCTCAACGTTGATATTTTTGGCGAAGAAGGTGTAGCGGCTGACCATGAACTGATTGAAGTTGCAGACGGTATCCTTAAGGCCTTTGGTGCTACCAGCAGCATGTATCAAGTCAAAATAAATAATCGTGAACTGATTGATGTCCTCATCAAAGATTACCTTGGCCTACATGACGAACAGGCTCACGCTCTGACCAAGCTCATTGACCGAATGTACAAGCTAGACAAAGAAGTTGTCGACAAAGCCATTGCGGACGTTTGTGGGCAAGACCAGACTAAAATCCAGAAGACCACCGGGCTACTGCAGGTCAAAAGCCTTGATCAACTACCCGCCGAATATAAGGATCATCCAGCCACAGTAGCAATCCGAGAACTATTAGGCGTCTTGAGCGCTAACCGCATTGATAATGCCGTTTTTGACATTAGTTTGATGCGTGGCTTCGATTATTACACTGGTTTGGTGTTTGAGGTCTTTGACACTAATCCAGACAATAATCGCAGCATGTTTGGTGGCGGCCGTTACGACGGTTTGGTTAGTCTATTCGGTGTTGAGCCAGTACCAACGGCCGGTTTTGGCATGGGCGATGTGACTTTGGCTAACTTCTTAGATAGCCATAAGCTGTTGCCAGAGTTGCCAACCGAAACAGATGTATTGGTTGTTCTGATTGGAGACGTCTACAGTCGAGCCAGTAAGATAGTACGAGAGTTGCGCGAAGAAGGTCTGAACGTTGCAGTCGACGCCTCGAGCCGTAAACTGGATAAGAAGCTAAAAGCAGCCGATAAACGCGGTATACGATTTGTGATGTTTGTAGGTGAAGACGAGCTAGCTGCCGAACAGTATCCGCTGAAAGACCTGGTAACTGGTAACGAAGAAAAGCACGCCGTGCCGCGCATCATCACATCTATCCAAGACTATCGAACACAAGTAAACTGACAACAAGAGAGGAATATGGTATAGTTACACCTTATGCATATAGAACGAACCGATTTATCAAAAACAGAGTTAACGTTGAACATTTCAGCAACCGAGGCTGAGCTAGCGCCAATTAAGCAAGAAGTAGTTGCTCGCCTGGCCAAGGATGTAAAAGTACAAGGCTTTCGCAAGGGCACAGCCCCAGCTAGCCTCATTGAGAAGCAAATTGACCCGAACCTGCTCCAGAGCGACTTCCTTGACGAAGCTATGACACAGCTGTACGCCCAGGCAGCATTGCAAGAACAAATTCGTCCGGTTACTCGCCCAGAAGTAACGGTGAAGAAATTTGTGCCGTTTACTGAGTTGGAGTTTAGCGTTACAACCAGCGTCATTGGTGATATCAAAATCCCAGACTACGCGAAGTTGGCTGCTCCACTTGAGGTAGAAAAAGTTGCTAAAAGGGATATCGACCAAGTCTTGAGCTCTATCCAGGCTCGCCTGGCTGAAAAGAAAGCTGTTAAGCGGGCTGCCAAGACTGGTGACGAAGTTGTAATTGATTTTGTCGGTAAGGACAAAAAGGGCGCTGCTATCGATAATGCAGACGGCAAAGATTACCCATTACTGCTGGGCAGTAACTCATTTATCCCTGGTTTTGAAGACGCAGTCGTCGGCATGAAACCAGGCGAAGAAAAGACCTTTGAGCTAACGTTCCCTAAAGATTACGGTTCAAAAGATTTGGCTGGTAAAAAGGTTGACTTCACCGTTACCGCTAAAGAAGTTAAAGAATTGGAATCAGCCAAACTGGATGATGAACTGGCTCAAAAAGTTGGTCCATTCAAAACTCTGCAAGAGTTAACAGACGACATCAAGAAACAACTCGAACACGATCGTGCCAACCAGGCTCGCACCAAGCAGCAGAACGCCATGCTCGAAAAGTTGAATACACTGACTAAAATCGATATCCCCCAAGCGCTGATTGACCAACAGATTGTCTACAATATCGACGAAACCCGACGCGAATTGATGTACAAAGGCCAAACCTTTGAAGAATTCCTGAAGCAGCAAGACAAAACCGAGGAAGCTTATAAAAAGGAACTTGAAGCCCCAGCTAAAGAGCAGCTAACTGTTAGTTTGGCACTGACAGAGATTGCTGAGCGCGAAAGCATCGAGGTTAACCCACAAGAACTGGCTGTACGCGTACAACTCCTCAAGGGCCAATACAAAGACGAAGCAATGCATGCCGAACTAGACAAGCCAGAGAATCAGCGCGATATTCGCTCTCGTATGCGCACCGAAAAAGTCCTCGCTTTCTTGGCTGAAAAAACTGCCTAGATCTAGGGTGGTTAAGAAGTTATTTAGCACTCTTGACATGAGAGTGCTAATTTCATATTATAGATATATAACCTGTATCAACTGAAAGGATTACGGCCAATTATGTCAGTGTTAGTACCAACCGTTATTGAGCAAGAAGGGCGCGTTGAGCGAGCCTTTGATATCTATAGTCGTTTACTGAAAGACCGTATTATCTTTCTCGGTTCAGATGTAAATGAACATACAGCTAATCTAATCGTGGCCCAGTTACTCTTCCTCGCAAACGAAGACTCAAAGAAAGACATCTCCTTGTATATCAACAGCCCAGGTGGCAGCGTATACGACGCGCTTGCAATCTATGACACCATGCAATTTATCTCGCCAGATGTAGCTACCTTTGGCATTGGCGTACAAGCCAGTGCAGCAGCGTTTCTACTCAGTAGTGGCGCAAAGGGTAAGCGGTCTGTTTTGCAACATTCAACTGTCATGATTCACCAGCCCTCAAGTGGTACTCGTGGTAAAGTTACCGATCAGGAAATTGATTTGCGCGAATCGCTTCGCGTTAAGCGATTACTCGAAGAAATTATGGCCAAAAACACCGGTCAAACTCCTGCCAAAATCCATGAAGACATGGAGCGCGATAAATGGCTCGATGCATCAGAAGCCGTCAAGTATGGCCTCGCAGACAACGTTATCCAGACGTTCCCAAAAACCCCAGTTAAGAAAACCAAGTAGCAATACCAACTTTTCTTTTACTGACACTGCTTGCATCTCCTGAGAGAGACAGGTAGTATAAAGCCATACAGATCTAAAATTCAAAATGAAAAAAACAAAAATACTACTGTCGTGTATGGCTTTAGCGTTTGGAATAGTCGGTGTACTCGCCGTTGCTTCCAAAGTCTTGGCAGCGACTGCGACCGCTCCAAAGACAATCAGTACAATACCAGCCTCCCAGGAAGTCGTGGACGAAGAATTCAAAAGGATTATAGAAAGCAACTTTAAAAAGTCGAGTGCTATGAAAGCGACGTCCAAAGCTTCTACCAAAAGCGTTGCAAAAGTTGCCATGAGTGCGGGAGCTAAGAAATTGCTGAAAGGTGGTGGAGGTATTGGTGCGATTGCAACGTTCTTTATTTTTGTAGATAGCACCAATGCTGGTCGCGGCGAAGTGACTCAGCCTGGGGCTGCCAAATCGGAATATCAAACTCCGAGTAAGCGTAATCCGCAACGGTCAAGTAAAGAGAGTAAGAATGCAGACGATCTCCAGGTCTACGTTCGGGTTAATACGATAACAGGCTCTATCGATAAGCCTAAAGTTGAGCGGGGTATGCGTGGAACAAGCTCTGGCCCCTCTGGATACATCAAGCTGAGTAGTACGAATCGAGCAAAAGATCATGGTTGCGGCAAAACAGGCGTTAATAGATGGAGAGATAGTTCTAGTACTACCAACTCAGCTGGCTGGGCGTATTTCCCTAATTGCACAAGAAAGACTAAGTATCGGGTGTCGGTAGTTGACTTGCCGCCTGAATTTAAGAATGCTCGCATCTCTCAGACATCCAGGACCATCTCCAATAGTAAGAAACAGGTAGTCATACAGGAATTTGAGGTCAATATCTTTAATATGTCTAACACGCAAACTCAAGCCAAACCAGAGAAAAAACCAAGCAAAACCGCTACCGATCAATGTGTTGCAGAACAAGAAAAACAAAACGAACAACCCATAAAAGGTAGTGGCGTTGATTATTATGGCGATCATTATGATGAATACGGCGGATCCATTAGCTACAGGAAAGATCCATCTGAGCCTGGCTATGGTGTAGCCATTAAACACATATTTAATAATAGTAGTACCAGCAAGTCTCCAAACAGCAAATCAAGCTCTAAATGCAAGGACCTTTACAACTCTCGCAATATTACCGTAAATGTGAGTGGCGCACTTATTACAAACAAAAAATTTAAATCACTCAGTGGAGTAAAAGTTGCACTGACAGGGGTAAAATGCAAATCAGCTAGAACGGTAAAATCAAACGCTAACGGCGATGCGGTTTTCAAAGGTTGCGGCCGCGGACAAGTTAATATTGCTCTTACCAACCTAAATTCAAGTAGGTACTACAGAGTTCAGCCAGTGCCTGAAGGAGGCAACCAAGAAAGGGGAGCCGAGGTAACTGGTAAATCGTCTAAGCAAGGACAGGACGTAAAAGTTGGCGTCAAATTAGTTAAAGCTTACCCAGATGATTGGGAAAAAAGCTTTAGAAAGGCGGCCAGAACCTTTTGGATCAATGAGCAGAGAGCTAAGACATCGTATAACTTGCAGCCAGGCATAAGTAAGCCAGTAAATGCTGCTAAGCCCACGTGCACAAGACCAGCAGTATATGCTCATTTTGGCGATAGTGTGGGAGGCGCTCATGGTAATGCTAATAACAAGAATTGCCTCATCATGTTTGGATTTAGCGGCCAAGGTTTAGATACCTATTCTCGAGCGTGCGCAGTCTACGTCCACGAGTACGGCCATCTACTAGGCTACGACCACACCCAAGGCGATCAAGATAATATAATGTACCCATCAATAGATAAAGACACCAACGCTGCCGCGCGGGTGGCTGATAAGATTAATTGCTCGAGCCAGGCTGCTAGTAACGCCGCAAAAGTCCTGCCTGCTTCTGCCCTGGTGCCAGTTATTGCACTAGCGAATGCAAAAGATAAATGTGAAGCCGACAGGCTTAAGCGAGCGTATATGGTGAAACGCAAAAGCGGCTACTTGGCTTACAGTGACAAAAATAAAAAGAACATGCTGGATGCCTGCGCCGATGGCTATCGGTATGGAGACTACAAAGCCAAGGAAGCTAAGAGGCAAGGCAAGTCTTATGGGGCTGTTAGCGTGACTGTTGGTGGAGATAATCCAAAGAGTTGTATGCAATATAGCGAGAAGTCGGAACCGAAGCAAAGACGAGCCTGTGATGCCGGGGAGCAAGCAGCCCAGGTAGCTCGCCGCATAAAGGGTGCAAAGTCACCAAAAACAATGAAGTATACCACCACTGCCAAAGAGAGGGCTGTGTCTGAATGTAAAAATATTAACTTTATAGATCTGGTGCCTCGCAGCCAGCGCAATGATAGCAGTAAACGAGAACTGGCCTTAAAGAGACTTAGGAGTGCTTGTACGCTTGGCTATCGTGACGGTTACTCTACCTCAAGACTCTACGAAGAAACCGGTAATGAAAAATACTATCCTTATTCAGATAGAGCAGAAGGTCGACCAAAGTCAGCAGCTTACCCTTGTACCGTAACCTTTGTGACAAACATGCAGAAAAAGAATCGGAAGCCCGCTACCCAGCAAAAGGAAGCCTGTGACAAAGGTTTCCAGAACGCTCGTAGCTATGTCAAAAATAATTAAGGTTATGCTAAAATGATAATCAACAACAACCCTGAGGTGTAGGAAAACTATAAAATGGCATTGAACATAAAAGGTAAGCTCGGTTTAATCTATGTGATTCTAGTCACTATCATCGCTGTTGGGAGTACGGGATACATTGGTTATACCAAATATCAGGATTACAAGTCAGAGAATGACGTGATAGATTCTATTGAAGACGAACCGGTTGAAGAAGAAGCTCCGGCTGCCAGCCAGTAGGAATTGACAACAAACTGTATTTTTATTAGACTTAGCTTTAAGAAGTAGTAGCTCCGTATTTGCTGTGTTCACAAAATTTGAATGATTTGCAGACTACATATGAGCAGTGTTCTTCGGCGCCAAACACAATATCAACACAGAAACTAATAAGCAGATGACCATCTGGGCCAGTCTGCTTTGTTCGTAAAAATAGTTGCAAATTAAAGAGGAGATCTACTGACGTATGGCAAGCACGCCCACTAAAGCAGTAAATGCTACATCAAAGCGTACCTATTTTTCAAATAATTCTCAGGTGATTGATCTACCTAACCTCGTTGACCACCAGAACCGTTCATGGCAATGGTTTGTAGACGAAGGTCTGGGAGAGCTTTTGGCTGAGATTAGTCCAATTGATGACTATACAGGTACAAAACTATCATTAAGTTTCAAACAGTATCACTTTGAAGAGCCAAAGATGAGCGAAGCTGAAGCTCGTGAGAACAACGTTTCTTATGAAGCTCCGCTTAAAGCTACCGTTGTCTTGACTAATAAAGTTACTGGCGAAGTTAAAGAACACGAAATTTACCTCGGTGACTTCCCATGGATGACCGAGCGCGGTACATTTGTGATCAACGGCGCAGAGCGTGTGGTTGTTAGTCAGTTGATTCGCTCAGCTGGTGTCTTCTTTACGTCTGATCTAGCCGGTGGCCGCAACGTATACGGTGCAAAGGTTATTCCTGGCCGTGGTGCCTGGTTGGAGTTCGAAACTGCTGCTAACGGTGTTCTTTATGTAAAGATCGATCGCAAGCGCAAGATCCCTGTTACAACGCTTCTACGTGCCCTTGGTATGACAGAAGCCCAGATGAAAGATACGTTCAAGCACGTAGATCAAGGCGAACGGAATCACCTAGACCTAACAATCGATAAGGACCCTTCTAAGACTACGAGTGAAGCCCTTATTGAAGTCTATCGCCGCTTGCGTCCAGGTGATCTGGCGACTGTCGATAACGCTCGCAGCTTGTTAGAGAATATGTTCTATAACTTCAAGCGCTTTGACTTCTCTCGAGTTGGTCGCTACAAGATCAACAAGCGACTCGATCTTGATGTCGCAAATACTGCCGAAAATCGCGTTATGCGCCTCGAAGATTTGACTGCCATCATTGGCGAGATCATGCGTCTTAATAATACGCAGGAACCAGCTGATGACATCGACTCACTTGCCAATCGTCGCGTTAAGCTCGTTGGCGAATTGGTACAGCGTCAGTTCCGTATTGGTCTCCTCCGCATGGAACGAAACACCAAAGACCGCATGTCTATGAGTGAAATTGAGACGGTTACACCGGGTCAATTGATTAATGCTCGTCCAGTTGTAGCTGCAGTCCGTGAGTTTTTTGCAAGCTCACAGTTGTCGCAGTTCATGGACCAGATCAACCCATTATCAGAGTTAGCTCACAAGCGTCGATTGAGCTCAATGGGTCCTGGCGGCTTGAGCCGTGAACGCGCTGGCTTTGAAGTCCGTGACGCTCACGCCACTCACTATGGACGTATCTGTGCAGTAGAAACTCCAGAAGGTGCCAACATTGGTTTGGTATTGAACTTGGCTAACTATGCTCGTATCAACGACTATGGCTTTATTGAAACTCCTTACCGAAAAGTAATCAACGCAGTTACTCCTGCTGATGCTGTTGGGCATATTGCCTCAGTGGACCTTGAAGATGAAAAGGGCAAAGCAATTGTTAAAGCCGGTGCTACCATTTCGGCTGCTGACGCCAAGAAACTGGCAGCTGTTAAAGGCCGAGCTACCTGGCCAGTAAAAGCTAAAGTAACATCTGAAATTGTTTACCTTGGTGCTGCCGACGAAGATAAGACAACAATCGCTGGCGCTGGTAACAAAATTGATGAAAACGGTTACTTTGTAGACGATCGTGTCAGTGCTCGTGTACGTTTGGCTGTAGGTGAAACTGATGCTAACGATATTACTCATATGGACGCAGCACACAACCAGATTATTGGTTCAATTGCTGGTTTGGTGCCATTTGTAGAGCGCGACCGTGTGGACCGCGCCTTGGTAGGTTCTAACCAGCAGAAGCAAGCTGTGCCATTGGTACAGCCAAAAGCTCCAATTGTTGGCACCGGCCTAGAAGCCGCCGCTGCCGCAAACAGCGGTCAGGTTACCTATGCTGAAGAAGACGGCACAGTTGTGTCAGCTTCAGCATCAGAAGTTGTCGTTTCTTATAAGAGTCGCAAAGTTACCTACAAGCCACTCCACTACATTCGTAGTAACGAAGGTACGAGCATCAACCAGCGTGTAGCTGTAGTATCTGGACAAAAACTCCAAAAGGGCGATGTCATTGTCGAAGGTATGTCTATTGAAGATGGTGAATTGGCACTCGGACGTGACCTGCTTGTGGCCTTTATGCCATGGAAGGGTTACAACTTTGAAGATGCCATGGTTATATCTCGAAAGCTCGTCGAAGACGACACGCTAACCAGTATTCACATCGTTGACTTTATGACTGAAGTCCGTGAAACCAAGCTTGGCCCTGAAGTTGTTACTGCCGACATTCCAAACGTATCCGAAGACGCGTTGCGCCACCTCGATGAAAACGGTATTGTCCGCATCGGTGCCGAAGTGCATCCTGGCGACATCCTCGTTGGTAAGATTACTCCTAAGGGCGAGCAAGAGCTCAGTTCAGAAGAACGCCTCTTGAGAGCTATCTTTGGTGAAAAGGCCAAAGAAGTCCGTGATACCTCACAACGTATGAGCAACGGCAAGCACGGAAAAGTGGTTGGCGTTAAGGTCTTTTCTCGAGCCAATGGTCACGAGTTGAAGGCCGGCGTTATCATGCAGATCCAGGTCTTTGTAGCCCAAATGCGTAAAGTTCAGGTCGGTGACAAACTAGCTGGTCGTCACGGTAACAAGGGTGTTATCGCTCGAATTTTGCCGGTTGAAGACATGCCGTTTAACGAAGACGGTACTCCTGTAGATATTGTTCTTAACCCAATGGGTGTGCCATCTCGTATGAACCTCGGACAGTTGTTCGAAACGCACCTCGGTATGGCTGCTCGTGCTCTCGGCATGAAAGTCGCAACACCATCGTTTAACGGTGTAACGGGCGCTCAAATTCGTGAATTACTGAGCAAAGCTGGCCTGCCTGAAGACGGCAAGCAGCAGTTATTTGACGGCCGTACAGGTGATCCATTTAGTGAACGCACAGTAGTCGGCAACATGTATATGCTTAAGCTGACCCACATGGTTAGTGACAAGATCCACGCTCGATCAACTGGTCCATACACCATGGTTACTCAGCAGCCACTTGGCGGTAAGGCACAAAACGGTGGTCAGCGATTCGGAGAAATGGAAGTGTGGGCGCTCGAAGCTTATGGCGCCAGCAACACGCTCCAAGAAATGCTTACTATCAAGTCTGACGACGTCTATGGACGTTCAAAGGCTTACGAATCGATCATCAAGCAGACCGAGATCGTGGGACCAAAGGTTCCGGAAAGCTTTAACGTGCTCGTGAAAGAATTGCAAGGATTGGGCTTGAAAGTTGACTTGATTACCCATGATGCAGTTATTGATGCCGAGGAAGTACTCGCCCAGAACATTAAGGGTGAAGCTGCAGCTCCAGCTGAAGTAGAAGTACCAGCACCAACCATTAGCGATGTTGATGTCACGGACGATGCTGCTGTTGACGAATACATGGTTATGGAATTAGAAGACGACATTCCGGCAACTGTAGCAGTAGCTGCAGCCGGAGATGATGACGAAGCAACCACAGATGTTGCAGAAGGAGAGGAAAAATAATGCGACGTTATACCAGCGGAACAAATATTGCAGACTTTGATGCGGTTCGCCTCGCGGTTGCAAGCTCTGACGATATTATGGATTGGAGCTACGGCGAGGTTACCAAGCCGGAAACCATTAACTACCGAACGCAAAAGCCTGAACGCGATGGTCTCTTCTGTGAGCGCATCTTCGGTCCAGTAAAAGACATCAACCCACACGACGCCAAGTACAAAGGTGTTCGTTCACGCGAAGCAGCTGTCGACAAGAATGGTGAGCTTGTAACACGCTCAATTGTTCGTCGTGAGCGCATGGGTCACATCACCCTAGCCTCACCAGTAGCACACATCTGGTTCCTTCGTGGCACCCCGAGTGCTGTTGGCCTCCTATTGGGCATGACGGTTAAGAACCTCGAGCGTGTGGCTTACTTTGCCAGCTATATCATTATGTCTGTTGACGCTGCTAAGCGTGATCAGATGTTGGCCGACAAAGAAGCTGAATTTGCTGCTGCACAAACAGCTATCAAGGCTCGTTACGAAAAAGAAGCCGAAGCCGAAGACGCCAACGTTAAGGCCTTGGCCGAAATGCAGACTAAAGAACTTGAAGAAGTTCAGGCCCAATTCGAAATTGTTAAAGAACAGCTTACAAATCTCGAGAAACTCCGCCTTATCAGCGAAAATGATTACCGATATCTACCAGAAGACGTCCAGAAGCTCATTAAGGTTGGCATGGGTGGATCAACTCTCAAAGCACTCCTTGAGGAAATTGACCTCAAGAAACTGATTGCTGATCTTGACTCCGAAGCAACTGAAGCTAAGGGCCAACGCAAGAAGAAGATTATGAAACGTCTTCGCTTGCTCGAAAGCATGGAACGCGCCGGCATTAAGCCAGCGAGCATGTGTGTCAGTGTATTGCCAGTGATTCCTCCAGACTTGCGCCCGATGGTGCAGTTAACTGGTGGTCGTTTTGCAACCTCTGACCTTAACGACTTGTATCGACGTGTCATCAACCGTAACAATCGTCTCAAGAAGTTGATTGACCTTAACGCGCCAGAAGTTATTCGTCGTAACGAACAACGTATGCTTCAAGAAGCCGTTGATGCTTTGATCGACAATAGCAGCGCTCGCTCAGGTCGAGCCGTGGCTGCGACTGGTCAACGACGTCGCCTCAAGAGCTTGTCTGACATGCTCAAGGGTAAGCAGGGTCGTTTCCGACAAAACTTGCTTGGTAAGCGTGTAGACTATTCTGGTCGCTCCGTAATTGTCGCTGGCCCAGAGTTGAAGATGCACCAATGTGGTCTACCGAAGATGATGGCTCTTGAATTATTCAAGCCATTCGTCATTGGTCAGCTCATTAAAGAAGAACATGCTCATAACATCCGTAGCGCTACGCGTATGATTGAATCTGCCGAAGTAGCCGTATGGGATGCTTTGGACGAAGTAATTAAAGAAAAGTATGTTCTCTTGAACCGTGCTCCATCACTGCACCGTCTATCAATCCAGGCTTTCCAGCCGGTTTTGATCGAAGGTAAGGCTATTCAGCTGCACCCACTCGTATGTAAAGGCTTTAACGCTGACTTCGATGGTGACCAGATGGCTGTACACTTGCCGCTATCTGATCGTGCCCAAGCTGAAGCACGCGACATCATGGCTGCTAACAAGAACCTACTTAAGCCAGCCGATGGTTCACCAATCTTGCATATTGAACAGGATATTGTGCTTGGTTGTTACTACATTACCTACGAACGACCAGGTAGTACCACGTCTCACAAAGCTTTCTCAAGTGTTTCTGAAGCGCTGATGGCGCTCGATGAGGGAACGCTCACGCTACAAGATCCGATTACCACTGTTTTCCGTAGTGAAAAGCGGACTTCTACACTTGGCCGCTTCTTGTTCAACGAAATCTTCCCAGAAGATTTCCCATTCCAAGATGAAGCGATGACCAAGAAGAAATTAGCCAGTGTTATGGCTTTGGTTTATCAGATGTACGGCCAGTCAAAAAGCGCTGATATTGCCGACGAACTTAAGACTCTCGGCTTCGATAGCGCCACTCGATCTGGTGTATCAATGGGTATGAGTGACTTCATCGACATTTCTAAGAAAGATGAAATCCTAGAGGCTGCCGAAAAGCGAGCTACCGCAATCAGTGAACAATATGACGAAGGCTTTATTACCGAAGCTGAACGATATCGTTTAACGATTGAAACATGGACCGATGCTGACACAGACGTACAGGCTGCTTTGACTGAACAGTTTGCCAAAGAAGACAATGCCATGTCTATGGCAGTCGTATCTGGTGCACGTGGTTCCATCGTACAGGTTAAGCAGGTTATCGGCTCTGTCGGTATCTTGTCTGACGCTACCGGTCGAGCTATGGAGTTGCCGATTCGAAGCAACTATCGAGATGGTTTGAACCCACTTGAGTACTTCATCTCAACTCGTGGTCAACGTAAAGGTTTGATTGACACCGCTCTTAAGACCGCGGACTCAGGTTATTTGACCCGTCGTCTCGTAGACGTGGCTCAAGATGTCTTTACACTTGATGACGAAACAGCTGATCCAGGTTTTGCTATGTACCGTTCAGACGCTGAAGAAATTGGCGTGCCGTACTCATTCCGTCTTAATGGCCGCTATGCTGCCGAAAAGATTGGTAAGTATGTCAAAGCTGGTGAATTAATCACTAAAGAAACTGCTGAAGCAATTGAAGCCGATACGGAACTTGACGGTGTTAAGATCATGAGCGTGCTAAGTGGCACCGCTGTGCGTGGTGTTAACCGAAAAAGTTACGGCATCGACCCAGCAACCGGTGAGTTGGTAGCCGATCATAACCCAATTGGTGTTATTGCTGCTCAGAGTATCGGTGAGCCAGGTACTCAGTTGACCCTAAAGACCTTCCACTCCGGTGGTGCAGCCGTGGCTGATGACATCACGCAAGGTTTGCCTCGTGTTGAAGAGTTGTTCGAAACTCGTATTCCAAAGGGTAAAGCCTACCTATCTGACATTCCTGGCGTAGTCTCTGTCTGGGAAGAAGGTGATAACTATCACGTTCAAGTTACCAACAGCGAAGCTGAACCAGCTGAGCTGACAATTGGAGATCGTGTCGTCCAAGTAGCGAACGGTACCGAAGTTGCCGTTGGTGACGTCGTAGCTGCGAGCGAAGGTGGCGAAAACCCACTGATTGCCCCAGTTGCTGGTAAAATCTCTATGACTAAGAAGTTGATAACTATCACGCCAGCCGGCCAAAGTGTCATCAAGTATGAAATTCCAAGCTTCAAACAGATGCTCGTAAAAGATGGTGACACAGTTGTAGCTGGTCACAAGCTGACGAATGGTTCAATCAACTTGCATGACCTCATGCGTTTGCAAGGTGTCGAACAAACTCAGCGCTATATCATGAACGAAATTTTGCGCATCTTTGCCTCACAGGGTCAAAATATTGCCGACAAGCACCTTGAGATCATCGTGCGACAGATGTTTAGCCGTGTTCAGATCGAAGACGCTGGCGACAGTGAATTCGTAACCGGTGATATCGTGAGCAAGCTAGCGGTTGTTGAAGCCAACGAGAAACTCGTTAAGGCTGGCAAAGAACCTGCGATCTACACGCAACTTCTACTTGGTATTACCAAGGCTTCATTGAGCACCGACTCATTCTTGTCAGCTGCGTCCTTCCAAGACACCACTCGTGTCTTGATTGCCGCTGCTACGAGCGGTAAGGTCGACAACTTGTACGGCTTGAAGGAAAATGTCATCCTTGGTCGCCGCATCCCAGTCGGTACTGGTTATCAGACCAAAGCAGAAAAAGAAGCCCAAGACATGGGTACGCTTGAGCTTGCAGAAGTCGAGTAAAACTGTTACAGTAATCAATAACGCTTTATAACGTTTAAACGTAAGTGATCCGAGCCGAAATGTAGGCATGCATTTTGCAGCAGCAGGTCACACTCATAAGAGGAGAATACATGCCAACAATCAACCAATTAGTGCGCAAGCCCCGCAAAAAGGCGGCGACTAAAAGTAAATCACCTGCTTTGCAGCGCGTGGTTAACAACCTAAAAACTAAGAACTATGAAAAGCCATCACCGCTTAAGCGTGGTGTTTGTGTGAAAGTTACTACCAAAACTCCAAAGAAGCCAAACTCAGCTCTTCGTAAGGTAGCTCGTGTTCGCTTGAGCAACGGCTATGAAGTTTGGGCCTACATCGGTGGTGAAGGTCACAACCTACAAGAGCACGCTGCTGTATTAGTGCGTGGTGGACGCGTAAAAGACTTGCCAGGTGTGCGATATCACATCGTTCGTGGCAACCTTGATCTTCAAGGTGTGCAGGATCGTAAGCAAGGCCGTTCTAAGTACGGTACGAAGAAGGGATAAGAGACATGCCACGAAAAGTTACCAAATCCCTCGTACGTGAAATTAAACCTGACCGTATCTATAACAGCACTGACGTTCAACGCCTGATTAACAGAGTTATGCTTAACGGTAAGAAACAACTTGCCGAGCGACTTGTCTATGGTGGCATGGAAGATGCAGCTAAGAGGCTAAAAGTAGATAACCCGCTTGATGTTTTTGAGCAAGCTATGAAGAATGTTAAGCCTCACCTCGAGACTCGCTCTCGTCGTGTTGGTGGTGCTAACTACCAGATTCCTTTTGAAGTTAAGGGCCAACGCCAAACTCACCTGACCATGATGTGGTTTACCCAAGCCGCTCGTTCTCGAAAAGGTATGAGTATGGAAAAGCGTCTTTCGCTTGAACTAGTTGATGCGTATAACAATACCGGTACAGCTGTTAAGAAGCGTGAGGACACTCACAAGATGGCCGAAGCTAACCGCGCCTTTGCGCACTTCGCCCGCTACTAGAGGCTGTAGGACATACTGTATGGCCCAAGTTCGTCAATATTTTCCAACAAGACTATTACTACAGGAGTTTTCCTGTGGCTAGGCCAATAGCAGTCAGCTCTATAACCGATTTTGACATAACTTCTTTGCAGTGCCCGCTTAATCCAGAGCGCGCTTGTCCAGCTCGGGCTCGATTATCGCAGCTGTATGGGGGTGATGAAACTATTCTGCCATCAACTCCTACCTTGAATCCAGAGCTTGAAAGGCAGCGGAGTCGAGACAATGTGTTGCTATGCGGAAGGCTGGCTGAACATGCTGCCCAAGCATGGGCGCGTGGATGCAAGGAGCCAACAGAAACACTATGTCCACCATGGGTAGAAATGACAAGTAGTCCAGCGCGCAAAAGCATTATGAGCGTAGCAAAGAACATATTAAAGTTAACGAATAGAGGAACAGATGGCTAAAACAACACCCATTACTAAAATTAGAAATATCGGTATTATTGCCCACATTGATGCAGGCAAAACCACTACTACTGAAGGTATCTTGTATCGAACGGGTTTAAAGCACAAAATTGGCGCTGTTCACGAAGGTGAAACCACGACTGACTGGATGGCTCAAGAGCGCGAACGCGGTATTACCATTGTATCGGCTGCTGTTACCTGTCACTGGAAAGAACACCAGATCAACATTATTGATACGCCTGGCCACATTGACTTTACTGTTGAAGTAGAGCGCTCTCTGCGTGTACTAGACGGTGCTATTACTGTCTTTGACGGTAAAATGGGTGTTGAATCACAGTCAGAAACTGTCTGGCGCCAAGCCGACAAATACGGTGTTCCTCGCATCTGTTTCATCAACAAGATTAACCAAACCGGTGGTGACTTCCACAAGTCACTTGAATCAATTCACAATCGACTCAACAAGCGTGCTTTCCCAATTCATTTGCCAATTGGCTTCGAACAGAGTATCAACGGTATAGTCGACCTCGTAAGCATGAAGGCTTACACATATGAGGAATTTACCGACAAAACTCTTATCGAAGGCGAAATTCCTGAAGACATGCTCGAAGAGGCTAAGCGAGCTCGTAGCTTGTTGATTGAAAATGCTGTTGCCGAAGACGAAGCAATGCTTGAGAAGTACTTTGAAGTTGGCGAAGAAGGTTTGACCGAAGAAGATGTTCGCCAAGCGATTCGTTCGGCTGTTTTGACCGGTGCTTTCTTCATCGTAACTGGTGGCGACGGTCGTGGTGTAATTGTTGAAAAATTGCTTGATATCGCTACAGAATACCTGCCAACTCCTATCGATCGCGGTAGCAACTGGGGTAAACACCCTAAGACCGATGAAGAAATTGAGCGCAAGCCAGACGAAAGCGAGCCATTAGCTGGCCTCGCCTTCAAGATCACAACCGACCCGTTTGTCGGTAAACTGGCTTACTTCCGTGTTTATTCAGGTAAGCTAACGGCTGGTTCATACGTGTATAACAGCTCGAGTGGTGAAAAAGAGCGCATTGGCCGCATTGTCCGTATGCAAGCCGATAAGCGTGAAGACGTTAACGAAGTAAAAGCTGGCGATATTGCCGCTATTGTGGGCCTTAAAAACACCACCACTGGTCATACACTGTGTGATCAAAACAATCAGATTGTCTTGGAGTCAATTGACTTCCCAGAGCCACCTGTATCTATCTCTATTGAGCCAAAAACTAAGTCCGACCAAGAGAAGATGAGCATTGCCTTGCAGCGCTTGGCCGAAGAAGACCCAACCTTTAGGGTCCATGTAGATGATGAAACCGGCCAGACCATTATTAGTGGTATGGGCGAGTTGCACCTTGAAATTCTAGTTGATCGTATGAAACGCGAATTCCAGGTAGAAGCCAACATTGGTCAACCACAGGTTGCTTACCGAGAGACCATCCGCAAAGATGCTGTCGAAGTGGAAGGCAAGTTTGTACGCCAATCTGGTGGCCGTGGTCAGTATGGTCACGTCTGGTTGCGTCTCAGCCAAAACGAAGCAGGTGCAGGTTTTGAATTCATCAACTCTATTAAGGGCGGTGTAGTTCCAAGCGAATACATCAAACCAGTTGAAGAAGGCATCAAAGAAGCCATGTCTAACGGTGTTCTAGCCGGCTATCCTGTTGTGGATGTCAAAGCTGAACTGTATGACGGTAGCTACCACGATGTTGACTCGAACGAGCAAGCCTTTAAGATCGCAGGCTCAATGGCGCTCAAAGAAGGTGTATTAAAAGCCACCCCAACCTTGCTAGAACCTGTTATGAAAGTTGTAGCTGTTACTCCAGAAGAATTTATGGGTGACGTCATCGGTAGCCTGAACTCTAAGCGTGGTCGCATTGAATCGATGGACGATCTTGCTAACGGTATTAAGCAAATTACTGCTTTTGTGCCGCTAGGTGAAATGTTTGGCTACACAACAGAACTACGCAGCTCTACCCAAGGCCGAGCCAGCTCAAGCATGGAGCTTGATCACTACGCAGACGTACCGCCAAACGTTGCCGAAGCCATTATTGCCAAAAACGGCAAGTAGATAACACTTTACAAACTGATCATTATTGGTTACGATAAATTGGTACATTATGTGTGCGCGTAGCTTTTGCTATGCCCGCATGTATATTAAGGAAACAATAACTATTTAAGGAGCTCTGACTATATGGCAGACCAATTTGACCGCAGCAAGCCCCATGTAAACGTAGGTACTATGGGTCACGTCGACCACGGTAAAACCACGTTGACTGCTGCTATTACACACGTACTTTCTAAGAAACTTCCTAGCAAAGTTAACGTGCCAAAAAACTATGACGAAATCGATAACGCACCTGAAGAGAAGGCTCGTGGTATTACCATTGCTACTTCTCACCAGGAATACGAGTCAAAGACACGGCACTACGCCCACGTCGACATGCCAGGCCACGCTGATTATGTGAAGAACATGATCACTGGTGCTGCTCAAATCGACGGCGCTGTCTTGGTAGTATCTGCAGCCGACGGCCCTATGCCGCAAACTCGTGAGCACGTTCTGTTGGCTCGCCAGGTTGGTGTACCTAAGATCTTGGTCTTCCTTAACAAGATGGACCTTGCTGATCCTGAACTCGTTGAATTGGTTGAAATGGACATCCGTGAACTACTTGAGAAGAATGGTTTCGACGAAGATGCTCCTATCATCAAAGGTTCAGCTACTAAAGCGCTTGCTGGCGATGCTGCTTCTGAAGATGCAATTATGGAATTGGTTGAAGCTATGGATGACTTTATTCCAGAGCCAACCCGCGAACTCGACAAACCATTCCTTATGCCTGTAGAAGACGTTTTCTCAATCAAGGGTCGTGGTACTGTTGCTACCGGCCGTATCGAGACAGGTATTGTTAAAGTAAACGACGAAGTTGAAATCGTTGGTATCCGTGAGCCGCGAAAATCAGTTGTAACCGGCATCGAAGCCTTCAAGAAGAGCCTCGACCAAGGTCAAGCTGGTGACAACGCTGGTATCTTGCTCCGCGGTATTGAGCGTGATGACATCGAACGTGGCCAGGTTATTGCCAAGCCAGGTACGATCACTCCTCACACTGAGTTCGACTCAGAAGTATACATCTTGAAGAAAGAAGAGGGTGGTCGACACACTCCATTCTTCAAGGGCTACAAGCCACAGTTCTACTTCCGAACTACTGACGTGACTGGTGAAGTTGAACTTCCAGCCGACAAAGAGATGGTTATGCCAGGCGACACTGTAACCTTTAAGGTTAAGTTGCTTGCTCCAATCGCTATGGAACAAGGTCTCCGCTTCGCTATCCGCGAAGGTGGCCGAACCGTAGGCGCTGGTGTTGTAACCAAAATCGTCAAATAAGCATTTCCCGATGCTTAGCCAAAAGAGCTCCGACAGGGGCTCTTTTGCTTTCCTGCATATGCTAAACTGAGCTCATATGAATTTACTCCTTACGATACCAATGGTTTTGCTGGGCTATTTCATCGGTTCATTTCTTGATAATATTCAACGTGGCGAGCCATATACGCAGGCAAACAAGCAGTGTAGCAGCGCAATTCTAACAACTTCATCTATTGAAACTGCTTCATTATGTACGGTGGAGACCACAAAGTACGGGTGGCCATTCGTTTCCAGAGAAGAACACAAAGTGGATAGTGCTTCAAGCTTAGTTTTGCTAAGCGCCACTGGCGGCACGATAATTGAGAAGAAGAATCAGATTACTACAGGTGGTAGGGGCACCGGAGGAGCGAGTGCATCGGCAAACGTGCTTTTATCTGTTGTGTTAGCGGTCGGGCTTCCATATCTGATTTATTGGCAGATCGGTAACGTATATCTCAATCGTGATTTAAAGAAATATTCACCAAAAATTGGCAAACAACTGTAAATCTGTTAAAATATTGACAACTTACTAAATAAATTGCTGACTAAAAGTCGCTACTGCAAGATATAGCGATGTTACAGCAAACGAGCACAGCTCGAGAAGGAATACCACCTATGGCAGACACATCTGCTCCCAAAAAAACACCTGATGGCAAACAGCGAATTCGCATTCGCCTTAAGGCCTATGACCACAAAGTAATTGACCAGTCTGCTAAGCAGATCGTTGATACAGCGCTTCGCACTGGCGCTACCATTGCAGGTCCAGTACCGCTGCCAACCCGTCGAAGCACATTTACTGTCGTAAAAAGCCCGCACGTCTACAAAAAAGGCCGTGAGCAATTTGAAATGCGCGTCCACAAGCGCCTTATTGATGTTTTGGACCCAACTCCAAAGACAATCGACTCTTTGATGAATCTCAGCTTGCCAGCCGGTTGCGACGCTGAAATCAAGATGTAATCAACTCTAGCGAACGCCCACAGCAACGGTCTTAACTATTGACATAGTTGCGCATAAGTACTATAATTAGAAGTATAATTATGTTTTATAAAAGAGGTATCATATGAAATCACGTACTATGCTTGCTCTTGCTGCTGCTGGCGCCATGACCGGTCCTGCTGTAGCTCAAGCTGAAGTTTCTCCAGAATTTTACGCTACTGGCGGTGCCTTAGCCCCTGCTCTCGGTGAAGGCGAAGTGCCAACAAGCAACTCAGCCGCAAACACCATCCCTGAATTTAAGAGTGTTGTCGGTACTGATGGCGACACCTACCCAGCACCTTGGGTTGCAAGCTGTGTGGCTGAAGCTGCCGGCACTGATTCAGTCGATGAACTTAGCTCATTGAATCCGTCGGAATTTGTAGGCTCAGGCTACATTGGTAGAAGTCTAACTCGTTTCCAAGTACGCGTTATTGCCAATGATGTATCAGGGCAGTGCGACAACGTAGTGACGAGTCGTGATGTTGCTGTTCAGCAAATCTATGCCGGTAAATCGAACATCAAAGGTGGTCCTGTGCACTTTACGAGTCTTGAGGGCTATGACGCAACTCAGCGAGTTGGACTCAAGGCTGCCTTTACTTGTATTCGCGGTAAGCAATCTCGTGGCTATAAGATCAATGCAACCAACACAGTTGGTCTCGCTGATGGCACATCGTACACCTTTGCAGGTGGTAAGACCATTCGCGGCAAATCTGACGGCTGTTAGACCTCAGTAAATTAAGCCAAAACGCAAATACCCGGGAATCACTAGCCCGGGTATTGTTTTTATGCTTAACTAATACTATTCAATGCCAAAAAAGAACAAAACTAACAAAAAGCGATTAGCACCTAAGCGAGTCAGACAAATTCAAGAGACAGACAGTACGTACCTGTTTAAGCTCGTTATGTATCTAATTTTGGGCAGCTTATGGGTCAAAATTTCAACTAGTGACAGCTCACAAATTCCAATTCCTGTTGGTTTCATTATTGGCATTATCTTTGCGTCAAAAGATCGCTTCCAAATTGATCGCAAAATTGAGTATGCAGTATTACTAATCGCTATGCTGGTCGGCTTCTGGCTGCCAATCGGCGTATATATTTCTTTGTAGTTTTTGCAACATATTGACAGGTGTTAGTAATCTGTGGTAATCTGTATTGGTATATACGTTTGCACAAGCAGTGGCGTACTCGGAAGGTCCATCCCATACAGGGGTAGAAACCATCAGTCGCCACAATTTTAATGTCTTGCGTAAAAGCACATATTAAACAACAAATCGCATGATCAGGTTGATGATCCGCTGCGAATAATCCTTTCAGGAGCTCTATGAAAGCATTAATTACCCAAAAGGTTGGCATGACCAGTACCATCGCAGAAGACGGTACCGTAGCTGCTGTTACCTTGCTTTCCGCTAGTGAGAATGTGGTTACCCAACTTAAGTCAGACGAAACTGACGGGTATCAAGCGGTGCAAATTGGCTTTGGTGAAGCGAAGCATGTGGCTAAGCCGCAAGCAGGACACCTCAAGTCAGCAAAGAAAAATGTCAAGACGATGCGCGAAGTGCGCCTCGCAGAAAATTCAGAAGAAGAACTCAAGGTCGGCGATCTATTATCAGCCGATCTTTTTAGTGTCGGTGATGTCGTGGACGTAACTGGCATTAGTAAAGGCAAGGGTTGGGCTGGCACGATTAAGCGCCATAACTTCCATCGTCAGCGCAAATCGCACGGTGGCAAGGGCAATACCCGTAAGCCAGGTTCAATTGGTTCTATGTACCCACAGCGTATCTTCAAAGGCAAGAAGATGGCTGGTCAAATGGGACACGAACAGGTGACTGTTAAGAATTTGAAAGTTGCTTTGGTTGACACGGAATTGAAAGTCATCGGTGTATTCGGTGCTATTCCTGGTCCACGTAAAGGCATTGTACTTATCAAGGAGGCAAAATAATGGCCACACCTACATTTTCAGCCAAAGGCGTAAAGGCTACTAAGCCAGTTGCTCTCGATAAAGCTGTTTTTAATGTTGAAGTAGCGAACCATCAATTGCTTAAGGATGCCTATGTTGCGTATCTGGCGAATGGTCGTGAGAACCTCTCTGTTACCAAGACTCGCGGTCTTGTAAGTGGTGGTGGCAAGAAGCCATGGAAGCAAAAAGGAACAGGCCGAGCCCGTTTTGGTAGCTCTCGAGTGCCAATTTGGCGCGGTGGTGGTATCACCTTTGGTCCAACTGGTAACGAAAACTACACCAAGAAACTGCACGTTAAAGCTAAGCGAACTGCAACCAGGCAAGCGCTTACCCTAGCGAGCCAAGCTGACAAAATTCGCGTTATTGAATCTTTTGTCAGTACTGACGGCACTGTTAAGCCGACCGTTCAGCTGCTGAAAAAGATTGATGCC
The DNA here is from genome assembly GCA_947085855.1 of uncultured Candidatus Saccharibacteria bacterium. Classification (GTDB taxonomy): domain Bacteria; phylum Patescibacteriota; class Saccharimonadia; order Saccharimonadales; family 2-12-FULL-41-12; genus JALQXV01. The sequence goes on from CAMTYB010000001.1 coordinate 24,838, forward strand.
CAACGGCGTGTACTGCTTGTTGTTGATGTAAAAGACGAAATGGTTGTTCGTGCAACACGTAACATTGCTAACCTCAAGGTTGTTCAAGCCAACTACGTTAGTGTCTATGATGTGTTAAATGCCGACACCATTGTAATCACAAAACCATCCCTAGAAATGATTTCTAGCTGGCTCGGAGGCACTAAATAATGAGTAAATCACTAGCACTCAAGCCTCGTATGAGCGAAAAGACCTATGCAAGCTCACAGAGCACTAATACATTTGTTTTTGATGTGCCAACCTCAGCCAACAAAGTAGAGGTAGCTGCTGCGGTTGCTGCCCAGTTTGACGTAACAGTTACCAATGTGCGAACGATTGTGGTTAAGGGCAAAAAGGCCCGCTCAATCCGACTTGGTAAATACCGTAAGAACGTTATGGGTCAGCGCAAAGACTACAAAAAAGCCTATGTAACATTGGCCGAAGGCAATTCAATCCCTGTGTTTGCTGCCGTTGAAGAGGCCGAAGCTGCTGAGGCTAAGGCTACTGAAAAGGCTGAAAAAGCTGCCAAGAAGACTGAGAAGAAGGAGAAGAAATAATGGCAATTAAACTATACAATCCAACCACTCCTGGCCGCCGAGGCATGACTACTCAGGACTTCGATGCCATTACAACTAAAAAGCCTCTCAAGTCACTCGTAACTTTTAAGAAGCAGAAAAGTGGCCGTAACAACGCTGGTCGCATTACTACGCGTCACCGCGGTGGTGGTGCTCGTAAGTTCTATCGAATCATGAATTTCCGCTTGGCTGCAGGTACAACTGCAACCGTTGAACATATTGAATATGATCCAAACCGCAGTGCTCACATCGCTCGTATCAAAGACAGTGAAAACAAGTATCACTACATCCTCGCTGCCCAAGGCATGAAGCCGGGTGACACTATTGCAGCTGGCGAAGAAGCTCCGATTGAAGTCGGTAATCGGCTACCACTTCAAGATATCCCAACCGGTAGTGTGATTCACGCTATTGAATTGCAGGCAGGTAAAGGCGCCCAGATTGTTCGTAGCGCTGGTGGTAGTGCTCAGTTGGTAGCCAAAGAAGACAATTATGCCCAGGTACGCTTACCGAGTGGCGAAGTTCGACTTGTCCACTTGACGTGCACTGCAAGCATCGGTGCGGTTGGCAATGGTCAACACCAGAACATCAAGATTGGTAAAGCTGGTCGTAACCGACGAAAAGGTATTCGCCCGGGCGTTCGTGGTGTTGTGATGAACGCTGCTGATCACCCGCATGGTGGTGGTGACGGTGGTCGTCATGGTATCGGTGGTGGTAAAAACCACGGTGCTGCTCCGCGTACACCATGGGGACAGAAAACACTTGGTTTCAAAACTCGTCGACGCAAGAGTACTAATAAGTTAATTGTAAGAAGCCGACATTCGGCGAAGAGGAAATAGTATATGAGTCGTTCATTAAAGAAAGGTCCATTTATTGATCCAAAGCTCGCTAAGAAAGTTGAAGCTTTGGGCTCTGAAGACCGAACTATCATCAAGACTTGGGCTCGCGCTTGTGCTATCCCTCCTGAATTTGTTGGCCGCACTATCGCTGTCCACAATGGTCGTGTTCATGTGCCGGTTTTTGTTACAGAAAACATGGTTGGGCATAAGCTTGGTGAATTTGCTCCAACTCGTAAGTTCCGCTCACATGGCGGCAAACTCGCGAAAGGTAAGAAGTAATGAGTGTTAAAGCAACTGCTAAAAGCGTTCGTATGAGCCCCCGCAAAGTCGGTGTTGTAGCCGCCCTTGTTCGTGGTCGCAGTGTTAATGATGCATTAACTATCTTGCAGCATGTGCCGCGTCGTGCAAGTACTCCTGTCAAAAAAGTTATTGAAAGCGCCCGTGCTAACGCCGAGAACAACCATAACTACAAGCCAGACAGTCTTGTTATTAGTCACATCTCCGTTACGCCTGGTCCTCGTTTAAAGCGTTTCCGCCCAGCTGCTCATGGACGTGCCTTGCCATTTGAGCGCAAGACAAGTCACATTTTTGTGCAGGTTGAAGGCGAAGTTAAGCAAGTAAAGCCAACCAAGAAGCCAGTTGAAAAGGCTGCTCCAAAAGCTAAGAAGGAGGCTAAGTAATGGGACAAAAAGTAAATCCAATTAGCATGCGCCTTCAGGTCAATAAGGACTGGCGTAGCAAGTGGTTCGCATCAAAGAAGGATTACGCATCGTATCTTACGCAAGATCTTACGGTTCGTCGTCTTATTTCAGATAAGCTTGGTTCACGTGCTGCTATCAACAAAGTAGACATTGAACGTTCGCCTAACCTCGTAACGGTTACTATCACTACAGCTAAGGCTGGTGTCGTTATTGGTCGTGGTGGTGCTGGTGCTCAAGAACTTAAGAAAGCCATCGAGAAGATCTACGGAGTTCAGACTCGTGTTAACATCGAAGAAATTAAGAAGTCAGAACTGTATGCTAAGTTGGTAGCTGAAAATATCGCTCACCAACTAGAGCGACGTATTTCATTCCGACGCGCTATTAAGCAATCATCAGCTGCAACTATGCGTGCTGGTGCCCTCGGTATTCGCATTGAAGTGTCCGGTCGCTTAAACGGTGCTGAAATGTCACGTCGCGAAAAAGAAGTAGCTGGTTCTGTGCCGCTTCACACTATTCGAGCAAACATTGACTATGCCCAGGTTGCAGCGCGAACTCCAGCCGGTATCATCGGTGTGAAAGTTTGGATCTATAAAGGGGAGACACTGTAATGTTGATGCCTAATAAGACCAAATATCGTCGCGTTATGAAGGGCCGCATTAAGGGCCCGGCTACGAGCGGTAATACGATTGCCTTCGGTACGTACGCCCTACAATCAATGGGTGCAGAGCGTATTACCAGTCGCCAGATTGAATCTGCTCGACAGGCCATGACTCGCTACATTAAGCGTGGTGGCAAAATTTGGATCCGAATTTTCCCACACACTCCAGTTACCCGTAAGCCACTTGGCTTGAAAATGGGCGGCGGCAAGGGTTCACCAGAATTCTTTGTTGCTAAAGTTCGAACTGGTACCATTTTGTTTGAAATGCAAGGTGTTAGTGAGGAAGTTGCACGTGAAGCTATGCGTTTGGCTGCCCACAAGCTACCAGTAAAAACCAAGTTCATTATACGGGAGGGTGAATCATGAAAACCGCCGAAATCCGAAAAATGAAAACTGCTGACATTGCTACTTCTGTTACAACTCTCCGTGAGGAAATAGCCGAATTGCGACGACGCATCCATATGGGTGAAACTCAGAACGTTCGTATTTTGCGTAGTAAGCGGAAAGACCTCGCCCGCATGTTAACCATAATGAGTGAAAATCTTGAGAAGGAGACAGCCTGATGGCAAAGACGTTAATCGGTGTGGTTTCATCTGTGGCTCCAAGTAAGACGATTGTCATTACGGTTCACACACGAAAGACACATCCCCTATATAAGAAGCAATATACCGTTACATCGAAGTATATGGCACATGATGAAAATAATGATTGCGCTGTTGGCGATAAAGTTTCAATTATTGAGACTCGTCCACTGTCTGCGCGTAAGCGTTATAAGCTTAACGAAATCATCCAGCGTGCCGAGTTATCACAAGCCGACAAGGCTGCGATTACTGACAGTGAAAAAGATGCTCAGACCGAAGACAACGAGGAGAAGCAAGCATGATACAGCAAGAATCACGCCTAACTGTTTGCGATAACTCGGGTGCTAAAGAAATCCTTTGCATTCGTGTGCTTGGTGGTACTCGCCGTCGGTACGCTCACGTTGGTGACATTATTGTTGCAACTGTAAAGCAAGCTAGTCCAACTGGTACAGTCAAGAAGAAGAGCGTTGTACGTGCCGTAGTGGTACGAACCCAGAATCAGATTCGACGTAAAGACGGCTCGACCATTAAGTTTGATGATAACGCAGCCGTTATTATTGGCGAAGATAAACTACCACGCGCTACTCGTATTTTTGGTCCAATCCCACGCGAATTGCGTGATCTGGGCTACAGCAAAATTGTTAGCCTTGCACCGGAGGTCCTGTAATGAGCGACTCAACTATCTATAAGATCCGCCTCAAGAAGGATGACACTGTCGTCGTCCTTGCCGGCAAGTACAAAGGCAAAACCGGCAAAATTACTGCCGTACACCCAACCGAGAACAAAGTTACTGTTGAAGGCATCAATGTGGTCAAGAAGGCTCTCAAGCCAAGTCAGACCCGTCCACAAGGTGGCATCGTCGAGATTACTAAACCAATCTGGGTTAGTAAAGTGGCACTCATTGAACCTACGAGCAAGAAACCATCTCGAGTTGGCTATAACATCGATAAAACAGGTAAAAAGGTGCGCGTTTACAAGCGAACCGGAAAGGAAGTTAAGTAATGGCTACAGAAACTAAGTCACCCAAGACCAAAGCTCCTGCTGCATCAGCTGCTACCCTTCCGCGTCTTAAAAAGGCCTACCTGGAACAGTACAAGACTGAGCTTAAAGAAGAACTTGGCCTTAAAAATGTTAACCAAGTTCCAAAGCTTGAAAAGATTGTTATCAATGTTGGCATGGGTCGTTCAAAGGACGATAAGCGCTTATTTGAAGTCGCGACCAACACTATCGAAAAAATCACTGGTCAGAAGCCAATTAACACCTACGCTAAGTTAAGCATCGCGAGCTTTAAGCTACGAGAAGGCAACAAAGTTGGTATTAAAGTGACCCTTCGAGGTGACAAAATGTATGAATTCATGGATCGCTTTATTAATATCGTCTTGCCACGCTTGCGTGACTTTCACGGTGTTAGCAATAAAGCGTTTGATAAGCAGGGAAATTACAGTATTGGCGTGATCGAGCAGTCAATCTTCCCTGAGCTTAGCTTTGAAGAAACCGCCCACCCGCATGGCCTGCAAGTAGTCTTCGTGAGTACGTCACAGGATCCAGCTGAAGCAAAGGCACTATTAGGTAAATTTGGTATGCCATTCCAAAAGGAGAATAAGTAGCATGGCTCGAAAGTCGAATATAGCACGAGATAAAAAGCGCACTAAAATGATTGATAAGTATGCAGCTAAGCGCGCTGAGCTCAAAGAGCTCGGTGATCGTGAAGGTCTGCATCTGTTGCCACGCAACTCATCTCCGACTCGTCGCAAGAATCGCTGTACGCAAACTGGTCGTCCACATGCTTACATGCGTCAGTTTGGTTTGAGTCGTATCACATTCCGCGAACATGCCTCTAAGGGTGAAATCCCGGGCGTAACAAAGGCGAGCTGGTAAAGGAGCGCATATGGTAAGTACAGATCCAATTTCAGACATGCTAACGCGCATCCGCAACGCTATTTTGGTTTCCAAAACCGAAACGCGCATGCCGTACTCTAAAATCAAAGAGAATGTCGCAAAACTACTAAAAGAAAACAACTTTATTGATGGCGTAGCTGTTGAAGGTGAAGGCATTGCCAAAACCTTGATAGTAACTATCAATACGCAAGATGCCAACGCTCGTATTACTGAAATCCAGCGTCTGAGTCGTCCAGGTCGTCGTTCTTACACCACTGTTGATAACATTCCAACTGTTAAGCGCGGTCGTGGTATCGTCATCATCTCAACCTCAAAGGGCTTGATGACTGGCGACGAGGCCAAGAAGACCCGCATTGGCGGCGAATTAATTTGTAAAGTTTATTAGAACGTAAAGATTTAAGAAGAATTTAAGGAATATTAAGATGAGTCGAATAGGAAAACTGCCGATTGCTATCCCAAGTGGCGTGACAATCACTGTCGACCCAGCAGAAATTACGGTTAACGGTCCCAAGGGATCACTGAGCCAGTTCACAATGCCGGGTATCACCATAAAGCAAGAAGGCAATGAAGTAATTGTCGGTCGCGACAATGATGAAGCCGTCAACCGTGCTAAACATGGTTTGATGCGTTCACTTATCAACAACATGATTGTTGGTGTTAGCCAAGGTTTTGAAAAGAAGCTGGAAGTAAATGGTGTTGGCTTTCGCGTCAACTTAGCCGGAAGTGATCTTAAAATGTTCCTCGGTTTCTCACACGAAGTCGTGTATTCATTGCCTCAAGGCATTACTGCCAAAGTTGAGCAAAACACAATCACTGTGAGCGGCATTAGCAAACAGCAGGTTGGCCAGGTTGCAGCTGAAATTCGGGCTCTCAAGAAGCCTGAACCGTACAAAGGTAAAGGTATTAAGTACGCTGATGAGCGAATTATTCGCAAGTCAGGTAAGTCAGGGAAGGATAAGTAAGTATGAATCGTTTAGCGTCTAAGCGCACAAACAGTCAGCGACGTCAAAATCGAGTTCGAACTACTGTTCGGAATAGCTCTGACCGCCCTCGTTTGAGTGTATTTATCAGCAATCGTCACATCTCAGCCCAAATTATTGATGACACCAAGCATGCTACATTGGTTGCAGCTAGTACGGTTGGCAAAAAAGTTTCAGGTTCATTGAGTGAACAGGCTGCAGAAATTGGCCAAGAGCTTGCTAAGCAAGCCAAAGCAAAAAAGATTAAAACTGTTGTCTTTGACCGCGGACCAAAACTATATCATGGTCGCGTCAAGGCCCTAGCGGATGCGGCTCGTGCCGGAGGATTGGAGTTCTAATTATGGCTGATTATCGAAATAACCAGAAACAGCAAACAGCTGAGGAAAAGCAATTTGATGAACGTGTTGTTCACATTGACCGCGTAGCTCGCGTTGTAAAGGGCGGTCGTCGTTTCCGATTCCGCGCCCTCGTTGTCGTAGGTGACCGCAAAGGTCGTGTAGGCATCGGTATTGCAAAAGGTGCCGATGTGACATCTGCCGTTGCAAAAGCAGTTGATAGTGCTAAGAAGAACTTTGTAGAACTTAAGCTCTACAAGGGATCGTTTCCTCATGAAGCGCAGGCTAAAGTTGGTGGTTCCAATATCCTTCTCAAGCCAGCCAGCGCCGGTACCGGTCTAATCGCTGGTGGTGTCGTGCGAACAGTGCTTGAAGTAGCCGGTGTCAAAAACGCTTTGTCTAAATCTCTTGGTTCAGCCAATAAGATTAACACTGCCTACGCTACTATCGCTGCCTTGCAAGAAATGGAAACAGCAGACAATTGGATTACTCGATCTGGCGACAAAGCTCCAAAAAAGGCTGCTAAACCAGCTAAAGCTGCAGCTGTGAAGGAGAAAGCATAATGAAGTTCAACGAACTTAATATCTCTCGCAACAAGTCTGCTAAACGCGTTGGTCGCGGTATTTCAGCCGGTCGTGGCAAGACTGCTGGTCGCGGCACCAAAGGTCAAGGCGCACGTAAAAGTGGTGGTGTTCGTCCTGGTTTTGAAGGTGGTCAGATGCCTCTGTACATGCGTTTACCAAAGCTTCGTGGTTTTACATCTAAGCGAACACCTGCAAGCACTATCTATGTCAGTCAGCTTGAATCACTCGGTAAACCGACTGTGGACACCAAGGTTTTGGCTGAAGCTGGTTTGATAGAAAGCCCCTATGTCCGTGTCAAACTGATCGCTGGTGGCGAACTGAAGAAAAAGGTAGCTGTTAAGCTCCAGGCAGCCAGTAAAAGCGCTGTAGCGACTGTTGAAGCTGCTGGTGGCTCATTTGAAGCCGTCACACAGCTTAAGCGACCACAGACATCAGCTCGCAAAGCTGCTAAGTCCAACAAGTAGTCAAGCAAGTAACTTTTACAGCATAGCTACTTTGAAGCGCGAGGGTGCGCTATACTGATTATTAGCGTTTAAATTGGGAAAATATATACAGTGAACTGGAAGATAATTTGGAAGTCTCTTGCAGATAGCGACATGCGCAATCGTATTTTGATTGTGCTCGGTATTCTCTTTATTTTCCGTGTTTTAGCTCATATTCCAATCCCAATTGGCGACACTCAGACCCTGAAGCAAGTCCTCGATAGCCTGTTTACTTCATCCGACACTCCTCAATTCCTGAGCTTCCTAAACGTGCTGTCTGGTGGTGCTCTTGCTAACTTCTCAATTATGCTGGTTGGACTCGGTCCATATATTAACGCCAGTATCATTATGCAGCTGCTTACTAAAGCGGTGCCGAAGTTAGAAGCTCTCAATAAAGAAGGTGAGTTTGGCCGCAAGAAAATTAACCAGATCACCCGTATGTTGACGTTACCGTTGGCAATTATTCAATCAATTGGTGCTATTTATCTCGTTAAACAATCAGCTTCTCAGATCGCCGGTATTGGCGATATCACGGCCAACGCCTCATTGGGGCAATGGATTCTCATGGTATCAGCACTCACCGGTGGAGCCATGATGTTGATGTGGTTAGGTGAGTTAATTACTGAGCAGAATATCGGTAACGGTATCTCCTTGCTGATCACCGTCGGTATCGTGGCTACTTTGCCGCAAACTGTTGCTGGGCTTGGTGAGTCTGTGTTTGGAGGCGAAAACAAGTGGAGTATCTTTGGTCTGAATTTACCAGTTAATCGTGAAGGGTTCTTGTACGCCTTAGCTATTACCGTAGCGGTGCTTATAGTCACTATGCTGGTAGTCCGGCTCAATGAAGCTAAGCGAGAGTTAACAGTTCATTATGCCAAACGTGTTCAGGGTAACCGCGTTTACGGTGGAGTCACGACTGTTTTGCCGGTCAAACTCATTACTGCCGGCGTGGTGCCGATTATCTTTGCGCTGGCATTCTTGAGCGTACCAAGCTTTGTAGGTGAATTCTTAAAGAACAATTCAAACGAACGAGTGCAAGAACTCGGCAACAACTTGCTTGCCTGGTTTGCGACGCCTACTTCACAAAGTCTCACAACCGGTGGCTGGGAAGCCTACATCTACCCAATTACGTACTTCATGCTGGTCTTCCTGTTTACGTTCTTCTACACCAGTATCGCTTTCAACGCCAAAGATATCGCCGAAAATCTTCAAAAACAAGGTGGTTTTTTGGAAAATGTACGATCAGGTGCTTCAACCGAAAAGTACTTATCTAAAGTCGTAATGCGCTTAACATTGTTTGGCGCGCTTGCCCTGGGCTTGTTGTCTATCATGCCGATCCTAGCAGAGGCCTTTATCAGTAACGCCAGCAACTTGGCTATTGGTGGTACTACCACCCTAATCTTGGTGTCAGTATCGCTTGAGACACTGCGTCAAGTTGAATCTCGAGCTCTCATGATTACCTATAATCAATATGATGGATCTGACTTCTTTCAAGAGGTAGAAGCCGAGAAATATCACCGATTACATCCTAAGCGACTTATCCAATCTGTAAAGTCAGTTCGGAAAAAGCCTAAAAAATAAGACAGTTTATTCTAATTACCTCTTTACAAACGTTGTAATTATCTGATATACTGCCTCTCTAGTTATATTTATGGCCAAGAATAAGGAAGTAATCGAACTGACGGGTGTGATAACCGAGACATTACCGGGGACACAATTCCGCGTTGAACTTCAAAATGGACATCAAATCATAGCTCATGTTGCCGGCAAGATGAGGAAACACTTCATTCGTCTTGTTCCTGGGGACAGCGTTACGGTCGAGTTGACACCTTACGATCTTACTAAGGGCAGAATCACCTATCGCAAATCATAATAACTAAGCAGTGTGTTGTGTCTTAAGGAGGCATAATCCGTATGAAAGTACGTGCAAGCGTGAAAAAAATTACCGCAGATGACAAGATTGTCCGCCGCAAAGGCCGCATCTATGTTATCAACAAAAATAAGCCTAAGCATAAGCAAAGGCAAGGTTAATCTATGGCTCGAATCGCAGGTGTAACTATTCCCAACGAAAAGCAGATCCATGTTGCTCTTACCTATGTATATGGTATCGGCCCTAAATTTGCTCAAGAGATCATCACAAAAGCTAAAGTTGAACCTACTGTCCGCGTCAAAGATTTGACTGACGATGAAGTAAGTCGAATTTCAGAAGTAATTTCAGCCGACTACACCGTTGAAGGTGAATTACAGCGAATTGTAACCGGTAACATAAAGCGTTTGAAAGACATCAACGCGTATCGAGGATTGCGACATAAGTCTAACCTGCCATCACGTGGTCAGCGTACTAAGACTAATGCACGCACTCGACGTGGTCGTAAACTAACGGTTGGTGGAACCGCTAAGAAAGCACCGTCTAAGACGTAGAAAGGATACAAGAGTATGGAAAAACCAACTGAAGAAACTACTACAACTCCAGCCGAAGCTACTCCTGAGACCACTGCGTCACCAGCGAGTACTACTGCTACAACCACTGCTCCGGCTCCTAAGCGCAAGAAAGTCAAACGAACGGTTGCGCAAGGCCAGGTTCATGTCCAAGCAACCTTCAACAACACTATTATCACCGTCACCGACACCACAGGTAACGTTTTGACGAGTGCCAGTGCCGGTGCCTGCGGCTTTCGTGGTAGCAAAAAAGGCACAGCCTATGCTGCACAAGTTGCCGCCGAAAAGGCCATCAATGCTGCCAAGCAGCAATATAACGTTTCAAAGGTAGATGTCTATATTAAGGGCATCGGCTTGGGGCGTGAAGCGGCCGTCCGCGTTTTAGCGAGCGCTAGCGTTGCTGTTGAGTCGATCAAAGACGTCACAGGTGTACCACATGGTGGTTGTCGACCACGAAAGGCTCGAAGGGTTTAATCATGGCACGAGATACACAATCTATTGTAAAGATGAGCCGTCGTGAGGGCTATGCTCTCCATCCAAAGGCTCATAAGGCGCTCGTAAAGCGTCCGACTCCTCCAGGCCAAGCTGGTAACGCACGCTTCCGCAGTAAACCAAGCCAGTATTCACTACAACTTCGCGAGAAGCAGAAGGTGAAGCGTTTGTACGGTTTGCTCGAAAAGCAGTTTAGCAACTTGATGAAAGAAGCCAGTAAGGCTAAGGGTCAATCAGGCGAAAACCTACTTTGTTATCTTGAACAACGTGCTGACAATGCTGTTTACCGAGCTGGTTATGCAGTGAGCCGCCGTGCTGCCCGTCAATTAGTGACACATGGTCACTTTGAGTTAAACGGCCGCCGTGTGGACATTCCATCAATCCGATTAAAAGCTGGTGACAAACTTGTTGTCCGTGCCGGCAGTCAAAAATCTGAATACTTTAAGCAACTTGACGATGTGAGCCCGGCAGTTAATGACTTGCCAGGCTGGATCAAAGTTAATCGCAAGAAGTTTGAATTAGAGATTACCGGTAAACCAACTCGAGAAGAAGCGGAACCAGACATTAAAGAACAATTAATTGTAGAGTATTACTCACGCTAAGGAGGCGCAAGCAACATGTCTAAAATGATTCACACCCCGGGAGTTGTACAGGTTGAGGACCACAGTCCAAACAGTGCTACTTTCAGTATCGAACCACTACACAGTGGGTACGGTATGACGCTTGGTAATAGCCTGCGTCGCGTAGCCTTGTCTTCAATTTCTGGTGCAGCTATCACCGGCGTTAAATTTGAAGGTGCTAGTCACGAATTCACTACTTTGCCAAATGTTAAGGAAGATATTGTAGAAATTATCCTTAATCTAAAGTCTGTCCGTTTTCGAGTTTTTAGCGAAAATACTCAGACGGTTCGTCTCGAGAAAAAGGGAAAGGGTGTTGTAACTGCTAAGGACATCGCCAAAAGCGCCGATGTTGAAGTTGTTAACCCAAGTCAGGTTATTGCCACCATCGACAACGACAAAGGTTCAATCGCTATCGACATCACTGTTGAAGTCGGCCGCGGTTACCGTACTGTCGAAGAAGTTGCCAAGCAAAAAACCGTCAGTGACGTTGTAGCTGTTGATGCTATCTTTAGCCCGGTCCAACGAGTCCGCTATAAGGTAGAGAATACTCGTGTCGGTCAAGTAACTGACCTTGATAAACTAGTTATTACTATCGATACCGATGGCTCTATCACACCTCAAGACGCTTTTGAGGAAGCTGCTGCTATCTTGGTTAACCAGTACACAGCTTTGGCTGGCCAAACTCGTGTTGAAAGCACTGCTATCGGTGCCGACGATGCTGCAGTTGATGGTCAAGAACTCGGCGAAGACTCACCAGCCTTGTTAACTTCAATCGAAGATCTCAACTTGAGTGCTCGTACTACCAATGCTTTGGTAAATAACGACATCCACACATTAAAGGACTTGTTCGCATTGAGCGACGCCGAGCTACGTGATCTTAAGGGTTTTGGTAGCAAAGCTCTCGACGAAGTTAAAGAAAAAATGGCGGAGATGGAGTTTTAAGCATGCATCGCCACGGATATAAAGGCCGCAAATTCGGCCGTGAACGTGACCAGCGACGTGCCTTGCTCAAGTCTTTGGCTGAATCACTGATCAAGTACGAATCAATCGAGACTACTTTGCCAAAAGCTAAGGAAATCGTGCCGTACACCGAAAAACTGATTACCAAAGCCAAAAAAGGTGATCTGCATAATCGCCGACAAATAATCGCTCGCTTGCAAACACTTGAAAGCGCTCACAAGTTAGTTGACGAAATCGCACCTAAATTAGGCGCCCGTAACAGTGGTCATCTGCGAATTGTACGTACAAGTGTGCGACGAGGCGATAACGCTCAACTCGCACGCGTCTCATTTGTTGACGATCTAACTGCTGCAGCTCCAAAGGCTGCTAAGCCAAAGGTAGCAACGACCGCGACCAAGAAACCAGTCGTTAAGGCAAAAGCTGCCCCTAAAGCCAAGAAGGAGTCTAAATAATGAAGACCTTTTCTGCTAAACCATCAGATGTAACTCGTGTTTGGTATGTAGTTGATGCCAGTGAATTGCCGCTCGGCCGTTTGTCTACTCAGGTAGCGTCGCTACTTATGGGTAAAGGCAAGCCAAGCTTTACGCAGCATATTGACACTGGTGACTACGTCATTGTTATCAACGCCGAAAACCTGGTTGTAACTGGTAAGAAGCTTGAAGACAAGAAATACTATCGTCACAGTAACTATCCGGGTGGTCTAAAAGAATCAAGCCTTAAGTTTGAACTTGAAAAAGATCCTACCAATGTAGTCCGACACTCAGTTCGTGGCATGTTGCCAGTCAACAAGCTCCGAGATGGCCGTTTGGCTCGCCTTAAGGTGTACGCTGGTAGCGAACATGAACACGCTGCTCAAAAGCCTGTAGTTTTGAAACTTGCAAAGGAGAAGAAGTAAATGGGATATTTTTATGCCCTCGGTCGTCGTAAAAGTGCTACTGCCCGAGTTCGTCTCAGCAATGGTAAAGGCAACGTGACCATCAATGACAAGCCTGCTGCTGAATACTTTGCAGATAGTACCGCTATTTTGAGTGAAATCAGTAAGCCATTTGTTGCCCTCGATATCGAAAATAAGTTTGATATCAGCATCAAAGTATCTGGCGGTGGTCACATAGGCCAAGTCGACGCCATTCGCCTAGGCATTGCCAAAGCACTCGTAGAGATGAACGAAGACTACAAAAACACACTTCGTCGTGCAGACCTACTTGGACGCGATCCACGAGAGAAAGAACGTAAGAAGTTCGGCCTCAAGGGCGCCCGTAAGCAACGCCAGTTTACCAAGCGTTAACACATCTGTATCGCCTAAAAAAGAGCGCGTATTCTATGCGCTCTTTTTATTTAACTCACTAATTAAAGATTGTAGTGCAATATTTAGAAGTATTTGACAAACAAATCTATACACTGTAATATACTCCTCATGCATAAATTCATGCCAAACACATTTAGCTGGTATTTCCTTCGCGCCTATACGCGTGGCGGTTTTTTCAGTGTGTTTACATGAATTAAATAAAAATTAATAGAATGTACCGATGAGATCGCCACGTGGCGGTTTTTTTTATTTTAAATAATTTCAAAGGTATATAGAAATGAGTATAGAAATAATTCACCCAGGTGAATCATCATTAGAAACGGTTATGTCGGCCGTCGAGGAAGGTACGTCTATCAAACGATCTCCTCATGTTGGAAATGTAAACGTAAATGAATTACAACTTGTATTTGGCATCGCTGAAATGGGTGGAACAATGCAACTAGACATGGTTGATAGTATTCAGGGTGATGATAATTACTCTAGTCCACGACACTTAGTTGTTGATGGTCTTAGCATACCAATTGTCAGCAAAAAGGCAGCCAAAGGTAAAGTTGTTGGCGCGTGTAACATTAGTGAAGAAGGAGAAATGAATTGCAAAAAATCAGACATAGCTAATGTCAATGAAGGCGACAACGTGCTAGAGTTGCACCAAAACGCACTAGCATCCATATTGCCATCGACTATAAGCATGTCTACGTCCACAAAGTTCTTTTCGTCGATTGGAGAACAGGCTTTGACGGCAGTTGCTTCTACTGCGCAAAGTTATGTAGAGAGACCAATCCGGTGCGTAACTAATGATGGGTCTATAAAGCAAATGTCGCAGGAAACACAGAGTATATTTGGAGTAGGCGAGGACCCAGGGCAAGGCGCTTTGCTGCCCTTAGAAGCCATGATGGCCGTGGAGCTTATTGGGGCTGCCATGAGTAATAGCGACAAAATTGTTCATGTAGCAGGTCCGGACATGATACGATACACAAAATGCGAAGCCATTATGCAACCTGTTAAGTCCATCGTGCAAGCTGTACTTGCTGAAGGTGGAATATCTACTACATCTGACATTGCATATGTTTTGCCATGTATGAAGGAACTGTTGCAAGAATCGGCCTTCCCTAAAATTCTGCCTGAAGCCGGCATCGCATCGCAGCATGACGTGATTACGCAAGGCCTAACAGGATCATCGGTATAAGCCATGGATATGACTGCACTATTAACTAGGTCGAAGGATTCTCGGGCAGTTAATTTTAATGGGATTCCATGTTTAGATAACGGCGAGGTGTTGCTATCAGTAAAGCCTAATGACCGATTAGAAATTCGTCCGATCTGGGACGACCCCATAGATGAGATTGAAGGGCCGCTTTACGCTCAGTATATTAGTAAGCACCCTAATTATAATGCGGTGTTTGCTCGCAAGACTGTTGTAGCCATGCTAACTAGGGCCGCACACGAACTACCAAGCCAATATAAGCTAATCGTTCGCGCTGGCCATCGCCCTAAAGATGTACAGCTGGAGCTTCTTCATATGGTCGCGCACAAACATAAGCTTGAAAACCCCGGAGTGAGTGAGCACGAAGCAATTACGTATGCTCGAGTCTTCGTGAGCGATCCTGCAGTAAAATTGCCACCGCATTGTTGCGGTGCTGCTGTTGATGTGGACGTATTGGACGTCAAATCAGGGAAGTTGCTTGATTTCGGTTGTCCGGTCAACACTGATAGTTCAATTGCATTTCTACATAGTTCAAAGATCACTAGCAGTCAAAAAGCTAACCGCATAATGCTACTCAAAGTCATGCTCAGGGCTGGTTTTGCGAGCTACTATGCAGAGTGGTGGCACTTTAGTTATGGTGATCAACTTTGGGCACATTTCTACAATCAAAAGAATGCACTATACGGAGTCATTGAACCAGATGTATAATGGAGATAGAAACGTATGAGTAAACAGACTATATTAACCGGCATTCGTGCCAACAACGACCTTCATATCGGTAACTATTTTGGCGCCTTGCTACCTATTGTAGACATGGCTCAGAATAAATCTGGCGAATATACAGTGAATCTATTTTTGCCTGACCTTCACAGCTTCACTACGCCAATTGACTATAGCAAGTTAAAGGAGCAGATAGCACAGACGATCCGTGTATTTGCAGCAGCTGGCTTGCCACTGGATAATCCAGACGTCAATGTGTACCGTCAGAGTTACATCTCGGCGCACAGCGAGCTCACCTGGATTCTTGATTGCTTTACTGGGTTTGGTGAGCTAAGTCGGATGACTCAATTTAAAGATAAATCACAAAAGCTGCAGGCTGATCGGATTAGTGTCGGCCTCTTCAATTACCCTGTATTAATGGCGTGCGATGTTCTGCTTTACAATGCGACCTATGTGCCGGTTGGTGATGATCAAAGTCAGCATCTCGAGTATATTCGTGATATTGCTCAACGATTAAACGCACAGTTTAACCAGGAATTACTGATAGTGCCGGAATCAGTTAAAAAACAGCATGAGTTTTTTGGAAAAGACCAAGGTTTACGCATCAAAGACCTGCAGGACCCACGTCGCAAAATGAGTAAAAGTGAAGAATCCGATAAAGGCGTCATCTTTTTGACGGATGAACCCGAAGTTGCTCGCAAAAAGATCATGTCAGCTGCAACTGATGATATTGCCAAAGTGCAGTATGATGTAGCCAACCAGCCTGGCATTAGCAACTTATTGCAAATGTTAGCTTTACTCCGACATACATCAATTGATGAGGTTGTAGAAGAATTTAGAGCTGAAACTTCATACGGCTCCTTTAAAGCGGTGGTTGCCGACGAAATGGCTGCGCTCTTGACCGATTTTCAACAAAAACTGGCACAGGTGGACGATAGTATTGTTCAGGCAAAGCTTGCCGAATCCGAAGCGACGGTTCGCCCAGTGGCTGAAGCTACATTGTTACGAGTTCAAACAGCTGTTGGTTTACGATAGGTACTCGAATGCGTCTTGATGTGTATTTGCAACAGCAGTATCCAGATGTTAGTCGGGCAATGCTGCAGCGACTTATTAAAAACGGCAAGGCTACGGTAAACGGCACCGCAGAAACACGCCGCAGCTACTTGGTTAAAGACAGTGATTCTGTTGTTTTAGATTTTAGCTTTGAAACAGCTATTTCAAGTGATCAACTTGAGCTTGAAGTCCTCTATGAAGACAAGGACTGCGTTGTGATTAATAAACCAACGGGTATCTTGACCCATAGCAAGGGTGCCTTTAATCCTGAGGAGACAGTGGCAAGCTGGCTGGCGAGACGGCCAAACTTTACATTTGCCGACGAGGAAGGTGATAATTTTCGCAAGGGTATTGTTCATCGCCTTGATCGCGCAACGAGTGGTGTGATGATAGCTGCTAAGAATGAAGCAACTCGCAAGCACCTGCAAAAGCAATTCCATGACCGGAAGGCCAAAAAGACCTACGTAGCCCGCATCGAGGGTGTCCTAGAACCGGTTCAAGCCATCATCGACGTGCCAATTGAGCGCAACCCTAAGCAACCACAGCGATTCCGAGCTGGTCATAATGGTAAGTCAGCGCAAACTGAATATGAGAATCTGCAAACAATTGTAACTGCTCGCGGAACCGATAGTATTGTCACATTAAAGCCTACGACTGGACGCACCCATCAACTGCGGGTTCATTTAGCTCACCTGCGTCACCCAATTGTTGGGGACACCTTTTACGATGGACGCAAAGCCAGCCGGCTATTCTTGCATGCTCAGAGCTTAGAAATTACTATACCAACATCTGATAGACGAACGTTCACCGTACCAACGCCTGATAGCTTTTTTGCGGAGAATACGTTATGACACAACTTCTCATTCACCCATACACGCAACAGCAGTTAGAGCAGGTGATACATCAGTCGCCGCATGCCATCGGCCTATTTGGCGAAGCTGGGGCGGGGAAGGCACAACTAGCCCGCCACCTGGCAGCGCAGTTGCTCGACAGTGCACCCGAGCAACTGGCGAGCCATCCATACGTTTTGCAGCTTGATTGTGCGCGCAAAACTGGCATTGAGGAGGTTCGAGATATGCAACGTTTCCTGAGCCTAACCGTGCCAGGTCACCAGGCAAAGAGGCGCTGCGTCATTCTTGAAGATGTTCACTACCTCAGCACCGAAGCTCAGAATGCCTTACTAAAAACACTCGAGGAACCACCAGCCGATACAATTCTCATTGCTACTTTTAGTGATAGCCGAGCTGTACTAGCTACCATTCAATCGCGCTTACAAGTGGAGCGCGTGTTGGCAATTGATTTTGAGCAAGTGTTGCAGACGTACGGATCAACGCACAGTCCAGAAAAGCTGCAGCGACTGTATTACATGAGTGGCGGACTAGCTGGCCTTCTAACTGCCTTGCTAGAAGATAGTCATGAGCATCCGCTCGTCGTAGCTGTTAACCAGGCCCGACAATTATTGAGTAGCACTCGCTTTGAGCGAATTATCGCTGTCGATTCGCTCACCAAGCAAAAAGATATTCCGGTATATGATGTAGTGGACGGGCTGTATAGATTACTTGAAGCGAGTTACCACCAAGCTGTCCGCAGTTCGCAAATAGTCAAAACCAAGACTATTGCTACGCGCTTAAGTCTCGTTGATGAGGCATTGCGGGATTTGCGCCATAACGTTAACCCTAAGCTCGTACTTGATCGACTCTTCATGAGTATCTAAAAATGCTATAATTAAAGTACAGTATGTACGAATTAGCTCTAGTATTTGGTCTCGGTCTACTTACGATACGATCGTTCAAACCTCACGAACCAGAAGTTGAGGTTCATCGCTTTGGCGACAAGGTGGGTAAATTGTGGGACATTGTTCATCAAGGCATGCGGGAAAATCGCTTATTGCGAGCCGAAAAAGCCTTGCTTACTATCCTTAAGATTGATCAAAAAAATGCCGCTGCCTATAATCGCCTTGGCATTTTGTACGCTAAGCAAAAGGAATATAAGGATGCGATTGATTGCTTCGAAATTGCCTGTAGCATTGAACCAACGGCCTCTAGCCTTCATAACCTCGGTTTAATCTACTACGAGACCGAAAACTACCAAAAGGCAGTCACAGCCTTTGAGGAAGCAATTAAGCTTGAGGGCACACTGGCAGCTCGACATATGGCATTAGCGAAAGCACTCGAACGACTCGGCAATCAAAAGGCTATGATCGACAAGCTCGAGATCGCTGCAGAACTCGAGCCAAACAAAGAAACGTTTACCATTCTGGCACGAAGCTACCGTTCACTGGGCATGGAAGACAAAGCCGATATCGTGGAAGACAAGCTAGCTAAATTAATCTTGCCAGCCGGACACAAACAACGCGTTAAACGACCAAAACGAGTCGTAGTCTAGTCTTCGTCACTCATTTCTTTGAGCAGTTTTTCCTTATCTATCTCTAAAGTAGTTACTCGAGGATTACGGATAATCTTCTTATCCTGGAGTTCCTTCATGACAACTGCAACGCTTTCGCGCGTTACACCTACAAGATCAGCTAATAGTTGATGGTTGATCGAAAACTGTACCCGCCACCAGCCACTCGGACGCTGCGTAGCATGTCGCACTACCAAGAATCGTAACGCCACCAGTAGCTTATCGTGCTTTGTGGTTTTACCAAGACTGCTCAGACGAACGAGCAGTTCATGAACGTCTTCAGAGAAATTTTCCGTCAGTGTTAACGCGAGTTTGCTATCTGTTTGAATTTGCTTGCGAAGAACCTTCTGGTCAAGTATGTATACGTCGCAATCTGTTAAGGCGCCGTAAAACCAATTGGTAGTAGAATCAACTCCTGTGAAAAAGGCGAACGGAAATAATGCCGGTGCCTTAATAATGTGAAGGACCTTTTCGTTGCCTTGCTCGTCAATATCGTAAACCTTGATGACGCCTTTTTTTATAACAAAGACGTCCCTAACTTCATCACCTTCGTATTGAATAATTTGACCTTTTGGAAACTGTTTCACGCGAGATTCCTTAAGAAGTTTCGCTAAAGAATTGGGAACAGTCATCCCTATATTTTACGGCACGTTTGCATACAACAAAAGCCAAATGTCATATCTCATGCAGTAAAATATTTAGAACCTAACTGTGGGTTATTCTTGCAGTATGAGCGATAAACTTTACTGCTGGCTTAGAGCTTGTTGTCTAGTATGATAAGTGCCACGTAATGCAAAAGGAGGGTCATTATGGCAGACAATACAAGTAAACGAGGCTTCGCAAGCATGAATGCAGACAAACAACGTGAGATCGCCAGCAAGGGTGGAAAGGCCAGCGGGGGCAACTTTAAACATGATCCCCAGCGGGCCAGTGTAGCTGGAAAAAAGGGCGGTGAAAGCAGTTAGTTAGATACCTTCACCTCAAGGTAGATAGAAACGGGAGCTGGTGAGAGCTCCCGTTTTGTTTATAGGCGGTCGAGTTTTGAGTGCTTATAGATGTAGAAGTCTCGAAAGCCGTCAGACAGCATTGACACGTAGTTCTCCTTAAATAACAGGTCATCCATACGTTTTGCTATAGCCTCATTGGCAATATTTTGAGCAAGTAAGTCGTCTAATTCTGCCCTGATCATGTCAAGAATCTGAGCCGCACCTTCGCCTCGGTAGACAATGTAACCGAAATTGTCTAGTTGGTATTCTTTACCATCTATAGTTTGAGTTTGAGAGTATCTTACGCCGTGCTCTTTGACATGATTATCGTATTCAGCGCCGTACTTAATCTGATCTGGGTCACCATCGCCACCGGGTTCCGGGCAGATGACATCTGTGACATAGTCATTAGGTGTCTTGCTATTGAGGCGCTTCTGAACGAGCATGGCCACTCTAAACGGTGAAGGTGGTGGCGTACCAGGTTCGCTGCTTGTCTGCTCAATGACTGTAGGCAAATCGTCGCGATGGGTCATGAGCCCAAACTGTTGCTCAGATATATTATATTTTTTGTAAATGCTTTTCAGTAAGGTAGTGAAGCCAGCAAGATCTCCCTTAAAGAAGCACGTGTAGATGTAGTTCTTGAAGTCATCTTTAGACCACGGTTGAAATGCACCGGTTTCATCCTCTGACCCTAGTCCAAGTGTTATAGCATCGGTTATAACCTGATCAAGCAAACCAAGGTAATCACCATAGGTTTCGTGCACGCCAGGCAAGATGTCTGAAGCCAGCATCTCAGTAGTCGCTTCATTAAACGCCACGAAATAATCAGAAGTTAGTTCACCTTCTTTGCCAGCACGTATATCTAATCCAAAGAATCTTCGAAAACCGACATTATTATTCTGCGTAATCGGGGAGTGCTCAGTAACACGCTCGCTATCATCCCATGAATTGTGAGACAAGAAGTGAACGTATTCGTGAACAAACACCTTCATTTGACTAACAGGATCATCTTTAATTTTGCCTGTGATGATCGCTATTTTATTTTCTGCCGAAGAGAAATAGCCTGCCCATTTAGGGTATTCCGCTGACGCAGCCATAAAGTGAACCTCTGGGAATGGCAGATTTTCTCTTGTTAATGCGTTGTCGCTACCAAGAATTTCATCAACTTTAGCGTTAACAAGCTCGACACCCTTTTGTACAATCAACTCTGGTTCAGCCGCATGCTGCTCCTGACCACGTATTACCTGAAAAACACCCGGTTGAAAATCAGTTCCTGGCTGTACACCGTGGAATTCATTATAGTTTCCCAACAACTTCTCTGGTTCATGTTGCATTATGTATATTGTATCATACAGATACTGTTTTGTCAATATAGCATGTATCTATGATGGCTTGGAATGCTGACGTAGATTGCTAATGAAAGCTGCAATAGCATGCTCAGCGCTAACAAGGTCCTCATATTCGAGTATTGTGGCTCCGGGACTGCCGCCAATCATAGCTGATAGCGTGCGGCCGCTTGAGGGTCGAAATAGGCACAATATCGGTTTGCCCATCTTTTCGGCAGCTGAAATTTCGTAGCCAACCCCAAGACTCGGGTTTGTGACTTCTGCGATGACTGCATCTGACTGCCCAATCCAACGTATGTCATTGCTCCATATGTCACCTGAAGCCTTCTGTGTACCTTCGGTTGTAAGAGTTTTGTCGGCAAAAAATTCTGTGAGTACTTCGCTATACTTTTTAGCAATAGTAACTATATCTTTGTAGTGTTGCACATCCTGTCTTCCACCTCTGATAGAGCAGGCAAAGTAAATTTGCTTCATAAACCCATGGTACAGTATCGTTTGTGATGCCGGAATTATTTTGCGGTCCTGGATACCGTTGCCCAACCTTCCTTGACAAGCAAGCTGGTTTTCATTGCCGGGCAAAATACTCTGGGTAAAGTGCTCTGCCTGACAATGATTTTACAGACAACCAGGCATCGTAAATTATACCGTTTTGGTTCTGGTTCTCGCAATGCTTCTATCAGCGGTGTAGGATATCCCCGCCTACTCGGCGGCTTTACTCAGTCATGCTCAATGCAAGCACCTGCGCGTGGCTTCGTTCGGCCGAACCTCGGCTACGCCGTACCGTTCTCATTTACTGACTCTTGACCAAAACAAAAACCGGCTTTGCGGCCGGTTCTAGTTTTGGTGCAGGGTGTAGGATTCGAACCTACGAAGGCATAAGCCGAGAGATTTACAGTCTCTTGTGTTTGACCGCTTCACTAACCCTGCAGATTATGGGTGACCTTAAAGGTGGAGTACTTAGGATGTTCTATGAACAACTCATTTCTTGCTTGGACAAGCTGCCATGGAATGAGGTACATTGCATCTCTCGCAGTATAAACAAAAAGGATATCAAATGCATCACTACTGTACTTTTTAGCCTTATACCTCGACATATTGCCGCCTGTGGTGCGAAGACCAACTCGACATGTTTTGTCCTTAGAATAGTAAATACCTGCGTATTTGACTTGAACCTTCATGAGCTTACCGTCAAGTTCTACAACGATGTCATAGTCAGTTCTGTCGCCAATAGGCAAGCACACCTCGTATCCTGCGTGAATGAAGTACTTTATTGCTGAGGCTACAGCAATATCACCCTTCTGTTTTGTTAACATACGACCCACAATAGTAGGTTCACATTAAATATTTGTTAACTGGAGCCATCTCCGGGATTTGAACCCGGGACCCCATCCTTACCATGGATGTGCTCTACCCCTGAGCTAAGATGGCAAAATAACCAAGTTACTATAGCAAAAAACTAGTGATATTTAAAGGGTAACTAGCACTTTACATAAAGATGCGCTATGTTATGTCTATTGTGAGTGATAGTCCGGAGTTTCCCAAATTTGATATTCCCAGCCTATTGAGTCCAGACGGATATCGTTTAGCTGACCATGAGCGCTTTCTTCGAGTTTGTGATATGCCGGACAGAAGTGTCTTTTACGTGCACTGCACAAGCGTTGTTGCTAACGGAGAAGGTGTTGTCTTGTTAGATAAAGAGGCTAGTGTATTCGCGGAGGCTGATGTTCGCGAGGAGATACTGTTTGAAGATGATGAAAATGCCGCATTTTCTCGAGTTCTCAAAGTCGAGGGACAATATGTGGTCGATGAGTCATTTGAGAACTTCGAAACACATGAGGAAGTGAAGGACCGCTTTTATTTACCGGACTATCTTGAAGAACCTACGCTTCACGATGCAATAGCTAACTCGGATAGGTTTGTGCCGGTACTTGGTTGGGCAGGCAATGAATGTCAGCTTGAAAAAGTACTCGATGATCTGGCAGATGAATATAACTGGCGCATACATACTCCAAATGTACTGTATCTCATTCATGTTGAGCGTGACGAAGATGATGATACCGACGAGAATGATGATGGTTTCGACGATCCAGACGAACCAGATGATAGTGGCCCCGATGGTGACTATGCACCGCTTGGTTCTGAAGATGATGCTGATGATGCTACAGATTAGATAACTCTTGTGATATAATCTGTTCGTACTCTGAGTTTCGATAACTCAATTGGGCAGCCACGCCACCTTAGCTCAGTTGGTTAGAGCATCGGTTTTGTAAACCGAGGGTCGTCGGTTCGAATCCGACAGGTGGCTCCATTTTAACGTGATTGATATATTTACAGTAATCAGCAAAGTGTGTTATAATAAATAGATATGGCAAAGAAGACTGACAAGCGAAAATTGGTAGGATTGGTATGTGAAGAAACGGGTCACCGTACGTACTATACCGTTAAAAATACCCAAAATACCCCAGACAAATTACAGCTTCGCAAGTACAACCCAACTGTTCGACGTCACACGCTTTATGTTGAAACCAAGAAAAATCTTGGCCGCAACGAAGTTAAGCCGCGCAAGAAATAGTTAATCTCAAGTAAAAATGAAAACGAGCCTCATGGGCTCGTTTTTAATGCATGAAAAAGCACGAAACTACATGCCAGCGTCAGCCGGTAGTTCAGCGAGCAGTAGCATGTGCGGTTGCGGACCAATGCCACCTATACTCGCAAATCTGCCCAATTCGATTGTAGTGTCGAGATTTATTGAGTCGCAGGCGAGCACATTCCCCTCCAGGCGATGAATTTCTTCGTAGATCTGGTTTACTTCATGCGAAAACTGATCAAGTGGCTTCTCATCGAGCTCCATATCGCCAAAGCCGTACGGAGAAACGACATGCGCCCTGCAGATAGTAGGCTTCGGCGAGGGGTTATCAAACTGTGCAACGTATAATGCGGTGTCAACGAGGCCAAGATTAGGGTCCGCATTGGCCGGGTAGGCCGCCTGGAGTCTAACGATACTTTGGGTAACAATTTTGCCACCCCGTGATGCTATATCTTCAAAGTACCGATTTGCTATCGATTCAAATTCTTCACCTGCTAGACAGACTGTCCGTGGATCGCCTTCTCTATAGGATGAGATCAACGTGGTCTCAAAGGCCATACTTAAACCATAGCTCCTTGAGTGATGCGTATGCCAGTTGCCGTAACACCTATGCTGCTCATATTAAATAGATACTATACATACTCTTTTACACAATCACAACTGAGGGTTTAGGCAGTGAGTTAAACTCGGTAGCTAAGGCATATGAATAAGCGCCGATGTTGGGCACTACAATCAAATCGTCGCGCTCCATTTTGGGTAGGTAGACTTTTTGGTCGACGATATCAATACTGTCACAGGTGGGACCACCGACAATATATCTTGAACTGGGCTTGACTCCATCAAGCTCCTGAACACCAAACAGCTCATACGTCATGTGGCCAGCTATCATATCCGAAAAACTACCATAGACACCATCATTTATGAAAAGCCAGTTCTCTGAGCCGCGCTTAGATTTTGAAACTACACTTGTGAGCAACGTAACACAAGGGTTAACAAGATAGCGGCCAGGTTCACTGATTATAGTTACACCCGGGAAATCTGTGTCTAAGATATCGTTAATTGCATCAGCAAAATCATGGATACCAAGCACATTTGCAACATACGGGGCAGGGAAGCCACCGCCAATATCTAATAGGGAGAATTCAACTGAGCGCTCAGCTTTTACCTTGGCGAAAAATTCAGCTGTTTTATGCAACGCTTCCACATACGGGACAACGCTTTCCGTTTGACTGCCAACATGAAAGCTAACTCCACTAACTGTGTAGCCCTCGTCTAAAAGCCGGTACACGGCTTTTACTGCTTCATTTGGCTCAAGGCCAAACTTATACGACAAATCGATTGCAGCGTACTTATTAGGAAAGCTCAGTCTAAACAGTAGATTTATATCCTTTTTATATGGTTCTAGAATAGGAATTTCGGACACGTTATCGAGCACGAATGTACGAATACCATAGTCATAGGCGGCCTTCATGTCCTGTGCACGCTTGTGCGGGTGCGTGTGAATTAATAGTTCCGGTGGATACTGTATGGCTCGTAACATCTCGATTTCGCCGGTAGTGGCTACGTCTAGGCGCGCAGAAATAGATTTATATATCTGCAGCAACTCGGGGGCGGGGCACGATTTAACTGCAAAGTGAGGAGTAACTCGGGGCATTAAGGTCTCTAACCCACGGTATCTTTCGATAACGAGAGAACTGTTTATGATCTGCAGTGGAGTCCCATGCTTTTGAGCTAAGCTACGCAAAGAATCACGTGTAAAAGTGTTCTGTAACAGATGTAATTGTTCTTTATGAAACTTTGACGTAACCATAATCTCTCAGCTTGTATACGGGTGTTCGTCCTCATTATACACCTCAAAGCTAAAATCGTATTGACAATACATAAGATAAAGTTTATATATAGCAACATACTATTAAGTCACAGAGGTGAATGTATGAGCCAGGAAGCTGAATATCGTACCGGAAAAGAGCTGATGGAAGTTATGATTGAAAAGAGTCAACGACCTGGCGAAGGCAACCAGGAATTTGTTGATTCGATTGGAGAAATGCTTGATAGCCAAGGGTTTCACATCAGAACTGTTCAGGACCCGGAATACGCCGATCGATCTTTGCTGGTAGCTGAAGTAGGCGATGTACATGGCGAGCAGACCATCTCGGCTATAAGTCATTCCGATGTGGTAGGCGTCGAAGGCCAGCACTGGAAGCACACTCCGTGGCGCCTGCACGAACAACGCGGCAACTGGTTTGGCCGAGGCGCTTGCGATACCCATGGCAGTGGTGTATCCATGCTTATCGCGGCCGCTCGACCAGAGGTACGTAAACAGCTCGAAGAAGCTAACAAAAAAGTGAGTGTTATCTTTACCTATGACGAAGAGGCTACTTCACCTGAATTATCTATGCGAGGCGCGCGTTTGGCAGCAGGCGTTCTTGGCGACGTCGAACCGGTTGCAACTTCGAAATACTTCATAGCCGGTGAACCAACCGAGCATGAGGGAGCTATTACAGCTATGCGGGCGCATAAGGGTCGCTGGCTCGCCCACTTCACCGTAGACGTTGAGCATTCAGGTCATGTCTCTGAACTTGTCCAGAATGCATTTATGGCTGGTTCGAGCATCGTGCACGATATCGGCAGATATACGTACTACCTAACTCTTGGCAGTGACGATGATGAAGAAGCAGCTATTTTTAGCCCCCCACACTCTACTATTCAAGTCTCAGCTGCCCAGGTAAAGAGCGGTGATTACTCAACCACACCGTCCACAGCTACTTTTACAGTCGATATGCGTACGTTACCGTTTTCAGACATTCATCACTTCCGAGAACTTGAAGTGAGAGACCTCATTAAAAGAGGCAGCACTGAAGATGGTCACACTGTCACGCTTGATATTGTTAAGAACGCCCTCGGTACCGTAACGCCAGCCGAGTCACCAATTGTCCTCTTAGCCGAGCAGGCAACCCACCGGACTGCTCGCGGCTTCAACGGCGGCGACGAAGGTCGCATTATGCGTCAAATGGCTCAAAAAGAAGGTGTGACGATAGGACCTGGTGAGCTTGGCTTTGCGCACATGCCTGATGAACGAGTAGCCGTTAGCTCTATCTTTAAAGCCGCTGATATTTACGCCGACATGTTTGCTAAATCTGTACGACTTAGCTAATGGACAAGAAACTAACGTATTTTGACGTTACAAACGGCCAAAAGCAGACCGATCCAGCAAAGCTTTCACCTCATCAAGAGGGATATGACAGTTACTTTATTGAGCTACCGCAGCCGGACCAGCTAATAGATCAACGCTGTAAGGGCCTAGGACGCTTTGTGGCTGCTTTGCCAATCGATGCAGCGCCACTGAGTCTTGGTGAAGGAAACACGCCACTTATCGCCTCTAAGCAACATGAGGGCCTCTACATCAAAAATGAGGGCCACAACCCCTCTGGTAACTTCAAAGATCGTGAGAGCGCAATATCGCTCGCCTTTGCGCACGATCAGGGGTACAAACGAGTCGCTATTGCTTCATCTGGTAATGCCGCTATATCTTCTGCTCGCTATGCGTCACTCTATAATATTGAGACCACCTGTGTCGTGCCAAACCGAACCTCACCCCAAAAGCTCGACCTCATTCGTTTATTTGGTGGCAAGATCAAGTTAGTCGGTGATACGTACGAAGAGTCGTACCACTATCTACGAACACACCCTGAGCCGAATACACTCAATATAACTTCGGGCATGCTGCCAATTCGTTCAGAAGGAGTCAAAACTGTTGCCTATGAAATTTGGGAAGAGCTCAAGTCAGTACCAGATTCAATTGTCTGCCCAGCCGGTAACGGCTCAGCTTTAGCTGCTATTTATCATGGTTTTCGTGATTTGCAGCGCTGGGGACTTACCGATAAAATTCCGGCCATGATCTGTGTGCAAATAGCTAACGCCGATCCAATCAACAAGGCTGTTGAAAATGATGAATGGGTACATGTTGTTAAAGACATCCCAGACTCTGCGTGCGAAGCCATTGTAGCTGAGGAGTCATTTTGTTCCCCAAAAGCCGTGTATGCAATCAAAGAAAGTAAAGGTTTTGGCGTGTCTTTGACTGATGACGAAATTGTAGATGGCCTACGCTACGCAGTCGATAGAGAGGGTATACTTCCCGAACTATCATCTGCCTCCGTTTACGCCGCTTACAATAAGTACGCAGACGAAATAAGAGCTCTGGGGCCAACCACTGTACTCATCAACACTGCATCTGGCCTCAAAGATTTAAAAGATATTACCGAACAACTTGCCTAACTCCATTGCATCAGGGGTATAATAATGAACATGTCGGAACTGTTTATTACTCAACCTGAAGCTACGTCCATCGTGTCTAACCGGCCTGGTCCACACTGCATAATTGTGGTCGGCGTTCATGGTAACGAGCCCGTCGGTATCAATATATTGCCATGGCTACGCAACCTAACTATAGAGTCAGGCACGGTAACTATAATCGTAGCGAATCCTTCCGCAGTATCTGCGGGACGGCGCTACATAAACGTCAATCTTAATCGACGATTCGGTAAGGCACATGACGAATATCCAGAAGACACGCTCGCTCGAAGTATTGAATCGTATCTCGATAAAGCCGATGCTGTGCTCGATATTCATTCATACAATGAGTCTATGGATAAGCCATTTATCATAGCCAATCCCCTCGCAGAAGAGTTGGCTACAGCCCTACCTGTCGAACTCATTTCTACAAATTGGCATCAACTTTCTTCTGGAGCCACAGATGATTATATGGCCAGCCGGAACAAGCCTGGCATCTGCCTCGAGTGCGGAAGCAGCGAAAGGCCGGCCGAATATGAGGCTTTAGCCAAAGCGTCAGTGACAGCCTTCTTGGCTGCAGTTGGTAATATCACTTCACATGAGAGCCATAAACCAACTCACACCCACCTTGCAATTGTTCGAGCCGAACTAAAAAGCGAGGAAGATTTTAGTTTTGTCCGCGAATTTCAATCATTCGACAAGCTGGAAGCCGGCGCTGTTTTTGCTCAACAAGGAGATACGACATACATCGCTGGTAAAAATGAGTGCATAGTGTTTCCACGAGCAAATGCTGCTATTGGCGATGAAGTATTTATTATTGGCCAGTTAAAATAACGCTACATTTTACGTGGCATTGGTATATTGAGCAGGTTTAAGCCATTCTGAAGGACTTGCTGGGCACTAGCCGTCAATAGTAGGCGAGCAGCTCGCTTTTCAGCGTCTAATTCCTTAAGGATTGGTGTTTGTGCGTAAAACACATTAAACTTATGGGCTAGACGGTAGAGATACTCAGACACAACCACCGGAGCATACTTTTCGCCGGCTTCTTTGACTGCTATAGGGAATTCAGCCAGAGTGGCAATAATCTCGCCCTCTAGGCCCTCTGTGTCGAGCTTAAACATATTTATGTCACTCTCAACGCCTTCTGCCTCTTCTAGCAGGGCAGTCATGCGGGCATGGGCGTATTGTAGATATGGTCCACTATTGCCTTCAAAGTTAAGCACTTCGTCCCAGCTAAACGTTATCTTTCGATCAGCGCTTTGCTTAAGGTCGTAATAAACAACCGCGCCAACTGCAACTTGCTGAGCAGCCAGCTCAAGCTCTTCTGGAGTGGCGTCAGTGCCTTTTTGCTGAGCGTTACTAAGCACCTTCTCGTAGGCTCTACTGTAGGCTTCTTCTAGCACATCGTTAAGAAACACTACATTTCCAGCTCGACTCGACATTTTGCCTTCTGGTAATTCAATCGGTCCAAAGCTAACATGTTTTAGTTCTGGTGTGTTCATGCCCGCAAGCTGCGTGAAACCGTCAAAAACTTGCTTAAAGTAATCTCGCTGCTCACTGCCGACTACATAGATAATTTTTTCAGGATCAAACCAGGACATACGAGCGCAAAGCGCGGCGATATCACGCGTGCCATAGAGCGAGGAGCCGTCAGATTTGCGAATTGTGAGTGGGTGGAGGTGTGAATTGGATGGAATAATTTTTAAACGATTTTTCTCGTCGAGCTGGGCAATCCCTCGTGCCTCCATGACATCGTATACATCACTGCTCATGTCGGCGTATTCAGACTCGCCAAGGATGTATTCAAAATCAACGCCCAGTGCTTCGTACACTTTCTCGAACTCTTGCATGCTCAGATTCCACGCCCATTGCCAAAGTTCACGGGCTTGAGGGTCACCTTGCTCAAGACGGGTAAACCACTGTCTACCAGCTTCCTCGAGTTGCGAATCACCACTGTCGTCTGCTGCCTTTTCGGCAGCGATAGCCTGGTTTATACGAATATAGAGCTTCTGTAGGCCAGCCACTTGCTGCGCTTCATCCTGCAGCTCTGGAACTTCATCATGCCATAAATCATAGGCGTGCGATAGGATGCCAAATTGGGTACCCCAATCACCGAGGTGATTATCACGAATCGTTTTGTAGCCATTGGCAAATAATATTCGCGACAAGGCTTCGCCAATAACCGTCGAGCGCAAGTGGCCAAGATGCATATTCTTGGCGATATTGGGCGAAGAAACATCCAAGACCACGGTGTCACCCAATCCCTCGTTGTTGTACCCATACATGTCACCTTGTTCGGCAATTTCATCAAAAACATAGTGGGCTAACATGAGACGATTTTGCCTAAGATTGATAAAGGGACCGGCTTGCTCAACCTCAGTGTCGTCACTTAGGTGCATCTTTAATTTCTCGGTTAATGAGGTGACGGCTTCTATTCCATCGCTTTGCATAAGTCTATGAGCTGGAACGGCGAAATCTATAGAGTCCTGCAAACGTTTCTCAGGTTTTACAGCAGTCAGAGGCTTTGCTCCGAGCATCATAAGTTGGAAATTTGTCCTCTCTTCAAGTCGAGGTAAAGAATATTGACGATAATCAGGCACATCTTCAGGCGGTACAGCCGGTTCAAGGTTTGCAGGTGGAAGCGGTGGTATGCGGACGCCTAGAAACTCCTGTGGTATCTCAGGTGATGGTTGGCGTAGAGTTTCATGATCGTCTGCCACATTTGGTCCCTCGTCTAGTCTACAATATTAGTTATATCATAAACTCGGCCACAACAGGCCTTATTTTCCTCAAGAGCCTCTTCGTAAAAGCGGCAGGTATGACAAATTTTCCAAACTTCGTCTGGCAAACTGGCAGCATCCTCTATTTGATCACCTCCAAGTTTTTTGAAAATTGGGGCACTGTCAGTGTTAGAGAAGGCAATAATTTGATGTGGATCCATTATCTCTCTGGCATGTTCTACGACTGCCTTGGTAAGTAGTGATCCAACACCGCGACCACGAACAGCGCTACTTACCATGAGGCCGCCGAGCTCCATTACATCGGGAGAGTAGATATGAGTAATCGCAGCATAGCCAACCAGTTCGTTATCATCTGCGATATAGGCAGCCTTTGCAAAATTGTGCGTATGAATAGACAAAGCACCAATAGCTACCATGCTTTCACGAGTTGACCAGCGAACAATCTGATTGATTGCTTCTTCGTTTTCTGGACTATTATGCAAGAAGTCACGAATTTCAATACTAGAGTCAGGTAAATAATATGACGGAGCTGGTGTCACCAATTACCTCACTATGCGATTGGTAGGGAATGGCAGTTCTGGTAGATCAGCAGTTTTGATGCTTAATATCGTGTCGCAACAGATGTTGCCAAGTTGTCGAACCTCGCATACTCGAGGACAGCCGACACAGTTCGCTAAGCTCTGTTCGGGAACTTCATCGGGCTCAGCCACACTAAATCCAAGGTTAAGGTTGAGCTGTAAACTACTTTCATTTGCGAAGGTGATGACCGTATGAATGCGTTTAAGCCTTCGGACTGTTTCAAAGAGCTCCGCCTTGATAGGCTTGGTCAAGCCACGGTTCCGGTGCTCCGGATGCACATAGAGGCCACCCACCTCAGCTACACCGTTCCCGTATTCAAAGATGACAGCGTTATACGCAACAGGTTCGTCGTCCTGAGTCACGACTACACCGATGGTGTGATTTGCCATTATTTCTGGACCAAGCGGAAGCATGGTGACAACTGGTTCCTCGCGGGAACGTACATCCTCAATTTGACGGGCATAGCCTACATGTCGTTCATTGAACGGATCGTAGTGCTCGAAGGTGTATAAATCGTGTCCTATCATCGTAACCTCGTGTAATTTCTCATAAATTTAACAATAAACAGTCAAATTATGCAACTACATTTTTGAAAAACCTAAAGGGTCAGAAAAAATGCTTCACTACACCTCAAGAGCAGCAACGTTTAACTCTGTCCGCTCGCTACCCATTCATCAATGACTTCTGTTACTGCGTTACCCCAGTTATTTTGCTCCCACAGGAAGGTAACACCACCGGCTGCTGCTGCTCCGAGTTGCCGGCGGACCGCTAATTCTTCGCCGGAATCAACGCCAAGCGTGCTTATCACTTCAATCTCGTCGCCAAGTAGCTCTTGCCACATCTTTAGCTGTTGTCGGCCGATCTCTTTAGCCGCAGATCCACTCATGCCACCAGCACCACCGGGGACAGTTAATATAGGGTCTCCTCGCTCGTCTCGAGCTACTTGATTGGGAATTGTATTGGCGGTAACAATGAAACCAAATACTCGACGTTCTTTGAATAACTTTGCGAGTTCAGGCACTATTTGTCTTTCTTCGTCCGAAATATAGGGAGGTAGTTTTACGCCGACATTGCTATGTAGCGTTCCCGTCCAGGGTGCTAGTTCGTCTACCATTTCCTGCATGCCTTCGAGGTCATAGCCCAGGATAGGTTTGCGGCCGCCACCATCTGTCACCACGTTAGGACAGCTCGTGTTGACCTCTACCAAATCTACGCCTGCTAGCTGAGTCTCGTATACCAATCTGTTCATTTGCTGAAATGCGTTGCCGATTGCAGCAGTAGGCTGAGTAGGCGAGACACTGGCAATTACTGGCTTGTTTTTGTCATGAGCCACAGCCAAAATCTGCGGCATCAGCTCCTTGGCAGTCGCTAAGCCGATGTTTGGCAAGCCCATGGAGTTGTAAGTAGCACCGGTTGCCTTATCGTGATAATAGGTTGGTCCACCAAATGTAACTTCGTTTCCTGCCTGTGTGGGAACCGTAAATGAGCCAACAGTAATAGCCCCGATAGCCGTATCGGCCAATGATTTCACTTCTCGCAATATGAGTTCCGGACTCGTTCCATTTACGGAACCAGCGGCATTAAGCAGCGGCGTTTCCATTTCGTATCCGCAGATTGAGTAATCATGGTTTGTCATTTCACCTCACATACTATGCTAGATTATTTAAGATCATTTTATAGCAAAGTATGAGTTAAAACGAATCAAGGTCGGTCATGCCGAAATGAAGAGGGCAAAAGACTTCTCAATCCGTCCCTGATAGAAGATAAGATAGTCTGGGACGGTAGAATTTCTTGGACTGGTTCTGTGGGACGATTAAACTCTTCGTACTCCTCTAGCGAAGTGAAATGGCCGGTGACTTTCGGTGCATCTATGCCCCGTGCAACAACTGTGACGGATCCGTCTTCGTGGTATGAGACAAATTCAAGTGACATTATGGACAACAATATATCATTTATTAACTTGTATGTGTACTCGGTTTTCATTTTTTGAAATATTATCTAACAGATTAGCCAGTAAAGCGGGCTGTGATAAGAATGATGAATGGCCAGTGGGGATCAGGACCGGCTTGATGTCAAGCCAAGTCTCGGCAATATACCTTGACCACTCAGGCCGCACCATACGATCATCGGTACCAATAATATAGTTTTGAGGAAGGTTAGGCCAAACATCCATTTTAGGCTCAATATCTGGCCGATTCTGAGGCTTTAGGTGTCGAATAGCTCTTTTTACTATATCCTTATCTTCTACATCATGGTACAGAAACTCTTCAGCAAATGTAGGGTCAATAGCTCGCATATTTCTTCCAAGGCCAGGTTGTGCCACAATAGCTTTTCTAGATTCAGCGCTGTTTCGAGCCGGTACATTTTCGTCCTCCTTAGGTCTACCTAGAGCATGTAAGGTGTCGGCTTCAAAAGAAGCATGCAGAAATACCATTCGCTGCACAGCAATTTTTCCGTTACGTTCTAATAATGTATTGAACGCACGTGGCCCATAGTTACCAGCTCTAGAATGAAAAACACCTACAATGTTTTCTTTGCCTTCCAGCGCTTCAGCTATAACAGAGCCGTAGCTATCAAAGTTGCCATTAGGATCGGTAATCGGTAAATCAAAAGTTACTGCCTGATGTCCTCGTTGTTCAAGTTCGCTTTTTAGAAAATTCCAATGCCATGCTTCATGACAAAATCCCTGCACAAGAGCGAATGTTTTGACCTCAGTTTGGTCTGTCATATTGATATGATAGCAAATAAATCTAGGGAGGCACGTGGAAGACAGCATTTCGTCGCATGCTCAAAGCGAGCTTTTGCGCCTGCTCCTCATGAACGAACCACGATCTAGCTCACTGCGCTCGCGGATCGTGCTTTGAGCCATGTGTCTTGCATAGAAAAAGACCCTCCTTTGGAGAGTCCTTTTCTATGGCAGGGGCACGTGGAATCGAACCACGATCTAAGGTTTTGGAGACCTTCATACTAGCCGTTGTACTATGCCCCTAGACGTACGGTGTTGTATTGTAACAGATATGATGGCTGATTTTAAGCCAAGATAGGGTAAGCAGTTAACAAAACTATATTATCTGATATACAATGGATGTATATATGAGTTCTGCAAAGATCGTGCCAAATAAGCCCTTTTTACTACTTTTGTATGGTTTTCCAGGTTCTGGAAAGACAGCTTTTGCGCGTGAATTGGCAGATGAGATCAAAGCAGCCCACTTGCAACAGGACCGGCTAGCACATGAGCTGTACGGAGAAAGCAGCGAAAAGACTCAAGTGTCGAGCCGACAAGCTATGAATTATATGGCCCGCGAGTTTTTGCGAGCCGGTGTATCAGTTGTGTATGATGCCGATGCCTTTCGTCTTGGCGAACGACGTAAACTGCGTGAACTGGCTCGGGCAACTAAAGTTACCCCATTGATTGTCTGGATACAGATTGACCCTGATACTGCCTTTATTCGAGCTCGTAAACGCGATCGCCGTAAGGCTGACGACCATTATGCTCGCGAGATTAATGCCGATGAGTTCGGAAGCGCACTTAATAAGATGCAAAATCCCATCAACGAAGACTATGTTGTTATCAGCGGCAAACACACTTTTCATACTCAGAAGGCAGCTGTGCTCAAGAAATTTTACGAACTTGGCGTATTGACCCCTGAACAATTGAGCGGCAACATGGCTAAACCCGAGCTGGTAAATCTGGTTCCCCAACCGTCAATTGGCGGCCGACCAGAGATTACGCGTCGCAATATCACGATTCGATAACCTCTATGTCCAAATCTACTCATGATGTGCCAGGTATTGGCACTATTCATTTCACCAAAAAGCGCGGCCAACGTACCATGCGCTTACGCGTCGATAATAAAGGTCTGGTACAGGTCTCTATGCCCTGGTATGTACCAAAATCTACTGCTATGGAGTTTGTGGCTACCAAGAAGCAGTGGATTCTTGATCAGCAAGCTGAGTATGTGTTCCAGCCATACGACGGCATGTTATTGGGCAAAACCCTCAGACTGCGTATTATCCAAAACAGCAGCAAATCACGCTCCAAGCCGGCTGCAAATGAGGTGGTCGTGCATGTTGCTGGGCATTTTGACACATCAGATGCTGTCCAAGCGGCCAAAGTTCATAAGGCTATCATGGCGGCCCTCCGGACAGAAGCCGAACGTGTTCTGCTGCCGCGCTTACGCGACCTGGCAGAGCTATATGATTTTACCTATACCAACGCCCGCATCAAGAAAGTTACAGGCCGATGGGGTAGCTGCGACTCAAAGAAACAGATCGCTCTGAGCCTTTATCTGGTACAAATGCCGATTGAGCTCATAGATTACGTTATCATTCATGAGTTAGCCCATACCAGGCACTTAAATCACAGCTCACAGTTCTGGGCTGAGGTTGCACGGTACTGTCCGGACTACAAAGAACTGCGCAAGCAGATGCGTGATTTGCGGCCAAAGATTTATGATGCCAAAACCTTTATGTCATAATACAGCTAATGGTTAACAGCAGTGAGCAAACAGACTCAGCAAAATTTGAACGGGAGCGCCTAACGAGCCTTATAAATAGCATGGCCGATGGCGTGATTGCCACCGACGAGGCTGGCAATATTGTGCTCTATAATGGTGCTGCTCTTAATATTCTCGACATTAACGGCGAACTAAAAGGCAAACGCCTTGAAGATGTAGCCAAAATAATTGATGAGAATAATCAGCCTGTCGACACCACCCAACTTATTACCAACACCAAGAACCAGGTCACCAACAGAGATTACTGCCTTGCGTATAGCGACGGCAGCAAAAGCAACTTATATCTCAGTATTGCTCCCGTTAAGCTCGGTTTTGGCAAGAGTGGCAATAAAGGCTTCGTTGTCCTATTGCGCGACATCACGCGAGAAAAATCTCTAGAAGAAGAACGCGATGAGTTTATTAGTGTTGTCAGCCACGAACTACGTACACCAATTGCTATTGCCGAGGGCAACATAGGCAACGCTGAGTTTGTAGCCAAAAAAGCTCAGCTTGACCCGGCCATTACCAAAGCTCTCGAACAAGCTCACGAACAAATACTCTTCCTCGGTAGTATGGTAAATGATCTGTCGACACTGTCTCGGGCCGAGCGAGGTGTTTTGCAGGTAGAAGTAGAGTCTATCAAAGTCTTTGACCTGTTGAACGAGCTTGCTAAAGCGTACACACCTCAGGCAGAGAAGAAGGGCCTCAAGCTGGTCAGTAAGCCAGCCAACAACCTGGAGATCCTATCATCATGTGGCCTCTACGTTAAAGAAATCCTGCAAAACTTTATTACCAACGCCATTAAATATACTGAAACAGGTTCCGTAGCTATCAGTGCCAGTCAAAAAGAAAACGGTGTTCAATTTGAAATTTCTGACACTGGCATTGGTATAAGCAAGGCCGATCAGGAAAAAGTCTTTGATAAGTTCTTTAGGAGTGAAGATTATCGAACACGAGCTAATAGCGGCACCGGGCTTGGGCTCTATGTGACTATGAAGCTAGCCAAGTTGGTACATGCCGAGATACGACTCGAAAGTGAACTTAATAAGGGCTCAACATTTTCTATCTTTATACCAAATCTCAAATAGCTCAAGCATCTCTGTTGACTAAATACCGTAAGTTTAGTACTATTGACATCGAACGACCTACTCTATATTTGAGTAGGTTTATTTAATGTAGTGATAGTGGAGACGC
This sequence comes from uncultured Candidatus Saccharibacteria bacterium, assembly GCA_947085855.1. GTDB lineage: Bacteria > Patescibacteriota > Saccharimonadia > Saccharimonadales > 2-12-FULL-41-12 > JALQXV01. The sequence continues at coordinate 61,903 of CAMTYB010000001.1, forward strand.
ACTGTGGCCAAGGCTGATAAACCAAAAAAGAAACTAGCGGCAAAGAGGTCGGCTCCAAAGAGTCCGACCAAAAAGCAACAAACAGTTCGGGAACGAACTCAAGTTGCAGCCAATAAACAGCCTCGTCGTGTTCGACAGGCAGCTTCTAAGTTGTCGTCACCTATTAAAAAGGTTCGTCACCACGGCAAACGAGAAGTTCACATTCCGCTACCAGATAACCGAGCTGGCCGTATTTTAGGCAAGCGAGTTCGATTGGTACCACGCTTTGTCCGTGAGGCCTGGCAAGAGATTCGATTGGTCCACTGGCCAAATCGCAAAGAAACCATTCGCCTCACCATAGCAGTGTTTGTTTTCTCGGTAGTTTTTGCCGTTATTGTCGGTTTAATCGACTTTGTATTAGATAAAGTATTTAGAGAGGTAATTATAGGCCGATGAGCAAGCGATATGATTCTCAAAAGCATTGGTACGCCATCCACACCTATAGTGGATATGAAGAAAAGGTTGCCGAAAGCATTCGTCAGCGTGCCGATAGCTTAGACATGAAAGACAAGATCTTTCAGGTTCTCGTACCAAAAGAAAAAATGATCGAAATCAAGAATGGCAAACGAAAAGTTGTCGAAAAGCGGATTTTCCAAGGCTATGTCTTGGTACAAATGAAGTTGAGCGAAGACGCTTGGTTTATCGTCCGTAACACCCCGTCAGTTACCGGTTTTGTTGGTACTGGCGCCGATCCAACTCCTGTCAGCGATGACGAAATGGAAAAAATCAATAAGCGTATGGGTCGCGATCAGCCGAAGCACAAGATTGACTATAAAATTGGCGAGGTTGTTAACATCATCGACGGTCCGTTTAAGGGCTTCGATGGCTCAATCAATGAAATCGACCAGACTAAAGGCAAGCTTAAAGTCTTGGTTAACATGTTCGGCCGCGAAACTCCTGTCGAACTCGACAGCCTCCAAGTTAAGCGCGTTTAGACATTTGTCCGTTAATGTAGTATAATTTACAGGTTACGCACTTCTGTCTTTTAGTAATGTAAAAAGAAAGGGAAGGAGAGCGGTTGAGCCTAGCTCCCGTTCGACACAATCTTATGGCAGATGCAAAGAAAATTAAAGCAAACTTAAAAATGCGCATTCCAGCTGGCAAAGCGAGTGCTGCACCACCGGTTGGTAGCACACTTGGGCAGTATGGCGTTAACATGATGGATTTTATCCAACCATTTAACGACGCTACAAAGGAATTACGCGGCATTGTAACGGCGCATATCACTATTTACGATGACCGTTCACTGGACTTCCGCGTGGTTAACGAACCAGTTGACGACCTGATTAAGTCAAAGCTAGGCGTCAAAAAGGGCTCTGGCCGACCAAACACCGAAAAACTCGACAAGAAACTTTCGCAAGCTGACCTAACAGCGATTGCCGAAGTTAAAGCTCAGGACATGAATACTGATGATATCGAAGCTGTCAAAAAGATGGTGGCCGGTACAGCACGTTCAATGGGCGTTGAAGTAGAAGGCTAAGCCAACCGAACCTTAGAAGTTCGCAGGGAATTGAAAGATTAAGTAATAAATTTGTGGGAGGCTGCATAGCCGCTTGGACCACGAAGGAGTAATGATGACTGATAAGAAAACTGACGAAAAAGCTAAGAAAGTAGAAGAAGTTATAGAAGCACCTGTAGCTACTGAAGCTGAGGTCACCGAAGAAAAAACCGTAGCCAAAGCTGGCAAGCGCAGTGCAAAGGCTATTGCCGAAAGCGAAGAAAAGGTAGCAAAAGAAGCTCGCAAAGAAGCCGTTAAAGATGGTGAAGAGGCCGACAGCAAGCCAAAGCAACCAGTTAAGCCAGCTCGTAGCCGCTTAGAGCGTCGCAGCAAGAAATATCGCAAGGCGGCCGAACAAATCGACAAAGCCAAGCACTATAGCTTAAAAGAGGCCCTTGATCTGGCCACCAAGACCAGCACAACTGCCTTTGACGCTAGTGTAGAGATGCACATTCGCTTGGGCGTAGACCCACGTCAGGCAGACCAGAATATTCGAGACAACATCGTACTGCCTGCCGGCACTGGTAAAACTATGCGCATTGCCGTCTTTGCTGACGAGGACGTTGCCAAAGAAGCTAAAAAGGCCGGTGCTGATGTAGCGGGTAGTGATGACTTCCTTGCACAATTAGAGAAGGGCACGATTGATTTTGACGTCTTGATTGCCACTCCAAACGTGATGGCTAAACTCAGTAAGTACGCCCGTGTACTCGGACCGAAAGGCCTCATGCCTAACCCTAAAAGTGGTACTGTGACTACCGATGTTACCAAAGCTATCGAGCAAGCCAAGGCTGGTAAAGTCGAGTATCGCGTCGACACCACCGGTATTGTTCACCTGGGCATTGGCAAGGTCAGCTTTGGAACCGGTAAGCTCGGCCAAAACGCTGATGTAGTCGTAGCGAGCATCAAGCAGAACAAGCCAGCGAGCCTTAAGGGTGCCTACGTCAGAAGCGTAGTCGTGACTACCAGCATGGGTCCGGGCATTAAAGTCCTTCCAAGCGAATTCAACTAAACACACTGTTATTTTAAACTGTTGTAGTATGCGCATATTACTTGCGCCGACTCCTGATTAGTTTGTACAATAGCTCTAACATATTACGTGGTGAGGGGTCCTACGATTGTCTGTTTATAGCAACACACAAATTATAAAAGCATTGGATGAGGGACATATCGTCATTCATCCCTTTGTTGCTGAGCATCTTGCTGGCAGTAGCATCGATGTGACACTTGGGCACTGGTATTACCGTACGGAACGACCAAGTGAAGGTGGCTTTTATAATCCGTTTGATGAGACAGCAGTTGATAACTATTTTAGTGGCGCCCAAAAAGCTGAAATTCACGCCGATTGGGCCCACAAACATGGTCGACAACTCTTCAAGAATATACCTCCGGATCAGCCAATCATCGTTTTGCGACCACATGAGCGCATTTTGGCACACACTCATGAATTTGTTGGTATCAAAGCACCGGGCACCAGCACTATGCAAGCCCGCAGCACCTGGGGCCGCAATGGCATAGCCGTTTGCCTGGACGCAGGCTGGGGTGATCCCGGTTATATCAATCGTTGGACAATGGAAATCTATAATATGAACCAACACGAAAGTGTTGTTTTGCCGGTGGGTGAGCGAATTGCTCAGATCGTTTTTTATGTAACAGGACCTGTCGATAAAGAATACAAGAAGCTAAGCGGCAAATATCAACCAAACGTTAGTGCCAACTTAGAAACAATTGTCGCAAACTGGAAGCCAGAACAGATGCTACCGAAGGCTTACAAGGACCAACGACGAAAGCCCATAAAGATCAAAGGACTGAAAGCCTATGTTTAGACTCACTCAACCGAAAACAATAACAGGGTGGGGGAGCAACTAAATGACAAAGCATAAAAAATCTGGATTCTTTTTAGCCCTCGAAGGCACTGACGGGTCTGGCAAAGGCACCCAGTACCAAGAACTCGTGAAGCGTCTAACTGACGAAGGCTACGATGTAGCTTCATTTGATTTTCCACGCTATCATGAGCCATCAAGCTACTTTATTGGTAAATATCTGAACGGTGACTATGGCACAGTCGATGAAGTCGGGCCGTATACTGCTTCATTGTTCTACGCCCTCGACCGCTACGAAGCGGCAAAGGACATTCGCCAGGCACTCAATGAAGGCAAAATTGTTATTACAAACCGCTTTACCGGCTCAAACATGGCCCATCAAGGTACCAAATTCGATAATCCAGAAGAGCGCAAAGGCTATTTCCTGTGGGTCGACTCCATTGAATACCAAATGCTCGGCATACCTCGTCCGGACTTATCACTTGTATTGCGCGTACCAGCAGATCTAGCCCAAGAGCTCGTTGACGAAAAAGCTGCCCGCAATTACACCTCAAAAAAGCGAGATCTACATGAAGCGAGCCTTGATCACCTTGAAAAGTCTGTTTTGGTATACGACGACCTCTGTCAGCTATTCCCCAAAGACTTCAAGCAACTCGACTGCGTACGCAGCGGTAAGCTTATAAGTATAGAGGCAGTGCACAAATTAATATGGGAGACAGTAAGTCCTATGTTGCCATCAAAAAAATCCAAATCCAAGACTCCCGGCGATGCAAAGGCGCAATCGGAATTAGACAACCCATACCTTGAGAGCCGCGAGCATGGCTTAGTTATGACGGACGCCGGCAGGGAAAAACTACAGGATATTGTCACTAACACCGAGGCACCAGTTTATGCCTTTAGCGAAGCGATTAGCCCACAAACAATTGCTGCTGCCATGGCACGATTGAGTCGACGCGGTGACGACATGCGTATCACGCTCCTCGATGAGTTCATTGATGCCGCCGGCAAAGACGAGAAACTCCTTCAGCGTGTTATAACAGCTTACGGAGACGACTCAGTTCAACAGCTAACTGGAATGCACGTAGTAGTCGAAGAAGCCAGCAACCTGCTTACAAAGAAACTTGAGTGGGGTCGCTTAGCCTCATACCTCGAACAATCGACTCGCTATATCTATTTTGACCAAAAGGACGCAGACGGGGCCTATCGCTACCATACTCCAGATCACTTTGACACTAAAACAAAGCGCGCCTACACAACAATCATGGATCAAATTTTTGATACATACTCCCGCTTGGTTCGTGAACTGACTGACTATGTTCGCACCAATTCAAATGTACCGAAAGATGAGCAAGACATGGCCTGGCGTGGCGCTACACGAGCCCAAGCCTGCGATGCCATGCGACCGATTCTACCAGTAGCTACTACCTCTACGGTTGGTATTTTTGCCTCTGCACAAGCTATGGAAAGCTTGATCATGCATCTGCAAAGCGACACATTGCCCGAAGCTCAAAAGACAGGCGACGCCATTCTGAAAGAAGTCAGAAAAGTAGCACCGGTCTTTTTTGAGCGAGCCGACAAGCCTGAGCGTGGCGGTGCCTTTGTTGCGTATCGTGCCGAAACCGCTAAAAGCGTCAAAACCCTAGCCGACAGCTATCTGCCAGATGTGCACAGCGCCGGAGCTCAACCTGTTACACTCGTGAATGTATGGCCTCGCAATGAGCTAGATGCTGTGGCTGACATGCTCTACGAACACAGCGCTTGGCCACTTGAGGAAATCACCCAAGAAGTAAACGGCTGGTCATACGATCAGAAAATTGAAGTTTTTAACGCCTATATGGGTGAACGACTTAACCGTCGTCACCGACCAGGCCGTGCTCTAGAAAAGATCCACTATTCATGGGATTTGATGTGCGATTACGGTATTTTCCGAGACCTTCAACGACATCGCATGGTAGACGATCTCGAATGGCAGGAATTAACCCCACGCTACGGCTATGAAGTACCAGCCCTGGTAGAAGAAGCTGGTTTGAGCGATGATTTCGAAGCCTGCTTTGACGCCAGCCTCAAGCTATACAGTATTTTGCAGGGCGCCGGCTATACCACCGAAGCTCAGTATGCAACTCTGCTCGGTCATCGTATGCGTTGGAAGGTTACCTATAATGCCCGTGAAGCCTTTCAAATGCTTGAGCTGCGCTCTAGTCCACAAGGGCACCCTGGTTACCGCAAGCTAGCTCATCAGATGTATGAAAAAATTGCCGAAGTCCACCCTGAACTCGCTGCCGCCATGAAATTTATAAATCAGGATGAAGACCCCCAGCTAACCCGTTTGGCAGCCGAACGCTACACCCAATTTAAACTCAATAAACTTGATACAGGAAGCTAATTAAGCAGCGACTGCCACAGGAGCACGTTCTTCTACTTCTAGGTCTTCAGCTGGTGACTGCTCTTCATGTTGTTTATAGAGCACGGGCTTTTGCTCTCCAAGCACTGCAATACAAAACTGTGAAGACGGTAAGAAACTTAAGCCTTGGCAAAAGCGGCTCTGAATTTCTAATACTTCATCTGTAATTTCTGTTTGCAGACCTGAGGCAATGATAAGATCAACCCCACAGAGAGGAGGTCTCGTGTACCAACCCCTGATGTGCTCGTATGTCGCCGCTTGACTGATCGGGTTAGATGCAGCTACTCCTAGGTCAACGTGAGTAACTTGCTTGAGGCCGTATGTCTTAAAAGCAACTTGGGCCATGCTCATCACAAGTGGCGTGACATGTTCGCGAGAAACATTGTGAAATACCGATGGATTACCGTCATATGCAGTTTCGGCAGGGCTGAGAATAGACGATAAGCAGAGGTCACTCCGCTCCATTGTGGCCGGCACAAGCTCCTCGGCCGCTACATGTAAAGAAGCCCCCATCTCTGAAGGGTATACGGTTTCTAAAAGATCAGGCTTGATTGTGGTTAAGGCGCTCTCGACCTTAGCTCGCTCTAGCACTTCTCGGTAACTTGTCATGATTTTCCTCGTTAAAAAAGACTCCTCGCTGTTGCTTGGAGCCCGTTATGGTTCTATTAGTTATTGGGTTTCCAAGCATTCTAGCACAGCGCAATAATCACGTGCTTGTAAGCAAATGACTTGGCGTTGAGACTAGTGCGATTGGTGTGTGTTGTCACAAGCCAGAATTATAGGCCTTTTTTTAATTTTGTCAAAAATCTCACAAAACATTATACGCAACAGATAGCTCCAGAATGCAAACATATTATATTTGACAGTATATTTTGTCTTTGTTACAGTCAAACACTATGGTTACTATGACTTCAAGCAAACTCGTGAGCCTCGTGATTTTTGAACGCGGCTTGTTTGTTGATGCTTAGAAACCTTTAGATCAACAGCAAACAAGCCGGGTCAACACCCGGCTTTTTTAATGCCTCAGGAGAGGATATGAGTCCAGAATTATTACTCCAGAAAGCACCAGAAGCAACTACGCAGAACACCTCGGATCTAGAGATCATCATGCGAGCTGCTCAAGTGCAAGAAAAAGTTCGCAGCCGTCTATGGTTTAAAAAGGGTGCAACTATTGACTCTCTGTACGAATCCGGTATAACAAATTGCTCCGGTTATGCAATTGTTGGTTCTGAGGAGCTAGAAAAGCAGGGCATACCACACTTTGTTGGCATGGCGAATACTCATGCAGCCACGTATGTTGTCACTTCTAGCGATATCTGGCTTTTTGATATACTATCTCCTGAATTAAGCAAGCCTATTACTCAAGATATTAACTACTTCGATGATACTAATAAAGATAGGATACTCGCTCGCCTTAATGCCCGAAACATCACATTTGCTACAGAAGGCGACTATATGTCTATCCTTAGCGAAAATGAATGGCTGAGCATACGCAAGGACTTTGACGCAAGAGGTCGTGCGGAAGGTCAATATGCCCGTCATTGCCAAAGTCTAGTCCTGGCTTTATTCACACCAAAGCTTGGCAGAGCAATGGTCTACCAGAGACAGAAATTTGTTGACGCCCACGAGTCTGGAGACGTTATAGGAGCAGCAAACGCATTGCTCAACATGAAAGGCCAGTTTCCAGACCTTGATTTGCGTACAGAGACACCTGAATGCGTAAAAACAACAGTAAAAAGGCTATCGAGCCGCGGTTCGTATGTTATGGCTCGCAAAGTAACAGATGCATATTTTGAATCCTTTCAAGGCATTAGCGATAGTCGAGTTAAGGAGTATCAAGCGGACTGTCTGCGCTATATTGCAAAATTTTCTCGACAGGGCAACCTCGCTCAGCGAGCAATTAAACTTTATGAATCAACTATGCACAATCCCAAGTCATACCGCTCATCAATAAAAGCCAAGATCGACCTGTGCGCACCATTAACTAAAGAAAGTATTTAGTACTAATTATGAAAAAACAAGATAAACGTATAACCAACGCACACATCAGCGATTTTCGTCCGGAGACAAGTCCATTCAACACCGAGGCGGCAAGTTTTCTGCATGATCTTCACATGGCCCATGCCTGTCAAACCGGTACTCTGCGAAAAATGAATCATGAAACCGGCAAAACCGAAATTGAACAAGAGTATTTTTTCACCAGCCATAAAGCCGTAGAGGAATTTGGCGCCATATCTGTTAAACACGCAAGTTTAGTTGCTGAGGAACAAAAGATCCAAGCCAGAGCAGATGCCGAAGCTGCCATGGCTGACGAGCACTGGTCTTTTGGCGCCAATGAACTCCATGGACTCCTCGGGCGAACTGTCCGAGCTGCCGCTCAATCGCAACCCCATGAACGTACCCTTATAGCAGCTTGATAATTTTCTGGTAATTTGCTAAAATAACACTAGTTACCGAAGACAGTAGCGGCCAAGAACATCGTTCGAAGCTTAAGAAGGCTACCGAGGCAATACATGACAACTCGTTTGCATAGTATGTTTTTCGTCTTTGGTTAACTACCAAAGATTTTTTTATGTAATAAATAAATGGTCGATACATTCTTTGGTATTAATCGAATCAAAAATCTAACCATAAAGGTAGATACATGGCTTTATCAAAGCAAAAAAAGCAAGAAGTTATCGCCGAAGTTAGCCAGCTATTGGAAGCTTCAAAATTAACTGTTGTTGCCAAATACCAAGGCACTACTGTTAAGCAGCTCCAGGAGCTCCGCAAACAAGCGCGCGATAACAACACACAAGTAAAAGTCATCAAGAACCGTCTTGTAGTTAAGGCACTCGCAGGCAGCGAACTGTACAAGGACGCTGACTCAAGCGAGCTTACCGCTCAGTTGCTGTATGCTTTTAATGACAGTGACGAAGTAGCCCCAGCTAAGGCTTTGGCAGACTTCGCCAAGAAGAATCCTTCAATTCAATTTGTTGGGGCCTTCACGTCAGAAGGTATTTTCATTAGCGCTGACGAAGTAAAAGCGTTGGCTTCACTACCAAGCAAGGATCAGCTATTGGCTGGTATTATCAATACCCTCAATGCTCCAGTCCGCGGCGTGGTCAGTGGCCTATCAGGCAATCTACATGGCTTACTACAAGGTTTAGAAGCAAAAGCTTCATCATAAAGAAAGTAAAGGATATTTAAAGACATGGCAGCAGATTTAAAGAAATTGGCAGAACAGCTCGTTAACTTGAGCGTTCTCGAAGTAAACGAACTCGGTACCATCCTAAAAGATGAGTACGGTATTGAACCAGCCGCCGCTGCAGTAGCAGTAGCCGCTCCAGCCGCTGGTGATGCAGCTGGCGAAGCAGCAGAAGCAAAGAGCGAATACGATGTCGTTCTTAAAGACGCTGGCGCTCAAAAAGTAGCCGTTATCAAGGCCGTAAAAGACATTACTGGTCTTGGTCTTGGTGAAGCTAAGGCACTCGTTGACGGTACTCCTAGTACTGTTAAGGAAAAGGCTCCAAAAGAGGAAGCCGAAGCCGCAAAGAAAGCTTTGGAAGAAGCTGGCGCAACTGTCGAATTGGCATAATTACCAACTCGACGCCCAAAAAGACCCGCCTGGTTATACCAGCGGGTCTTTTTATGTTATAAGTACTCGTAAAATCAGCAAAAAATTGTGTAGCCTGGTTATCTCCAGATGAAGCAATATCTACAACGAGTGATGCTGACCTGTGTATAAAGTGCTTTACTACGCAAAAAATCCATGTTACCCTTCGGGGGAAGGTGTACAAGAACAAACACTGATGAGGAATAGAGACTAGAGACATGGCAGAAGTTCCAGACAAACAGATTAAACGACTACGTGCCCTCATTGCAGAAGCTGAAACCAGCCTGGCTGCAGTGAAAGAATTGTTATTGAGCCTACTTGGTGAAGATCCGGTAGCCACTTCTCAGGCTAAAGAAGAAAACATCGGTAAAGTTATCGAGGGTGTCTTTGATGGTCAGAATATGGTTGGTAGTGACAGCAAGACCTACCCAGTTCCAGCTAACTACGCGAGCAAATCTAAGCTCGTTCAGGGCGACATCCTTAAATTGACAATCGCTGACGATGGAACCTTTCTTTATAAGCAAATCGGTCCAATTCCACGCAAACAGGTGGTTGGCGGTTTAGAATTAGTTGACGGTCACTATTTTGTAAAGGTTGGCGAGAAACAATACCGCGTATTGCTAGCCAGCGTTACGTACTTCAAAGCCAAGCCTGGTGATCAGGTAAGTGTTAACGTTCCTCAAGATGATGTTAACGCCGAATGGGCCGCTCTCGAAGCTGCTTTATAGCTCGCATAGATTTTTCTACTAAAACACAACTCCGATCCTGTTCACATACGAAAAGCATGCTATGGCAATACAAAATTGCTGTTCTTGTGACGAGGCATATCTATAGATATGGCGAGGAGGAAAACAGTAATTTAGCAGGCCATGCATGATTTGTAGAAGAACAGGATCGGAGTTGTGTTTTTATATATTTAGCTTTATAGCTAATCAAATCCGTTTTATACTAGTAAGTCTATGGGGAAAGCACTTTACCGACAATATCGGTCAACTTCATTTGATGAAGTCCTGGGCCAAGAGCACATTACTGAAACGCTCAAAAACAGCATTGCGAAGCAGTCGATTGGCCACGCCTACCTCTTGAGCGGACCACGAGGCGTTGGTAAAACCAGCGTTGCTCGCATCTTGGCTTACGCAGTGAATGGTTTACCGTACGATGCCGACGGTAATCATTTAGATATTATCGAAATTGATGCTGCTTCAAATCGGCGAATTGATGAAATTCGCAGCTTACGGGAGCGTGTTCACATTGCGCCAGTGTCAGCCACATATAAGGTCTACATTATCGATGAAGTCCACATGCTGACCAAAGAAGCTTTTAACGCGCTCCTCAAAACGCTTGAGGAACCACCAGCCCACGTTATCTTTATCTTGGCTACCACCGACGCCCACAAGCTACCGGACACCATTGTCAGCCGCTGTATCCGTTTTACCTTTCGACCTATCGACCAGGCCGCTATTGCTCAGCATTTAACGCATATTGCTCAATCGGAAAATATCACCATCAGCGATGAAGCTGTAGAACTCTTGGCGCAACACGGTGATGGTAGTTTTCGCGACAGTATCTCACTGCTTGACCAGGTAAAGAATGCTGGTGAAACCATAGAATTGGCTGATATTGAACGAGCGTTGGGACTGGCTCCAGATGCTCTTGTGGAGCAGATTTTTAGCGCTGTCAGTGCAGGCAACCCAAAAGCCCTAGACGATACATTGCTTGCCGCATACAGTAGTGGCGCCAGTGAGTTACATCTGGCTAAGCAGCTGGCTGCCAATACACGCACCCGATTATTTGAACAGTCTCTGCCGTTCTCGGCACAACTAGCAACGACTTTTTTGGAACAACTACTCGATGTACCGGCCTCGCCTAAACCACGAGCCAGCCTTGAGCTGACACTCCTCAAGCTACTCTTTGCTATCGGTGAAACAAACGGTCCTTCCGCCGCACAAACTACCGAACCGCCGACACCACCAGTACCACCACAACCTCCTAAAACGAAAGTAGAGTCTCTACCTAAAAAAGCTGCCGTGGAGTCAGACGAGGCCGGCGTCGGCGAGAAGTCAGTAGTAAAAATTGCTGCCAAAGGCGCCGTAAAGCCCGCAGAAGCTATGAGTCTGCAGCCTGGCCAAGATGTCTGGCCGAGCGTCCTAAAGCAGTTAAAGACGCAGAACAATACGCTGTACAGCATTGCACGCATGGCTCAGACCAAGTCAGCCAATGATGTGCTTGAAGTTGGTTTCACGTTTCCGTTTCATTACAAGCAGGTTAACCAGCCAAAGAACAAGGCTCTCTTGCAATCTGTGCTAGAAACATTAGGTCAGAACGGTTTACAGCTTGAGATTCGATTGATAGAAGAGTCTAGCGAGGGTAAGCAGTCAGTACCAAGTTCAAAAGTTCATTCTACGTCAGACCCGGCCATGGAAAGCATTACCAATATTTTTGGCGCCGGTGAAGTGCTAGAATCATAGCAATGCCAGATAACAAAGCACAGGATGCGACTCAGCTACCACAGAACCCCGAGGCAGAAGCCAGCCTACTGGGCGCAATACTCATCGACAGTGATGCCATCGTCAAAATTGCCGACAACGTAGCGGCCGACGACTTTTACGACGAAAGACACCGACACATTTATACAGCTATTCGTAATCTGTACGAAAAGCACAGTCCGATTGACGTTCTGACGCTAGCTAATGAGCTCCGCAACCAAGGCATAATTGATGCAGTTGGTGGGCCAGCATATCTGACCGAACTTACTAACTTTGTGCCGACCGCCGCCCACGTACTACAGTACGCCGATATTGTGGCCACCAAAGCGCTACGGCGTAAACTTATCAAAGCCAGTAAAGATATCGCGCAGCTTAGCTATGACGAGTCTGAAGGCCTGCAAGCGTTAATTGAACAGGCAGAAACTCGTCTGTTTGAAGTAAGCCAAAAACAGATCAAGCAAGATGTCGTTAGCCTCGAGCAAGTACTCGGCGAAAGTTTTGAGCGACTTGATGAACTTCACAAAGATAAGGGGACAATCCGTGGCGTGCCGACCGGCTATAAGGACCTCGATAATATCTTGGCAGGCTTACAGAAAAGCGATTTATTCGTCTTGGCTGCCCGTCCAAGTATGGGAAAGACAGCCATGGTGCTAAACCTGGCTCACAACGTTGCCGTCGGCTCAGGCCAACCGGTGCTCATCTTCAGCCTGGAAATGGGCAAAGAACAGCTCGTTGACCGCATGCTGGCTCGTGAATCTGGCGTCGATGCTTGGGCTCTCAGAACAGGCAACTTAACTGATGCTGATTTTGAGAAAATCGCCCATGCCATGGGCACTTTGAGCGAAGCGCCTGTTTATATTGACGATAGTCCCGGTATTACCGTCAGCGATATGCGCACCAAAGCTCGACGCGAAGCCCACCAGCGACCACTTGGGTTAGTGATCGTCGATTACCTGCAGCTTATGAGTGGCGGCACTAAGTTTGGTGGCGGTGACGGTAACCGAACTCAAGAAATTTCGGAAATTTCTCGTGGCCTAAAGGGAATTGCTCGCGAACTTAATGTGCCCGTATTGGCCTTGAGTCAGCTAAGTCGCTCAGTAGAAAGCCGCAATCCGCAAATTCCACAACTAGCCGACCTCCGTGAGTCTGGTTCGATTGAGCAAGACGCTGATGTGGTAGCCTTTTTGTACAGAGAAGAGTACTACAACCCAGAAACTGAACGTAAAAACATTATGGACGTTTTCATCAAAAAGCACCGTAATGGTCCAACCGACAGCGTCGAGCTTTATTTTGACCGCGAAAAGCAGCGAATTCGCAGCATCGACAAGCGACAAGCTTCACCATTCGATAACTAGGCTTGAGGCTGGAGAAGAGTTCTGAGATAGGGCCTCGTCAATCTGCTACAATAAAGCGTACATGAAAAAACAATTCAAAAAGCTAAAAGACCTGGTCATTCGCCCAGTACCATTATCGGTGGGATTGTTTTTGTTTACCGCCAGTCTACTCCTCTATAAGTTGCTTACCCTCGTACCGTTTGGTCAGCGCGAGCAGGCACAAGAAATTGGTGCCGCTAGCCTCAGCCAAATCAAAACCGAAGTCTTATTTGCGCCTATGAAAGGTCTGCAATTTGCCATTATTAAATTTGGCGACAACGACGCATGGTTGCGTTTTGCGTCAGTGGCCGTTGGACTCGTAGCAGCCTACTTTCTCTATTTGATGCTCCGCAAGTGGTACACACCGCGCGTATCACTTCTTACCACACTGATGTTTGTAAGTTCCAGTTGGTTTTTGCACGTCAGCCGGCTGGCGAGCCAGGACGTGATGTACCTGAGCGTGGTACCGGGCTTAATTTTGATCTGTTTATGGTTCCTCTCCAAGAAAAATGACTTGAAGTTACCGCTTGCTGCCATACTGCTTGGACTCTTACTCTACGTGCCAGGTGCAGCTATTTTATTGTTGGCTGCGCTCGTGTTATTTCGCAAATATTTGGTCAAAACAATACCAAAATTACCGCTAAAATTTAAACTTCTTGGTTCACTGGCATTCTTAGTAACACTTGCGCCATTGTTTTATAGTTTTGCTTTTCGTCAGCGTCAAATTATTGAGTGGCTTGGCTTTAATGAACATCAATCTTTTGATGCAAGCTCCATAGCTGCTAACTTGATAGAAATTCCGAGGCAGCTATTTGTAAGCGGCCCTTCGGACGCTGCAGTCTGGCTTGTTGGCACCCCTGTGCTTGATATCTTTAGCGTCGTCATGCTTGGTCTTGGCATTTACGCGTATCGAGCCGGGTATTATCCGGCTCGTGAGCGGCTGGTTTTTTCACTTTTGGCAGTCACATTTGTGATTATCTGGCTTGGTAACGTCGCTACGATAAGCCTCATGTTGCCACTTTTGTATGTTTTTATCGCCAATGGTATTGCCTACATGCTACAGAGCTGGTTTACGGTGTTTCCTCGGAATCCGTTGGCTCGATCGATTGGTATAGCCACCGTTACAGTTGTGGTTTTAATTTCGTGCAGCTATCACATTCAGCGTTATTTTGTGGCGTGGCCACAGGCCGAACACACCAAGCGTACCCTGTTAATTAGTCAGTAGTTTGTTACAATATAGGGACACAAACGAAAAGGAGTTAGACTGGTGAGTAGATTTGACCAAGCCAAGATGCTGATGAAGGTTAAGAAGATGCAGAAAGAGCTGCAGAAGCAGGTTATTACCGTATCTGCAGGCGACGAAGCCGTAACGGTAGAAATTACTGGTGAGCAGAAGATTAAACGGATTCACATCGACCCTGAGCGCGTTGACCTCGACGACATTCGAACGACTGAAAAGTATGTAGAAGAAGCCGTTAAGCAAGCTATCTCGGAGAGCCAAAAAGTTGCTGCCGAAAAAATGCAACCAATGATGGGTATGCTCGGCAACTTAGGCCTCTAAGTAATCTGCTTGCCCGGTTAGACCCGGACTCGACGATCTAGAAAGACAAACAAACTATGTCAAATGTTCTACCAAAAGCTCTCCAAGCTGCCATTGAAGCACTCGGTGTACTACCCGGCGTTGGGCCGCGCAGTGCCGAACGCTACGCTTACTTTTTACTCCGAACCGATCCAGTCAAAAGCCACCAATTGGCCACCGTCTTAGATGACTTACATAAAAACATTGCTTATTGCCCCAAAACGTTTGCTTTGATTGACGCGCATGAGGACGTCTCGCCACTCTATACCGATCCTACGCGCGACAAAACCGTTGTAGCAGTCGTAGAAGACCCCTTTGATATCGCTGCACTCGAGCGAACCGGCCAGTTTAAGGGTACGTACCATGTTTTGGGTGGACTTATTTCGCCAATTGATAACGTTGGGCCAGAAAAGCTACACATCAAGCAATTAATTGAACGGATTGACCACGACAAAGTAACAGAATTAATTCTAGCCACCAATGCGAGCGTAGAAGGTGAGTCAACCGCTCTCTATATCGCCCAAGAAATTGGTGATCGAGGCGTCAAAATTACTCGTCTGGCTCGTGGTTTGCCAATAGGCTTAGACCTGGAATATGCCGACCAAATCACCCTGGCTCGCGCCCTCGAAGGCAGGCAAGTGCTCTAATGGCTCGCGATACTGTCCATGCTATCAAACAGGCTGTTGAGCAAGCTCAGCATATTGTTGTAGTGCAAGCCGACAATCCTGACGGCGACAGTCTTTCAAGTGCTCTGGCGCTCGAAAGCATCCTAGGAGACCTTGGAAAAGACGTGACACTCTACTGCGGGGTAAACATTCCAACCTATTTGCGCCACCTCGAAGGTTGGGACAGAGTCCAGGCCGAACTGCCGCATAGCTTTGACCTCAGTATTATCGTTGACACGAGCGCCCGCAGTTTACTGGAGCAATTAGACACAAGTGGCGAAATTAAATGGCTGGCTGCTAAGCCAAGTATTATCATCGACCACCACACGGCTTCTGAGCCAACGATTGATTTTGCAACTATCGCACACATTGTGCCAGGCGTGTCCGCCACAGAGGTTATTTATGAGCTCAGCCAAGCGCTATCGTGGCAGCGCGATCACACTGCCAACTATATGATTGCAGCTGGTATTTTATCCGACAGCCTGGGACTCATGAGCGAGGGTACCTCTCCGCGCAGTATTCACATAATCGCCGAATTAGTCGAACAAGGCGTTAGTATTCCTGAGTTAGAAAATGCCCGTCGTAGTACTCAGAAAAAGAGCCAAGCGATCCTGGATTACAAAGGCAGGCTGTTGCAGCGAGTGGAGTATGAGGCTGACCAGAGAATTGCCACAGTCACGATTCCATGGGAAGAAATTGAAAAGTATAGCAACGAATACAATCCATCGATGTTAGTCATTGATGAAATGCGCATGGTTGATGATGTGTCGATTGCAATTGCCTTTAAGACATACCCTGACGGCCGTATTACGGGTAAAATTCGAGCCAACTATGGTTTCGCTATCGCTGCCGATCTAGCCAGCCACTTTGGTGGCGGCGGTCATCCATACGCTGCTGGTTTCCGAATAACTGACGGCAGATCAATTAGCCAGGTAAAGTCAGAATGTATCGAGCGTGCGACGCAACTTCTTGATACACTTAAACAAGGTACTGACAATGAAACTATTCAACACCAACACGCGATCGATTGAGGAGATCACTCCACTCCACGACAACACCATTGGCTTTTACGCCTGCGGTCCAACCGTCTACGCTACACCCCAGATTGGTAACTGGGTGGCCTATATCCGCTGGGATGCATTAGCTCGAACACTTCGCCAGTCATTTGACCTCAACTGGTACATCAATATTACCGATGTCGGGCATTTAGTGAGTGACGCTGATGATGGCGAAGATAAGCTCGAAAAAGGAGCACGACGTGAAGGCCTTACCGCGTGGGAAGTCGCCGAAACGTACACCAAGGAATTTGTAGACGGTCTTGATGCTCTCAATATTTCGATTGATCGATCGCACCTCGTGAAGGCCACCGACAACATCGATGAGCAAATCCAACTTATTACTGCGCTCGAACAAAAAGGCTACACCTATATCATCAAGGATGGTGTTTATTTTGATAGTACGAAGTTTGCAGATTACGGCAAGATGGCTCGACTCGATATTGCAGGCTTGCAGGCCGGTGCCCGGGTAGACGTTGGCGAGAAAAAACACTCCACTGATTTTGCGCTCTGGAAATTTACCCCCAAGGGCCAACGCCGCGACATGGAATGGGACAGTCCGTGGGGCACAGGCTTTCCAGGCTGGCACATTGAGTGTTCGGCCATGGCCATGAAGTACTTGGGCGAAACGCTCGACATCCACGCCGGTGGCATCGACCATATTCCGGTTCACCACACCAATGAAATTGCCCAATCAGAGGCCGCCACTGGCAAACCGTTTGCCAAAACCTGGGTACATAGCAACTTTATGCTAGTAGATGGCCAGAAGATCTCTAAAAGTTTACAAAATGGCTTTACCCTAGCTGATTTAGCCAAAAAGGGCTTTGACGCACTCGACTTGCGCATGCTCGTACTGCAAAGCCATTTCCAGACTGAGTCTAATTTTACATGGGAAGTACTAGCAGCTGCCCGTACCCGTCGCAAAGAACTACAGGCCGCCGCAGACCAACGTTATCAGCTGCACACGAGCGCGACGTATGAAAATATTGATTTTGCAGATGTCGGCAGGCAGATACAGGCTGTACTCGACAATAATTTGAATACGCCACAGGCGTTAGCTTTAGTCAGTTCGCTCGTAAACGACATCGAGAAGCATGGTGTTTCTCAAACTCAGGCTGCAGAATTTAGCGAGCTGCTACAACTGCTAGACGACTTACTTGGCTTTAATGTACTGACATCTGAAGACATCACAGGTGAACAGCAAAGCATCATACAAGAGCGAGAAGCAGCCCGTAACGCTAAAGACTGGGCTACATCCGACAAACTGCGCGACACACTACAAACCGAAGGTATCGGTCTAAACGATACCGCGCGTGGTACCGTGTGGTACAGGCTTTAGTTAAGGCTACGCTTCCTTCAGATTCTTGCCAGACCGCTGATCAAAGTAGTCTTCAACTAGAATCTTTATGCACCCAGCAATTGGTATTGACACAACAGCACCCAAAAATCCACCGAAGCCAATACCTAAGATAGCAGCAACAAATACGATCAATGGCGTCAAGTTGCTGCCACGAGACTGTACATAAGGTTGAATGGTTACATTTTCGATCTGTTGGTAGACGATAAAGTAAATACCGACAGCAATCGCCAGTGGCACAGAGACTAGCAGGCACGCCAGTACAACGATAATCGAACCAATAATGGTTCCGATTAACGGCAGCAGAGCAAACATGCCAATAATGCCTCCAAGCGCAATGGCATTGACCGGCGCATCAAAGACCTGACTCATGATATAGATCACTATGGTTGCAAACAAACCACCCAGCAAGGCTATAAAAACTTGGCCGTTAAAGTAGTTCGTCACCACCCGGTACATTCGTTTTGCCAGCGTTTGCCGATGGGCACGCTTCTTTGGATCTTGAATTGCCCAAAAGCGATTGAGCCACGTATGGCCTTCTACCAGCATCATAAAGGTTAAAACCAGTACAGTAACAAGGCTAATCAAGGCTGAGCCGATGGTGCCAACGGTCGACAATAGAGGGCCGTTGATGTCGCTAAAACGGTTGCCAAATTCATCAGAAAACTTATTGACGTCTTCTTCTAAATTATATTTTTGAACGAAATTGTTAAAGCTTGAATCTTCCCGCGTAACATTCTCGATCGTATTCGGTACTTCCTGCACAAAATCAACAGTTTGTCGGATCAGCGGCGGTACTACAAATGATATAAACAAGCCCAGGAAGGCGATAACCAACACATAGGCTGCGGCAGTAGCCTTAACTCGACTTGGTGCCCGTAAACGATTAGCGATTGCCGTTACAATCGGGTTCAAACCAAGCGCAAAAAAGAACGAGATAGCTATCAACGTCAATGAATGAGCAATGCGTTCAAAAAAACTCAGCGCCAGCAAGGTTATTACAACCAGCACGAGTACACGAACGACCGTGCCAGATTCAATGTTGATGACGACTTGTTTGTCTGATAGTTTAAACATTTTTACCTCTGTAATACTGTTCTTATTATCGTTGGCTGCGAGTCTTTTTGCAAGTACGGTAGAACTGTTCTACCTGTTTACCGACAACTTCTACGTCAAATTGCTGCACAAGCTTCTGTTGTTTGGTGTACAATTTTTCTCGTTTCTGGGGATTTACCAAAAAACTATGCAGCTGTTCAGCTAACACATCCGGCTGACTGGCCTCGACAATCGCCTCTGGCGTGTCCGACAATACACTCTGATAGCCTGGGTTATTACCTCCCAACACAACCGGACGTCCAGCCGCCATGGCTTCCAGTAAGACAATCCCAAAACTTTCTCCAGCCAGTGCCGGGAAAACCGCAATATCAGCCCGCTGCAGTACGGCAATTTTTTTGGCTTCGCTCACAAAGCCATGAAACGTAACTTGCTGGGTCAAACCAGCCTCTGCGACCATGGTTTGCAGCGTAGCTTTAAGAGGCCCTTCGCCACACAGCTCGAGCGTGGTCGACTGTTCAAGACGACCGCTTTCATGTAATTGCACCAACGCACTGATGAGTTGTCGGCAACCTTTGCGCTCGACTAAGCGACCGACAAAGACAATTCGTAGTCCTGAGCCTTTTTTGACTGCAACTTTTTTACTCGGCCGAAAGGACTTGGTAGAAACAGCGTTTGGGATTATCTCACTCGTAATGCCAAAGGTCTGTCTGGCAAAGCGGGCTGCTGGCTGTGACACACTCATGAAGCCATCAAAACGACGCACGTTATTCCACAGGACTAAGCCGAGTAGCCACGTACCGATGTACGCCAGAGCCCCAAACGGCAAAATGTGAAAGGTCCCGACAATAACTGTGTCTGGTGCTGCTCGCCGAACAACTTTAGCTCCCATAAATGGGCTGTGTGGTGTTTGGACGTGCAGCACATCAAATTTTTCTTTTTCTAACAGTGCTGTAATGTTTCGACCTGAGGTAGGCAAGGGGATAGTCAGCGAGTTGCCATTAAAGTGTACCCGTATATTTTTGGCCATGGAATGCAAGTTCGGTATATCATCACGCTGCGTTTCACCAACCAAATAGTGTACTTCGTGACCACGACTTCGCATGTAAGTTCCGAGCATTATAATATACTGCTGTACGCCATCTGGTTTGTTTAAGCCGTCGTCCAGCACAAAACCAATCTTCATGACTAACTCGCTTGAGCGTGCCCATGCTTTTTGGCATAGGCCGCTTGGTAGAGCGTTACATACTGATCAACTATTCGCTCATAATCATACTTTTTGACTTCTTCCAGCGCCCATTTGCGCCAGAGTGTCCGCAACTCTTCGTCGGTACCTAACAACGCCAAGCGGCGAGCAAATTCAACCGTATCCTTGGGATTAACTAAAGAAAGCTGGCCTTTACCTTTCAGCACACCTTCATAACCAGTGTTATTGCCAGCCACGGTCACGCAGCCGCTCGCCATAGCTTCTAAGAGAACGATACCAAAGCTTTCGCCGTACAGAGCAGGCGAACAAAAAACATCGCTTTGGCGCATAAGCTCTGATTTTTCAGTGTCCTCGATGTAACCCAAGAATTCAACATCACGAATCTTGTTATCCTTAACTATGCTTTCCAGACGTTCTCGTTCAGGACCATCACCAGCGATCAGCAACATAAATTCCGGGTGCAGTTCTTTGAGGAGGGCAAAGGCTTCCAGCAAATAACGAACGCCTTTGCGCTTTTCTAAACGGCCAACATATAAAATTGTCCGTTTCTTGGGGTCAGATGACCATTCAGTTGATGGTGCGTATTTCTGTAAGTCAATACCGTTACCAATGATGGTGATCTTCCGGTCAGTCAGCGAGCCAATCAGGTTTGTCGCCGTAGTCGATACGGCTGTCATAATGTCGATGTACTTCAAAATTGATTTTGTATACGGCGTGATGATCTTCTCGACCGTTTTAGATGTCCGGCGCTCACTCATGGCAGCGTGAAAGGTCGCGATATGAATAGCATCGGAGCGGCTCATGATCTGAATAGATAGCATTGGATTCCACGGTTCGTGAAAATGAATAATGTCAAACTTTTCACGCTTCAGCATTTCGGTCAGGCTAGACATGTCAACACTGGCCGAAATATCGCCTTGGGTCCGTGCTGCCCGAAACGGAACCGATCCACCAAGAAAAATAATACCTTCCGGCGCCTTCAACTTTTTGTCGCGAGGCTGTGGGGTGATGATATACGCCTCATGGCCACGAGCTACAATGCCTTCACGGAGCGCCAAGACAACTTCTTGGACTCCGCCACCACGAAACATATTGTAGGGACAAACTAATCCTACCTTCATTTGCCCAAATTATAGCACGAAAACAAACACTTACGGCTGTATGGGCACTCTTTGAGGATCTGCGCTATCAATTTAAACACCTCTGGCGCTAATTAACGAGACGCATACTCAAGCCCTTGCCGCCAAACTCTTGGCAGACAAAAGCCGGCTCTTGTGGCTTGCTGAGACGAGGGTCATACTTATAGCCAATATCATCAAAGCCAGCGACGTCCTGACTGCTCGTAATTTCGTGCCGTATCAACCAACTCGCCAGCGCTCCCCGGGCGATCTTGCTATGAACCACGACAAACGTTGGCTTACCGGTTTTGGGATCAACTGTCCAAAAGGTAGGGGTAATGATGCGCTCAGGCTCAACATAAGGAGTAATCGTCTTGCTATACTCCACTGATGAAGTGTTAATAATGACCTCGTCGACTGGCAATGTCGACGCAATACGATCACCCCAAAAGGCGTACAGGTCACGATATTGTCTGGCAGGCAAACGATAACCCATCTCTAAGCGATACGGGTAAATACCGTCAAGCGGTCGCAAAATACCATACAGACCAGAGAAGATACGAAGGGTTCGCTGAGCGAAGTCTCGGTTTGCCTCTGACCATTTACTGGCCTGGAGGCCGCTATAGATGTCGCCAATAAAGCAATCGACCGCGGCTTGCTGCGCATCTGGTCGACTGGTCCAAGCTGCCAGTAGGTCATGTGTTTTGTCCGCCAATTTGCCAGAAACCTTCATGGCTGTGGCTAACTCGGCAGAGGAAAGCGTCTTCACGTATTGAACGAGCTCCTCTGCTTGAGGCAAGAACTGTGGAATCGAAATTGGCAGGCGGGTCTTGTCGGCCAATTCGGGTTGGCGCATCGTTTTGGAGGAGTGGAGCAATATGATCATTGCTTACAGCATAGCAGGCTATTTGTTAGGAGAGGCGACTTCTGGGGGTGAAATATTGACCATCCAGTCGACACCGAATTTGTCGGTTAGGGTGCCGAAAATGTCACCCCAAAACTCTTTTCGTAACGGCACAATATTGGTCGCATCTTCGTTCAACGCGTTAAAGGCCTCAGTTAACTTTTCTTCATCGTCGCCAACGAGCGAGAGGGTGACTTTAGCAGATTGAGCGCTGGCCTCTGCAGTGTCACTCGCCATGATAGTAAAATCTGGCGTATCTAAGCTCACGTGCATAATATGGTCGGGCGACATACCCTCAACTTCCATGCCGCTTTCGGCATATGTCTGTAAAGACAACTCGCCACCAAAAATGCCTTTATAAAATTCGATTGCCTGACGACAATCACCTTTGAAAAATAGATACGGATGCAATGCTACTTTTGTCATAATTAACCCCTTTGTTAGTCTTCTAATATTAATCTTCCACTATTTACCCAGGTCCGCACCAGTGGCGGTAGATCTCGTTCGCGAATGCGACCCAAGGCATTCCGGGCAAGTATCTGAATAGACTTGGTGTCGAGCTCTTTTATCCGTCTCCCGTCGCTC
Source organism: uncultured Candidatus Saccharibacteria bacterium (assembly GCA_947085855.1). Taxonomy (GTDB): domain Bacteria; phylum Patescibacteriota; class Saccharimonadia; order Saccharimonadales; family 2-12-FULL-41-12; genus JALQXV01. The sequence continues at coordinate 84,638 of CAMTYB010000001.1, forward strand.
GGCAACTGCTGTTCTTCGTACGGACCACTGTAACCGAGAGCTAAGTTGAAGCCAAACAATAATCCAGTTCGTTCTTCGGCAGGAACGGGAAATTTAAAGCCTTCTTCTGGTTCAATGACTTCTTCATGCGCGATGCCAGGGACTGGGCTAGGTGGCATGCCTTGAGCTACTCGATCAAGCATAGCACCGAGCACGTTGCCGGTTGAGGTACCTGCCAGAAAGGCATGGGCTACTCGTACCTGCGACTCTGTTAGTATGTACGGATCTAATTCGGCCATGATCATCTCCAACTTTGGTATGGGGTTAATGTAAACTTATAATACCGCCTTGATAATAGCTGTCAAACTAAAGCCGTGTATACTGAACGATATGAGTAAAGCAGCCCGTGCCATTATCCTAAAAGAAGACAAGCTACTGCTAATGCGTCGCCTCAAGCACGGCTCAGAATACTACACCTTGGTTGGCGGCCGGCTTAACGGCGACGAATCACCGCAAGAAGCCGTCATACGCGAAGTCAAAGAAGAGACTGGCCTAGACATCATAGCCGGCCGCTTAGTCTTTGCCGAGAAACACCCAGAGCCCTACAACAGCCAATACATTTTCCTATGCGAAGTTGCACCGCACAGCACAGTCGAGATCCAGTCAACATCCGAAGAAGCTCTTATGAATCATGTCGGCATTAACATGCACATCCCAGAGTGGGTAAGCGTCAAAAACTTCGACAAACTACACTTCAACACCATGCAACTTCAAAGGGCTATTCTTGACGGCTTAGCCAATGGCTTTCCCGATGAGCCGGTAGTTTTGTAGCTTTGCAGCTACAGAGTTATTTGTCTTCTGAAATTACTTGTCTTCCGGTTCTTGTAGCGGGATGATTCCGTCGCGAAGCGCCATGAGCGCGACTTGCTGAGAAGTCTGAGCCCGAGTGACAACAAAAATCTTATGAATATGAGTCCGAGCAGTCGCCACTGAAATATTGTAGGCCTGAGCAATTTCTTCGTAGGTTGAAGTAGGGTAGTGCTCTTTTAAAATTTGAAGAGGTTTTCCTTTGAGCTTGTCTGTTCGGCCTTCTGGGACATCACGCAAACTAATTAAGCCTTTGCGAGCTGCAAAAATAATCAGTTCTTCACAGTTTCTGAGCTTGAAGCGCGCTATCATATTATGTGCGTGTGTACGTACCGTACTGACAGCCAGGCCTTGTTCGCGCGCAATCAGCTTATACGGCTTCCACAGGTCCGCCAAGATACCCAATTCGCGTTCAGACAGCTGGGCACGAACCTCCTCATCGTAGGGAATGTTGTCAAAACCATTAGCTCGAATTGCCTGTTGGATATCGATGGCATTTAAAAGATCGGCTCCACGGACGTCTTTTGAAATCATCACAAAGGTATCGTCGTCCATAAAGCCAACTTTGGATCGTTCACGATTGATATGTATCGTAGCCAAATCAAACTGTTCGCTATCCACGTCGCTTCGGCTGAGCACATGCACCTGGCCAGAATTGCTCTCACGAACACTATGCCTCCATCCATCAAGTTTATCCACGACGCTCGCAATCTCGTTATTAGCTAGCATTGCATCTCCCAATTTTATAAGCCGAACTCGCATACGACTCTCGATCTGTGATCGTGTTTCATGCATACGACCCTCTGTTGCATCCCGAAGGCGATTTTTTGTACGCGAGGGCGTAACATGGCCTTCAGGTTTTGCAACCCTCTGGGACATCTTCTCCAGGCCCTTGTTGAATATTTGCGATATACGACTTTCTGTCACGCCTAGGTCTTTACCGATCTCTTTCATGGTTCGAGGTGGTCGGCCATATAGACCCAAATGCTGCTCAATTGTATAACGTTCATTTGGGGAGAGGGCTGCTAAATGCTTAACAACTTCATCGACATCAAACACGTGTGACGCCTGCTGCTCAACGCCTTCAGGTTCGACCGGCTCGACTATAACTTTTCTGGAACCGTCTGTCGGAGACTCGCGCAGCTGATCTATACTCATTGCACGCGTACTGATCATATTATGCTCGTCCACGAAGTATGGCGCCAGCTCAAAACCATCTTTTACGAGTTGATGTAGTTGCCCGTTTGTGTCGTCACTCTTTACGGCATTTTCTAAGGCTTTGTAATTACCTCTCGTCATGCCTCGTGAGCGGTACAGGGCTCTTTCGGCATCTATGGTAGCTCCCCACATTCTCCTAGAAAGATAAGTGATATATGCTGTTCCGCGACTAAAATCAAAACGGTTAATAGTTCCTGGTACTACCTCTAGACATACTTGAAACTGATCTTCATATTCGAGTACTGACGATGGGTGTCTTTGCACAATCCAGCCTGCAAGTGCCTGAGCATCAACCCATAATCTTTCTAGTGCCTTCTCGTCACCGTTTTGAGCTCGCATAATGTGATCATACAAAGATTTACCGCGTAAAGCATCCTTCTGCCGTCTGCGGTATTCTTCTAAATCAATTACATCTGCGACCAAAATTTCTTCCTCATCCTCTGGCTCGGGCATTTCGTGTAGCGGCTCGATCTGTTGAATTCGAGGCGTAAAGTCATGATGTATAACCGTAGGTTCGCCTTCGACCACAGTAGGCAATGAAGATAACTCTGACTCGGGCGGTGAGATGTAGCCATGGTGTCCAGCGTTTTTGAGTTTCGCCAGTGCAGCTGCAGCGATGTCGAGCGGGTCAATATGGATTATGCGGAGCTCAGGATATCGTTCAGAAGAAGTGAGCGGCAACAGTTCGGCGCGTTCTTCTGGGCCTGTCATTTTTATCCTGCCAGTTCAGCTGACGTTTCTGGGCTAAAGGCTTGCGCGTCGCGTACAAGAGCGGTTAGATCCTGAGGCTGATTTTTATTTTTGAGGCGTTGTGAACTGTGGTGGAGCTCTTCTTTAACAGTCTTTACATCTATATCCGTTGCCTCTGCAATAGCCTCGTAAGAAGCGCCATCGATCAAAAGCATTTCGACAGCTTTTATCCTTCGGGCTGTCTTTTGAGGGCCCTGACTTTTAATAATGCTCGAGTTAAGGCGACTCGTCAGCCTAGCTACAAAATATTTAAGTTGTTCTGGCTCTAGTTCGGCTAGAGATGCCTGGACTGATTCACCGTCTTCAAATACCTTATCGAGCCATTTTTTCTGAACAACAGTGTCAACTTGCGGTAATCCTCGCTGCTCACCAGCACCAACGTGTGGCGACTGGGCAGGATCTAGGCAATTGGCTAGCAAAACGCTGCGTTCGCTCGGGGTAGTTTGCTTCATAAAGCCGTCGGCTGTCCTGGCCAACACATCTTTAACACGGGTAGTGTTAAGGCCAAGTGACTGACCAGCGCTCTTTACAGACTCTCCGCTTATGATTAATTCTATAAGTTGCACGCGTATCTGACGACCCTTGTCTTCGAGGCGTCTAATCCGCAAGGAGCTGTACGTTTCTGCAAGTGCATGGCCGAATTTGGTGCGATCAGCTGCTGATAAGTTATCAATAATATCAAGCTGAGCCTCACTGTAGAGGCCGGTCAGCCATGCAGTGGCTTCTGAACGCTCAACAACTGTTTCAGGGTTGGCTGGTCCTTGGTCGGGTTCCACAACTTCATCAACTTCAATTTTATCGACTGTCTTTGGGGCAGGGATGAGCGCCTGAAGCTGATCTGGATTTGATCTCTTTGTAATACTTTCAGCCATTTTGGTGATACCGAGACGTACTCCGGCATGACTAACGCCAGCCTCTTCAGCTAACTCACTGTAAGACTTGCCGTCAACCATCAGAGCTACGAGTTGATCGCTCCGTTTTGCTTTCGCATTCGAATTTAGGCGAGGAATTGAAAGTTGCTGATAGTAGGCCGTAAGGTTGGCAAAGAATTCAGCACGCTCTTCGAGGCTCAGGGCTTCGATCTGCTCCATATTTTCTTCTTCATACAGCCGGCGAAGCCAGGACCGCTGATACTTAGCAAAAGCCGGCGCAGGTGTACCAGTCTCATTTTGCGGTGCAGCAGAAGGGTCGCTTTCGCCTTCGGTGGCTACGGCTGGCGTAGTAGCCGCCGGTTCAGACTGTGGACCCTGTCCATTAGACCCAACTTCTACGTACCCAGCACCAATTGTGGCAACTCCGCCCAGTTGCTCGGATAAACTACGGATGCTGAAAACAAGATTACGACGTTCTTCAAAGTTAAGGCCGTCGAGTCTGAGTGCAACACTACCAATAAGTTGATCGCGTCCTGTTTCGTCTAACTCCTCCAAGACATTGGCCAACTCTTCGGCCGCTTGCTTAGCCTGAGCGCCGTACAGGTCCTGGGCAAAACGAAGGGCGTCTAGTTCTTCTGGTGACAATATACTGGCTGGCCGCACCCCAGAAACATTTCCGTCTGGCATAATATGCGAATCATACAATAAACAGAATATTTATGCCAGTATTTTATTCCATCGGGTAAAAAATCAAGAAACATCGTTTTCTGATTCGACGTATATCCCAGGTCTGTCATCATGCCAGTTTTTTGCCAAATAGCGTCGGACTTTGCTGTGGATTTGGCAGACACGACTTTCTGAAATGCCGTACATTTTGCCCAGTTCGCCCAGCTTTTTTACTCTCGCTTCAAATAGTCCATTCACATGGACCACAATGTCTCGCTCACGCTCAGGCAAGTTGTGTAGCAACTCCTTTAGCCGTTCTCGATCTATGCGTGCTTGCGCTTCTGCGACAATATCTTGCGTGGATCGAGGCATATATCCTGATGCTGCTTCGCCATTTTCGAATATATCTTGTAAGTTCTCTAGACTATCCGGTGCACTGACCACTGTGCCGTGCTTGATTAAGTCGCGCACCGGTATGCCAGCCTTTGCTATTTCATGAAGCTCACCAGCTGGATCGTCACTTTTCAGCGCATCGGCAATTCTTTGATTTTCATGACGTGACAAACCGGCTGCATTCAGTTCTTTCCGGTCGGCATCCTTGAGCGCTCCCATCATTCGGGTAGTAACCATCGATCCATAGCTTGCACCCTTGGCCCGATCATAACGCGCTATAACACCCGGTACGACGGCAAGACAGATTTGAATCTTGTCTTCAAGTTCAAGTGTAGGAGATTGGTAATTAAATGCGTAGTGTCTGGCAAACTTGATTGACTCTTGCCATAGTTTACCCATTGCCTGTTGGTCGCCAGCCTGAGCACGCTCAATACATACAAAGCGCTCAGCGTCACCCATCAATTCTTTTCGGTTCGCCCGTTTGAATTCTTCAAAACTAAGCAAGGCGCCGTTATCCGACAGCGCAGGCTCAGTTACATTGTTCGCCATAGCATACTGCGGTTCTTGTGGCTGCTGTGGCTGCCTACGAACAACCTCGACACGAGGAGGCTCTTCGACAGGCAGATCGATGACCTTGGCAGGGGCGTCTTGTTTGCGAGGCTCATGAGGCTCAGTTACGACATCATGCACAGGAGCAACTTGAGGAATTGGAGGTTGTGGCGCTTCTACATAGCCTGAATGTTCGACTGCCCGAAGTTTAACAACTGCTGCCATTGCCGCTCCGAGCGGATCAGCCTCGTTATGCTGATTTGGGACGAGGGCAGGTGCAGGGGGACTATATGTTGAATCGATCTCCAAAAATGCTTCGTGCCCGGACATATTATGCAAATCATACAATAAAGCTAGACTGATTACCAGAAATCCACAGACGGGTCTATGGTGCATGCTACAATGTCGGCACAATGACCGAAAATAAACAGCTTGATTTTTCTGCCTTTACACTACCGCTCGCACAGCTCGGTATCTATCAGCCGCATTTAGGCGTTTCTACAAGGATAGCAAACTGGCTGTCGGTCTGGCTTATCCTGGCTTTAGCATTTATACCCTTCGGCACGTTTATGGTGGTTGGCGCTGCCTTTGGCACCGAGAACAACACTGGACTAACACTATATTTCCTAACCGGTTTTAATATGTTCGTTTTCATAGGACTGCTCTTTGCATGGCGACGCGGGCAGCGAGCCATAGCCAACGCCCGCATGAGTTACTTTGCTGCCACAAACAACTTTACGCATACCGAGCGGCAACAAGAGCCATCGCTCAACGGCATGCCGTTCAATAATGGCAATAACCGTGAAGCTTATACTGTTGTCAGCGGCAGTCTGGCCGGTACACAATTTGAGGTCGGTAATTTCAGCTTCGATGAACGCAACACCGGAAAACGCAAGTCCAGTGAAAAAACCTACGGCTACGCCCGCTTGGAATTGCCACGCCGACTGCCACACATGGTGTTGGATAGTAAAAAGGACAACTTCCTGGGCATTACGAGTATGGCTGACGATATCTCAACCGACCAGAAATTAGTATTGGAAGGCGACTTTAATAATTATTTCACCTTATTCTGCCCCAAAGAATACGAGCGAGACGCCTTGTACATTTTCACGCCCGACCTGATGGCGCTGCTTATTGATTATGGTAGTAAGTTCGACATAGAGGTCGTGGATAACCAGCTATACCTGTATAGATACAACGGGTTTGATTTCACAAAGCCAGGTCATATTGATCTCATCTTTAAGGCGTTAGAAATGATTGGTGCACGTATGCAAACTCGCTCGAGTCGCTATGCTGACGCCCGCGCCACTGGACGACATGTAGATATTGTTGCTCCCGAGGGACGACGTCTAAAACGAGGCTACGTTTCTATTTTACTTACAATCTTATTCGTACTGATATACCTATTGGTCCAATTCACAACAAATGATTTTGGGTTGTAAAAACTAGATACGCTATGGCGTGTGATAGTGTTTTGCTCATGCTTGCAAGCGTAGGGCGACGTGTGGTTAAGTAAAAAGTAAGTGTGGGAAGTATGTAACAGGAGGCTACCATGGGTAGCGCGCAAGAGCATGGCGCATTCAATGCCAATGCAGATCCTAATACAAACACTTCATTTCTTAATCTAGCCCTCGACCGGATACCTCATCCGACCGCAGCGCTACCTAACATTCGAAAACCTGTAACAGTTGGCGCAATTTTACTAGCCTGCACACTTCGTGCCACACCCGTACTAGCACAAAAAGAACTGCCGACCGAACACGAAACTGACGAGCAGCATACTGAGAATACTGAAGACCAAGCGTCTGAGGAATCGGAGACAGCACCAGAGGCAGCTCAAGAGTTGCTGTATCCCACTGGGCCGTCAGGTAACGCGTTTTACGAGACGCCAGACGACTTGCCAGCCAATAATGGCGATATCATATGGCAGCGTGAGACAAGATTCATGCCGACGCTCGTTGAACGTTCCAACGCTCGCGCCTGGAAAGTACTCTACAGATCAAGCACAGCCAATGGGGAGCCGACGGTTGTCTCAGGTACAATTTTAGCTCCGCCAGAGAGTGCTAAAGAAACGTCAACCCCTCGACCGCTCATATTATTTGCTCCCGGTACTCAGGGCATGGCAGATCATTGCGCCTCATCTAAACTAATGGAGCAAGGCCTGAGCTATGAAGGTCCGGTACTGAAAGAACTCCTTAAACATGGCTACGCAGTCGGTATCACCGATTATCCGGGTCTTGGCACGGAAGGGGAGCACACGTATGTAGTCGGTCGCGCCAATGGGCCGGCTGTACTCGACATGGGGCGAGCGGCATTGAATTTTCCGCAAGCCGGCCTAACCGCGGAGTCGCCAATTGGTATCTGGGGATATTCCGAAGGTGGTGGTGCCGCTGTTTGGGCCGCTCAATTGCAAGATAGCTACGCTCCTGAGCTACTCGTCAAAGGAGTGGCGGCCGGGGGCATACCAGCCGACCTCAAGCGAGTAGCCGACTGGGTTGAAAAAGGGAAGCTGTTTTATGGCCTGCAACCAATGGCAGCAGTCGGCCTCAATGAGGCCTACCCGGAACTTGAGCTTGAATCCATCCTGACTGATAAAGGAAAGCGTGAACGAGATATAATTCGCAGTTCATGTCTGCTTGATGGACTAGCTCGCACGGCGTTTGGCCGAGCTTCTCAGGCCACAACCGTAAATATTTTTAAGCTGCCCAACTGGAAGCTTCGACTAGACGAAAACAAGGCGGGCAAAATTGCCTTTAACATCCCGGTGTACATGTACCATGGCCTGCTCGATGAAGCGGTGCCGTTTGACCAAGCTAAAGCACTGCGTGACACCTATTGCCGAATGGGCATGCCCGTCAAATGGGACACCATTATGTTCGCCGAGCATATTATTGGCCTCTACTACGGTGCCGGTCGAGCACTGCGCTTTATGCAGCAAAGCCTGAACGATAACCCACCCTCATCTAACTGTCATCAGCGCCGACAGTGGTGGCGCTAACTCTTTAGCACTACGTGATTGCGTAATCGCGGTGCATATGTTCAAATGTCTATGATGAATTTTCAACGTTTTGCACGATTGGAGGCACTGGACGGTACCGATGACACAGTTCTGGTAACTCCACAGGTTAGCCGAATCTACCAACCAAGCCTGAGCGATGACCCCGAGGCGCCTGAGTTACTGGACCGTTTTCTTTGGAATCGATTGCCAGAGGTAAATCACCATCAGCGCCGTCTGATATTTGGCTATGCTCGAACCGTCAGCCCAGTAACAGCTAATTTTAACCCTCCTTTTACAGCCATCAATTGGGTTAACACTGCGCCAAATATATGGTCAGGTGCTAGCAAACTTTCATCTCTACATATCGCGCAACGCGCAGTATACGGTAATGAACGCACCACCGATACTCGATTACGCCCAGCTTATGCTGCTGCTCTTTTAATCGGTCGACAATACCTTGCGTACAAAGGAGGCGAGGCAAGTGGTGAAGCCTTGCCGCTTTACGGAATTGATACTATTCTGGGAGGTCTGGCAGCTCGAGCTGCGTATTGCTGGACACTAGACAAAGGCGCGCATGACGCCAGGCAGACCATCAAAGATCAAGAACGTCTGGAGAGCTTCCAGCGCATCTTCGATTTTTCTGGCGCGCATGCCGAACAGCCTAACAGCGCTTACCGGTCAAATGCTGCTACAGAGGTTTATCGGAACTTAGCCACAGAGCCTCAAACATAACATTCAACGTACTCACAATATCTTGCGAGTGCACCAGTACTGCCGACCGATGACTGAGTGGCGGTATAAACAGCGCTTTATCGTCAAACATAATCACGACAGCTTCAAATTTTCCTTTGAAATCAGCATGTAAGTAGCGTGGTTTGCGCAGCATAAGATCTTCTAGCGAAAGCTGTGGTTGGTTTTTTCCGTCTGATTCCCAAAGTGTGCGAGCATTAATTTTGCGAGATCGGCGCGTCTTCATGAAATATGCCGCATAGTCTTGATCTATCTGATTAAAGAAATTATCACGTGGCGCAATAATATTCCATTGCCGAGAAGAACAATAAAGTGCCTTCTCAATGGCCAGTTTTACACCTTCCAGGCCATCAAATTTTTCGATCTGTGTCACCTGCACGTAGTCACTGGAGGTAGGAAAAAGATGCTCCAACTCGAGTACCTGGCGCTTATGCGTCTCTAACTGTGCCTGGCGCGATGAAAGCACTCGCTCCAAGTCCTTGGGCGGCAGCATTTGATAGATAAGTCTGCCCAATACTTTGCCTTCAGTTAGAAAACCCTTTTGCTTGAGTGTGCCGAGAGCATGATAGGCAGTTGTACGGTTGATGCCTGTCTGTTGTACCAAAAAATTAACCGACGCCTCTTGAGTTTTAAGACCGGCTAAATAGAGCTTCTGCTCGGTTTCACTCAGGTCCATTGCCGACAGCAGTGACGTTATTTGTGAATCAGTTTTTAAAGTCATATTGTATATATTAACATATCAATAACACTTTAAAATAATTATTGTTTATCATCATTTGTAAACGCATATTGTAAATTATTATAATCAATTTTACAGTGAATCCTGTAACGTAGGAGCCTACCATGGAACGCGAACAAAGTCTTGAACAAATCGAACAACCCAAACAGCAACGATTCATGAGCCCACTGACTCCGGATCAAGAGACACTCTGGCAAAGCATCTGTCAGACTGGCAGAGAAACTGGCATGCAGATTGAAGATCAGATGATTAACATATGGACTGATGACACAATACCGACAGTTTTTAGAGATCGAGCACTTCTGAGCGTCATCGGCGAGCGACAAATTCAAAATCAGTTATGGGAAGGACCCCGAGCGATGAATTTGGGATTTGCCTTGAGCATTAAAGACATACAATCGCTTGAAAAGTCACGCCCACTGTTTGATGCCCAGCGCTTTGCAGACTGGCTGGATGATGCCCAACAGTATGCACAAGACACAGGGGAGTCAGTATTAGTGCAAGCCCAAGTGTTCAATTGGTTAACCGAATTATTCGAGCGGGGTGTCATTAACGAAGATGCGTTTGAGTCACGAATCGAGCAGATTGATCCACAGCAAGCTCGGCCATGGGTATATGACCACACCGATGATGCCGGTTGGGGACCACCGTATTGCCTCGCTCGTGTCGAAACTCCGTTTCCGGTTATTGCACACCTACTAAACCCCGGGACACGATTGGCTGCGCAGTCCAAAACAAAACTATGGGGTTTGCGCAAATTAGATGACTGGATACAACACCAAACAGACCCAGGTGTCGAATTACCCAGCTGGCTGCAAACAGCTACTCGTGAACAAGGTTTTGAGCTCTTTCGCCAGCTTGCCATTCATCGCACTCGCAAAGAAGCACCCTATATTGACTGGGACTTGTTGCGCAAAGGCATTGCTATGTTTGGCACCGAGATTCTCTACCACAATGAACGAGAAGCCTGGGATGTCGTGAATAAGTACGAAAATCACTCAGTCAGATCTCAGATAGTAACCGAAATTCTGGGCAAACGAGCAGTAGCGCGAGCTAACCTCGAGGAAGCAACTCAAGTTCGACCATTGACGCTTTTTCAACTCGTGGATGCCACCTTGTCTCTCAATAACAATGCGACCGAGATAGACACTTTAAAATTGCTCACCTATGAACAAACTGTAGCCATGGATGACTATATAAACAGACAGGAGAAGCTACAGGAGAGACTCCAGGCACACAGAGAGCGCTTCGCAGCTGATCCCAAAATCGGCCAGCAACAGGCAGCCCGTGAACACTACGACACTATCTTAGATAGCGTTCGTGACCAACGTTAGCTCTACGCAACTTGTTTAGCGAGCGTTTTACGCTCAGCCTTAATGAGGCGCTGCAAGCGTTTGCGATCTCGCTTACCAATAATACTGTGGTCAACGGCGTAGTCTGCGTGTATTTCAGCGTTATCGAGGGCAACTTCTACAAATTCTGGGTTTTGTGCTACCAATGCTATTGACTCCTCACTTGGTGCAGCTACGGCATGGTTCAAGCGAGCAATATAGTCTCGAAATACGCGCCGAGCCATCTCTTGGCCGCCGGCACTCTGACGAAGCACGCGAGCTATGCTTTGCGTCACAAAAGGAGGTGTCGTTTCTTCTCGCATAGTCTCCACAATTCGCTGCTTTAGGGCCTCTCGCGGTGCTGGATCACCTAGGTTGCTGGCCTCTAGCACTTTGTCTACAAGTAGCTGATATTCACCATAGTTCCTTAACGGACCATGAATGTCGGTAGCCTTTCTGATAGCCCGATCAGCAATTGGCCCCAGGTTACTGTAAAAATCTTCTTTAGTCGTGCGCTTAAGAGTCAGGTACTGATCTGGAGTTAACTGTATTGCGTTATCCCGAAACAGAGAGAGTCCGAGTTCGGGCGTGTGGGCAAACTCAGCTGCTCGAACAAGATGTAGAGCTACATCCTGGGGTGTTACTAAAAGCTTGGTACCAAGTGTGCCTGGGGATGTGCAGTTTTGCGCAAACGGCTCAAATATATCCCCTGGATACTGCGACAAAGTTACGCCATCTTCACGTACGCTCGGAGAGGCAGTTTGCCACTTGTGTTTGCCAGACCTTCGCTTGATGTATGCGATGTGTTCATCACCGGCCACACCAATAGTATCTCGGTTTATGTCCATCAGCTCGGCCGTCAAAGCAATGTGCCCTAATGACACACCGGTTACTATCATCGAAGTATCTTCTTCACCACTCAGCAAAATTGTGCTGCCTGATTCGCCACCGCCTAATGCGTTTATGGCGCCCTCCGCATTTTCGGCGGCATTTTCGGGCTCAACATTATGTAACACCTGGTTTACCACAATCCAGGCAAAGGCATGTTCACCAGTGAGTGCAACATCGACGTCATCTTCGGGCGAATACTGCCGTGAATATTCTGAACTAAGACCAGCCATTGCCTCCTTACGTGCACGCCTTGTGCGCTCGAGTATGTCTTGCTGGAGCGCTTGCGCTTCATCGGCTTCATCGGTCATTGTTCTAAGATGATGTTGAGCCGGGTCCACCGATTCTGACATCAACTCCTCTAATTGACCGCGCTTTTCAGTCAAACCATGAGGCTTATCCCGACGATTAACTAACATGTCAAAATCCACACCCAGATTTTCAAATCGCGCAACTGCATCGCTCATGATCTGTACAACTCCTTATTGGACCGATCATACCATGACCACCAACTTTTCATAAATCCTAGCTACAATATCGTTACAAAGGTTATCTTGCGACAGCAATATCAACAAACCGACCAAGACTCTTCATGTGGTACCGGTGCAGCATTGGGATAGGCGCGACAAGTAAAGCTAGCTCGCCAGTTTCTGCATTATAAGTTGCTGTCGGCTCATCACCTTCTGTGAGTAATCGTATTTGTTCGTCTGTGTAGTCCTCGGGGTGCAGTTGCGTAACCTTTACATTGGCTGGGCAGCCATCACTTGGAGCTATTATGTCCGCCATCGTATTCGATTCTTCATACTCATTACTGAGCGTTAGGGCAGAGCGCAAAGACTTTACGAAGAAGGGGTCTAGCCGTACCGTACCGGTCTCGCGTTTAGCGAATATAGTATACAGCGAAAAATTAGTAAGTACGCCCCTCAATCGTTCAGGCGCTTCCTTTGCTACGATGCGTCTCAACGTGTCCTCGATGGCATGTATGGCAGGAAAGTCAGGGCTATACATATCCTCTTCGAGGGTGAGCTCCTCATCGACTCTTGCGGACAGGGGCCGAGTAAAGTCAAGATTGGGGTCACTATAGAGCGTCGTAATGACTGGATTGTTAGAATAGGTGCCATTTGGGGCAAACGACATGCTAATAATGTCCTTCAAAAATTCTGGCTGGCGCATAATATCGTAGACTTCTGGCAGCGGTATAGTATTCAACCTCTTGAGTAGTTCCGTTTCATCCTCAATCTCATCGCGAGCAATGAGGTGGGCGGGTAGAGCCATGGTGGCTGAAATACCTTCCTGGGCTCGTAGCGTTGGCCAGACAATCCCCGACAGATCGTAGTTAGCACCGATTTCGAAAGTTAACCACTTAAGTAATGTTTCTTGCTCTGATGTTAGGCCAAGGGCAATGGCTGGCTCAGGAGCATCTTCTGGCGGCATTGAATGTCCGAGCATACGGGCTAATCCAAAGACAGCTTCGGTATTGGTCTGGAATGATCGCTCATCATCAAGCCACGGATTGACGACCTGCCCAAACATTGCGTCACCCTCAATTCCTTCCGATAGCACCCGCTGCAATTCAGCAGGATCAGGTTCTGCTGTATCTCTCAATATGTGGTGCGTGTAAGCGGTGGTCATTGGACCTATCAGCCGCTTAGCAACGTCCCGACGATCGGTAAGTTCACCTAGGGGCGTCAGAGTCTCTGGATTAGGCAGTGAGTTCACGATAACGTAGGTGGCTTAGGCTTGATAAATATTATTTAGAAGTTCGTAGGCTTGCTGTTCAGTGTTACAAGCTGGTTCGTGCTGTGATCTGGTAAAGCACTCCACATCACCTTGGGCTTGGCTGCTAGCTATAACCCACATATTCGGGCTGTCTGCATCAACAGTCTCTGGAGACCAGAGCAAATCAATATGTTCTGTCACCGTTCCATCGGCCTGGGCAGTATGTCTTTGCTGCACGGCTAGCGTGCCAGCCGCATGGGTAGCACGTCGTATTCGAGTAGTGTACTCGGTGCCATCATACTCCGAAACAGATCGAGTTGGCTCAATGTCGGCTACAAGTTCGCGGCCAAATTCTACAAATTGATTACCCGGCTCCGGAAAGCCAAACGTCGTGACTGCATTCATTTTTTTATAATAACATATTTATACAATTAAAGCAAAGATAGTTGTCGGGGTTAGCTTGTAATTTTCCGGGGCTCAACCATAATCTGCTACAATCAAACACTATGAAGATGAAAAGTGTTGCCGGTATCATTTGCCTCGTAAAAGACTTGGGTGAGGTAACTGAGTTTTATGAAAAGCTGGGCTTTACATTCAAGAAGGAAGTTCCTGGTGTAGCTGTAACAGCATATTTGAATTGGTTTTGGATTGAATTCCTACTTGAGACTAGAGTCGTAACTGAAGCATTTAAGCCCGACGTCGGCGTGGAGCCGCGTGGAACCGGACAGTCAGTGCATATCAGTGTTGACGATGTCGATGCGTACTATGAAGATCTGGTCGCCAAGGGTTTGAGGCCCTTTTCTGAACCTGCAGATTTCTCGTGGGGCAATCGGGAATTTGTGCTGGTTGATCCGAATGGCTACAAGCTCGTTTTCTTCACCAAAATTAAGTAACCGAGCTTACTCTTCAGCGATTGATAAGAGGAAATGTTTCATAATGGCTCTGTAAGCGTCCAACGAAGGTATATCAACATATTCATGACGTGTGTGGAGGCCTTCGCCGATTGGCCCAAAATCTACGGCGTCAATGCCGCGCCGCGTCCACTGAACAATATCACTACTATGCGGCAAAGCGACGAGTGAGCCGGGGCTACCAGTGACAACGTCGGTAACCTGCAAAAGCCGCTGTACGTCTCTGTGGTCTGGACTGGTGTAGTGGGCAGGCATGCCCGACGAAATTTGAATAACCGATACTTTCGAGTTGATGTCGTTAATGAATTGCTTGATAACCTCCGGGTCGTCTTGAGGAATGTAGCGCACAGATAACCGGCCAATAGCTTGGGCTGGAACCACATTACCTGCGTAACCAGGAACTTCAGCAAATGTTGGCGCACAACTAGTTTCCCATTGCTTACTCGGGCTTGGGTATGTTTCAAGGACTTTCATTTGGGTGCGCATAACTTGTAGCAAGGCGTTGTTTTCTTCACCATCGTACGCAGTGTGACCGCCTTTGGTCTCGGCTCCTAATTCTACGGTCAATAGCCCTTTGTGCTGGTTGCCGACTGCTAAATTGGTTGGTTCAGCCGATATGACAAATGACGGTTCGGGGCCATTTGCAGCTTGCGTGATAGCACCCATGCCAGCTGTTTCTTCGTCTGTAGTTAGAGAGAGTCCAATAGAATACGGCAATTCATTTGCAAGTTCGCGGAACAGACTAATGACAGCGGCTGCACCGGCCTTCATGTCACAGCTGCCGCGACCGATCAGTTTAGAACCCTCGATTCTGGGAGTAAACTGCGAGCGATCTTGGGCTGGTACAACATCGAGATGACCATGCAACAAAACTCTAAAGCCCTCAGCTCCTTGATGACTACTGAAGATACTACTCGGTGTCGACACGGCATCACTGCCAGTGCCAGCGTAGTCTTGGCGCGGAAAGTCGCTCAATTCTTGGCGAGCTAATTCCATAACTTCATAAAGCGCATCCGGATTGCGGCGAGTGCTCTCTATGAGCATCATACGTTGAGTGAGATCGAGAACTTCTTTGCTCACCGCGTAATACCTGCTAGGTCAAACGCACGTACCGAGGCAGGGTCTTCGCCAGCTTTTAGTTCGATTTTTATAGCAGCCGGTCGTTCAACGTGCTCGCCGCCTTGCCGCACAATTGATTGCTGGGCAATTAGGTTACTCGACTCAACAATGGCATAGATGGGCACATCCGGAAACCTAAGCCCACTCAAAGCAACGCCCTCTCTAAGAGCTACGCTGCCGAGACCTTTCTGTGGCGCCAGCCAGCTTCTAAATTCGATGGCACCGATTGTCTGCTCATCATCGTTGATAAGCCAGGGTGACAACTGCGCGAAACTATAGAGTTCGCTGCCAGTAGGATCAACTACCAGTACAGCTCGGCGATCATCGATAATGTCGGAAATTTCTTCAGCCGTGTATGGCAGCATGGTGTCACTGTGCTCACCCAGAGCTGTACTGACAATTTGGCCAAGCTCGAGCTTCTGATCTCTTGGCAACTCGGCCGCCTCATCCCACATCAAGACGCGATAATCGGCTGGTCGTTCGTACTCTACACTCATGATTCTAACCTGTTTACCGCTGTTCGCGGAGCGCAGCAATAGCCTGTTGTTTGCCGTATAGCTCAATGAAACCTTTTGCATCTTGAGAGCTCCAGGTTGAATGCTGAGCATAGGTAGCTACATCGGGATTAATTAACGAATCATCACTGTCAATGGCAACAGCCATGGCCCGGTTAGGAGCGAGGCGAAGTGTGACAGTGCCATTAACACGTGACTGCTGGGAATCAAGGTAGGCCTTCAAATCATCAACGGCTGGATCATAATATTTACCAGAGAAGAGGAGGTCAGAGAATTGATTACAGACAAGTTTTCCAATGTCATGTTGGGACTTGGTATGTACGACTTGCTCCAACGCTTTGTGGGCTTCGATAATAGACAAGATACCTGGTGCTTCAAAGGCGATACGGCCTTTAATACCGATGACGCAGTCGCCTGTGTAGTAACCTCGACCAAAGCCAAAGGCACCAGCTCGCTGATTGAGTTCGGCTATGATTTCCTCACCATATAACGGGCTATCATCGAGGGCAACGGGCAGTCCGTCTCTGAATTTCACAGTAACGAGTTCACTATCGCTACGCGTTGGTTGCGTCCATTCAAACATTGATTGGTCGGCTTCTTGGAGTGTGTCAATCATATCGCCAGAATAAGTAAGTCCAAGAATATTTTGATTTACTGAATAATCACGACTCCGGGCCGGGGTTTCTATGCCGCGGTCCGCCAGAAACTTTTGCTGAAATTCACGATTACCGCCGGTATCTCGAGTTGGTGTAATGATTTTAAGATCTGGTACGAGGCTTTTCAACGCCATATCAAAGCGTACTTGGTCATTTCCCATGGCACTTGAGCCATGAACCACCGCTCCAGCTTCTTCATCTAGGGCGACTTTGGCAACTTCCTCAGCGATTGTGTAACGGTCAGAACACATGTTTGGGTAGGCGCCTTCATAAAGAGCATTGGCTTTAATGATGTAGGCTGCGACGTTATCGTACATACTGGCTTTGCCATCAACTTCAACATGCTTGCTGGCACCAAGCTGCTCTGATCGCTCTGCAATTTCACCTAATTCTTGTTCGGAAAAGCCACCAGTATTTACAGTTGCAGTAATAATTTCATAACTTCCTTGTTCTCGTACTCCCCGTTCCATCAAGTAGGGTACGGCAAACGACGTATCAAGTCCGCCAGAAAAGGCTAGGACTGCTTTATTTGGGTTAGACATTCATTACCTCCATATATTAATCCTGAGTGGTTATGATTTTGACAGTTTGACTAAAAAGTGCACAAAAATCCCACTACTGCTTGAATAGTAGGTGATTACAGCAGTTATTTCAACATTAATTTGTCAATTTTCATATTATGGATCGCGACAATGGATTCTCATTAACCATTGCAGTTTTAGCGGTATTGCTTGGGAGAGTGACCGAGGTTAGAGCCTTTATTTTAGCTGGATGATAAGGTTTCGAGTAATGCGGTGTGAGCTGTAGTGATGGCATCAATTCCAAGAGGTTTAATCGCGCTATATATTTTATTCAGCGGTACTTTGGAGGGGATTTTACCAGCCTTAAACGCCGGGCTAGCCTGGTACTCAAAGGTCATGAGTCGCTCTAATGCGAACTGGGCCGCATCAACTTCGCTTATCTGCTCTCCGCTTAAGAACTTTGAATAGACGTCCAGTTCAATAGTTGATGCAGCAAATCGGTCATCTTTAGTAATGACGCTACCATTACCTTCTAATTGTGCTTTATGGGCCAGAGCGTCATAAAGTGGTGCATGCTGGCCTCCATAAAACATGGCAATACGTGTCGGCGTGGTGGTGTCGGCTATTTTCAGAGGCAGTCTTAGACCGATCTGTTCGAGAATTTTTTGCTCTCTCTGCTGCTGAATGTCAAATCGTAATGGTAGCGCTTGTTGCGTGACCATTACAACACGGTCATGGTCACGCTGTAGTGCGGCGTCGATCACATAGTGTGCCAAAGCGTTAGATTTACTCAAGAGTGGGTCAGTGTGTTCAATGTCAACAACCGCTACTTTGCTATTTGAACCTCTGAGTGCGTGATAAAATTCACGTTTCCATAGGGGGTTTTGGGATTGGGTTGCTACTCTACCAATGAGATGAACTACGGTTGAATCATTTTCAACCAATTGCTCAAGCATCTGCTCTTCCGTTTCCCTGATGCTTCCGAGTGCTTCAGGTATAACAACGTCGGCCTTCTTGAGGATGCGCCCCAAACCAGGAGGCAGATCGGCTGCAAATTGATGTGGGCCGAGGTAGATTGTTAGATCTATGTTCTCGGGGAGTGAGAAAGCATCGTAATTATAAGGTGCAATATTTTCTAAATTATTACTATGGTTGACTGCAGACATTATTCATAAATATAACATAGTATATATAATGTCAAAATTTGGGTGGGGCGGAGGGATAGCGCTTCCCTCGGCTAACGCCTCGTCGCTTCTCCGCGCCAGCAAAGCTGTCGCTCCGCCGAACCTGTTCTAAAATTCACTGCTCCGTCATTTAAAAAAACACCAACACATGTCCATGTTTTTTTTAAATGGCTGGGGATAAGGGACGATCATCGAACTTTGTTCGATTTAACAGAGGTGGAAAATGAGGAGCTCACCTACAATAACGCTAGGGTTTCTCAACATAAAGTGCTACAATGGTAAGCAGTTAAGGGTAAATAAAGATGACAAGATTACCGACACCTGGCGGAGATGACGGGACGTGGGGGACTGTTCTTAATGATTTTCTCAGTGTCAGCCATAACGCAGACGGCTCACTAAAAGATAGTTTGCACACCCCAGTACGCTTCAGTGCAGTTATTGCGACAGCTGGTCCAAGCGGCTCAGATCGAGCTCAAGCTATGCGCACAATCACGACTGCTAGAATGCGTGTCTCTACTGCGCCCATTGGCACTGCCCTGACCGCAGAGGTGCAGACAAATAGCGGTGGCGGCTGGACTTCAGTTGCTACATTGAGCATTGCCAGCGGCTCAACTTCAGAGGCAGTAGCAACAATTAATGCCGTGCAATCCACTGGTAATTTATTACGTATTAATGTGACTTCCATTGGCTCCACGTCACCAGCTACTGGCGTTGTTGTAGATGTTCACTGGACATAGGTATGGCTACATACTATGTAAGTTCTACGGGCAATGATAGTAATGATGGGCTTAGTCAAAGTAGTGCTTGGTTAACCGTCGGAGAAATATACAACCATAGTTACGCAGCCGGCGACAGCATACTTTTGGAGGGAGGGCAAGTTTTCACTGGCCTTATTTACTTGGATAATACTAATTGCGCTGGCACAGTTGGTGATCCAGTAACAATTAGCTCTTATGGAAGCGGGAGGGCCACTGTTCAAAACACCGCTGGCACCACAATATATCTATATAACATCGGTGGTATTGAAATCGAAAATCTCATTTTGTCGGGCGTTAATGAGTTAAGCAATGCCTATAACACGAACAAGCAAGGCATTAGTCTCTATAATGATACCGCCAGTCGTTTCGAGCATATATATATCGACAACGTTGATATAAGCTATTTCACCCAAGGCATTTCTATGGGTGGCTGGCCAACTGCTGGCTACAGTGACGTACGCATTACGAATTCCGTACTCCACAACAATAAAAAGCTCGGTATCAGTACATATGGTTACGAGCCAATCAATCAGTTAAGCCCCGTGTATGCCAACGCAAACGTATACGTGGGTGGTGTTACTGTTCATACCACGAAGGGAGACCCAGATGATTTAGTCGTTAATTCTGGTAGCGGCATAGTCTTGGGGAGTGTAGATGGTGGTCTAATTGAAAATTGCACAGCTTATAATAATGGCGAACTGTGCGCAGCCACGAATGGACCCTGTGGAATTTGGACCTATGATTCCAACAATGTTGTCATTCAAAAGTGCTTGAGTTACGGCAATAAAACAGGCGGAACTGCGGACGGGATTGGATTTGACCTAGACCAGAACACAACGAATTGTACCTTGCAATATAATCTTGCTTACGACAACGATGGCCCTGGAATTTTGGTGTGTGGCACTGCGTCCTCTTCCTTGAACTATGGTAATACTGTTCGGTACAACGTAACATGGCGCAATTCTCGGCGCAACGGTTCATATGCGGAGTTATCGTATTACGTCCCCGGCGGCACGCTAAGTAACAGTAACGTATACAACAATACCTTCATTGCCTTCGACAACGGTGCGAATGTCTCGCCTGTGGTTTATGTTGAGGGTGGCATGTCCAATGTCGCATTCCGCAACAACGTATTTCTCCACACTGATAATGAAACGTGCGTACAAGCAACAACTGCCTACGCGGCAGGTCAAGCTCTCTTTCAAGGTAATAGCTATCAATCCGCCGGCAGCTATATCCGCTGGGGCGGATCAACATATGCTGATCTCAGTTCGTGGCAGATCGCCACTAACCAAGAAAAAGTTACTGGTACGCCTGTCGGAGTAGCTGGCGACCCCATGCTCGTTAGTCCGCTGACGAGTCCAGGAGTGACTGACTATGCCTCTATAACATCTGTAACAAATGTAATGCTGCAAGCAGGTTCACCCTTGATTGGTACTGGCTTGGATCTTAACG
Organism: uncultured Candidatus Saccharibacteria bacterium; assembly: GCA_947085855.1. Lineage (GTDB taxonomy): Bacteria > Patescibacteriota > Saccharimonadia > Saccharimonadales > 2-12-FULL-41-12 > JALQXV01. The sequence continues at coordinate 105,476 of CAMTYB010000001.1, forward strand.
CTGGATTTGGCATCAACCCTGGAAGCCGAGACTACTTTGGTCAAACGATTGCTGCGCCATATAGCATTGGAGCGCATCACGCCTCAAAGCAATCTGGCTGGACTCTAAGGGCGATCGCCTTCGGTACAAATTAAACACCTGCTTAATTTTGGCCCGGACTGAGGGGTGGAGCTTCCCCCGTCTGACTGCTCGTCGCTTCTCCGCTTCGCCGAACCTTGTTCAAATATTCCTTATCCAAAACAAGCTCGACCAACGGGCATGTTGCCCATTGTCCGAGCTTGGCTGGGGCGGAGGGATTCGAACCCCCGAATGCATGGACCAAAACCATGTGCCTTACCACTTGGCCACGCCCCATCAGGGAAGAACAGCTTGCATTGTAGCAATTTTGGCTCTAAAAACCAAGGATAGCGTATACTGTTAAAAAAGCTTATGCGTGTCATAGATCCCAAGCAGCCACAGCGGCAATCCTTCTCTAGTGCACCGCGTCGATCTGGAAGACGTTGGCACAGCAAACGACGCCTGTCGCTCGTAGTTTTTGGACTACTGTTTATTGGGGGAGGGGTGGCCAGTTATTTGCTTGTGTCCGACACCTCGCCGATTAGTCAAGGTAGCGAAGCCAACAATACTCAGGCGAGCACAGTAGTTAATCAGAATTTACAGACCACACCAAAAAAAGGGACGTTGAGAATTTTTACGGGCGAGCAGTTTCGAGATACGTATGATAATTTTGCTTACCCAAATACCGCCTTTATTAATGAAAATACAGCGATTACTGGCGATGTGGCGGCTGATCAGCGAATCAAGACGTTGGCCGAGAGTCGCGGCTACAAGCGACGCAGTGCACCGGTAACCAATACGTTCACCGACGTCGGCAAGGGCTATATGCTGCAGCAGCGTGCTGCGCAGCCATGGCTCGATGTGCAAGCCGCAGCCAAGCCGGCCGGCATTAACTTAGGATTAACTGCAGCCTACCGATCGGCAGACGAGCAGAAGCAAATATTTTTACAGCGCTTGGCCGCTCAAAATATTCAGATTGCCACTATTGCCTCAGGTGCCCATGACGCTCAAATTAATCAGGTTTTGCGGACCACCGCCATTCCGGGCTATTCGCGTCACCACACCGGTTATACAGTGGATATATCGTGCGAGAATCAGGCGCGTAGTGCGTTCGAGAATACCGTATGTTTTCAGTGGCTCAGTGCCAATAATTACGAAAATGCCAAAAAGCATGGCTGGATACCCAGCTACCCAGAAGGTGCCGGCCAGCAAGGTCCGGACCCCGAATCATGGGAATATGTCTGGATAGGCATTGACACAGTTACCGAATAAAACCGTCCAGATAAACCCAGCAGTTTGGCACTAGCGTTACGAATATTCTATACTAGGCGCTCGGAAGGCCTATAATCATGCACGAAAATTACCCTGAACTTGTTAAAACAATGCTTCTTTCTGATACCTACTGGCAGCTGAACAGTATCGGCGCTCAATCAGAAGAGGGAATTCAGATATACGAAACACCGTTTGGCCTAAGTGCACAAAGATTATACTTCAACAAAGATCTCATTCATGGGCTCACCTCATCGGTGGCTGCCACTCGGCCAGGTGATGACAGCATGGAACTTCCGTTTGGCTCTACCTTGCCCACCACCAGCGAACGTCAATATTTGAAATTAGTAATTGACGAGAAAACCACCTTTCCTAAGCTCTCGATACCAGGACTGTTCCACGCTGTCCAACACAGACACAGAGAACTCTCCATCCAATCACAGAGTCCTGAGGACATAGCGCATTATAGCTTTGAAGGTCAGCTCAAAGATATTCATGAGACTGATCGTCCAGACTATGGCATGGCTTACGTAGCAGCGTCTGCAAGTTTATTTAGATTTGCTCGCTGTTCGCGGAGTGTCCAGTACGCCAAAACTATACCTAACGATAACCGATTATTTACAATGGGCGCTAATGCGATCAGACATGTCGAGGACCTCATGCAAGAGGAAGACTACGATGCGCCTTCTCAACCGCTTGGTGAGCCTATGTTCCCACACAAGGTAGGCGAGGTTTTTGTGGAAGAATTTAAGAGTATGATTAATGCCCGCCGCATAGTGGAAGCCCACTTAGTTGAACCGAGCGGGGTATTTTGGAAAACTCGTCGAGGAAACAGTCGACCACAAAATGACGAAAAGAAGCTAGGCTTGGCCGACCGCTTTATGCCCGGCCTTAGTCGCGCGAGCTAGCCTATTTTCCACGACATTTTGACCGACAATTGACATAGTAGATGAATACGTTTCATAATTTATAGATATGGCACAATCAAAAATTCAGAAGTATACTCGGCCACTGCATATCAACGGCATGGACGGACGCCAATTACGCCTACCAGCTCCATCTGGGAAAAAGCAAGAAATTCTCTTGCTGTACGGTCATCACGCCAGCATTGAGCGTATGTCTGGTCTAGCCCAAGTCCTTAACTCACACGGTGCCGTAACCCTGCCAGATCTTCCAGGCTTTGGGGGGATGGACAGCTTCTATAAGATTGGCGAAAAGCCAACGTTGGACAATTACGCCGACTACCTGGCTTCGCTCATCAAGCTGTACTACAAGCGACGCAAGTTCACTATTGTAGCAATGTCCTTTTCGGTACCGCTCGTCATCTACACACTCCAGAAATACCCTGAGCTTTCTAAGAAAGTGAAGGGCTTCGTAAGCTTAGCTGGTTTTGTGCATCGCGATGACTTTACCTTTAACTTTCGAGAATACTGGGGTCTTCGGACACTCGGCTTTGTCTTTTCGCGCCGAATCCCAGCTTTTCTAGTTCGGCACACCTTACTAACAAGGCCGGTTATTACTGCTAGTTACCGACTGGTAGCTGGAAGCCATGCCAAGATGAAAGATGCCGATGCATTGGAGCTCAAGAAGCGAATTGCCTTTGAAGTCGGCTTATGGCAAATGAATGATGTCCGCACTCGCATGAAGACCTACTCTGTTATGCTGACGATTGATGCTTGCAAGAGCGGATCAGTTAACGTACCTGCTTACCACATCACAACTGCCGAAGATCGCTACTTTGACCATGCAATTGTTGAGCAGCACTTGCGCGTCATCTTTCCAACCCTCGAAGTCATACCTAGCAAGATAGCTAATCACGCACCGACTATTATTGCCACTGCCAAAGAGGCCGAGGTCTACATACCCAAGCGCCTACGCGCCGTACTTGGCTAAATCTCTAGTTAACAATAGATCGAATATCGAGGCTTTGAGGGTCAGCGCCAAGAAACATAAGCGCTTGACGATTGTGAGGCGGACAGCCAGCTGGTAGACCAATGAAAGTAGCGATCTGCACAATTGTGCGGCGGGGGTTGAAAACAGCATGAGGATCACCAAAACGTGGTCCAATCTGTCTGTCAGATGAAGCGGCAGTGGTAATAGTAGCAGTAGGTTCCGGCTGATAGCGATATTCGTTGTAATCGGCGTCAAAGACATCAGTCAAAACACCTGGCCTCTGGCCGAGTACGCCGATTTTTTGCAACTGCATACTATGCGATAGGCCGAGTAGGCTCAAGCTACCGGCAAACGGAACAATTGTGTGCGGCTTATTGCGAGGCTTCTCTGTATCGATAGATGCAATAGTAAGGTGAGCTTCGGAATCCATGCCAGCTTTGGAGCGTGGCACTACCTTGGGATCGTTTGGATATCGGGCGGTTGTGTCTATATCTGCTAACTCATAGGCAGACTCGTCACCGGTACCATCCTGTGGACCAAAGACAATTGTATAAGCATCGGCGATTTGTTCGCCCCGAAAATGCACCGGCGTAACACTGCGAGCGGAATTGGGTTTTTCTGGAGTGAGCTTGAGGTCAGCTGCCTGATTTGGGTCAATTTCGACCGTGCCGTGACTCAGTTTGTAGTAAGCGGGCATAAACTCAGCAACTGTATCTTGCATGATACTTAAATCAATACCGGCTACTTCAGGATTGAGGCTCATTATGTTTGTATTATATCATAAAAAGCCACACTTAGTCAATAGCATAAGCATGTTGAAAGCTTAAAATGCTATAGTTAATAGCATGCAAACCGATGCCAGTCCGCAACCGCAAAATCCGACCAACTTACCGATCTGGCAACAACTCATCGCTACCCAAAAATCCTTCCCAAAAACTCGCTTGCAGGAGCTGTTTGCCACCGACCCGGGTCGTGGCCAACGACTTAATGTTACAGCTGGCGACATTTACCTGGACTATTCAAAGAACTTATTAAACGACGAGATCCTGCAATCACTTATCGAGCTGGCTCGGCAACAAGGCATTGAGGCCATGCGCGACGCCATGTTTAGTGGGAAACCAATTAACCTGACAGAGAATCGCGCGGTTTTGCACACTGCGCTGCGGGCACCGGCCGATAGCCAGCTTGAATTAGCTGGCCACAATATAATTCCTGATGTCTACCAGGTACTGCAACGGATGTCAGACATAAGTCAGCAGATTCGATCCGGTCAATGGCTTGGCCATACCGGCAAACCGGTTAAAAATATCATCAACATTGGCATTGGCGGCTCCGACCTTGGTCCAGTTATGGCTACCGAGGCTTTGAAAGCTTATAGTCAGCGCAGCCTCAACGTGCGGTTTATATCAAATATTGATGCTACCGATTTTGTTGAGAAAACTCAGGACCTTGACCCGGCAGAAACGTTATTTATTGTCGCGTCCAAGACCTTTACAACCGATGAGACTATGACGAATGCCGAATCAGCTCGACAATGGATTATTGGCGAGCTAGGAGACAGTGCAGCGGTTGCACGCCATTTCGTAGCATTATCTACCAATCGCGATCAGGTTTCGGCCTTTGGCATCGACCCTAACAATATGTTTGAATTTTGGGATTGGGTGGGCGGCCGCTACTCCATGACCAGCGCTATCGGTTTGTCGATCATGATTGCCATTGGCACAGATAATTTTATGGATATGTTGCACGGCTTCCATGCCATGGATGAGCACTTCAAAACCACTCCGCTGGAGCAAAATATGCCCGTTATACTAGCTCTCATCAGTCTGTGGTACAGCAATTTCTGGGGCACCCAATCGGAGGCAGTTTTGCCGTATGAGCAATACCTACACCGACTACCAGCTTACCTACAGCAAGCCAGCATGGAGAGCAATGGCAAGTGGATTGATCGCCAAGGCAAGCCCGTCACATACACTACTGGTAGCGTTATATGGGGCGAACCTGGCACTAACGGACAGCACGCCTTTTACCAGCTGCTGCATCAAGGCACAGTCTTGGTTCCGTGCGACTTTATTGGCTTCCAAGAGTCAAACAATGAGTCAAGCAATACACAGGGAACGCATCACGACAAATTGATCGCTAACATGCTCGCTCAAACCGAAGCTCTGGCCTTTGGCAAACCAGCGAGCGACGTTGCCAAAGATAACGTACCAGACACGCTTGTGCCGCATAAGACTTTCTATGGCAATCGACCGAGCAATACGCTGCTTATCAGTAAACTGACCCCGAATACCTTAGGTCAGCTGATTGCACTGTATGAGCACAAGATTTTTGTACAAGGGGTGATTTGGAATATTAACTCCTTTGACCAGTGGGGCGTTGAGCTCGGCAAAATACTGGCCAAACAGATATACGGCGAGCTGACTGGGCAACCACCGGCGCCACACGACAGTTCAACGACAACACTCATGCAGCGCTACAAAAACTCGTCAAAATAATCGACAGATTGCGCCCCAATACCGTACACTTTTGATATGAAATATGTGTGCACACCGCCGGATCAGGCAATACGTCAGATTGCGCAAGCCATAAATCGAGCGCTTGAAAAGGGTAGTGTGCTCTTATTGCTCTCGGGCGGTTCAAACATTAAAAACGCCGTCGCTATCCAGCAGCAGCTGAATCTGGGAAACAGTCGGCTGACTGTCAGCCTTGTTGACGAGCGTTATGGCGACATTGGACATGCCGATTCGAACTGGCAACAACTCCTTGAAGCCGGCTTTGACACCAGCGGAGTGCGGGTAATTCCAGTGCTCACCGGCGAGGCGCCAGAGCAGACGGCTGACGCCTTTGGCGCAGCGTTGAGTTATGCGTTCCAGAATCACGATACTGTCATCGGCATGCTTGGCATGGGAGCGGATGGTCATACCTCTGGCATTTTGCCCGATAGTCTAGCCGTGGCTGCTACCGACTTGGTTGTGCACTATCAAGGACCAGATCATCAACGCATTACCACCACGCCAGTGGCACTACAACACCTTGATACGGCGTTTTTAGTGGCTTACGGCGATAATAAGCGAACACAGCTAGAAACACTGTTACATGAAAGCGTACCGATTACCGAGCAACCCGTCCAGCTCCTTAAGCAACTATCTGATGTTCGGATTTATTCTGACCAGCCAATTCCAATCCAACTAGATGAGACCCTCGACAATGCCTAAGCAAGACGCACCACACACACAACATGATGGCATTTTTGTTATTTTTGGTATTACCGGCGACCTCGCCAAGCGGAAGTTGATCCCATCTCTGTATAAGCTGATTAAACTCGGTGTCATCTCGGAGGATTTCCACATTCTCGGTACCACTCGCAAGCATACAACCACAGAGGAAGTGTTGGATGATTTACGTGCAGCTCTTAAAGAAGCTGACGAGCCAGTAGACGAGGCAGCGCTCACGCAATTTGCCAGCCGACTCACGATGGTCAATATGGACATAGGCAAGCAAGAAGACTATGCAATTTTGAAGCAGGCCCTCCAGAAGACGGAGCATAGCATTAAGAAATCGGTGAACTATCTGTACTACCTGGCAGTACCGCCAGCCATGTTTGATCCGATTGTAGCCAGCTTGCATGCCCATGCCCTCCACAACCCGTCAGACAGCTCCACAACAGCTAGCGAGCGCCGCTTACTCATCGAAAAGCCGTTTGGCTACGACACAGCATCGGCAATTGAATTGATTCGGCAGATGGAGCATAGCTTTACCGAACGCTCGATCTATCGTGTAGATCACTACTTGGCCAAAGAAACTGCCCAGAATATTTTGACCTTCCGCTTCCATAACCCTATGTTTGAGGCTGTATGGAATTGCCACTCGATTGATCACATTATGATTACTGCCGCTGAAAAAATTGGCATTGAGGGTAGAGTTAACTTCTACGAAAATACCGGTGCCTTGCGCGATCTGATTCAAAGTCATTTGCTGCAACTGTTGGCTCTGGTGACAATGGAAGAGCCGGAAGATCGGACGGCCCCATCAATTCACAAAGCCAAATTAGCGCTCCTCGACTCTATTCCAGCCATTAACGCCCAAGAAGTAGCAAAGCGGGCCGTCCGCGGTCAATACGAAGGCTACCGCTCTGAAGTTGGTGATCCCCAAACTCACACCGAGACATTCGCCGCCATACGTCTCGACATCGACAACGAACGCTGGAAAGGCGTGCCGATCCTCCTCCGTACAGGCAAAGCCATGGCTCAGAAAGTTACCGAAATCAGCCTCATCTTCAAACCACGAGGCAAGCAAAGCAAAGACCGCAACGCCCTCACTATCCGCATCCAGCCCAAAGAGGGCATTGTCATGAGTCTACGCGCCAAAAAGCCATCGCTACGTGATGACACCGAAATGGTACAAATGGCCTTCAATTATCATCAATCATTTAGCGACGAAGTTCAGCCAGATGCCTACGAGCGCGTATTGATTGACGCCATCCGCGGCGATAAAACACTATTCACGACCGATGAAGAGGTTTTGTCTTCATGGCGCATTATCGAAACAGTGCTACGAGCCTGGGAAGCCGACGGTGGGAGCCTCGAAAGTTACGAACAGGCCAGCTGGGGTCCTGCCGGGGCTGATAGGCTTGCCAGTGACGCGGGCGCTCAGTGGCTAACCAATCAACTCCACATCCATAAACCTTCTAACGAACCCTCGGATACTGCCCAACACTAGACGGTTGGGGCGCTACTTTTAAAAGCGCACATTGCGTGTGTCGACGAGCATAATGTAACACCTTGGAATTTTCGTCCTAGGCACACTGCGTGTGCCGTTTTAAATGTGGCCGCGCAGGCAAGGAGCACAACTACACGTTAAGATATATGCTTGTGCTTGCGTAATTATTATTTTATGATATAACCATTGCATTTTGAGTACTTTTGTGCTATAATGATTTGTGAAACTATGAATATGAGAAACCGAGAGTTAACACCTCAGTCATTGCTACATGATGCCGCGCGGAATCCCCTAATGGCCGGAGCAGTGGGCTTTGCCGTCGGAGCAGTTGCTGTCGGTACAGCATTTTACCGGCAACACCGTCAAGATCGTCAACTTAACGCTATGCTCCAAACGGATAATACGCATCTTTCAGCTAGCAACAATCAGATGGGCCTTGAAATTGAAGAACTCGAGCGGAAAGCCCGCACTGACAGCCTGACAGAGCTCGGCAATCATCGCCACCTTGAGCAAAAGTTTGAAGCGCTTGTGCAAGAGGGTGCAACCGTAGGTCTGATTATATTTGACCTTGATAACTTTAAGGCCGCCAACGATGAGCTTGGACATGCCGAAGGTGATCGTAAGTTACGTCTCTTCGCAAGTAAGCTAAAGGGTGTTCGCGATACTGATATGGCAGTTTACTTAGGCGATGCCAGTGAAGATGAAACTATAGCTATTCGGACAGGAGGCGATGAATTTGCTCTTTTAGTCCGTCTCCCTGGTGAGCATGTCCAGAAGACCCGCAGAACAAGCGACGAAGATCGACGTCATCCTCAACCAGAAAGTCATGAGATGATTCTGTCTAAAGCTGCCAAACGAATTACTACCGATTTCGAAACTGACCCAGATGTTCTCGACTTTAATGCTCCTCGCTTATATAAACCTCAGCTTGGTGTAAGCGCTAATTTTGCGATTCGCCGACCTGGCGAATCGCTTCAGTCACTTACTGAACGCGCAGATGTCATCAAGCGCCAAGAAAGAGATGGCAACAATCATGACGTACGCCAGGAGGTTCACCTAGACCAAATGGATGTTTTCGACGCAAGCGCTGAAGCATAAGCTCTGCTAACAGATAAACACTGTTTGAGCATGCTATAATTACAGCATGAACTATAATTCCTCACTCGAGGATTACTTCAGCAAAATCAAGACGGTTCTTGCTGAGGCCCAGAGTGAAGAAATTCTCGTAAACAGCATCGTAAACGCGCCATTCCACAACAAACTTCACACCACGTCTATGGACCTCGGTATCGTCGTGTTACTAACAGTCGATAACAAATCCAAATCAATTCATCGGGTTGCTTTATCTGATACCGAACCAGCACGCTGGGCAGTCAAGATGACCCCGGTGCCATTTCATGACATCAAAGTTCCTCTCGACGACAAAGATAATATTATTGCCAAAGCAGTTCGTACTGGTAAGCCTCAAAACACAGCTGACTGGAAGTATTTGTTCGTTCCAGCGCTTTCACCCGAAGCCTCTCGATTTAATCAGGCGGGCGCCGGTATAGCCTGTAGTTTTGTTTATCCTTTAAAGGGCAAGACCCGTGCAGGCGCAATGATCTTTAGTTTTTATCAGCCAATATCTAATATCACGTCAAAGCACGTTGATTTTATGGATAAGTACAGTGTGATTACTTCTGAAGCCTTAAACAGCCGCAAGCGATGACGGTGCGCGTTGCGCGTCAGATAGAGCAGCGTTGACTACTGCATGTCCCAGGTTTGGAATCATCAGATTGCAGCGGCCGTTCTTCCAACGAAAGATCTCTTGAAAACCCTGTTCTTGGCTGCGCATATCAAGAACTGACGTTTTGTAGCCAAACGGACGATGAACGTTGTCGTAGAATTGTTCCGGGAATTTGAGCCCACTCAGCGAGCGGCGATCAACGTCAGCCGAGTCTAATGTCACCAAGAAGCCATCCGGACTCAAGTAGTTCTTGGCTATCCGAATTGCTTCTGCCACTTCAGGCTCAGACATCTGGTAGAGCATATTGGAGCAGAAAGCCATGTCAAAACCACGGCGGCTCTTAAGGGCGCTCCGCATTTCTAGTTCGTCAGTACATGATGCCTGCGCAAAATCTACTTTGCTGGTCTCGGCAGCATCAAATGCATCAAAACGGGCAACTGCATCCTTGTTGCGAAATTCTCCCGGATAAAATGAGCAAGCCTTGACCCATAAGTTGCCACCCTTGTAATGAATCGGCATTACATCCACACCGATGCTCTTGCCGATACCGAATGTTTGTTGCACAAACCGCTCGTTTAGGCGCGCCGTCTTATCTTCATCAATTTCATCAGATAATGGTCGTTTTCGTCGATATGGTGAAACCAGGACATCTATTTGATGGAACGGATACTGATTGCCGAGCGCTAGGCGCTTAAGCCCATGGTTACGACTCGAGCCAAGATCAAGAATACGAGGATTGCGAGCTACTCGATCAGGGTTCATAAGCGCCCATATCTTTGGTATCACGTAACGAGCATCGACGTTGCTTTGAACACTCCTGTTATAGAGATTCATATTCTGCGGATAATAATCGCCAGGGATAATAGTATCTGTCAGCATAGTTCGCCACGCGTCAACCGTATCTGCTTCTTCTGGATAGGAATCATCCCCATCCTGGTCTTGTCTGACTAGTTGGTCGTAATTGATTGAGCGAAGCGTTAAGTTAACTAAATACGGGAACGACTCTCTGTTCTGGGCCATTCTATAGCGAGCAATATTTACAAGTTCATCCTGAATGTCTGGTCGCGTCAAAACATCAAGGCCAGCTTCCGCATACAGTCGAAAATAGGGATCATTAGGGTCGTCAGGGCTGAGCAGTTTATTTTCGAACGCACCTTGGTAGCCTAAAAGTATTTCTTTTCTATTGGCTATCATTGTTTTACCCATACTCTGAACATAACCTGTTAACAGGGAAATGTAAATATACGCGCGACGTTCTATACTAGTAGGATGAAGTTTTTTGGCACAGCATTTGAGACCATCTGGCACAAAGGGCTCGGCAGGCCCTATAAATTGGTTCGGCCAATTGATGTCGGCTCAGGACCGCAGACCGTACTTTTGATCCATGGACTGGCGGCCAAAGCCGAAGTCTGGCAACCCCTCGTAACGGTGCTCGAGAAGCAGGGCGTGTACCGGTTGATTGCGTTTGATCTGCTCGGCTTTGGCCGCTCTCCAAAGCCTAACCACCTCCGGTACGCCGTCCATGATCATGTGAGCTCTGTAATGGCTTCGCTTGAGCGTTCGGTCAAAGAGGATAAGATCATCGTTATTGGCCACTCTATGGGCTGCCTGATAGCCTCACACATTGCCACGCTCTACCCGGAGATGGTAAAACGATTAGTACTCTATGAACCACCTCTGTTTGCAGATTCATCTGAGTTTCGCTCACACACCAAGCGACGTCAATTCTACTTTGCGCTGTACGGCATGCTCATCAAGCGTCCACAGCTGTATTTCCGCTACAGTAAACTAGCTAACCGGCGTAGAGCTGCGTTGGCACTCCAGACGAGTCCTGACGACTGGAACGCCTTTAGCCAATCCCTAAAGAACACCATTATGGAGCAGACGGCCTACCATGAACTGCGCGACATTACGGTGCCGACTGATATTATTTATGGTAAGTATGATTTTATTGTCACCCGTAAGAAAGTTAAAGATATGCTCAAAGCCAACCCAAACATAGCCTTTCATCTCGTAAATGAGATGCACGATGTCACTCCGCGATCAGCGCATTATATTGACCTACTATTACGCCGGTCAAGCCGTAATCCAAAGCTAGGCGAGACAAAAGCATGATCAAAATGTCTGATGAAGAATTCTCCAAAATTGTCAGCGATGCCCTCGACACGCTGCCCGAAGATCGAGTCCGTGGTTTGCAAAACGTAGCTATTGTATATGCTGATGAGCCGTCGGCCGAACAACGCCGAAAACTAGAGTTACGCTGCGACCAAACGCTGTACGGTCTTTACGAAGGAATTCCACTGACCAAGCGAGCCTCCGTCAGCTCGTTCTTTTCTGACACACCTATGGTATTGCCGGATGTTATTACCATCTTCAAGCTGCCCATATTGCAATCATCAGGCTCGCTAGCGGCCGTCAAAGAACAGGTACGACATACACTCTGGCATGAGATTGCTCACTATTACGGCCTAGACCACGATCAGATACACAAACTTGAGCACTAACAGCGCTTATGCTTAAATGCTAGGTAGTATATGGTCAAAAAACTTTCTAAAAATTCTCCCGTTCACTGGCTCCGCCGCAGTTTGATTCGTGTTGCTCAATTGCATTTGGTTTTTGTGGCTATTTATGTCGCCCAAATCATCGCCTTTGATGCCAGCAAGCTCATCACCCCAGAAGTCCTGGCTCAACGCTGGCTAGCTGCCGGCGGCTTAGCGATTGCAGCAACAGGGGTGTGGTATCTAGCCCGCAGCAAAGTTACCTCTACCCTTAATTACAAATTACTGACGTGGGTCTTGATTGTGGCAGACCTGGCGTTTGCCACATTCAATGTCTATACCCAGCGTGGTATGGCGAGTCGGGCAGTGTTACTATTTCTCATCCCGATTATTGTAGCGACTATCCTACATAGTCGGATTGCGCTGTTTACGACCGCTATCTTGGCGGCCGTTGTTTATACAACAACGGCTATTTTATATTTTGTTAACTTTTTTAATGAAGGCTACAAGATTGAATTGTACGGCGAAGTCTTGTTTTATAGTGGTCTGTTCTTTGTGACAGCCGGTTTGCTATGGGCTGCGCTCAAATCTAAACGTACGTAAAAAACACACAAGACCAAAGCGGTTTGACGAGTTGCTTTGTCAGTCTTTACAATGGAGAGCATATGCCTGAAGATAAAACAAAGATACCTGACCATTTACTATTTACCGATCGACAGATCGCTGACGCCTTCGCGCACATCGAACAACTCTGGCCAGACTTAATCGTTTCGCAAAGAGAGAACGAGGGGACCCTGATTGGTCTGCCATATGACTACGTGGTACCAAGTCTCGGCAACGGTTCTGAGTTTGCATTTCGTGAAATGTACTATTGGGATACGTATTTCATATCAGTTGGCCTATTGACGACAGGGCATGATGAATTGGCTGCTGGCATGCTCGAAAATATGCTGTTTTTATTAAAGCGCTATCACATCATCCCTAACGCCAGTCGTTCATATTTTACCGGTCGGTCGCAGCCGCCACTGTTAACGACGTATATTTTTGATATCTACGACAAGCAAAACAAAGATGAAGCCTGGCTCCGTGAGCGCTTGCAGGCTGCCGAACGAGAGTATCATAGCGTCTGGACCTCATCAGCGCATCCAAACTGGCGCAATGTCTTTGAAGGCCTCAGTCGTTTCTACGACATTAACGTACTCGACCATTTAGCCGAAGCCGAAAGCGGCTGGGACATGACAACTCGATTTCAGGGTAAGTGTTTATCATATATCCCAATTGACCTGAATTGCTTGTTGTACAAATACGAAATTGATTTTGCCCGCGGCGCGAGGCTGGTTAGCGACGAAGATACCGCCGAGTTATGGCAAGAACGGGCCCGCAAGCGGGCAGACACCATCACCAAATATCTATGGGATGACAAAGCCGGCTACTTCTTTGACTACGACTACATGACACAACAGAGGTCGCCAGTTTGGTCGCTGGCTAGTTTTTATGCCCTGTGGTCGGGACTTGCGACACCAGAACAAGCCCGCCGGATTGTCGAACATCTTGACGACTTCATGCATCAAGGTGGACTCACCACCTCTAAAAGTCCAGACGAGTATTTTGGCGACATTCCAACTCAGTGGGCTTACCCAAATGGCTGGGCACCGCTGCATTGGATTGTTGCCAATGGCCTCAAACGTTACGGCTTCGACTTCGAAGCTGAACTCGTCAGTCGAGTTTGGCTGAGCAATAATTTGGAGCACTTTAGACGCAACAAGGTCTTTCGAGAAGCCTATAATGTCGTCAACCCCGAGTTGCCGCCCAAACCAGGCTTATATCCGCCGCAGATCGGTTTTGGCTGGACCAATGCTGTCTTTGTAGACTTGGCCAAAAACTTCCTTACACCAGAAGAGCTCGCACAGGTTTAAGTTGATTTAGGAAAAATTAACAAATATCTGTCAAAATAGAAGTATGTCTGAGGTCCAAAAGCGGTACGAGCAAGAATTTACCAAGCTTAATGCCGCCCAAAAACGAGCCGTTGAGACGATAGACGGGCCAGTCTTAGTTATTGCCGGACCTGGTACCGGTAAAACGCAGCTGCTCAGTATGCGTGTAGCGCACATACTATACAGCAGTGACGCTGATGCCCAGAATATTCTATGTCTTACCTTTACAAATAAAGCAGCTGTCAATATGCGTGAGCGCTTGCAGCGACTGATTGGACCAGACTCCAATAAAGTTGTCGTCAAAACCTTCCATGGCTTTGCGGCTGAACTCATGAATCAATACTCCGACTACTTCTGGAGTGGCGCCCGTCTCAGCACAGCACCTGACGCAATACAGCTCGAAATAGTTCAAACTCTTCTAGCCAAGCTGCCTCTGAGCAACCCATTATCTATCCGTTTTGCTGGCCAATACACTGCTACAGATGACGTGCTGCAAGCACTGCGCCTCAGCAAAGAAGCTGGGCTGACCCCAGACAAACTACGAGCAATTATCGAAGCTAACCTGCGCTATATTGACGTCATCGAACCCGAATTGATTGACGCTCTGAGTCAGACTTTGAGCGCTAAGCGCGTGCCTGCCTTAGAGGAGTCAATCCAAAACCTAACTCCTCAAGGTATCGACGAAGCTATCGCGCCACTCGTCTCGTTAACGACAGTTATTCAAGACAGTTTGAGGGCTGCCATCGAGGCTGATGGTGATAGCGGTAAGACGAAACACGTTAGTCGCTGGAAAGCCCGATGGCTACAGACACAAGATGGTGCGAAAGGCCTGTTTGACGAACGCCGGCGCAATGAGTGGTGGCTCGCATTTTGCGATGTGTATAGCCTCTATCGTAATCAATTGCACGAGCGCGGCTTTTATGACTACGCCGACATGCTGCTTGAAGTCATTTCACAGCTTGAACAGCAGCCAGATTTGCGGGCAGCCGTTCAAGAACGATTTCAGTACGTGCTGATTGATGAATTCCAGGACAGCAACGCCGCCCAACTACGTCTGAGCCACTTGATAGCCAACCACCATAGCGCTGAAGGCAATCCAAATATTATGGCCGTCGGCGATGATGATCAATCAATTTTTGGTTTTAACGGAGCCGAACTCAAGAACATGCTGTTCTTTGAGCAAACGTACCAAAGCGTCACCTCCAT
Source organism: uncultured Candidatus Saccharibacteria bacterium (assembly GCA_947085855.1). Classification (GTDB taxonomy): domain Bacteria; phylum Patescibacteriota; class Saccharimonadia; order Saccharimonadales; family 2-12-FULL-41-12; genus JALQXV01. The sequence continues at coordinate 120,781 of CAMTYB010000001.1, forward strand.
CATCTTAACCGACAATTACCGCTCGAGTCAGGCAATCCTAGATACTACAGAGAAAATTATTGACCAAGCCTCAGATCGATTAGTTAATCGCTTACCAAATGTCACCAAAAAACTGCAGGCTCAGAACGAGCCAACCAAACCAGGCACTATCGAGCATATATCGTACGAGACGCAAGATCACCAAGTTAGTTTACTAGCCCGGCAGCTCGCCGTAGACCATAAAACCGCCCAAACAAATCAAGAATCTATTGCCGTCCTCGCCCGCAGTCACGAAAGTCTGCGTCGAATAGCAGGCATTTTGCGTGAACTAAATGTCCCGATTAAATACGAGCAGCAGAGCAACATCCTTGAACACGTTATTGTTAAACAGATAACCTTAGTAGCTGCAAGCTTAGTCGCCATTGAAGAAGGGGACAAAAGCACTGCCAATCATGCTATTTCGCAGCTAATCCAGCATCCAGCCTGGGGCTTCACCAACGACGAGCTGTGGCAGCTCGCTCGCAACAACTATAGTCAACCAGACTGGTTTCTATCGCTCACCAGCAGCGACCAAACCAAGCAAAAACAACTCGGCGAATGGCTTGGCTGGCTCGCACGGGAGGCAACCTATCAGCCGCTAGAAGTTGTCTGCGAGCACATACTCGGTTTACGTAGCGGCACCCACATGACTAGTCCGCTGCGCGAGTATTTCATATCAACCGATCGCGCCTACGCCGCTTCGCAAAATATTAAGCAAGACTACATCCACAGTCTATCGGCTATCCGCTTACTGCAAGCCTTGGTCCGTGAGTTTGCGGCTTCAGAGGAAGCATCCTTGGCAGATTTTGTGCGCTTCATTGAAGTCAATCGCGATAATGGCCGAGGTATTACCGATGAGTCAACCTTCGTAACCGAAAAAGGTGCTATCGAACTCTATACCGTTCACAAGGCTAAGGGTCTCGAGTTCGATCGAGTTTTTATCATCGATGCAGTTGAAGATAATTGGCGACCGCGCCGCAGCGGTCGCAAACCGCCGGCCAATTTACCGTTATTGCCCCCTGGAGAACAAGAAGATGACTATATACGACTCTTGTACGTCGCAGCTACGCGCGCCAAACGAGATCTGATTGTCTGTTCATTCCGTTTTAACCAAGCTGGCAAAGAAGTCCTAGCCACGCCCTACATTCTCAATGCTATGACCAGCAGAAACGTCACTCAAGATACTGACATAGCCACCCAAAGCGATCAGGTCATTCTGGAAGACAGTATCAAGTGGCCACAACTCACAACCGCTGACGACAAGGCTCATCTGCAGCCGCTGTTAGCAAATTATCAGTTGAGCGCTACGCATTTGCTAGATTTTTTGGATGTCAGCCGTGGCGGTCCACAATACTTCCTGCAACGTCACTTATTGCGACTACCCGAAGCTAAAACAGCCACACAGGCCTACGGTAGCGCCGTACACCGTGCCCTACAATATGCTCAAGAATTACTCAATAAAAACCAAACAGTGGACGTACCAAAAATAGTCGACTGCTACCAAAAGGAACTACTACGGCAACATATAGCTCGCAGTGAATATGAAAAATACCTCGAGCACGGTACACACGTATTGACCAATTTATTTGCGAGTAAGGACTTTGTACTAACTCACGGAGCTAAAGCCGAACAACAACTCAATAGCGTATCTGTAGGGCAGGCAATAATCAAAGGTATCGTGGATAGCCTGGCTGAAACGAAGGACGAAATTATCGTTACCGACTATAAGTCTGGGCAACCTCTCGCTAGTTTTACAACCCGCGATCAAACCAAAGCAGTCAAAGCCTGGCGTCATCGATCGCAACTGGTTTTTTATGCTATGCTCCTGAAACACAGCCCGCACTACACCAGCAATCAAGAAATTATCGGACGCGTAATCTACATCGAGGCCGAAAACCAGGCCAAGGATCTCATCAAAACGTACGCCCCGAGCTCAGAAGAAATAGCTCGCATGGAGCAATTGACCGAGGCAGTCTGGGCGCAAGTTATGTCGCTCGATTTTAGCGACACTTCAAAATTATCGCCTGATATACATGGCATAACTACGTTCGAAAACGACTTAGTAGCGGCGCTTGCTTGACTTCTTGAGGTCGGCTAACTTAAGACGGACGGCGTGTCGATCCATCATAGTTTGAGCTTCAGCAATTGAAACTGCATCTTTGGCTTTGGCTTTGAGTTCTTGGGCGCGCTTAAAGGCAGCTTCGGCTTCGCTAGCTACCACTGACTCTGGTGTATCAATTTCATCTACCAGTACTTTGATCTGGTTATTAAGCACTTCTATGGTGCCTGAATACACGCCAAATTGCTCGTGATCAGCCTGATTGCCGTCTTTTTTGTACGCAATATGTAGCACACCCGGCGCGACCGCACCAAGTAGTGGGGCATGGCCCCCATTGATAGCAATGCTACCAGCTGTAGTTGGAACTACGAGCTCGTAGATGTCTCGGTCAACATGTCGACCTGATAATGTTATCAATTGAAGATTAATCATTTCTTAAATACTCAGTATTATTTAGCAGCCTTGGCTTTTTCTTTGGCTTTGGCTGGTTTAGCGTCTTTGGCTTCGGTTTTGGCCTGCTTAAGTGAGCCGAGCATGTAGAAGGCTGATTCTGGCTTATCGTCATGCTTGCCTTCAATAACTTCGGCAAAATCGGCAATTGTTTGTTTGAGCGATACGTATTGACCACTATTACCGGTAAACTGTTCGGCTACGAAGAATGGCTGAGTCAACAAGCGTTGAATACGACGAGCGCGAGCTACAATTTGCTTGTCTTCTTCTGACAATTCTTCCATGCCGAGGATAGCAATGATATCTTGTAGGTCTTTGTAGCGCTGCAAAATACGCTGAACTTCGCGAGCAACACGATAGTGCTCTTCGCCAACGATTTCTGGGTCAAGCAGGGTTGACGAGCTATCCAACGGATCAACAGCTGGGTAGAGACCAAGCTCGGTCAAGGCACGGTTCAGCACGATTGTTGAGTCTAGGTGGGCAAACGTCGTGGCTGGTGCCGGGTCAGTCAAGTCGTCGGCTGGCACATAGACAGCCTGCACAGAGGTGACAGAGCCTTTATCGGTTGAGGTGATTCGCTCTTGCAGGGCACCCATTTCTTGAGCCAAGTTTGGCTGGTAACCAACAGCTGACGGCAAGCGACCAAGCAGGGCAGACACTTCGGAACCGGCCTGGGTAAAGCGAAAGATGTTGTCGATGAAGAGCAAAACATCTTTGCCTTGGTCACGAAAGCTTTCGGCAATCGTGAGGCCGCTCAACGCTACGCGCAAACGAGCTCCCGGTGGTTCGTTCATCTGGCCAAAGACGAGGGAAGTCTTGTCGATAACACCTGATTCTTTCATTTCGTAGTACAGGTCGTTACCTTCACGAGTACGTTCACCAACACCAGCAAAAACCGATTGACCACTGTGGAATTTGGCAATATTGTTAATGAGCTCTTGGATAAGCACGGTTTTACCGACACCGGCGCCGCCGAAGAGACCAACCTTACCACCTTTAGCAATTGGGGCGATGAGGTCGATAACTTTAATACCGGTCTCAAGGATTTCAATTTTACCTGATTGTTCGGCAAGTGTTGGTGGTTCGCGGTGGATCGGGGAAGTTTGCGTAAATGTACCGGCCTTGCCATCAATTGGCTCACCAATAACGTTAAACATGCGGCCAAGTGTAGCGTCGCCAACCGGCACGCTAATTGGTGCGCCAGTAGCAATTACTTCTGTACCGCGCCTGAGGCCATCAGTGCTACCGAGCGCAATAGCTCGTACACTCGTCTCGCTCAAGTGCTGAGCAACTTCTAGTAGTAGGGTCTTGTCCCCAATTTTTACCTCGAGCGCATCGTAAATTGCTGGAATATTTATATTATCGAATTGTGCATCAACAACCACACCAACAACCTGGCTAACGGTGCCGAGTGCTTTGCTTTTACTTGTCTGTGCCATTCTTAGTTCCTCTCGTTTCTGACTGATTGATAAAGTGTTGTCTGCTCGTTGTCCAATGCTATAGGTGGACTGGAATTATTCTGTCTCTTACTCATCTTTTACCGCCTCAGCTCCGCCAACAATTTCGGCCATTTCCTGAGTAACTTCGGCTTGGCGAGCGGTGTTAAACGCCAACGTCAGATCATCAATAATATCGGCAGCGTTGTCACTCGCATTCTTCATGGCTACCATGCGCATTGAATGCTCGCTCGCTAGGCTTTCGAGCAAAGCCTGCCAGACCTGAACCTCTAGTAACCGAGCTACCACCGACTCGACTACGGATTCGACTGACGGTTCAAAAATAGCTACTTCCAACGGAGATAGCGTGTGCTCGCTCTCAGCTGGGCGGGCGGGCAATAATTCTAGGCTCGCGACTTCTTGGCGAATGCTCGTGAAGAACTGGGTGTATATGATGGTAACAGCGTCAACAGCTTCTTCTTGGTACAAGTCAAAGATCTGTTCGGTAATTGGACGCAAATCGGCACCTGTTGGTTGACCAGTGAAGATAGGGTAGGCAGCCAGTAGGTCAACGCCTTCTAGACGAGACACAAATTGTGAACCCTTTTTACCAATAGCAATGATCTTGTTGTTGATCTTCTGTTTTTCATCTTGACCCAAAATGGTAGCGAGTTGCTTAATGACATTAGCGTCATAGGCACCAGCCAAGCCAGTGTCGCTGGTGACAATAATGGTCAGACGGTTTTTGACCGGACGACGCACAAACAACGGATGGCGATTAACGTCAGAGACATCGCTCAAACGTGTCAAAATATCGTGTGCCGTGACACGATACGAACGCGAAGCAGTGGCTTGTTCTTGGGCACGGCGCATTTTGCTAGCCGCTACCATTTCCATAGCCTTGGTAATCTGTCGCGTGTTCTTGACACTACCGATTCGTCGCTTGAGTGCTGTCGTGTTTGCCATGTAGTATTACGCTTCCTCTTCGAAGTCCTTGGCTACTTTATGTGCAACAGACAAGATAGTTTCTTTGGTCTTATCTTCTGGTTTGCCACCCTTGTTGAGCTCATCAATCATCTTCTTATGACTGCGCTTGAGCTCGTTAAACAAGGCTTCGGCAGCTTTACGCACGTCTTTTATAGCTACTTTGTCGAAAGCGCCATCGTTGGCTGCCATCAATAGGGCAGTTTGTTCCCAGACTGAGTACGGTGCATACTGCGGTTGCTTAAGTAGTTCTGTCAACCGTTGACCGCGTTCGATTCGTTGTTTGGTGTCGGCATCCAAGTCGGTTGAGAATTGGGCGAAAGCTGCCAATTCACGGAACTGAGCCAAGCCAAGACGCAAGCTACCGGCTACGCTCTTAACGGCTTTGGTCTGAGCCGAACCACCCACACGAGACACTGAAGTACCGACTGAAATAGCCGGACGAATACCTTGGTAGAACAAGTTGGTTTCGAGAAAAATTTGACCATCGGTAATAGAGATAACGTTCGTTGGAATATAGGCTGAGATGTCACCGGCTTGAGTTTCGATAATCGGCAGAGCAGTTAAGCTGCCCGAACCAAGCTCGTCAGATAATTTAGCTGAGCGCTCCAACAAACGAGAGTGTAGATAGAACACGTCACCAGGGAACGCTTCGCGACCCGGTGGGCGTCGCAAGAGCAAGCTCATTTGTCGATACGCATTGGCGTGCTTAGAAAGGTCATCATAGATAATGAGGCCGTGCTGGCCGTTATCGCGGAAATACTCACCGATCGCTGTACCAGCGTATGGCGCCAGGAATTGCAAGCTGGCTGGATCGGCAGCAGAGGTAGTGACGACGATGGTCTGGTCCATAACACCTTCTCGAGTCAAGCGTTCAATTAAGCGAGCAACTTTGGAAGCCTTTTGGCCAATTGCAACGTAAATGTTGATGACGCCCGTTTCTTGGCGGTGCTGGTTGATCATAGTGTCAACGGCCACAGCAGTTTTACCAGTTTGACGGTCGCCGATGATCAGCTCACGCTGACCACGACCAATTGGAATCATAGTGTCGATAGCAGCAATACCAGTCATCAGTGGTTCATGCACGCTCTTTCGGGCGAGTACGCCTGGGGCGGTTTGCTCAATGGGATTGGTCATCTTGGCTTTGATTGGACCTTTGCCATCAAGTGGCTCACCGAGTGGGTTAACCACACGGCCAATGAGTTCTGGGCCAACCGGAATTTCTAGACTTTTACCAGTTAGGGTAACGCGAGCACCGGCTTTGATATCGAGGTCGCTACCAAGGATAACGGAACCGATTTCGTTTTCACCCAAGTTGAGGGCAAAAGCAGAAATAGATTTACCACTCGTGCCTTCGATTTCGAGCACTTCGTTGAAGCCGGCATCACGCAGGCCATAGATCCAAGCCACGCCATCGCCAACTCGAGTAACAATGCCGACATTGGTAATTTCCGGCTGATCTTTTAGCTCTTGAATTGCCTTACGGATATCGGCTGATAGTTGTTTGATGTTTACATCGCTCATAAAATTATTGTTATCTCCTTCTTTCGAAACCTAGGCGACCTACTGGACGGCCTCTCGTAATTGATTTAATTTAGCGCGAATTGAAATGTCTAGACTGGCATGCGGGAATTGAACAGTAGCGCCTCCAACAACTGACTCATCCTGAAGTTGGTGGGTCAAGACGCGCGTAGCGGTCTTGTACTCGTCTTTTGCAAGTGCTTCGATTTGCTTCAGTTGAGCTGCGTCAAGCTGGTGGGCACTGCGAATAGTCAGCTCAACGACACCGTCTTCTTGAGCACGTTGCTCTTGAGCATCACGCATAACCGAGTCAAGTTCATGAATTTTGTTGGTAGTGATCAAATAAGCCGCTACCTGGTGTGATAAACGAGCTTCATCAGCTCCACGGGCCAATTCGCGCACAATGTAGCTCACGAGAGCAGAACGAGAGTAGGCCTTTTGCATAGTAACGGCTACGCCTTGCCTTTCAGAGCGGCTGCTACGAGAGCATTGTCTTGTTTGCTATCTAATTTGGTGCGTGTCACAGCTTCGGTAGCATTAATCACCAACTCAACCATTTCTTTTTCGAGGTCACGGCGAGCGCGGGCAGTTTCGTCCTGAATTTTTTTGCGAGCATCAGTGACGATCTGTTCTGCCTTCACCTGAGCTGACTCTTCGGCTTCGCGAATCATTTGGGTAGCCTGACTGTGGCTATCGTTCACGATTTGCTCAGCTTCAGCACGAGCTCGCTTGCGAGCCTCAGCCACTTCTTTGTCAAAAGCTTCTTTTTGGCGTGTTAACTCAGAGGTCAACTGGACGCCTTTGTCGATAGTCGCCTGACGCTTGTCGAGTGCCTTAACAACCGGCGTAAAAACATAGCGCTTGAGCACCAGAAACACAAACAGAAACGTAATGAGTTGGATGATAAAGGCTTTAGGATCAATACCCAATGCGCCAATACCTGATTCTACTTCAGGTTCTGAGGCGGCAAATTGTGTAAATGCATTAATCACGATATATAAAAACCTTTAATACTTAACTGATGATGAAGATTGAGGCGAAGGCGATCAAGCCAAACAACTCAGCCAATGAAACGAAGACCAAAATCTGACCCAAGAAACGGGCTGATTCTGGGTTACGACTAACTGCGTTCATAAACGCACTACCGATCAAGCCGATAGCAATAGCCGGACCCATAACACCAAAGCCGAGGGCGATACCCTTTGCCAATGGCACCATGTTAGTAGCTTCTGCAAATAATTCCATTCTGTTACTCCTTTTCGTTACTATTTAGAATGACACTTTATACATTACAAATCAACAGGGGTGATTGCTCAACTATAGGCGAGCTCCCTGGTAATTGACTTCGTCGACCGAATCATCTTCGCCATTAGTCTCGCCTTCAGGAAGACTGTCATGGTGCTGGCTGTGTGCAATAGCCACACCGAGGTATGACGCACACAACATGACAAAAATATAGGCTTGCAATAAGCCAACGAAGATCTCGAGTAGAGTAAATGGCAGGGCTGCTACCGGCGCTGCCACGCCACCAAGGTAAGAAAAGACAGCGATCAGGATTTCGCCAATCACCACATTCAAGAAAAGCCGCAGTGCCAAGCTCAACAAGCGGGTCAATTCACTAAACATTTCCATCAAACCAAGCGGGATTGTCATTGGATTCTTGAGGCTGCCCTGAAAGTAATGACCGAGATGCTTCAACAAGCCAGACTCTTTGATGGCCAATGTCTGCACAATAATCATCATGACCAACGCCATAGCTAGAGTACCGTTAAAGTCGGCCGTAAAAGGGCGAAACAACGGTGTGCCGTTGTATTCAAAAGCCGGACCAACACCTGGCAGCAAACCAAGCCAGTTATTGATTACGATGAAAAAGAAAGTGGTCACAAACAGGGGAGCGTACTTGACGGCTTTTTCACGCGAGTTCAAGCTATTCTTGAGGACGTTATTGATAATAAAATCCGTACCAACATCAAGCAGCCGAGCAACACCGCTTGAACCCTTAAAACTAACGCCTTTACTGAGCCGATAAAACACGTAAATGATAAGGCTAGCGCAAATCCAGCCGTAGAACATAGAGTTAGTAATAGTTACACCACCGATATGGAATAGATCCTCTGGAGCAATAGCAATATGCGGACCGCTCGATTCGCCACCTTCGCTGGCTGCAAACAAATTCAGGGCATCAAAAAAACCGGATCCGATCATCGGTCATCCTCCTGGTCTTCAAATTGAGCCTTTTCCAAGAACTTTCCACCGCTGCGAGCCATCTGGGCAATTACAAGAAGTGCAAAAGCAAAACCAAGCCCCACACCAATGTAGGTAAAGAGCGTGTCGTCCCGAGATTGATCGAGGATAACGCCGGCAAAAACCGGAATCAAAAAGGCGCCGGCCAGTTTCCAGCTCAAATCGAACAAACCCAAAATAAAAGCGCGTTTTGCTTCACGCACTTTTTCTTGTTTCGTCGTCTTGGCGGCGGCGAGGTTAGTCATCTCCAAATAGTATACCACCTCTGGTAGATATTGATCAAGTTGAAGTAATGTTTGTACCAGCTGTATGTGCCACATTCAAAAGAGCACACGCCGTGTGTCATCACGCCATTTCTAACACTTTAGAATTTTTCTTTGCAGCACAATCGGTGTGCCGCTTTGAATGTGCCCCCACTAACCGAGTAACTAAACGCAGCAGATATTGCTATATTGTAAGCATGTCATTTGAAGATTTTTCAACCAAAGATTCGGTCGCGCTCGTCTACACGGGCGATGGTAAAGGGAAAACCAGTGCTAGCCTCGGCTTGTTAGCCCGTGCTCTCGGTAACCGCTGGAACGTAGCCTACATTCAGTTCATAAAATATTGGGGCGTTGGCGAACATGTCTTCATCCGCGACATTGAACCTATCTACAAAGATCAGCTGCATTTCTATAAAGGCGGCAAGGGCTTTTACAGCGCCGGCGACCTGAGTGCCGAGCACATCACCGACGAACAGCACAGGCAAGCCGCCAAGGAGACCTTTAATGAAGCCCTCAAAGCTGTCACGAGCGGCACATACCAACTGGTTATATGCGACGAGATCAACAACGCAGTTCACGACGGATTACTGACCATAAAACAGCTCGAGCAATTGTTTACCGAGCGCTCGCCCCAGACCAGCCTGTGTGTTACCGGTCGTAATTTTCCAAAAGAACTATTGAAGCACGTCGACATTGCTACCGACATGACCAAGGTCAAGCACCACTTTGATGATAAATTCCTAGCCAATCAGGGAATTGATTTCTAGTCATATTAATGTTATAAGTTCATCATGAGTCGACGAATGGGATTAGCTCCTGAGTTAGAGGTCAAGGCTACTGCCTATAGTCAAGATGGGTCTTTTGAGACTATCGAACCAAACATAACTCCTGTAGAAGCCGGCGCTATGAATCTTGCCATGATCTATGCTAACGACGCGCTACACACCGGCAACCCACCAGTAGGCGCCTTTTTGGTCGACAATGAACACAATCACTCATGGGGTCAGGGAACGAATGATCACCGGTCCAATAATCTGTTAGACCATGCTGAAATTATCATTTATCAAGAAGCTCAGCCCGTGGTAGGTCGCGACTTGAGTAATTGCACACTCGTAACCACGGCTGACCCTTGTGTGCGCTGCGCCTCTATTTACGCCGAGGGAGGCATCGGCAAGATAATCGTGGCTGCTCAACGCGACCACATTCGGGCAGTATCAGGCAAGATGCGCGAGCGGGAAATCAACCTAAGCGGCTTGCTTGAAGATGGTGCCACCAACACTGTACTTATTCAAAATTTCCAAGTAGTTGATAGCCTTCGGTTATTTGCTCGACACGGCAAAACAATTGGTCACAAACCACCAGCCGGCACACCTAAATTCTTGTTGGATATCTACGCCAAAGCTTAGTCTTCGCTATAGACAGGGCGCGGCCGCAACCGAGGTTGTTGCTCGTTCATCATCATTGGATCGGGTCGAGCTTTTGAGGGTGCAAAGTAGTAACCCAGACTCAATCGTCGTATCTGAGGATCAAAAAACATGTGCAGTGGCTTGAGCAGGAAATATGTGCCCATAAAACCGGCGACCGAGTAGTGGGCACCGGCGCTCATAAAGCCATGCTTTTTCATAGTTCGGGTATGTCCAGTGATATAGCGCCAAAAGGCAGTCGGATTATCAGCCATGCGTCGAGATGAAACCATGGCCGTAAACTTGGGTACATAAACCGGCTTAATGCCAAAATTGCGAGCATGGATCACCAGGTCGATGTCTTCCATAATCATACGGTCGTCACACAGTTGGCGACTCAGCTTTTGCCAGGCAGTGCGGCGGATAGCCATGTTGGCGCCAAAGGCAAAGCCGTACCCCAAGCCAAGCGCAATCCGCAAGAAAAAGTCTTCTAGATTACGGGATGTCTTGGGGAAAATAAAATCATAGTAGCCAAGCGGGCCAGTTGCAAGTTGAACCGTAGGGTCTGCCATACGGTGCTTAATGGTAGCCACCCAACGTGCATCTACTTCAGTATCAGCATCAATGCGGCACAAAATATCGCCTGCTGCCATATTCATGCCAGCCGCACGAGCCGCATATAGCCCCTGAACTGACTCACTCACAAGAGTAACCTCGGGATATCTGGCAGCAATTTCATACGTATTATCAGTTGAATTATTGTCAACGACGACAATTTCATCTGGTAGAACTGTTTGTTTGCGAAGAGCATCGAGACAACGGGCAATATAGCCCTCTTCGTTGTAGGCTGGTATAATAACTGAAACCGTTAATGCTTTTTTCATTATCTGGATATACCTATCATAACAAATATAGTGCAGCGAGATGCCATCAAAAAAACCCACTAAATCCAAATCAGCTTCATCAGTCAGTCGGACTGTACTACGACGTGGCTGGCAGCAATTCGCCAAACTCAACTTACTAAAAAAGGCTGGGATTTTACTGATTGCGCTGGTCATGCTCGTAGTCGGAAGTTCGTACGGCATTTCATACTGGTACCTCAACAAACATCGTAATGAGCCACTACAGTTTGGCACTACGTTTGTACCGCGTTACGCTCGTCACTTTGGCCTCGACCCGCAGCAAACACTGTATGCAGCTATCCATGAGGTTGGTTTTGAGCGCCTGCGGCTGGTCAGTTATTGGGATGACATCGAAAAAACTCCTGGAGTTTACGATTTTGCCGAACTTGACTGGCAAATCAAGATGGCCGAAGAAGCTGATGTCGACGTCAGCTTGGCACTTGGTCTGCGACAACCGCGCTGGCCGGAGTGCCACATGCCATCATGGGCCAAAAATCAACCGAAAGAACAATGGTATCCACAGTTAAAAGCCTTTATGGGCAAAGTCGTGGAGCGCTACAAGGACAGCCCCGCTATCATAAGTTACCAAGTAGAAAATGAATTCTTTATGACCGTATTTGGCGATTGCCCAGACCATAGTCGTGACCGCTTAGTCGATGAGTATAATTACGTACGATCACTCGATCCAGATAAGAAAATTATTATCACACGCAGTAACAACTGGGGCGGCATTCCACTCAACGAGCCAAAGCCAGACCAGTATGGCGTGGCCGTATACAAGCGTGTCTTTGATTACTCAGTAACTAATCGCTATTTCGAATATCCATATCCACCGTGGTTCTATGGCACCTTGGCTGGCGCCAGTGAACTCAATGATGGCCGCTCGATGATTATCCACGAACTCCAAATGGAACCATGGCTACCAGAAGGCTATGAAATGAATGAACTAGCTGATATACCCGAGCAAAATAAGTCAATGAATGGCGATCGGCTCGAAAAGCGTTTCCGCTACGCAGCTGACAGCGGCATTCGTACCGTCGACACCTGGGGAATGGAATGGTGGTACTGGCGCAAGGTGAAAGCCGGTGACAGCAGCCTCTGGGACGTGGCTAAAGCAGAAGTCGGCAAAGCCAACGAAGACAACGTCCGCCGCGGCCTCAGCAACTAAGCAATGTGGTATTTATCTTCAAGCTTCACAGGAGTGTTAACGAGCCCGTCATGAGCCATCAAAGCATGAGTAAACGGATTATCGCCCGTGGCATGCGCGTGCAAGCCCTGACCACTGTACTGCACAACATGCAGTGATCGAATGCCTTGCTGGAAAAATGTGCTCGGCTTATCCCGCTCATTGAGGTAGTCCGGGCTAAATAAACGACTGCCTGCAATATAGCCAACTTTGATTGGCATGTCAGGGTAGTGACGATTGGCCCAGCTCATGCGGTCCATAATGTTGTTAGTTATGGCTTTATGGGTTAATTTGCCCTCACGCGTTAGAGTAGAAAGTCCAAACCTGACCATACCAATAATCATTCGATCACGCCGCATAGTGGCACTCAGGGCTGGAATGTCGGCCTCACGGGCTACTTTTCGGATATCTCCACCTGATTTCAAGAAGTCATTGCGTAATGTAGCAGCGCTACGACCAGCTTTACTAGGCATTTCATCAACATTGACGGCCGTAATATCTATGTCGCGAACACCCATCGATGCCATGTCGATTGCAATTCGACCACCAAATGAATAACCAGTTAAGCCAACTTTACCAAGTGACTGCTCGTCATCAATTTTCTCCAGTGTACGCATCTGTCGCTCGACAATTGGGCGAGTACTACCGTGTTCAAGTTGGTATTTTTCTTCGTCAGTAATAGTGCTGAGATCATAGTACTGCTCATCTTTGCGCAAGCTATTGTTTGGCAGCACGATCACGCGACTATTGGGAGCTACTACTTGTTGAAAAACACGAGCCCGAACGTAGTGATGTGGCCACCAAGCATTCTGGTAGGGCAACGGCAAAACGAGCGATTGCGTCTCATCAATCTCGCCTGTTTCCGGCTCAAGTATTACGGCGCCGGCTGAATTCAAGGTTGGAGCAATAACTTCGGCAGCTGCAGTTTGTCGACAGATATCGTCATACGTTACCGGCTGCCATCGCTCACGGACTTCTTCAATCCGTTGCGACAGTTCCGGCGAAGTAATATGGGCAATAGAAGTTTCTTCTACCTTAATCATTATACATATTTTAGCAAATTTTAGAGGTTTTGTCAATTTTCCCCCTGTAGTTAATCAAGCGTTTACGGTATAATGACCGTTGTTATGGCCAAGAAAAAACCTGATACCAGCAAAGCTATCCGTAATCGACGGGCTCGCTATGACTATGAGCTCGGCGATTCTCTTGAAGCTGGCTTGGTTTTGACCGGCGCCGAGACCAAAGCTCTACGCATGGGCCACGGTCATCTGCGAGGCGCCTATGTCACTGTCAAAGACGGCGAACTATGGCTCCTCAACGCCACTATCACTGGTTTTAATGGGGTAAAACTCGACGAAACGGAGCAGACGCGCTCACGCAAACTCCTCCTCAAAAAACGTGAGATCGACCACCTGCTAGAAGCCAAGCAACAGGGTAAAAGCATCGTTCCGACTGATCTGTTGACGGGTGGTCGTTATATTAAGCTGCGCATCGCCATTGGAACCGGCAAAAAACACTATGATAAGCGTGAAGTCATCAAGCAGCGCGATCAAGATCGCGCCAATCAGCTTGAGCTCAAACAAAACCTATAGAGCTTTTTCGTAGAGAATGACCAACTTAGTCCAGACAAACATCACGTAGAACATAATCGTCACTAACACCAAGCCTGCGAATAAGTATGGCAACGTGCTCAGCGTGAAGTCAGCGTCAACAAATTTACCCATCAACGAAACACACGCCGGTAATATCAGCCAAAAGGCTACTACTACATATATAAGGTAGGCAAAGGCCATAGACAGCCGTTTTACAGCTTTTAGAAAAATAGACTCGCGTTTAGCTGCATCTTGATATTCATTCTGTAAAATTGCTTCATTATGTAAAAAAATAAAAACATTATTAGCATATATATAAGATCGGTAAACTACCACGGCTACCACGGCCCAGAATAATAGCGTGACCACTTCGGAAGCATAGGGTAGTTGGCTGAGTGTATTGAGCCACTCACTAATTTGCTGGCTCGTCGAACCATATATCGTCTCGGATTCATTCAGCGAAGATACGCCAAGCGCATTGATAACCTGACGAGGATATTGACCGACAAACACAACCACGGCAGCAATAAGCGCATATACTGCCATCGGTAGCGACGTAGCTACAAACGAAGTTAATTTAGAAGTTATTGTCATCTGTTTTTTTGACTTTTTTACAAAAAGCTTGGATTTCACTTATGTTTATAATAGACTAAAGACAAAATGTAAAGTTAACAATAAAAACTACAAACCAATAAACAAGAAAAAATATATGAAACTCTTTCTCAGTACACCAAAAAGTACCAAAAACAAAAAAGTTACTAAAAAATCGACCAAAAGCCGGTCCAAACGAGGCAACAGCAAAAACAGTCTGCGCCAAGTATTAATCGGCAAAGGTCCAAACGTCTTACCATATCGCCGCTTTTCTAATCGAAAAGCGGTTTTTGTTGTAATCGGCATGGCTATTGTAGGTATCGCGACCGTGATCTACACCTTGGCAGCGACCACAACCGTTAATACCACCGTGGAAGCCGAAAATATGACCTGGAACCGGGGCGTTACACAACGCTGGAGCCCTAACAATATCGTCGGCAAAGCACTATACTGGAACGCCACAGGCACAAGTACGGTGCAACTACCTGTTAACGCCACGAGCTTCTCGGTGTACGTCAAAGGCGATCAGTGTGACGGTGCACCCGTCCTCAAAGCAACAATGGGTAATTATGAAATACTCAATAAAGCAGTGACGAGCAAGAACTGGACCAAGTACTCTGTTGCAATTGATCCAAAAATTGCCGTAGCAGGCAAGCACAACATTAACCTCAGCTTTGCGAACGATTACGTAAGATACGGAACCTGTGACCGTAATCTATATATAGACAAAATAATCTTCACCGGTGTCAAAGAGATTCCCGTCGTAAATCCAAAGCCAAGTGAACCAAAACCGTCGACCACACCGGCGCCAAAATATAATCCGAGCGCTCAATACAACATCATTATGATTGGCTGGCGCCCATATGAGAAGGACTACGCTCAGCTCGCCAACAATAACACTAATCTTGTGTACCGCTCGATTCACAGGACAGCATCTGGCAACAAAGCTAAGTTTGAGCTGTGGGATAAGATGGGCTACAAGTACTTCAATAATGTCGCCGGATCCGACTGGGCCTCCAGCGGTAAAGGTGGAGCCTGTAAAAATATCCCGCTCGCATACATGGACAAACCTTACAGCGAAGAGCTCATTAAGCGCTCTAACAGTGTCGGCTACTACATGCATGAGATGGCCTCCTTGAATGCGGCTTGTAATGGCTGGAATTGGGCAAATGCTGCCGAAGGACTCGACTGGGCCAAAATCAATACCTATATGATCCAAGCGCGTGCCCAAAACAAGAAAGTGGTCTGGTCCGAACCAGCCCAAGGCTGGTCGGCCCTCAACAATAGCCCGTCCTTTAAATATTACGGTCCACAGTGGAAAGATGTCCTCGTTCCAATGTTTGCTACCAACTTCCGTACTCCGTCCTTTGACCACGTCCCAGCTGCCCGTTCTGCTGCCGTAACAGCCTCTACAAAGCTTGGAACGCCCGTGGGGGCCAGTGTTCAGTCTTGGTACTTCCGCGAGGGCTACAACGACCTTACAACTGCTGCTACAGTCAAATTGGCCAACATGGGCCTCGAAGTCGGCGCCAAATACTATCAGATTGAAGGCACCTACACCGATATGGCGTGGGGGACAGACTACATGAACGGCATCTTGGCCTTTAGCAAACAGCTCGGCGCCCAAGCCGTCACTAAACCACAACCGGCACCAGCCACCCAAGCTCCGCCTACCGCTATTGCTAAGAAACCGCTTTACCAACTTTGGAATAACGTTGTCAGCGACCATATGTACACATCCGACGCAAGCGAGAAAGCCCGAATTTTGGCGGCCAAACAGTACGTCGATCAAGGTATCGCCGGCTATCTATACGACAAACAAGCAACTGGCAGCACACCCTTGTATCGAATGTGGGTAGCCAAGACCACGAATCATTTCTATACGGCCAGCAAACCCGAGCGTGACAACGCTATTAAGTCCGGCGCCACCGACCAAGGTATTGTCGGCTACATCATGACCAGCCAAGTCGCTGGCACCTCACCACTCTACAGACTCTACAGCGCGAGCTACCCAGACCACTATTACACCGCCGACAATAATGCCAAGCAAAGCGCCCTGCAAAGCTTCCGCAAGTACAAAGACGAGGGCAACGTCGGCTACATCTTTAGCAAGCCGTAGCTTCCGGTCTAAACTCAGCACAGAATGAACACAAGAAAAATACTAAAGATCACCGGTATAACTATCGCTAGCATTGTTTTTGTCATAGTTTCTGCAGGCTTTGTAGCCGGTCGATACGCAATTGGTTCTTTCGAGTTTCCGTGTACCTATCAGAATACTCAGGGCAAAAAAGTGTACAGAAAGATAGAAGACGACTTGAAGGGTATAACTATTCAAGGCAATGGACCAACACATGAGTCAAAGGATATGAGTATCGATTGCCTCGACGGTAGTCTACATAATCTTATGTCTCTTACATACAGCTACAAGCTATCCTCATCAATAAGTCTTATGGATGCTGAGGCAGCCGTACTGGCTAACGATCGCCTGAGGAAGGCAGCGACCACGCAGATCACACCCAATCTCGACAGCGGATTTACAGTTCCAGGCTTCAAGGCAACTTACAAAGGCGATACCAACCAGGACTACGACGTTTCATACTACTTTAAACAGCCAGTAGTATGTATGAAAACTGATGTACCACCCGAGCAAAGAGTCAATCACTGTAAGGACGCGACACTAGTCCAAGACTTCAAATTACTGGAGCAGCCGATCCACGAGATTACAATTAGCCGACCAGAAGTTCCAAAACCAAGATAGTAATCTGCATTTTATTGCGCTCATTGTCACACGTTACGTCCGCCGCCATAAGATGATTCGGGGCCTCCTTGTTTACAGATTAACTCCTTACAGGTAGAATAAGTAAGTTCTTTTAATAATCCGGGGTAGCTCAGCGGTAGAGCGGGTGGCTGTTAACCACTAGGTCGAAGGTTCGAATCCTTTCCCCGGAGCCAATGTACTCACTTCGCAACAGCGGAGTGTTTTGTTTTTTGCTAGGTTTATATACGAGCACTAAACTCTTGAAGCCTTCTATTGACAGGGTCGAGATTAGTCGAGCTGACATACATAAACTACATACAACACACGGCATTCCAGCAGGCATGGTTCGTGAAGCCTGTATTAGAAATGGTGTTTTATTCCCAGAAAGAGAGTATCTCAGCGCCCAACGAGATCACGCGCAGCGGTCCTAATTCATATCATGTTAATGCAACTGATATAGTAATTGTATGAAAAGCGTGCATTTCTTAAATGGCCAGCTTGTCACAGAGGACCATTTATTGATATCACCCCGTGACTTGGGATACTCGCGCGGTTATGCCGCCTTTGAGTTTATGATTACCTCAGATGGTCAACCGTTTATGATGGACAGGCACATAGACAGGCTCTTTGATTCTTGTCAGACTATCTCGCTGAATGTGCCTTGGTCAAAACAACAGGTCGCCAACTGGGTACAACAAATCATTGAGGCAAATGAGCTGCGCAACGAAGATATGGTTATGCGCATTATTATTTCTGGCGGATCATCCGGAACACTTACGCCGGCGAAGACACCTACCATTGTTATCATCGTCGAAGCCCGAATGACATGTCCTCCGGAAGATTATACGAATGGAGTCCGTATTTTACTCACTGAATTCGATCGATACGAACCCCAGGCTAAGACAACGAACTATGTGCAGGCAATTCGTGTAATGAATACTGCCCCGCGTGATGTTGATGAAATTATTTACTTCTCCAACAATATGGTGCAAGAAGGCACGCGGTGCAATATATTCGCGGTGATAAACGGTATACTAACCACACCTAAAACAAGGATGTTAGAAGGCATCACACGCGGCATCATACTAAAGGATTTAGAATTAACCACTCAGACCGAATCTCGAGACTTTACTGTTCAGGAACTACTCAGCGCACCCGAGGTATTTATTACCGCCACAGGCAAAGAAGTCATGCCAGTCACTAAAATAAATGACGCGCTCGTAGGGGACGGCGCAGTAGGCGACATTACTAAAGAAGTTATGTCCAAATTCAAGAATTTCTTTGATTCGTACAACCGCTGACTAGCTCCACAAAGACAACGTGCCACCTTGCTGCGACATGAAGGTGGTTAAGCCCAATCGTGGTCTGTCTGATTTGATCTCATCGACCTGATGAAAATTGCGAGTTTTGAATACCACTAAATCACCTTCTGATGGTAGTACCGAAGCATAGGGTGTGTCACCCAAAAAGCCTTCGGTAAATCCGAACGTACCCTTTTCTACATAATCACGGTTGTAACGTTCGTCTTCTGGAGTCCAGGGGCGATCATATATGTTTAACTCTCCGCCTGCTGCTGGCATTTGAAGGTACAATACGAGGCCAAATTGCTCATCTGCATTAGCGACACTCCAGCCAGGAAGTTGTTTTGGAGCATAATCAAAGTGCAACGTACTTTTTGCACCCATAGCCCGAATAAGGCCTGCAAAGTATCGGGCTTCTGCTAGCTCGGACTCTGTTGCTATTTTTGTATCAAACCCATGCCCAAATAACTCAAGTATTTTACTGATAGGACTCTGGGTGCCTTCAAATATTTCATCTCGATCTTCCTCGGCTGCCGGCGTTGCGTCAAAGTACTTTTTCTTGCCGTCAGGTTCGTGGCTAAATCCAGTAGCGTTAATGCCGATTCTTCCTTGTTCGTTTGTTTTGTTGGCATACCAGGCTATTGCTTTGTCTTCCATATTAGCTTTGATTACGGCTAATTCTTGCTCACCCAAAAAGTGTCCGATTTTAATAGCGGCAATTTCATTCCTTGCTAGCTCGGGTAACAGCGCGCACGCTTCTGCCGAGTTATCTGGACCTAACTGTAATACATCCCATTGATTTTCTTTGCTCGCCATATACGCTCCAATATAGTTTGATACATAGCCTGAATGATTTTATTGTAACATAATTGCGAATTGTCAAATGACACATTTTCGTAATAGCATACGAAATGTGTATTATGATATAAGATAACTCCATGAAAACTGTTAATGTACTCCTCGTTGGCGTTGGCCCCCATGCTAGGCGTATTTATGTTCCTGCGTTATTTAAGTTTGCATCAGATCTTCCGGTCCGCTTAGTTGCAGCCGTGGACTTAAAACGCCAAAAAGACACCATTGACACATACCTCCAAAAGCAAGGATATGAACTAGAGATGCTGTATCTTGATTCTTTTGATGCGACAGCCGTCATTCCCGATCACGCCAGAGCGATACTTGACGCGCTAGTCAAGAAGTTTGATATCCAAGGAGTGGTCATCTCCACGGAACCTACCGTTCATAAGGCATACGCTGAATGGGCCCTCGGCAATGGGCTGAACATTCTGATGGATAAACCTATTTCGGCTAGAAAAGCGATTAGTGTTGACCATGCGCAAGCTAGTGGGTTGATCGATGACTATAACGAGCTTTTAGACCTCTACAAAGCACATCAATCTGACAAATCAATTCTTTTTTCTATAAACGTCCAAAGACGATACGACCATGGCTTTGACAAGGTTAAAGAATTAATTGCTGAAACCACACAAAAATTTAATGTACCAATTACCTCAATGCAAGTTATGCATGCCGATGGTTCATGGAGATTCCCAAAAGAGATACTGACACAAGAATCTCATGGTCTTTCTGATGGTTTTGGGAAAGTGTCACATAGTGGCTACCATTTGTTCGATATGGCGTGGCAGTTATATAAATCTAGCCTTGTGCCCGAAAAGCAACCGGATGGCATGGAGATTTTTTCTTCTGCTTTCAATCCCACAGGACTTGATGTTTGCATCAATGAAAACGATTACATTAGGTATTTTGGAGATGACTTTGAGCGAACGGGCCTTTCTTCCCAGCAATATCTAGAAACGGTTGCCGACTATGGTGAGATGGATTCGTTTAATGTCATCCGACTAATGAAGCAGGGAATTAATATTTGTAATATTTCTGTGAATTTACTTCACAGCAGTTTTTCAAGACGTTCTTGGGCTACACCAAATACCGATTTTTATAAGGGTAACGGACGAGTAAAACATCAGCAATTTATAATTCAACAAGGCCCGTTTCAGTGTGTTCAGATTCATAATTACCAATCCAAGCATGAACATGACATAGATAATTCTAAGGAGTTTGGCGTGGGTGGCAATAACCACTTTGATATTTACGTATTTCGTAATGTTGGCATGTATGGCTACGGCGAGGCCTTCACTAAAATATCTTCTCTAGACCTAGAACAACAAGCTGACGCGCCTGGGCTTACCATCGAAAATGCCAAATACCGTATTATCCGTGAGTTTATCGAGTTTATGCTCGGAAACATTCCATTACAAGATGCGAGATCCAACATCGACACCCATGCAGTACCGGTAAAGATACTGAGTGGCGTATGTCAGTCTAACGCCAATATGCATACCGATCGTAATCCGCTCATTCGTATATCACTATGAGCGGAACAATATACTTGATGGGCGGCGGAGAACTTAGAGACGGTGATACCCAGCTAATTGACGAGGACATACTGTCTTGGGCACCAAAAGGTTCTACATTTGTTTTCTTTGGGTTCGCTTCACAAGATAGTACCGACTATGCCGACACCGTCAGGTCTGTATATGGAAACAGATACACCGTAGTAGTGCCTACAGAAGCAAAAGGGAGAGATTTTGCGATTGACGCTATAAAGTCGGCTGCTATTATCTACTTTGGCGGCGGTAATACTGAGGAATTGTTGCGACTATTTGCCGACTGGGGCCTTCTAGAGTATTTACGGGTTGCCGTTGGTCGAGGGGTGCATATTGCGGGAATGAGCGCAGGCGCACAGGCGTTATCTACGTGGTATGTGCATGAGGGTAACGATATTTTTGAACTTCGTAAAGGTTGGGATATTGTCCCCGTTGGTGTCCTAGTACATGCTGATCGGACTTCGTTCGGTATGGCCAAGATACTATGGTCTGAACATGGTATGACCGGCAAATATCCCTTTGTTGCAATTGGAGAAAGTGCCGCATGGCGCATGGGTACCTTAGAGGATACAAAGGTAGGTTTGGGTAATATTTGGACAATAGCTGTCAGTGCTAAAGGGCCTAATCGAAGCTAAGCGCACAACAGCTTAGTATAGTTACCTATTCGTGATATTATAGAATAACTTCATCATATTTACTAGTTTAGGTTTATGAAGATTGAATTTGTAATGAGTGAAGATATAAATAACATATTTCGAAATGTTAAAGCTGAAACGCAGTGCCCATTTGCTAAGTCAGCTACTATCACATTTGCACGTTCGATTGAAGCTGAATTTACTGTACCCGAAACCGCACAGCAACTTTATGAAGATATCGCCACGTATGTCCAAGAAGGTATTGCCACAGCACCAGATGGCATAGCAGTAGCTCTGCCCAATAATGTTATTGGAGATGATTTTATATCCTTAACTTCAGGCTTTAAATCTCTTTACCACGCTCTAAAAATAGAAGATGGATCTAACGAAGAAGCTATAGCTACCGAGAACATTGATGATTCGGACTGGCAGCTAACGATAGTCGGACAACGTTTATTTACGATTGTTTTTAGCTCATTATATCCCGCGGACAATCCTCGTCATATCCATGAAGCCAACACTACATTTGTATTTTTTCAACCTGTACAAAGTTTTAACACACGAATACCATTCGATAAGGACAGCGCAGAATTCAAGAGACTGAAAGCGAACATTCGAGCTCGTTTTACTAAAGCGGGACTGGCGTACGATGGAGCCATCAATGACGACCCACGTGAAGCCGCAAAATATCTGTCACCACCCCATTTGGGCATGCAAGCAGTACAGTGGTGGAAAGGCGATAGTTAATACATGCAATCTATAGAATCTTCGTTTCTTGAATATCATCATGATAATGGTTTCGTGACACATGAATCTTTTCCGCTCGTCATTGATGATCCCACGGTTTTGTTTACCAATGCCACCATTACTCCGTTCAAGCCGATGTTTGCAGGTGAGACGGAATTTTCTAATTTTGCCCTCGTTCAAAAATGCCTTCGCCTAGGTGGTACTGGCGGCAATGTTAACACGGCTCGTTTGAATACAAATTACACCTCACTGTTCAATATGCTTGGCAGCGGTTTCTTTAATGTGCATCACGATAAAGCGGTAGACTATTTTGTTGATATGCTAGGTGCTGTTGGACTGGAGCGGCGCAATTTACTCTTCTCGTCAATTGGTGGTCATGCCTTGGACGCATCGTTAAAATCTTCGTCGCTCGATCCGTCTCAGATTCGTAGTATGGATCCCGAAACATTGCAGCACGAGTGGAGCTTTGGGGAGGGCGACCTACACGGAATCGGGATAATAGCATGGTTTAATGCAGATGGTTACGATCAGACTACAGCGCTATCTGACTGCTTGCAGATCGGCAGGATCGTGCATATTGATGGCGTTTCAGAAAATGGATCGGTAAACCGGTTTGAACATACTGCCTTTGACGTGGGCTTGGGCTTGGGCAGGGTTGAACAAGCTCTGACTGGCGAAAGTGAATACGCCATGATGCCATTGAGAAAACTCTCGGAGCAATTTAAACGCTCCTTTGAAAACATCTCTGACGAGGACGCTCATTACATGGCAAATCTTTGTCGCATAACTGACGAGCTGACTGCGGAAGGCGTAATGCCAGGCAATAAAAAGCATGCTTATGTACTTAGGAAAGTTATTCGCTCGCTTATTGAGGAAGCTTGGTTGCAGTCCGGAAGTTTTGTGGACGTCGAAGACGTATTAGGCCATTTCATTGAAGAGGCTCAGTTTAAACCTAGTGTGAAGGCAGCGCTATCAAGCGAACAAGATGCTTTGCGTCGCATACTCTCTCAAGTAGAAGATAGGCGTAAAAAGCACCCTGATATGACGCTCAGCGACTTACATTCAACCTTTGGCATTAAGCCCAGTCTGCTTAGTCTACTGTAAGCTCCGTCGCAATGCGGCCCACAACTCGTGCGAGTTCATTGGCGTACGGCTGCTCGCCAATAAAGTGTGCTGCGCCAGCTACTTCAATCAGTTCCGCGTTAGCGATAACGCTTGCAAGTTGACCACAACGAGCAACTAGGTACGGATGCAGTTCGCACTCTTTTTCACCAAATAATATAGTTGTAGGTATCCTTAGATCATTAACCAACGAAGAAGCATCCAGCGCAGAAAAAAACTTTAGCTCCTGCACTCGTTTTTGACCAATACGCTGGGCAAGTGCAGGGTCTAAATTTGTATTAATGTCCTCTGAGAACAGAGCCGAAGGAGAGCACAGCACCAAATGTCGCAAAGGAATTTGATCTACAATACTCAGAGCCGCCAAGGCACCCAAGGAATGCCCGATTAGGATTCCATTGTATTCACAGTGCTGCAATTGCTCAAGTGCACGCTGGCCAAAATCCTGCACACTCTGTTCTCCCCAGCCGCTGGTAACGCCACTGAGCAGCGCCCCTTGTGCTGCCATTGCATGTTTTAACTCATCCAAATCAGGATCGGTAAATGTCTTATCAGGGCTGTAACCAGGTACCAAAAAAGCTGCTACCATATCTGCCATACTTTACTGTACATATAAATATTTTGCGACTAAAATATCACGCTTACAGTAGAGTGAGTGAAATTAGAATTTATTGGTACTTCGTAGTTGCTGAGTGCGTCCACTAGTGGGAGCCATGAGGCTAGATGGTCAAGTTTACTTGATCGCCTAGCCTCATTTGCGTTTCTGGGAAGGATGAGAACCGCTCTGCGTAGCAGTAGGTTCGGCGTAGCGAAAGCTCTCGCAGAAATTTACTTCGAGAAAACTTGAGCGGAGGAGGCGACAGACAATACCCTTTCCCCGTAGCCAAGATAAAGCAGATAAAGTCAGAACTGAATTAACTGTTCTGGCTTTTGTATGTGCAGACTGTTAATGAAACTCCCGGTGGAGTTTGCGTTTATGCTCTTGCTATACTTTAGTCATGAAAGCCGGCGTATACAGACACAAACGACACCCCCAGGACTTATATCTTTTTATTGGTCTCGCCAGACATCATGAAACAAATGAAGAGTTCATTGTATATGTTCCACTTAGAATAGAAAAAGATTGGGCGGGTACAGCACGAATGGCCTTGCGGACTGTTGAAGATTTTAATGAAACCTTCGAGTATGTAGCTGAGCGTCTTCCTGAATAACTCTAAAACATAGCATGATAAAATTGCCACATGACAAAATTCACGCAAAAATATACCATTGTCCAATTCCTCGAAGAGATTGCAGATGGTTACGAGTATTCCTCGAGCAACTGGCCGCTACACACTACTATTGCTGACACTTTTGCAGTTGATTGGGACAAGGATAATTCGCTTGCTAAGCTAGAAGCATGGCTGACTAAGCAAAGGGCGGTCACCACAAAAGCTGCAAACTTTGAGTTCTTTGGGCCCGAGAAGCAAACAAAAGTAACATTGCTTGAAATTAATAAAGAACTTTTGCAACTTCATAATAGTGTCGTGGATCTACTCAAGAATGATGGGGCAGTTTTTAATGACCCCCAATTTACGGGAACAGGCTTTTTGCCACACGTAACAGTGCAGTCTCACGCACATTTAAAAAAAGGTGATTTAGTTACTTTTACGGGCTTGTCCTTGATAGATATGTTTCCAAATAGCGATCCCTACCAGCGCAAGGTGCTCAAAACCATGATGCTTCTTAATAGTTATTGATGCATAAGAAACCAAGAACTCAAGATACTCGAGGCATTTGCTGGCAATCTCTCAAAGTTCGTCAACTAAGGTGAGCGAAGCTGCCTGAGCAGCTTGCGGTCTTTATTTGGTATAGTAAACACGTGCACATAAATCCCAAGCTAGAAGACGTGGACGACTCGTTGTATCGTGTTGCGGTACGCGCGTTAGTTTTACACGATGACAAAATACTAGCCGTCAAAGAAGTTGACAGCCAGCAATGGTCAATACCTGGCGGCGGAGTCGATTACGGAGAAGACTTAAAAGCCGGTCTATTGCGGGAAATTGAAGAAGAACTTGGCATCTCCGCTGAATCTGTTTCGTCAGATTTTCAAATTATTCACTATGATATCGGAAACATTGTTAATGGCGTTCCACGTATGAACATATTCTTTACAGTTTCCGTGCCAGAGGATCGCATCAAGACAACGTCTCACGTCGAAGAGTGGGGCTGGTTTACCAGAGATGAGTTCATGGAACTAGACACAAACCCTTCTCACGATAAAGCCGAACTTATTGAAGTTATCTTCAGCTAACAGATGTCTCTTTTGATTTATTGTAATTTATATGTTTTAATTTGAGATATGCCAACCTATTTAACAGGTGAAACAGTCCTTGAAGCTCCGATCAATAATGTGATCGTTTATCCTTACTGCTCTAACGTAGGCCTAGATCATGAAGGTGAATTAGAGACTTACTTAAGCATTATGTCTACTATGTCAATTGATGCAGGCATAGAATTAGGCCTTCAGGATCAGAGCAGAAAGCTTACACTACCTGGCGAAACACCCTTTGAAGACCTGGCTAACACGACTGACTTGATGGGGGCACGAGCTACACATGCAGGTATTGCGGAGGGAGCACTCGACAGACTTTACAGCCTAAATGATGGGCGCCCCCTTAACAATACGTACCTGCAGTCACAAGGTGTCAAAGAGCATAACGACGATAAAAATGAAGATTTAGACAGCTCTGTTGTTGTTGCACTTGATTACCATATAGCAAGAGTATGTGGAGCAATGGCAGCTTTCCAAGCCGCTCCTCGATTCGCTGTAACTGTGGAGTCAATTCTACAGGCGCGTGGCATACACGATTACGATAAATACTTGCCAGTTATTGATGGTTTGCGACGTAGCGAGAAACTTGCAAAATTAATGACACCTAAAATCCTGGGCTTAGACAAGGGTCAAATACCTAATTTTGCAGTCGCTCGCAAGGGAGCGCGCATAGTCGACATCACAGAAGAACCCAACGGTACGTTTGTCTTAGAGAATGATTTTGCCTCTGCAAAACGTGCTCGCCTAGAAGCTAAAGCAGTCATTTAAATAAACTGGTTATACGACTTTTGTAGAGATGGTTTATTATTACCATAGACATAAGGAGTATTAGCAAAATGGGTTTTCTTATCGTTCTTGGAGTCGCGTTATGGATATTTATCGCCTTTTGGCCAGCCATACTAGCAAAAAACAAGGGTTACAGTTTTATTTTATTCCTCGTATTATCGTGGTTCGTCTCATTTCTTATTACGCTGCTTGCAGTAGCATTATTGCGAGACAAAACAATGACCGAGGCAGACAGAAAAGCTGACCGGGAAGCCGAAGCTGCTCTTGCCAAAGAAGAAAAACAAGCTTAAATACTTTAGATGACACCTGTTTGCTAAAACGACAGGAACGCGCAGTTTAACCCTGTGGTCTCATTCGATGCCAACCTCCCAGAATACTGGGCATAGATTTACTTCGACTTAGCTTGTCTACCAAGCACCCATTTAACAGATGGACTGATAGATTTATCGGTGCGATGAATGCAACCAATCCAGCAGCAGGGGCGGCGTTTACCTTCTTTTAGTTCTTTAACAGTTCTTTTGATGTGATCTGTTCGTGTCTTTGGCTGCTTAACAGTAATGTTCCAGCAAATCCACTCATTACGCGCCAGTGGAGTCAGGCCTTCCCATTTTTCTAGAGATGCCTTGTTGGCTACCAAGGCTTTTTTCAAGTCAGCAGGCATCTCATGTACAGTGCCGCCAGTTACTTGTGCGTTCGTCATGTATTTATTTTACCTCAGTGACCTCTCGTGAGCCAGTGTCGCATCTATACAAAGTCTTGTTTTTATGTTATTTTATTCTTAATGAATAATCCGCAAGAAGTTGCACCGGAATACTTGGTAGGTAAGCCAACTCGCTACACAGCTCGAGCAATGGGAACATTCTTGGCTGGAACCGCAGTTTTAATGGAAGTATCTGGGATACAGGAGTTAATGGCCGGCAATCACGAAGCAGGCCAAGAGCTTATTGTTCAAGGCATAACACCGACAGGACTGGTAGCTGGATTCCTCATCTGGGCCTCATTTGCCAAGAAGTCAAACTCCACACAGAATAACCAAGATCAATAATATGTTAATAATACCAAACGCTCACGTCATAGATTTTAATCCTGAAGTTCGCTTGCCGCTCATGGAGGCAGAGGCGCTGAATCAGCAGCGTCAGACTTCAGAGCAAGTCTACACCTCGATCGATCATCGGGATCACGATCACTACACGCAAAAGGCCGAACGAACACGAAGACAGCGCAACTTAAAAGTAGCCGGCTTTGCCGGATATTACGTCACAGTGGTTGGGGAATATACACTTGATATGGCCATTCTGACCCGATATCCCGCAGCGACTATAGCAGTCGGCATGACTGCTGGCTGGTTTTTTGGCGGTGTAGGCGAAGATAATCAACAGATAAAAGACCAGGAAGACAAGGCTGTGCGATGCGCAGCCTACGAAGTAGAGAACGCCGAGTACGACAAAAGAGACCCTTCGGAATGGGCAGTAGAGTGCCTCGAAAGTGCCGGAGTTACCGCCCATGAAGTACTTCATCCGATTATTGCTGCCGCCCAAAAAGAACAACCAATTCAGTCTTAAATCAATAATACGAGCCGACAGACGTGTCGGCTTTTGTTATGATTAAGGGACAAGAACATAGCGGAGGGATGGCATATGGCACAAAAAATAATACCTAATCTTTGGTTTGATGGCATCGCCAAGGAGGCAGCCGAATTTTACGTAGCTGCTTTTGGTAACGGCAACATAGTAGATACCACGTACTATCCCAAAAGTGCCGAAGAAGGTCTGGCTGATTTTCAACTTAATCTTGCTGGCAAAGAATTAACTGTTGACTTCGAGATAGATGGGTATCGATTTACCAATATTAATGCGGGGTCTGAGTTTACGTTTAATCAGTCAATTTCATTTATGGTCAACTTTGACCCTTCACGAGACGAACAAGCCGAGCAACACCTCAACGAGCTCTGGAGTAAATTGATTGACGGCGGTACCGCCCTCATGGACTTGGGCGAATATCCATATAGCAAGCGCTACGGTTGGGTGAAAGATAAATATGGCCTGACGTGGCAACTCATGTTGACCGATCCCGCCGGCGAGCCACGACCGTTCATCATACCGTCATTACTTTTTTCTCAAGAGCAGGCCAACAAAGCCAGTGAAGCCATCGACTACTATATATCGGTGTTTAACGATGCCCAGCGTGGCACCGAGGCACGCTATCCAGAAGACACCGGCCCGGCCAAAGCTGGCTCATTAATGTTCGCCGATTTCAAACTCGAAAATCAATGGTTTACAGCTATGGACTCTGGTGTGGAGCAAACATCGTCATTTAACGAAGCTGTGTCTTTAGCGGTCTTCTGCGAAGACCAAGCTGAAATTGACTATCTATGGGAGAAACTTTCGACCGATCCAAAATTTGAGCAATGTGGCTGGTGCAAAGACAAATTTGGGGTCAGCTGGCAAATTGTGCCAAAAAATATTGAAGAACTGATGAAAAAACCAGATGCCTTCGCCAAAATGATGGAGATGAAGAAATTGGTTATTGCCGATTTTTAACACAATGACCGTGGACGATAGGCAGTATCTAGAAAAGGCCCTACAACTGGCCACTCAATCGCCCGAACCTATTGGATGTGGAGTGATCATCGTCAGCGACGGCAAAATAGTTGCCAAAGAATACAACTCACAGAGAAAAGATAATATAGCTATTAATCATGCCGAGCTTAAAGCTGTTGTCAGTGCTAATAAGAAAACAGGCAAGCGAAAATTAGCGAAAGCAACCGCTTACTGCAGTTGTGAACCGTGCGTAATGTGCATAGCTGCGCTTTCGTACGCTGGTGTGGAACGCATTATTTACCACAAATCTATGTACGATCTGTTTCCTGATGATCCTCAGTCTAAGTTCGATACTACTTCTTTTATATCTGGGCTTAACTATGTGCCAGAGTTTATACAAATTAAAGTCTGATTAATTTGCCTTTGCGCTTAATAATATTCTTATAGTCCCACTGAATTGTTTCTGATTTCTTAAGCCAACGCTTGAGAGATTCTACATCTACTTGATCAACAGCGGTGTAGCGTGCTTCAGCTGCCTTAAAGCTACCCTCTGGCTTGAGGTCTTTTTCATCAAAAGATTGTCCACTCCAAAACAACAGACGGACGCAGTCTTTGAGTACATCATAGCCAACAATTGGATTGCCTTCGATAAACCAGACCGGCGCACCATGCCAGATCTTACTTTCGGTTGCGTGGAAGTTTTTATGGATTTCCCGAGCAAGGAGGTCACAAATTTCACGGCGAGATGTTTCTTGATCTTGATTGAACGTCTTTATAGCTGGATTCATATCTATATTGTACTCCCGGGGCTGCAGCTTCACAAAGGTAGCAAGCGCGACACCCCGGTTTTTCTGTCGATAATTTACGTTGCACGTAGCTCTGCTTGCGCTTGCTGATACGATTGCAGGAATGCTTGCTCGTTGGCTTGAACTTCGATAGCCTCGAGAGCTGATGCTTCGAGATCGTTTAGCAGCGTGATAAAGCCACCGGTTTCAGCCATGAGATGGCTTGAAGCAAGGGCAGCTCGGCACTTAGCAACATGGCCGATCAGCTGCGTGCACACTTTTTTTAGTCCATGGTTAAAGAAATGTACTTCCAAGCGAGCTACGAGCTTTGCAAGCTTGTAATTGCCCGGCCCAACGTTGGCATCCCGCAGCAAGTCAGTCACAACTGTACTGAGCTGGCCGGCTCGCAGATCTTTGCGCCAGTCGTGCAAGTCATCATTCAACTGACGGGCGATTAGGTAGTGCTGTAGGGCTCGTTCAATTTTGTAGACCTGCTTCTTGGTAACTCTACCTGATAGCCGCGCTAGTAGCATTGCGCCGATGGCATGACCAAAGGCGCGGTCAGCCAAGACAACGCGATTACCATAGTAGGGAAGCGAGGCCAGACTGATTGAGTCACTTTTTATGGGCGCGCGGGTATTGGCAATCTCCCAGGCATTTGCACAGTCAATCGTTGTGTACATTTTGACAATATAGTCATGGAGCTCTGGGTGGTCTGGCAACGTTTGCCTATAGGTATCAAGTGATAAACGATGCGTCACGTTAGCCAGCGGCAATAATTCTGGGTCGCCTTCTTCATCAATAAAATCATCATAGATAATTGTCGAGATCCAGCAGAAAAAATTGGCGGCACCAAGTTGCTGCAGACAGTCTTCAGTTAATTGTGGGCGTTGTTTAAGTGAGGAAGCAAAGAAGCGGGGCATTAACACAATTTCATGATTACGATCAGCTCGCCGCATTTGGTCCCATACTTTCAAGCCGGTTATATTGAGCGGAGTCGGCAGGGTAGACAACTGCTTTTTGGTCATCTGCAGCACTGCTTGATGAGCCTGAAGTTCAGTGTCGGCGACAGTAACATCAATTTTGGTAGACGCCAGCTGTAGACTGAGCGCTTCCAGAATGATAGCTATGGTTAAAATCTGATTCGGCTCAGACTGTAGGTTAACGGCGTATAAACGCTCGGCCTTCCAGCTCGATTTGTGAATGAGTATTTCGCGCAATGACGTGACAAGGTCGCACAATGTAAAGGTATTACTAAAGCGATAAATACTTGTAATACGTAGTGCCGCCTGCTGAGCCGATATACCAGTGTGCGGCTGCTTTTGCAGTTCATCGAGCAACTGTAGCTTGCTGCTGGGCGAAACCGTTGAAGCTAGCAAATACCGAAATCCGTCTGGCGTAATAGCATCGTTGGGGTAGTCATTTCTTACCACCAAATCATCAAGATATTTATGCAGATTTGGCAATTCAACATCGTGCTGAGATAAAAATCGAGCAATAAATATATTGGCTACTGGATCAAGCTGCACTGCCCCGGAAGCATACGGACCACCTGGAGCTATCTCGCTACCAACAAGTCTGTGCAGCGCATACGCCAGGTACGAGCCAGGAATAAACGTCTTATCGTAGCGCTGCAAAGCATCGAGCACGCAAAAAACTGTCAATAAATCTTGTGACAAAATCCAGTCTTTGGTGACAATTTTTTGCACGTTAAGCGCCAATTCTTGTCGCAATGACTCAGCGCCGCTAACCGGCTCGAGGGCATTAAGGACTTTGGCGGCTAGAACCGGCGGCAGCGACGTGAGGGACGCGCTGGACTGCAGTCGTTTTAGACCGGTCTTTATGAGTTGGTGTGTTTTGTTCGATTGCATGTAGTTTCCTGTTGGGGAGGGTGACTGTAAAGGTTGTTGGCTTGGAGTTATTTTCTAGTTGAACCGTACCTTTAAAGTGTGTCTCAATGATCTGTTTAGTAATAAATAGGCCAATGCCCATACCCGTTTCTTTGGTTGAATAAAACGGCTTGAAAAGTTCTGCTCGCTGCTTCGGAGACAAACCAACACCCCAATCACTGATGCGCACGACAATTTCATGAGCGTTGGTGTGTAGCGCGATCCTAACTCGACGCTGGCGCTTTGGGATATCCGCTGGACGAGTAGCATCCAGGGCATTGGTTAGTAGAATTGTAATAACCTGGCCAAAGCGTGTTTGATCACCCTCATACTGTTGATGTCGTCGTAAGCCTCGCTGTACGAGCGACAGGCGAACATCTGCTTCGCTAAACTTTGGACGCAGGTGTGCTACTACGGACTCGACGTTTTCGGCGCAATTAAACGATTGTACTTCGCCTTTATCATGCAACTGTCGACTCACGCGGGCGACCAAGTCATCGAGGTACATCATGCTTTGTTTGGCATTTTTTATTGTAGCCATATTGCGACGCTTTTGACGCAATTCCAGGTCTTCAATATCAAGCGTCAATGAACTTAGATGGTTCGCCAAGTCGTGAAGCAACGCTGTACTCAGTTGTCCAAGTTCAGCAAAACGATACAGCTGCTGCATTTCGGCTAATTGAGCAGCTCGCAATTTCTCGGTTCGCTCTTTTAGCCTGACTGCCAATAGATTTCTCTCTTTTTTGAGCGCCATTTCGGCAGCACGGGCTTGATAAAGCGAACGCTCTATCTGCCGACCAAACACCCAAGACACCAGAGCCAATATAACGAAAAGTAAGCAGTAGCCAATGGCCTCGCCAAATAGTGAGGGTGCTCCGGTTTGCCAACTCATATTGGCAATGTGAATTTCGAAAGTTGTCAAAAACTGTAGGACTAAGACGATAGCGCAAAACACACCACCGGTATAGAGAGAGTACCGTGCGCCCAGCAATATGCCAGCCAAGGTAATCGTCACACACATCAGGAGCGTGGCGAAGGGCATATTTATGCTCCACCACCAAGCTGATGAGCTGGCGATCAAAGCGTAAAATACCACCAGTAAAACCGAGGCCAAACGAAGCTGGCGACGCTTAAACAGCCAATAGAGACCGCCGAGGTATACAACTGCGCCGGCATTTGTTACGAGACGAGCAATAACATACGTGTTGCCAGAAAAATAACTCAGTAGCAACAAAGCACAAAATATACTCGTGATAGATAATGTGCCGATAAGCAACGTTCGTAGCACGCGTTCACGGGCTTTATTTTCCGGGAGCAGGTGGCGCTTGCTGCGAGCTGTCAGCCGGCTATTTATACTAAACATTCGTTGCCATGGTCTATGCACCGAAGTGGTTGAAAATCGGAGTTTTTTATTGGGCTGTCTTGACTGTGTCATAATCTTTCTCCGATTCTCGACCCACCCTTATCTTTGTGTTCCGAGCTAGTCGGCTACATTCCACCAGGGAATGCCGGCACTCAACTCTTGGACCAACTGTGCTTTTACAGCCTCGTTGGTTCGTGCGTCCACATTTGTGAGCACACTAGAGATTGTTGACTTCATTATAGCAACCTTTCTACCTTATCTTATCTACGGGGTACTTTCGACCATATACCCAATCCCATAAGCCGTTTTAATAATCGAACTCTGAAAGGGCCGGTCAATTTTATCGCGGAGGTGCTTTATATGAACGTCAACGGTTCCATTCCAACTCTCTTTACCACTTTCCCAGGCATGGTTAAGGATCATTTCCCTCGATACTGCTCTACCACGGTTACTCACAAGATATTGTAAGATATCAAATTCCTTGCGTCGTAAGGGCACCAAAACACCACAACGCCGCACCTGTCGCCGACTGGTATCGACTTCGAGGTCACCAACGGTAATAATGCTGCCAATATAAGGCATAGGCTGACGCCGGGCGAGTGCAGTCACGCGAGCAACCAGCTCGGCTCCATTAAACGGCTTAGCCAAATAATCATCCGCGCCAGTTTCTAGTAACTGCACGCGTGACTGCACATCATCAACACCCGTCAAAATAAGAATAGGTGACTTTACGCCATTCTCACGAATGGTCTTGCATATAATCATGCCGTGGATGTCCGGCAGACCAAGATCAAGGATGATAACTCCATAATTTACGAGGCCAATTTGATGCAGTGCATCCTTGCCGGTGTGTACAACGTCGACAAGATAGCGTTTGCCAAGCACCGACTTGATGCGTTTAGCCAACCCCTTGCTATCTTCCACTACAAGCAACTTCATCCCAAACATCCTTGTGCTTAATACGTTTACCTAAATCTTATCTTATAAATCTTAAATATTTCTTAACTTTTAATATAATATCGCTCGCTTACAATCTGTTTATGGTAATCGGTGTAGAAAGTTAAGATTAATGAGACACACTTCTTTCCTTACGAAGACAGGTGTATTGTATAGAGGACATGAAACGTCTGGTGCGAGTAACTCCTCTACAATATATACTTTATGCCATTGTGAGTGCAGGAGTGCTCACAGTAGTACTGCAGACATTTACGGCTATACGCGTCGATAGTTGGAAGAGTGCTTTAGTCGGCGTATTACTCATCCAAATTGTTCAAATTATCTTACAGCCCTTATTTTCTTTACTGGCACGTGTATTGGGCATGCTCGGTATTTTGCTTGTTAGCCTGTTTGGATATGCGCTTGTGGTGTGGGTAACACTCGAGATTGTGCCTGGCATCCACCATGTCAGCTTTTCTGGTAGCCTCGTCGGCACTTGGATATATGCTGCCGTTATTGCGTTCTTGCAGTGGATTATGCTGGCACAGTCAGACGAGTATTTTTTGCGGCAAGTAGTGCGCGGGGCAAAAAACAAAAAGCAAATAAAAACTGAGCAGCCAGGCTTTGTATTTGTTCAGCTTGATGGCGTCTCAACCCAAGTCTTAGAGTGGCAACTCAACACCGGCAACGTGCCAAACATTAAGCGGTTAATCGACTCCGATGCGTATGCGTTGCAAAATTGGCACACTCAGATCCCATCAACCACACCGGCATCTCAAGCAGGCATCCTATTTGGAACCAACCAAAACATTCCGGCGTTTAGGTGGTACGAGAGAGAAACCAATACATTTATGGTAGCCAACCAACCACGCAGTGCCGCATTGATAGAGAAGCGTCTAAGTACCGGTACTGGGCTATTGGTCGATGACGGCGTTAGCATTGGCAATCTCTTTTCTGGCGATGCCCCACACAACATTATGGTCATGAGTAAGCTGGATGGTAATCGTCAATCACTGCAGGCTATGCGCGCTTATACGAACTATTTCTCAAATCTGTACGGCTTTATGCGTGCCTTCGTTCTGTCAATCGGTGAAATGGTCAAAGAGATCTATCAAGCACAGCGGCAACGCATACGTAAGATTGAGCCACGAGTGTCACGGCGGGCAAGCTATGTTGTTTTGCGAGCGGCTACCAATGTTTTGCTACGTGATTTGCAAACTACCATCGTGGCAGACCAGATGATTCAAGGCAAGAATTCAATTTATGTAGACTACTTGGATTACGACGAAATCGCCCATCATGCCGGCATAGCCCGACCCGAGTCATTGGCTGCCCTAACAGGACTCGATCACATTGTCGGCATTCTCATGCAAGCCAAGCAGCATGCACCACGGCCGTATCACATCGTCTTCGTGTCTGACCATGGCCAAAGTCAGGGAGCAACCTTCAAGCAACTACACCATGGCGTAAGCCTTGAGGATCACATCGGGCAGCTACTTGGCACTTCAGCCGTACATGCCTCAACCAAGCCAGTTGAACAACAAAGTATAGTGCGGACATTATTAGCTCAAACTGGCGCTGGAACTGGCGCTATAAGTTCCGTAATTGGAGTATTTGGTAAAAAATATAAACTCAAGAGTCAGCAGAACGCGACGCAGCACACAACTAAATCAACGAGCACTACTAATGTAATCGTAACGGGGTCAGGCAATCTTGGTAATATTTGGCTGAAGAAGTTTGCTAAGCGTCCAAACAAAGAAGCCATCGACACAGCCTATCCGGGCTTTATTGATGCCTTGCTCGCTACCAAGGGGATCGGTTTAGTTATTGTTGATACGACTGACTCTGGACCAGTTTGCTACAGCCAGACAGGATCAATCGTACTGAAAACAGGGGAGACTACGGGCGTAGATCCACTAGCCCAATATGATGCCATCCGGCCAAAAGATTTACTAAAAGTAGCCACTATGTCGAATACGCCAGACGTACAAATACTTTCGAGTTTTCATCCCTCGTCAAAAGAAGTACACGCCTTTGAAGAGTTGGTAGGTAATCATGGTGGCATTGGCGGCTGGCAAACCAATGCAATTTTGCTTTATCCAACCAAGCTCAAGATTGCCAGCCGCTTCTACGAAGACGGGGAATTATACGACAGTACAGTAATATATCACATTTTAACAGATTGGCTTAAGAAGTCCGGTCACAGACGCGCAGTTGTAAAAAATAACCGTAACTAGCATCAAATTGTCATTCATGGTAAAAATACCTCTATGTTAGTTTTGGTGGCGCGACATGCCCCGTATTTTCTTTTGACCAAAACCACTACTGCCGCTTGGAGCGACAGTGCTCAATAGGTCATCGTTATGGAGCGACAACCTTTTCACAACCCTGAGCGAATCTATCAGAGCAGAAAAGATATAGTCTACGCAGCTAAGAGACTTGGATTGGTGACGCTGGCTGCTGTCAGTCTCTTACCGGCAGCCCCGACCTCAAGCAATATAGTAGCCGCCTCCCCGGCGGCAATCAGCCAAGCTACGCTCGATAAATTATCTATTCCAGCCGATTTACCTGATATCCAAAATACTCACTGGGATGACTTTCATGGCAGTGGTGCACCTATCAACTTTACGCCCAGCGGCTTTGGCAAGGGTCGAGCTGACGAAGGTGACGAATTTATGCAAGTTAAGCGCAGTTACTCAGGTGACTGGGGGCTCGGTTTGATTGTTAGCAAAAATCGAGACGAGCCAATTCAGTGCGGCTGGATAGAAACTCTCATTCTAAGTGATAAAAAAGTATACAACCCAGCCAATAATCCGTGTCTCCCATTTTGGGGCATTATGAAAAACTTTTCTTCTTTTGGTCAAGACCCAAACGGTGCACCGGGCAAATTCGTTGACGGCTCACCTATAAATATTTCTCCTAAGTGCTCTCACCCATATTTCTACGGTAACTATGCTACACCATATTGGGGTCCAAATAATATGTCATATCCAGAAACATCAGGTGGCTTTTACGACAAAATCAGATTTGTCAGCGGCAAAGAAACCGTTTGGTACCGCTATACTGTTAAAAGCCGCGGCGCTGCCGAAGCTGTTTATGTGCGCATCAAGTCACCGGATGGGAAAGGCGGCTGGGGCTTTATGAAACGAGACTGTTTTGACGAGACACCAAAAGGCAATGCCAAAGAAAAAACCAGCGAAACTGTGCCTGGCGCTAATCCTGACCCAGATAGCAAACCAAAAGACAAGTAGCAAACAGTGCGGTCTGCTACACTAAAAAGATGCTAAAAACCGCTCACCATCATATACAAAAAGCCAGTCAAAAAATTGGTCTCGATGACGCTTCGCTTAAAAAACTCCTTACGCCAGACCAGTCACATGTCTTCACAATAACTCTCAAGAGCGGTAAACAGTTTCCAGCCTATCGTATTCAGCACAATAATCGACGCGGACCATACAAGGGCGGCACGCGCTTCCATCATGAAGTCAATCTAGAAGAGGTACAAGCCCTCGCCACACTGATGAGCTTCAAAACTGCTGCCGTTGGTTTGCCGCTTGGTGGTGGCAAGGGTGGCGTAACGGTCAATCCAAAACACTTGAGCGAAGCCGAGATAGAAGAGTTGAGTCGAGAATACGTCCGCCACCTACATCCACACATTGGACCAGACAAAGATATTCCAGCCCCGGACGTTAATACGAACGCTGGCATTATCGATTGGATGGTAGACGAGTATGCCGATCTGACGGGCGACCAATCGCGCGCCAGCTTTACAGGCAAAAGTGTTGGCAAGGGCGGTAGCCTTGGCCGCGAAGCCGCTACTGGACGAGGTGGAGTTATAGCTCTAGCCGAATTACTAAAGTTGCGTGGTGAGGCCGACGAACCATTGACCATCGCAGTGCAGGGCTTTGGCAATGTTGGTTCTTTCTTTGCCACCATTGCTGCCAAAGAACATCCAGAATGGCGCTTAGTCGCTGCTGCCGATTCACGCAGCGGCATCTACAGCAAAGACGGCCTTGATGCCAATGACTTAGCTGCAACCAAGACGGAAGGTCGTCCGTTCAGCGAGTACCAGGCCGAAAATGTATCACACATCAGTCACGACGATATCTTGGCAGCCGACGTCGACATCCTTGTGTTGGCGGCTCTCGGCGATACGGTCACCGAAGACAATATGCACACTATCAAAGCGCGCTACATTGTCGAACTTGCCAATGGCCCGATCGATGCCGTGGCCCATGACTTCCTTATCGAAACTGGGGCAACCATCTTACCGGATATTATTGCCAACGCCGGTGGCGTAATTGTCAGCTACTTTGAATGGCAACAGAACATGAACCATGAAACCTGGACCGAAGCTGATATTAACCACAAATTAAAGACCACTATGTCTCAAGCCGTTCAAACTATCGACAAAGTTGCTAAAGCCCGCAACCTGACCAGTCTGACGCAAGCAGCTTACCATGTAGCGATCGAGCGATTGTCCTACTAAATAGGCTCGTCTTTTATCTCTGCTTCACGATCAATAATACTAATATATTCTTTACCAGCGATGATCAGATGATCAAGCAGGTCAATACCCAGTATGCGACTGGCTATCTGCAAGCGTTCGGTGGCATCAATATCGGCATATGTCGGTTCGAGTTTGCCTGACGGGTGATTATGCGCGATGATGACTGCGACCGCTCCATATTCAATTGCAGGCTGAAAAACCTCGCGTGGATGCACGATATTGGACGTTACACTGCCAATCGAAATAACTTCCTCGTGTACTACTTGATATCGACTGTTAAGGTATAGTCCCCTTAGTTGCTCTTTTTTCATGTTGCCCATGTCTACCAAATAATCAAATGCTTGTTGGGCTGTATTCACAAAGACTGCTTTGCCCGAACGTCGCTCAAAATAACGGCGACCAAGTTCAAAACTAGCCACAATTTGGCACGCCTTAGGCAGAGGAATCTGGAGAGCTTCAGACAAGCGACGAGGATTAGTTTCATTTACAAGTGTTCGCTCGCCATATTCTTTTAAAATTCGGGTTGCCATCGTTAATACTTCTTCTTTTTTGGTACCAACACCAAGCAAAATAGCGACGAGTTCAGATATTGCGAGCGATTCGGGACCGGCTGCCAATAATTTTTCGCGCGGTTTTTGATCTTCCTCGAGGTCTTTAACCCGTAATACGTACTGCTGAGTAGACTCTGGTCCTTCGCCCATGATTGATTCATTCTCTGAAAACCGATAGCGACTTACGGTTACCGAGCGAGGGGCTGTAGTGCTTGTTGTCATGCTGGAAACTCCTTGGTGCGTACTGCTTATTACGTGGACTGTACTATTTCTAAATCCTAGATAACAGTATACGCAATAAATGTTAAATTTTTCTTAACTATTGTGAGTCCCATTTGGCGCTTCGGCAGTATTAGAGGATAATTTAGATATGGCTCAGAATTTTCTGGCCGGTGGCGGCAAAATGGGGGAACTCATAGCCAGCCACAATTGGTCGACACATCAGCTCGGACCCATTGAGCGATGGCCACTTAGTCTAACCTCGTCATTGGGCATGTGCTTGCACTCCCAATTTCCCATGACTATTTACTGGGGCAAAGAATTGATGGTGCTCTACAACGATGCCTGGAGCCCAATCTTAGGCGACCGACACCCCTGGGCACTCGGCAAGCCAGCGGGCGTTGTCTGGAACGATATCTGGGACATCATAGAACCCACCCTAACCAGTGTTCTCGAGCATGGCGAAGGTAGCCTATCTCTCAATAGCTTGTTGCCAATTCGCCGCCATGGCTTTACAGAAGAAGCCTATTTCGACTACACGTTTAATCCGATCTTTAGTTCCGAAGGAGAAATTCTTGGCATTCTAAACGTTGCCAACGAAACGACTCGGCGCATCTTGTCCGAGCGCCGCACCCGCACGCTTCGCAAACTATCACAGCACTCTGTTATTGCCGAATCAGCTGAGGCAGCCTGTATTTTGGTTGCTAATACACTCAGTGAAGCACCAGCCGATATACCATACGCTCTTATTTATTTACAAAATCAAGACGAAAAGACGCTTCGCCTCGTTGCCACCACGTCACTCGATAGCGACTCGAGTATCGCCCAGCGGGTCGTGCGCTCCGATGAAGACGCAGGAATTTTGCCATTTGCTGCCACAATCCAAAGCCGCAAACCCCAAGTACTCTATGGCCTAGAAAAGGACTTCACCGACTTGCCGGGTGGTCCGTGGGAAGAATCGGCCCGCGACGCGGTTGTGTTGCCACTCGTGCATACGCGTACAAATGAGACCTTCGGCGTAATTTTACTAGGTGTTAGTCCGCGACTTGTTTACGACAATGATTACAATGAATACTGTAAACAAATTGCCGAATTAACAGCTATCTCAATCAGTAGTGCTTTGAATGTCCGACGTAAGCTCAACCTAGAGGCGCGTGAACACGAAGCCCAGGAACAGCTGCAAACTGCTTTAGCAAGTGGCTCGATTGGCGTTTGGTCATGGGATATCCAGAGTAATCTTGTTATATCCGATCGTCATCTGGCCCGCATCTTTGGTATCCGGCCGCTGAAAGCTCAGTCGGGGTTGCCAATGGAGGAGTTCACCAATGCAATTCATCCAGATGACCGTCTTCGTGTCATCAAAGGCATGAAAGCCAGCATCAAAAAGGTTGACGCCTACGAAGATGAGTATCGGATCGTCACCAGCGATGGAACTACCCGCTGGGTACTCGCTCGGGGCAAGGTAGCAGTAGATAAAAATAATAAACCAGCTCGCTTTCCGCTGGTCATTGTAGACATTACTGAGCGAAAAACAGTTGAGGCCGACCTTGTCAGAAGCGAACGCAAGTTCAACGCTTTGTTTGGTTCAAGTATCTTGGGAGTTGTTGTCGCAAATATAGATGGTTCTGTTGGCGAAGCCAATCAAACCTTTCTGGATATGTTTGGCTATACCAAACGAGACCTCAAGAAAGGCTTAAATTTACACACCTTGTTACCGTCAAATAACAATCGGAGCAACGGTCACCACTTCAAAGATATTGCCTTTAAGGGACAGAGTGAGCCGACCGAACAAGAGTATTCTCGCAAAGACGGCGTCACCATACCAACCCTTACCGGAGCAGTTATGATCCCAGATTCACCAGGTCGCTTTATTTGCTTTATGCTCGATATTTCACGACAGAAAGAATTGCTGGCATTAAACAAGGCCAAGGATGAATTCATTTCAATTGCCTCACATCAATTAAGGACTCCGGCTACTGGCGTCAAGCAATACCTCGGCATGCTACTTGAGGGCTACGCCGGTACAGTCTCGCAATATCAACGAAATATTATCCAGACAGCCTACGATAGTAACGAGCGACAACTAACTGTCGTTAACGACCTTTTGCGAGTAGCTCAAGCTGATGCTGGCGAGATTAAGCTTCATATTGAAACGGTCGAGATTACCTCGTTGATGCGTGATGTAATAGCCGAACAAGCTCAGAAGTTTATCGCCAAAAAACAGGAGATCAAATTCCACGCGCCAAAGAAAGCCGTCCTTGGAGACGTTGACCCAATCCTAGTTCGAATGGTCCTTGAAAATCTAATCGACAACGCCCACAAATATACAGCCAACGGCAAAGCTGTAACGGTTCGCGTTACACAAAGCACCACAACCATCAGAATCCATATCAAAGACCAGGGTATCGGTATTCGCAAAAAAGATATGTCAAAATTATTCAAAAAATTCTCACGTATAGAAAACCCGATGACACTTAATACCAGTGGCACTGGACTTGGTTTGTATTGGGTTCACAAAATTGTAGAAGTTCACAAAGGAGAGATAGCGGTTGAGTCACAATATCGGCACGGCACTGAATTTATTTTAAGCTTTCCGGTCAAAGGCAAGAACAAAGTTAGGCGGAGGAAAACCTAATGTATACAGTTTTAATAGTTGAGGATGAAGAAATTTTGCGCAACGCCTACCAGCACGTCTTTAGACTTGAAAAATTTAAAGTTGCCGTAGCGAGTAATGGCCAGGAGGCTCTGGACCAACTCAAAAAAATTACGCCAGACATTATTGTTCTCGATATCTTGATGCCAGTTATGAGCGGCATCACGTTCCTAGAGCAGGCTAACTTGCAAAAGAAATTCCCTAAGACCAAGGTTCTAGTTCTTAGCAATCTGTCCGATAAACCGACCGTCGAACGTGTTCTGTCGCTGGGCGCAACCCGTCACGTTATTAAGTCGAGCTTTTCACCTGGCCAGCTCGTTGCCCAGGTACGACGGCTGCTAGAAGCCTAGGCAGATCAACACGTGTTAGATATGGCAAAATTTGTTACAATAACATAAGCAGATTAGCAAAAAACTTCTCAGGCTTAGCTCAGCCAATAAAGATAAAAACAATACTATGCCCAACTACTATTACTACAGCAATCGCACTCCGGAGCCACCCAAGCGACCGAAGAAATGGAAAACGCCGCGCCTAAGAATTCCAAAGCTTGCTGTCTTCGCAGGTTGTCTCGTTGGCCTAGCTATTCTCAGTCAAACCGTTTTTGCATCCAATACGCCAACCAGCCAAACCCACCAAGCCGAAAAGCAGGGGGCAGAAACACCAAAAATAACAGTCGATACGAGCAAGCTACAAGCTGAGCTTGACGCTATAATCCAACAATACCCATACGACACCGGTATATCAGTGATCGAGCTTAACTCCGGCAAACGCATTCAAAGTGGCGATAATCACGCATTCTTGGCTGCGAGCACCACCAAAATCTTAACGGCATTGGTTTTCTTGCAGGGGGCAGAGAAGAATAAATATCAACTGAATCAAACCGTTGGCGACAAAGCTGCCCAGGAGCAACTTCGCTTGATGATTAACCAAAGCGACAATCAAGCCTGGAGAATACTTAACGACACCGTTGGTCGAGACAATCTGCAAGCATTTGCTCAAAAGAACGGCCTACCGAGCTATAACGTCACCGACAATACCATTACTCCCGAGGATATGGCTCGCTTGCTGGCTAAATTCTACAAACGTGAGCTCCTGTCCGAAGATAATACCAAGCTACTACTAAGCTGGATGCAAAACACCGATGAAGAACGTTTTATACCATCGAGCGTAACAAGCAGCGAGAAATTGTATCACAAGGCCGGCTATCTGCCAGAACGAGCTCATGACGTCGCAATTATTGATAATGGTACTACACCATTTGTTATCGTTATTTATTCCAAGACATACTCGGGTGATTATGATTTTGTACGTGGCCAAAAAATGTTCCGCCAGGCAACTAGTGCTGCTTTGACAACATTCTAGCCACCGCTGTACAATTACTAGCATAAATACTATGTACCACTTATTCGACAGACACGATTATTTTGCCCGTCTCATCAAGGCCTGTCAGCAAGCAAATTCCAAAGACAAAATTACGCTCGCTACCATGGAATTCCGACCAGACCAACCCGTGATTGGTGACATTGTTGACGCCATGTGCCAAGCAGCCCAGCAAGGAGCCGACGTAACCTTCATGGTAGACGCATACTCGTTGATGCTAAAAGACATGCTAGTACC
This sequence comes from uncultured Candidatus Saccharibacteria bacterium, assembly GCA_947085855.1. Classification (GTDB taxonomy): domain Bacteria; phylum Patescibacteriota; class Saccharimonadia; order Saccharimonadales; family 2-12-FULL-41-12; genus JALQXV01. The sequence continues at coordinate 164,555 of CAMTYB010000001.1, forward strand.
AGGACCGCTGTTCTTCCTCAAGCGTGACCCAAAAGCAGGCTATGGTACGTTTAAACCAGTAGTGTCGGCCATCCATAAACTGCGCGAAGCTGGCGTTAACTGCTATGTCATCAATAAACCATCTCGTCCGTTTAAAAATCCGTTCGGTGGTCGATCACACATTAAATATGCCTTAATTAACGACCAGGTGTTCATTGGTGGCTGTAACTTGAGTAATCCTGAGTACGTCGACGTTATGGTTCAAACGACCAACCAGCGACTTGCCGAGTATCTGAGAGACTTTACTGCCGATGTCATTGCTTGCAAGTCGGTTCGGCGAGCATTAGCCCGCAAAGACCGGAGCTTTAGCATCGACCCGCACACCGAACTGCTCATTGACGCTGGCGTAAAATACCAATCACTTATATACGAACGGGCATTTAGTCTGATTAATAATGCAGCTCATCGAGTTTATATGACATGTCAGTACTTTCCGAACAACTACACACCACGTGCGCTTGCCAAAGCCTATCGGCGAGGCGTAGGTGTGCACCTCGCTTATAATCATCCGGGGCACCACCGGGCACCAATTCGAGCTATCCAAAAACGAACCGTGTACTTAAAGAAAAAATGGATGCCAGACAGTGTATTCGAAAATGAACTTCATCGAAACAAAGATTATTTACACGCCAAAATTCTACTGAGCGAAAAAGAAGCTATCGTCGGTAGCCACAACTTTGTAAAAATGGGCGTCAACCTCGGCACGGCCGAAATCGCACTCCATTCAACTGCTCCGGAATTTATCGCCTCGGCCCGTAAGTGGGTTCAAGCGCTTTAGCTTATCACAAAGCAAAGACACCTATTTGATTGATGCGTTATCTCGAAATCACGATGAAAGTGCGAGTGTCAGCTCTTGCTCTTGTTGGTGGATTCTACCTTTTGGGCCCACTGGCTGGCCAATTTATCGTACAACTCCATAAGTTTGTCGTCATTAGTTTTGGTACGTTTTTTATTGGCTCGTGTCATACGTCCCCCTCGTTTATGTGTTAAGCACTTCACATTGTGCCGTTCTGCACCAGTTAGGGCTGTAAGAATTTACACAGACCGCTACTAGCTGCCGGGCAACTAACATGGTACGCTAATAAGAGTTAGGACAATGCTAATGCCGGACGAATTGCTCAGTATATGCCAGCAACAACCTGTCCAGAAACGGACAGCTGGCGAACCCATCCTCTACCAAGGTGAGATTCCGCGTCAGGCCTACGTTATCAGTAGCGGCATCATAAAAATTTATGATATTGGCGCAGCTGGAAACGAACGCATTGTCAATTTCTTATCAGTCGGTGACTTAATGCCACCTGCGTGGGTCTTCCAAAAAGCACCGGTCAGCCTATACTATTACGACGCCTTTACCGATTGCGAATTCTATCGCGTACCACGTGAAGAGCTACTAGAAACCATCCGTAGCAAACCCGCTATTACAAACTATATGTTTGAACACTATGCCAGCTTGTTCGTCGGCTCAATGCTTGAAATTAATGCTCTTGAACAGTCCAAGGGCGGCGAAAAGATAGTCCACATGCTGCAATATCTGTTATTACGATTTCCAGGCAAAAAAGAAAGTGCTTGGCACACTATTAACTTACGAATCACGCACCAAGATCTGGCCAACATGACTGGTCTAACCCGCGAGACTACGTCTACCGAATTGAATAAGCTAAGACGAGAAGACATCGTCCGCTATACCTCTCAGCACTACGCATTAAACATACCAAAGCTACGTTCACTGCTCAGCTCTGAGGAATTCTTAAATCTAAAATATTAAGTTATTCCATTAGGCTGCTTCGAACGATGCGAGCCAATTCCTTTGGCGAAGCATAGGCTTTGAGCACATAGTGCGTCGCTCCGAGATCAAATGAGCTATCGATATCTTTTTGGACATCATAGTTACTAAAGACAATAATTTTGTAATTTGGATGGGGCTTTTTCTGGAGCTCAGATAAGAAGGTGAGGCCATCCATCTTTGGCATCCGCAAATCAAGCAAAATCAGGTCCGGTGTTTCATTCTCTAGGATTGCCAGCGCTTCTTCACCATTGAAGGCGCACAAAGCCTCATAGCCTTCATGTTTCAGCACCGTTTCATAGGCTTCGTTTAAGAGGACTTCATCTTCTACAATCAGTACTTGGGCTTTTTTTGATTTTGTCATAGTAGCGTTCCTTTCTTCATTAGTTGCATGGTTGTGGTGAGGTAGGGCACTTTAATCGTCAGGCATTGGTTCTATCTCCGTCTGTAAGATTCTTGTCGATTTTCCGCATACCTGATTTCAGCGGCAAATGGATAGTAAACACAGAACCTTTACCTAACTCGGAGCTAACTTCTATAGTACCACCATGTAGCTCAATCAGGACTTTGTCGATGTACAAACCAATACCCGACCCATCAACGTGCAAAGCCAAGTCATTATCAATGCGTGAGAATTTCTTGAAAAGTTTATCGAAATCAGCCCGGTCAATGCCAACGCCCTGATCTCTAACCTGCACCCAGGCTCTGCGAGCATCTGAGCCGGTCTTAACTGTTACAGTAGTATTTGCGTGGCTATATTTGCTGGCATTTGAGATAAGGTTTTCAACTACCATACGGATACAGGCTTCATCAGCAAATAGTTTTATTTGCTTGCGTGATCGCTCGATTCGTAAATTCTGTTGCTTTGCTTCTAAGCTGTCCGTTACGTCATCGGCAATTTCGTCTACCAGTAAATTGAGATCAAAGTAGTGCGGGTGGATGCTCAGGCGTCCGGCATCAGCCTTGGCAACGTAGAGGATTTGATTAATCGTTTCGAGCTGTCGTTCATTACTTACATACGCCTTCTGAAGGGAAGGTAACTGGCGTTTACTGACCTTACCAGTGTATCCCTCGAGCATCATGCCAAGATACTGCTTTACGGCTGTGGCTGGCGTACGCAGCTGGTGGGAGGCCAAGGAGAGTAAATCATCTTTAGCTTGCTGTGCCTCATCGCGCTTGGCATAAACAATCGCTCGAGCACGTGTCAACATCACCAGGAACAACACCGTGGCAATCGCCAGACTCAGTAACGTACCGCCCGTTAATATAAGAATCGGGCGCTGGCTATCGACCTGAGTAATTGTGGGACCACCAGCCAAACGAACCGTCCAAGAGCGGTCAAACACAGGGATGGTAAACGGCTGGGTCCGTGAGTTTTCGCTAAAGTCTTGAAAATTCGCCGATTCATACAAAATATTTTCCATATTTGTATTCGTGCCGTCGAAGACTTGAATCGCCTGATAGTCACGTGGTTTAGCAAAGTCCATAACTTCAGCAAAAAATTCAGAACTACGATAGCCAGCAAAAACAAAACCTTCGATCGTTGCCTGTCTTTCCTGAACAGTTTGCGGTCGATTCTCGCCATAGTTAGCTACATACATAATGAAGCTTGATTGATTGGCGGTGCCTCGATCGCCAAGTAAGGTAATCTTTTCGGAAATATTGGTCTGGCCAGTATCACGCGCTTTTTCAATCATCTGCCTGCGAGTAGGATCAGTCATGACATCAAAGCCCAAATTCCGACTTGGTGTGATAGTACCGTCATTGCTTACAGCACTGCTAAAAGTCAGAGGGACATAAACCTCGCGATCGCCCGCCGGACTAATAGAGAAGGCGGGGGTAGATTTTCGCATTATTGCCAGGTAGCTCGGCAACTTATTATCTGTAACATAGGCCATGTAGCCTACGCCGCTGATACCCGTGTAACTACTTTGGTAGTCATACTGAGTCACGTATCGTAGCCAAGCTTCTTGATCAATGTTAGGTGAGGCGGCAAAAAAGCCGCGAAAGCCACGGAGCATTTGTTCGTAAGTTGTTAACCTTGAGGAAATATCGTTCTCAAACGAAGCCACCTGTTCTTTAAGAGCAGCGTCACGCTGCGTTATAATCCGTTGCTGATCGAGACGCCACGCAACTATGGAAATAATGAGGCCGAACAAGAACACCATACAAGCTGCAAAAACATAGCTCTTGATGCCCGGGATTTGCTTGAGATAGCGCGAAATAAATGCAGCGAGTCGAGACTTCATAGCGACTAAAATTATGGTGTCATCTGTATTAATGTGAATACACTGCAAGAGCGCAGATCAAGTTGGGTCAGGAAAGTCACCATCATATAGACAATATAGTAAGCCTGTGCGCAAGAATATCTTGTAAGATTTCTTACAGTGGTATGATAAGGTACTGATGAAATCATTTAATTTTAAAATTAATTCGCGGCTCGGCTTAGCCCGGAGTGGCACTATGCAGACGCCGCACGGCACTATTGAAACACCAGCTTTCATTCCAGTTGGCACCCAAGCGACGCTCAAAGCACTAACTCCAGAACAGCTCGCCCAGACCGGTGCTCAGGCAGTCCTAGCAAATGCATATCATCTGTATTTGCGGCCCGGCCCAGACATTATTGAAGCCGCTGGCGGCTTAGCCAAATTTATGAACTGGGCCGGGCCCACCTTCACCGACAGTGGCGGCTTCCAGGTCATGTCACTTGGCACTGGCTTCAAGAAAGTAATCGATATGAGTGGCGAGGTTACTCAACCAGACCCCAAGCCCAAAGACCGCCTCGCCTCTATAGATAACGACGGGGTGACCTTTAAGTCTCACTTGGATGGATCACGTCATCGTTTTACGCCAGAAATTTCGATGCAAATTCAGCACAAAATTGGTGCTGACATTACCTTTGCCTTTGACGAACTAACGACGCTCCATGACAGTCGGCAATACCAAGAAGAGTCACTTGAACAGCGGACGCATCCATGGGCCGAACAATCGTTAGCAGCTCACCAGCGTCTAACGAAAGAAAATCCGGATAAGCCTTACCAAGCTTTGTTTGGAGTAATTCAAGGCGCTCAGTACGAAGACTTACGACGACAGTCAGCACGCTTTATGGCCGACCTTGACTTTGATGGCTTTGGCCTCGGCGGTGCTTTGACAAAAGAAAACTTGGGCGAGATTGTTCGTTGGATGGTCGAAGAATTGCCGGAGGAAAAGCCACGTCACATGCTCGGCATTAGTGAACCGGAGGATATCTTTGACTGCATTGAAAACGGTGCCGATACCTTTGACTGCGTATCGCCGGCCCGCATTGGGCGTAACGCGGCACTGTATTTGCCGACAGGTCGTGTCAATATCACCAATGCAAAATATAAGGCCGACTTTGCGCCGCTGGATGAAACGTGCGATTGCTATACCTGCACACATTACTCACGGGCCTATCTACATCATCTATTTAAAGCTGGCGAACTGTTATCTAACACACTCGCCACTATTCACAATGAGCACTTCATCGTTCATCTCGTCGACCAGATCCGCCACCACATAGACGCCGGTTCACTTGCAGAATTCAAAAAAGACTGGCTCACAACCTACCGCCAGCTGTAATTGGTCTTGGCGATTCTCCAGGCCATTTCATCCAAAATATTTTGGATGTAAGCTTTCAGAGCGGCCGGCCTTGAGAATCGCCAAGACCAATTAATTGACACTATCAAGTAATCCTTACTATACTCAAGACAAACAGAGGGAGTAAATCTATGCCTGCCAAAGCGCGCACTAAACAGAAAGCATCAACTACAACAGAGAAGAAGACGTTGTTTCAAAAAATTAGTCTTTACTTCTTTCGACGACCGCGCAAGACAGCACTTATCTGGCTAATTGTTACTATTTTTGGTGCTGTTAGTTATGGCACGCTTCTCAAGCGAGAAGGCTTCCCGAGTATCGAAACTCCTTTTGCTCTTATGAGGGGCACCTACCTTGTTAATGATCCTGCCAAAGTGGATAATGACGTCGCCAAGCCAGCCAGTGAGTATATCCTCAAGCAAAGTGGTGTTAAAGCCGTCCAGACGCAAAGTTTCGATAACTTCTACGTTGCCCAGGTTTCGTATGAAGAGTCAGTAAATGCCGAGGCAAAAAGTGCCGAGATTCAAAAGGGACTTGAAGAGAAAAATATTCTACCCGATCAAGCAACCGGCAAACTCGAAGCCTTCAAGTTCGGCTTTACCGAACGAGGCGATAACCTGGTTATCTCTTTCTACGATCCAACCAACAGTACAGATACGGCTACCTTGGCTGCAAAAGCGCGCGATGCTGCCAGGTCACTCCAAGCACAAAATCTTTCACTAGTAGAGAGCGTCTCGATCATTGAGCCATATGAAACTGCCGTTAATCCGGCCACCGGCCAACAAGAGCAAGCTCAAAAATTATTTGACCGCTATGCCAAGCGGGAAGGTGACAATAACAAGTTCTACAATTCAGTCGTTATTGGCGTCAAATCCAAACCCGGCAGCGATGAACTAGAGCTCGACAAGCAAGTCCAAGCCGCCGTCGCAACCCTTAACGATACCGGTGAATTTAAAGAATTCAAGGCCACAGTCAGTGCCAGCAATGCACCATCAATTAACAGTCAGATAGGCGAACTACAACGCACCTTGCTGGAAGGCCTATTAGCAGTATTGATTATTGGTTCAATTGTGATTGCTATCCGTGCCTCGTTTATTACCGTCTTATCGATGGTGACAGTTCTTGCTATCGTGAACGGCTTACTGTATGCCATCGGCTATTCTCTGAACACGATTACCTTATTTGCCTTGATTCTTGGCCTGTCCCTCATTGTCGACGACACCATCATCATGGTCGAAGCCATCGATGCCCAGCGGCGGAAACGCAAGAACCCAGAGGAAGTAGTGAAAGTTGCAACTGGCAAAGTTGGCCGAGCCATGATTGCTGCTACTTCTACGGCTGCGCTCAGCTTCGCGCCACTCTTATTTGTAGGCGGTATTCTGGGCAGCTTTATTAGGGCTATTCCAATTACAATAATTTCAGCGCTGGTTATCAGTTTGATTGTTGCATTACTATTTATTCCATTATTTGCTCGTTACCTGCTGTTGGGCAAAAAGCAGCTCGGTAAGGAAAATGTGCATGAAGCTTCTGCTGGAGTTGAAGCTGCCATTGCTCGCTTCTTATCGTATCCAATGCTCTGGGCAAAACACTCAAAGAAAAAGTTGTTTGCGGTTGGCACAACTGCATTGATAATTGGCTTTGGCTTTATTGCAGCCGGTGGTTATATATTTAAAGAAGTCAAATTCAGCATTTTCCCGACCGATAAAGACAGTAACCAATTGAGCCTGACCTTAACGTTTGCCCCGAATACTGACATCCAGCAAGCCGAAACAGTTACCGACAAAGCCAATAAAGTTTTGACTGATTCTATCGGCAGCGACTTCAAGCAAGCGTCATACTACGGTCAAGCAGGAGTCCAAACTGCCACACTGTATGTAGAAATGAGCGACTACAAGGAGCGCGAGATCACCGCTCCTCAGATCGTCGAAAAAGCAACTGCCGCCTTCAATAATTTTGAAGGTGCTACTGTCAAAGTTGGACAGGTCGGCGCTGGACCACCGGCTTCAGCTTTTAGCGCTCGTGTCGATTCTAGCCAAAACCGAGAAGGCGCCACCAAGCTAGGGAATGACATCACTGAATTCCTTAAAACCGTTGAACTCAAACGAGCTGATGGCTCAATTGCTAAAATCTCAAGCGTTACACCGCCAAATCCGGCTATCTATAATCGTGATGGCAACAAAGCCTATGTGGATACCAAAGCCGAATTTGAAGACACTGACACCAGTACTCTCGTAACGTTGACTCAGCAAGCAGTTGAAAAAGAATTCCCAAAGAACAAAGTTGCTTCTTATGGCATTGACCAAAACGCGCTGAGCTTTAACTTTGGCCAAGAAGACGAAAACCAAGACAGCTTTAAGACACTGGCGATTGCGTTCCCACTACTGCTTGTTGTGATCTACGTATTGCTAGCTGCTCAGTTCCGCAGCTTACTACAGCCACTACTCATATTTATGGCTATACCGTTCAGCTTATTCGGTATCGCCCTTGGCCTGTACCTGACCAATAATCCGTTCAGCTTCTTTACGATGCTTGGCTTCTTTGCCCTGATTGGCTTGAGTATTAAAAATACAATCCTGCTGACAGACTACGCAAACCAATCCAGACGAGCTGGCATGGGCGCTGTTGATGCGGCTCACGAGGCCCTAGCAGAGCGCTTCCGCCCATTGATTGCCACCAGCTTAACTGCAGTGGTCTCGCTCATACCATTGGCTCTGACGAGCCCATTCTGGGAAGGTCTCGCTGTAGTCTTGATCTGCGGTCTACTGTCGAGCACATTCCTCGTTATTACCGTCTTCCCATACTATTACTTGGGTAGTGAATACTTGCGAAGCCGCTTTAGCCGCAAAATTGCTCTGCTGTGGATTATCGCCAGCATTGCGCTCATAGTCTTACTTGCTCAGGCAGGTTTTGGGGGCGCCACAGCTCTAGCGCCACTTGTAGTAGCCATCGTACTCTACGTTTTCAAGCGACGTAAATTCATCCTGAATTAGTACTTATTCGTGATGGTACTTGCCGCCGGCAAGCAAATTATAGCTGCGGTATAGTTGCTCCATTAAAATCAGTCGCACCAATTGATGGGGGAAGACAAGATTAGACAGACTAATCATGGCGTCGCTTCGCGCCTTAACTTGGTCAGTCACCCCATAAGCACCACCGATAATCATAATCATATTTTTGACACCGCTGGTTTGCGCTGTATCAAGTAGACGGGCAAGAGCTTGATTGTTTACCAGCTCACCTGTTTCATCAAGCAGTACGACGTAGTCGGTCGACTTCAGGCGCTGGAGGATGCGCTGGGATTCCACTTCTTTACTCCCAGTCGGCACGAACTCAAAACGCAGCTGAGCATAGGCCTGAAGTCGTGTCTCATAAACTTTGATGGCCTGGGCGATCGTTTTGTCGTGCTTTTTACCAGCGCACAGACACGTGATATTCATGCTCTTACTCTAGCGTATGCGGTCGTCAGGGGCCACTCTATTGCGATCGCAGTGATTCGATCGGATCTTTGCGAGCGGCCTTAATGGCCGGTATGGTACCAAAAATAACACCGACAATCACCGCTGCTACGGCCGATATCAACACAATCGGCCAGGTAATAGTCGGTTGGAAGTTCGTGAAAATAAGCAACACAATATTAATCATAAAGGCAAAGAAGATGCCTGCCACGGCACCCCAGACCGATAGCACCACGGCCTCCACCATAAACTGGTTATAGATTTGTCGATTGGTCGCGCCAACTGCTTTGCGAATACCAATTTCTCTAGTTCTCTCTGTTACCGATACCAGCATGACATTCATAATACCGATACCGCCCACAAAGAGCGTGATCAAAGCCATGATGCTCACTGTATTGGTAATAACCCTAAGAAGACTATCGGTTACTGCCACAATGTCAGATTGTCGCAAGACAGTGAAATCCTCTTGGCCACCGTGATTTTCTTTCAACGAAGTCGTCAACTGACCAATCACTGCGTCGGTCTTATTTTGGTCTTTTGGCAGAGCTAAGACTTCGTAGATCTTGAGGTCTTCGTTAACGAGAATTCGGCCAGTTTCATACGGAATAAATACGCCATTATTAAAGTTAACGTCTGGATTCAGCGGACTAACTTTGAATCGGGGCAGGACACCACGCACCACAAATTCCTGACCACGAATTTGCATAGATTTACCAATCGGAACGTTTTCCTTGAATAAATTTTCGGCCACACCCTGACCTATAACTGCTACTCGTTTTTGGCTATCTTCGGAGTCAAAAAAGTTGCCAAATTCGATTTCTTTACCAAGCACCTGCGGCATCTTGTGATCGGTCGCTACAATGAAACCTTCATTCATTTGACTGTCGCCAATTGCTGGCACACCGTTGATAAGACTGAAAGGCACCACACTTTCAAGTTCAGGATTTTGTTTAATTGTTTCAACGTCTTTGCTTGAGATATTGTTTGAAGACAAGAAAGAAAGCAAGTTAATACTGGTGGCTTTGCCACTGTCGTCGCGATTCACAAGCTTACCTGGTCTGACTGTGATGAGATCGTTGCGGACTTGTTGATCAGGGCTCGCAATTTGGCGCTTGATACCTTCACCTAAACTAGCAGTTGTAATAACGCTCACAACACCAATGATGATACCGAGCATGGTCAAAAAGCTACGAAAGCGGGCAGCCCGAATTGAAGCAAGAGCAACTTTGACATATTCAGAAAATATCATTTCTTTGCCCTCCGCGCCTTGGTACGTTTTGGCAGTCGGGGAGTAGTCTTCTTCTTGGCAGGCGTACGTTTGCGTGGCTTGTCATCGCCTTCTTTTGGTATGGCGCTTATCAGGGCAGAGACACTAGCCAGCTCTTCTTCCTCGATATCGGCCGGATCTTTTGGCACAAACACAACCGTCTGCTTGGCGTGTTTGGCAATTTGACCAACTTTGGTTTTCTCGTCGCGCACAACCATACCATCGTACATATACAACACACGGGTAGCATACCGAGTCAGTTCCGGATTATGAGTCACCATCAAAATCGTATTACCCATGCGGTGAACTTCGTTTAGCAATTCCATGACCAATCTGGATGATCCGCTGTCAAGGTTGCCGGTCGGCTCATCAGCAATTAAAATCTTTGGGTCGTTTACCAGTGCACGGGCGATGGTAACTCGTTGGACTTGGCCACCACTCAGCTGGTGTGGCTGGTAAAAGGCTCGGTGACCCAGTCCAACCCGTTCCAGCAACTCGTGCGCCATCTTGAGGCGGCGACCGACGCGCTTGCCCTTGTAGGCAAGAGGAAGCGCCACGTTCTCGACAGCGTTCATTTTTGGAATCAAGCTTGAAGACTGAAATACAAAACCAATTTTGTCACGACGATTTTTGGCACGGGCGTTAGTGCGCAACTTTTCAACTGACCGACCATCGAGTCGGTACATGCCGTGCGTCGGTCGATCAAGCAAACCAATCACGTTCAGTAGCGTTGACTTGCCAGAACCGCTCGGACCCATAATGGCCACGAATTCACCCTTTTCAATTGACAGGCTGACTTCTTCGAGGGCTACAGTTGTAGCGTCGCCAAAGCCATACAGTTTGCTGACGTCTTGTAGTTCTATAATTGGCATTAGTATCTATTCTACGCCGAATAGCCACTCTATAACAGGGGTTTTTGTAGTAAAATTTTCGTAAATATGTCAAAAGATGCTGTAGAATCATAACAGCGTGCATTTTTAATGGCGTTCTGCATCCACGGAGGGGTCGCCTAGTGGCCTATGGCGCACGCTTGGAAAGCGTGTTGGGCTGAGAAGTCCTCGAGGGTTCGAATCCCTCTCCCTCCGCCAGCCTCAAGCAAGGAGCTTTAGCTTGTTGATTGAGGCTGTTGAAAGAGACGGGATGAGAACCGAAGGTTCGGCGAATGAGCCGCGCAGGTAAAATCGTGTTCACATGATTTTATCGAGCAGCGAAGGAGAAGTGCGAGCCAGGCGAGCACGCTATCCCTCTCCCTCCCTGTTATGCAATTGCCTTAACAGTATTTCTTGTGCTTAAATAAAAGACAACTAACATAGAGGTGACACAAAAAAGAAGTAGGATATGCCAAGGCTACCGGTTCCAGGCTCTGATGATGGGCAATGGGGAGATCTTCTCAATGCCTTTTTGCGCGTTGAACATAATGACGACGGTTCCTTAAAGACCCCTCCGGCTCCACTCAGCACTAAAGGTCAGCCCGGCGGCCTCGCCGAGCTTGATGGCAGCGGAAAAGTACCTACGAGCCAGCTGCCTGCTGCTGCGCTAGCCGGAGACGCTACTACGAGCGACAAAGGCGTAATCCGGCTGACAGGAGATCTAGGCGGCACTGCAGACAGCCCGACAGTACCAGACTTAGCCGGCAAAGCTAACAGTGCAGACATTCTCGTCAAGACAAGCAACTTAAGCGATCTCAACAACTTTACTACAGCCCGGGAGAACCTTGGCGTTGAAATTGGTGTTGATGTGCAAGCCTGGGACGCAGAACTGGATACGTGGTCTACAAAGACAGCACCGAGCGGGGTAGTAGTAGGTACTTCTGATACGCAGACACTGACTAACAAGACTCTGACGAGTCCTGCGATTACCAGTCCAACCGGCATTACTAAGAGTGATGTAGGACTTGGTAGCGCAGACAATACCTCTGATACTAACAAACCTATCTCAACAGCCACCCAAACAGCTCTCGACCTCAAGGAAAATACAGCTAACAAATCTACGAGTACCAGTCTTGGCAACAGTGACACTCTTTACCCGACACAGAATGCAGTCAAGAGCTATGTTGATGGTTTGACAGGCAGTTATCTATCGCTCTCTGGCGGGATAATGACAGGCACGCTGAATCTTGCCAACACCGCCACTGATGGAGTCGTCCTGTATAACACCTCAGATCAAACGACTGATTATGAGCGTTTTGCCGCCAGATATACTTCAAATGCATTTTACTTAGGTCACGAGTGGGCTGGAACTGGAACCTCGAGGACAACACATATAGGCGTAGCTTCAACCGCTGGAGTCCAACTAGGTACAAACGCGGGCCGATTCATAACAATCAAGCCAGCTATGCCATTTTTCACCATAAACAGCGGTGCAACCGGTCTCACAGGCAACCTTCTTGACTACAGTCTGTCAACCCTTAGTGCGTCTAGCAGCACCCAGACAGCCCTTGCCATCAATCCAACAATCAACCAGAGCAGTACAGCCAGCTATACTATGCTGTCAATTAACCCGAGTATTACTGCGACTGGCTCGGGTACAAACTATCTGATCGATGCGCAAACTTCATCAAGTCCGCGCTTCCAAATTAATGCCAGTGTGGGCGCAATCAATCAGGCACTGGTATCTGCACCGAATGGCGCAGGTGATGTGGCACTGGCTATACAAAACAATGCCACCACCGCTAACGAGACCGCTAGCCTACTGTTCTATACCACGACCAATGCTGCAGCTCCGTTTGGGCGCATTCGAACCTTGCGAGTTGATGGCGGCAATAGTCGAGTTTCTATAGCAGCAATGAACACTTCTACCTTGGTGAACCATATTCAAATGTACGGCGACACAGGGTTAATGAGCCTAGGAGCAAACAGTACCCCAGCAAATGGCCTTGTCACCATAGGATCAAACACCACAACTTCGGCTGGCGGCTTATGGTTTGGTACAGATGCAAGTCTGTACAGAAGTGGTGCAGATACTTTGCGAACGGATGATCGATTAATCTTAAGGCCTGTTTTAAGTACGGGTGGGTATCTGTCTGGTCTTGACGTTGACAACAATCCTTCTGCTCCAACTTTACGGACAATTGGTCTCATTTCATTTGCGACCATCGGCGATGATGCAATACCGTCAAGCTGGGCAGCTGGAGTTGAGGGTAGAGTAATATCCAATGTAACAACTGGCGGCACCGTGCCTCTGGCGTATGGACTAAACTTCAGTGTAGAAAATCGCTCCAGCGGCATCATGACTGATGCACGTGGTGTAAATGTAGCGGTCGGCAACTACTCAACAGGAACAGGTACGATAGCAAACGCATACGGAGTATATGTTGACGTCAATCAAACAGGTGCGGGCAGTGGTGCCATCACAACAGGCCATGGAGTGTACATACGGGATGTAAACGCTGGAACCTCTTGGGGACTTTACCAAGTTGGAACAAACGACTTTAACTATTTTGGAGGTTATGTCGGTCTTGGCGTAAATACCACAGGGAATATAGTGTCTAGGCTTACCCTTGGAGCAGCAACAGATGCTGCCGGAGGCATAGCGTTTGGCACCGACACTAACCTGTACCGGAGTGCTGCCAACGCACTCCGGACGGATGACTCATTTTGGGCAAATTATATTTACTCAGTCACTGATCTTGTGACGCGTCAGGGCGGTGGTAGCCAAGCCAAGCTGGGTTATGCTGGTCCTTCCAACGAGGCGGGCATTGCGCTCGGACAAACCGGCGACACTAACCTGTACCGAAGCGCTGCCGATACGCTCAAGACCGATGATGCACTTGTAGTAGCAGGCGGCATTGATGCAAGCTCTCAGGTGATAGCAAATGTCGCCTCACCAGCCAACCCGACAGACGCCGCTAACAAGTCATACGTTGACTCCATTCTAAACACTCAGAGTATTAGTGCGCAGACAGGCACCACCTACACGCTAGTGCTAAGCGATGCCGGCAAACTAATCACACTCGCAAATGCAGCTGCAATCACGCTCACAGTGCCGCCCAATTCAAGCGAGGCATTTCCGGTCGGCATCCGAATTGATCTTGCACAAGTCGACGTTGGGCAAGTCACGATAGCACCGGGAGGAGGCGTGACCATCAATGCAACCCCGGGGCTTAAACTGAGCGCACAATATGCTGGCGCAACACTTATTAAAACCGCCACTGACAGTTGGCTATTATTTGGAAGTTTGGCAGCCTAAGCATGTTTCATATTGGCATACAGGCAGCTGCTCAGCCTCTTCTTCACGGTCTTGTAGGTCACTGGAAATTTACTGGCAACGCGTTCGACTCATCTGGTAGCGGAAATAACTTATCGGTTGTAGGCGCAACCTTAGGAGCTAATAGATTTGGTACGAGTAGCGCGTCTTACTTCTTTAACGGTAGCGGTGCGTACCTTATAAAATCCACCCCCGTAACTGGCTTAAGTTTCACCGATAATTTCTCAATTAGCTTGTGGTGCAACATAGCTTCATTCTCTGAATCCTCGTACTTTGGACTAAAGAATGTCTTGGTACAGAAAGGTCCAGCGAGTACATATAATTTTGCTATCCAAGCTTCAAGTTCAACATCGATTAGCTTTATCAAGAGAACCACTCCTGAATCCCTCATTTTTCGAACGTTTACCGGACTATCTGACTATACGAATGCATGGACTCATATTGTCTGTGTTGTAACTGGCGGTTTTGTGAATTTGTACTTCAATGGTGTGTATATTTCTCAACTATCGGTCAGCAATATAGCCCCAGGACCAAGTGATAGTTTGCTTATTGGGAACATTGGCAGTATAACGCCTTTTCAAGGCTCAATCGATGACATCAGAATATACAACCGACCCCTTAGCGCCCTAGAAGTAACTACGCTTCACGAGACAAGTCAAGATATCTAGACAAATGAACCTTCGCACTTCGGTTGCTACCACTATAGTTTTTATGATTAAATACATGGTAAATAACATTGAGGTAACAAAAAAGAAGAAAATATGCCGCGCTTACCGGTTCCAGGCTCTGATGATGGGCAATGGGGAGATCTTCTCAATGCCTTCTTACGCGTTGAACATAATGACGACGGTTCCTTAAAGACCCTTTATATTCCAGCGACAGAGAAGGGACAGGTCGATGGCATAGCCACGCTGGACAGTGGCGGAAAAGTGCCAACCAGTCAGCTGCCTGCCGCAGCTATCGCAGGTGACGCCACCGCTATCCAGAAGGGCATCCTCCAGTTATCGGGCGACTTAGGTGGCACAGCCAGTAGCCCAACCGTACCGGGCTTAGCCGGCAAAGCCGACACCAGCGCTGTCCTCCTTAAGGGCAGTAACCTTTCTGACCTTAATAACTTCTCAACCGCTCGCTCTAACCTGGGACTAGCTATTGGCAGTGATGTCCAAGCCTGGGACGCCGACCTCGATACCTGGGCTACCAAAGTTGCACCAAGCGGTACTGTAGTAGGTACAAGCGACTCTCAAATCCTCACCAACAAAACGCTTACCAGCCCAGCCATCACGAGCCCTACGGGCATCACCAAGTCAGATGTTAGCCTCGGTAATGTCGACAATACAAGCGATCTTAGCAAGCCGATCTCAACCGCCGCCCAAACTGCTTTAGACCTCAAAGAAAATTCAGCTAACAAATCTACCCTTACTTCTCTCGGCACGTCAGATACACTATTTCCAACTCAAAACGCCGTTAAAGCCTACGTAGATACCCAAGTTGGCAGTTATATACCTTTGGCCGGCGGTACCGTAACAGGCAGCCTGACAATGTCCGGTGCTTCGACACAAATACTATTCCCAGACAACGGCACAACATCGGGAGGGCTTAGCTTTGGCGGTGACACAACATTCACTCGGACAAACACGGGAACTCTAAGAATAACTGCTGCTGCGCCAATCTTGGAATTCACTTCAACCAACAACACATCAGGCATACGACTCAACGTAACGAGCGCTGCTACGACCGCTTTTAGGTTCCAATACTCCGGGACCTCACTGATAACTGTTAACCCCACTGGTACCACACTGATAAGTCCTAACAATAACACTGTAAGAACAATTAATACGATCGTCCCGCAACTCCAGGTGGAGGGCACGGATGCCGCGACGTCATCCTTCTCAATTACCAGAAATTCCGCTGACGCCAATGCGCCTGGCATATATCTATCTAAGTCTCGCGGTGCTGCCAATGGATCAACGACTATCGTCCAATCTGGCGATAACCTTGGC
Organism: uncultured Candidatus Saccharibacteria bacterium; assembly: GCA_947085855.1. Classification (GTDB taxonomy): domain Bacteria; phylum Patescibacteriota; class Saccharimonadia; order Saccharimonadales; family 2-12-FULL-41-12; genus JALQXV01. The sequence continues at coordinate 180,920 of CAMTYB010000001.1, forward strand.
CAGATAAGCTTCATGGGTGCAAATGGCACCAATACAAATGCATTTGGTGCTGCCATTAAAGCCGAAGTTGATGGAGCACCTGGCACGTCCGACATGCCGGGCCGTCTGGTTTTCATGACGACCCTAGACGGTGCTATTGCAGCTACCGAGCGCATGAGAATAGACAACACCGGTCAGGTTGGAATAGGTGTTACGCCAACTGCCTCAAATGGATACCTTCAACTACCGGCTGGCACCACCCTCGCTACTGGTGGTATTTCCTGGGGAACTGATACGGCGTTGTACCGAACCAGCGCAGCCGTTATTAACGCCACCGGCGCACTAGTATCAAGCAGTTACGTAGTAGCCTATAATTCAAGTGCTTTCCAGGTTACACTCGGCCGTATCTCTGCCGGCGTGCCTGCCGCTGGCATTACACTCGGCTCTACACAAGATGTGAATATATATCGAGGTGCGGCCGACCAACTTAACACCGACGACAATATGGTCATTGCCCAGAAGTTAACAATCGGTAGCTCTACGTTGCAGCCGTATCTTTTCGATGTATCAGAAACATCGACTACTTTGAGCGGTACTTTACGAAGTATGTACTTCCACCCGAGCTATGTGCCTGCTAGTGATGATGGTAACGGCCTTTATTTACTTGCAGCTGTCATGGGCCCGACCTATGGAGGTGCGATCAACAAAACAGCAAGCGGATCTTTTATGGGCGGCATTTACATCAACCCAATCATCAGTAGTACGGGTGGTATACCAATTAAAGGTATTGATATCAATGTCAGTAATAACTCAACTGCTACTATCCCTTATTACCGTGGTGTTGATGTCAGAGCTGCCGCTCCTGGTTCCGGAGCTATAACCACTGCCTACGGAGTCTACATTGGAGATATGCAGCCTGCTGGTGTAACAACTGGCTACGGAGTCTATCTAGCTGGCACAGGGGTCGGTAACTCTATTAACTGGAACGGAGACACTAACTTATATCGAAGTGCGGCTAATACTCTTAAAACCGACGACAACCTGATTGTGGCTGGGGCAGGTAGTGCGGCTGGTTCAGTCGTAACCGTCGATAGCACGCAAAGCCTATCTAATAAGCGTCTGACGCCTCGCGTTACAACCATCACATCATCTGCAACTCCGACAGTTAATACCGACAATTGTGATGCAGTAACTATTACTGCTCTAGCTACAGCCATCACCTCTATGAGCAGTGGGCTCACCGGTACTCCGGTCGACTTCCAAAAACTCGTGATTCGCATCAAGGACGATGGCACGGCTCGTGGTATCACATGGGGTGCTTCATTTGCGTCACGGGGTGTAACGCTGCCGACTACAACAGTCCTGTCTAAAGTCTTGACTGTTGGCCTTATCTATAACACCGTATCGAGCACCTGGGACTGTGTAGCCGTGGCTCAGGAGTCCTAAAAGATGGCAAACAGATATTGGGTCGGTGGTACAGCAACATGGAATGGCGTGGCCGCTTCAAAATGGTCGACTACTTCCGGTGGAGCAAGCGGAGCATCAACACCGACCGCAGCCGATGATGTCTTTTTTGACGCCGCTTCAGGTGCAGCTATCGTGACGCTTGCCTCTACTGGCAGTGTAGCCCGCTCTGTTAATTGCACTGGCTTTACTGGGGAGATTATACACACTGCAACCGTACCCCTTACGCTCGGCGACAGTACGGCCGGGGCAGGCAACGTAGCTCTTCTACTGAGCGCCACGATGACATATACCGTTAACGTTGCTGCCACCTCAACCATTGCTTTTGTGTCAACCTCTGCAACTCAGCAAACAATCACCACAAACGGCAAGACTCTTGGAAGTTGGTCTATTAATGGGGCAGGCAGCAACTATCTGCTTGCCGATAGTAATAGCGTTAGTTCGACTGCAACGGTTACGCTTACTCAAGGCACATTGAATACAAATAGCCAGACATGTTCATGGGGATTCTTTAGTTCAACAAACTCAAACACCAGGACGCTAACCATGGGTAGTTCCGCTATAACCCTAACTGCTACCGGCACAGCATGGAACACGAGCACCTTCACAAACCTGACCGTTACAGCTAACACCTCAGTTGTCACTCTAACTGGCGCAGCCTCTACTTGGTTTGGCGGCTCCGGATTCAACACCAACGGTGGTTCTATTGTAATGGCTGGCTCTGGGCTAGCCACCGTCGCCAATAGCTTTACTTGTGCCAATCTTACGCGAACTGGCACAGCCTCCAGAACTGACAGCATGCAATTTAACGGCGGCAGTACTGTCGTAACTGGCACGCTCACTATAACTGGTAATAGTGCCGTAAATCGTGTACTCGTGACATCCCTTACGATAGGCACAGCCTGTAATGTAACTGCGGCAGCCGTATCGCTAGCCAATGTTGATTTTAGAGATATAAATGCCATTGGGGCAGCCATACCATTCACCGGCACATCGCTTGGCGACTGCCTTGGCAACACTAATATTACTTTTGACACACCAACAACGCGTTACTGGGTAGGAGGAGGGGGTGAGTGGAGCAGTACCAATAGGTGGTCAACAACGTCTGGCGGTTCGAGTGGTGCCAGCGTGCCGCTACCACAAGATGATGTTATTATCGACGACAATTCGGGCTCGGGCTTTACTTTCACAATGGGGATGCCAAGAATTGGTAAGAACGTCACCTTTTCAATAACAAACCCTTGTACATACGCAAGCGCTGGCAACACTCTTACGGTCTACGGCTCAATAACACTACCTGCTGCGCTCACAAACAGCTGGCTTAACACGACCACATTTGCAGGCAGAAGTTCGCACACCGTCACTTCTAACAGTAAGTCCTTTTTCACCCTCGTGATTGCAGCTCCTACCGGTACGTATACGCTAACCGATGCAATAGTCATACCTAACAACTTCACGCTCAACGGAGGCACATTTGCTTCTGCTGGATTCGGTGTAACAGCAGCCGCATTCCTTGGTTCAAGCACGGCCGGTGCAATTACATTAAATATGGGGAGTAGTACGTGGACCATGACAAGTACGGCAGTCATCACCGTCTTTGGCATGGGTGCTGGTACCGTTACGAATTCAAGCGCGTCAACTATTGTAGTAGCCAACGCCAGTGCAAATACACGAACATTTACTGGCACCAGTCAGACATTCGGCACATTAACTTACATCGTTGCAGGCTCCACCGGTCAGCTCAACATTACTGGCTCAAATACGTTTAGTACTATTAATTTTTCAGATGTTAGTAATTCCAGAACGCTACGATTTACCAGTGGCACCACAACCACGATTACCAGCAACTTTAACGTCAATGGCACCGCCGGCAAGCCTATGATAATAAGTTCGAGTACGGGTGGCTCAGCCGCCATACTTTCCAAGTCGAGCGGTATTATTATGTGCGACTATTTATCAATTCAGGACTCCACAGCAACCGGCGGTGCCAGCTGGTATGCGGGTTCCAATTCAACGAGTGTGTCAGGTAATTCTGGTTGGATTTTTAATAATCCGAGTGACTTTTTGCAAATGTTCTAAATTGTCTATCAGCTGATTTTAGTGCCGATGTTTTTGCCTGAAGCAGCAGACGCGATAGCATCTTCTTGCATTGGATTGAAGATAACTAGTTGCATGCCTTGCTCCATAGCAAGACCCATAGCAGCCTTGTCCATCACTTTGATGTGAGCGTTTTCAACGGCGTGCTGAAAGTCTAGGCTTTCGAAAATCTTAGCTTCCGGGTGTTTGGCCGGATCTTTATCATAAACACCATCAACCTTGGTGGCTTTCAGTACAATATCGCAGTCCATTTCTAAGCCGAGGGAAACAGCTGCCGTATCAGTCGTAAGATAGGGTCGACCAAGACCGCCGGCCGCAACTACAATTCGACCTTTTTCAAGGTGTTTATTTGCCAAACGATAGACGAATTTTTCGGCTACTTGTTCGGCAAAAATATTGCTAAGGCAGCGGGTTTTAACATTATTAGCTTCAAAAATGTCAGTTAATGCCAGGGCGTTGATCATAGTAGCCAACATGCCCATATGGTCGCCGGTAACGCGACGGATGCCATGGCCGGCAATTTGGGCGCCACGGACAAAGTTGCCACCACCAACCATAATAACCACTTCAGTGCCAGTGTCAGAGACTTTTTTCACTTCTTGAGCAAACCAAGCTGCCAGCTCAGGATCTATACCGTTATCAAATTTGCCGGCCAACATCTCGCCGGAGAGTTTGAGGAGAACTCGTTTATAAGCCATTAAGGGTTGATTATAGCAAGGTTTTGTATACTCTACAATATTTTCACCATAAGCACCAAGCTGCTGTCCTCTCTAACGCTGGGACACTGGTATACTGGAGTTATGAAGATATACTCATGGAACGTAAATGGCATCCGAGCTGTCTGGAACAAAGGTGCCTTCCAAAAATTCATCGAAGAACACAACCCTGATATTTTATGCCTCCAAGAAACCAAGGCCGAACAAGGCCAAAGCGAAGTAGACTTACCGGATTATGAAGAATACTGGAACTCAGCCCGCAAAAAAGGCTACTCTGGCACAGCCATCTTCACCAAGACCAAGCCACTGGCTGTCCGCAATGATTTTCCAGAAGAAATCACGAGAAAGTACGATGCTATGGTCGACAACTATGGCGACCCGCTACACGAGGGCAGAGTACTGACTGCTGAGTTTGAAAAATTCTATCTGGTAACTGTCTATACACCAAACTCCAAAGGCGACCTCACGCGTTTGAGCTTGCGCCACAAACTGTGGGATAAAGTTTTCCTGGAGTATATGAAGCACCTGGAAGAGAAGAAGCCAGTCGTTTTTTGTGGCGACCTTAATGTTGCGCATACTGAAGATGATCTGGCTAATCCCAAGCCCAATGTTGGCAAGCATGGCTTTACCGATGAAGAACGCGAAGGTTTTGGCAATTTTTTGAAGGCTGGCTTTATAGATACGCTCCGACTTTTCCATAAAGGCAACGGCTTTTACACCTGGTGGACACACTGGGCCAACGCCCGCGCCAGGAACGTAGGTTGGCGCATCGACTACTTTTTGGTCTCCGGCAGCCTACAAGACTCGGTCAAAGCCGCTGAAATCCATCCAGACGTCATGGGGTCTGACCACTGTCCAATCAGCCTCGAACTCAACATATCAAAGTAGAAAACTGCATGAAATTATACTTGTCTTCCTACAGAATTCCCGACAGCCAAGCGCTGATTGCACTAACCGACAAAACTGCCGAAGACATCCGGGTGGCTCTTATACCGAATGCCAAGGATTACTACGCGGAACGTGCTCGAAATGTAAAGCTACAAGAGAGCATTGAATATTTCCGCTCACGGGGACTGGCGAGCGAGGTTGTCGACTTACGAGAATATCGCAACCCAGACGAACTCCGCCGAACACTACAAGCATATGACGTTATCTGGGCGGTCGGCGGCAACACATTTTGCTTACGTCACGAAATGCAAGCCAGCGGTTTTGACATTGTTGTCAAAGATTTGCTGGAGCAGGGAATTGTATATGGCGGCGATAGTGCGGGCGCCTGTGTGGTCGGCACAACACTAAAGGGACTCGAAGGCGCCGATGATCCAGCATTTAGCGAATCTGTTATCTGGGAAGGTCTCGCTTTGGTGCCGCATTTTATTTTGCCCCATGTTGATAATCTGCTGTTTGCCGAGGACACAACTGCAGTACGCGCCCTCTACAAAGATGACCCGAGCTTGCTGGAACTAACCGATAGCCAAGCCTTCGTCGTCGGTGGAGATAAGACGCAATTAATCACAGGGACGCGTCAATGAACACGGAGTGGTGGCAGCAACAGGCCACAAAGCCTCTCTATCCAGATATTTTGTGGAGTCGTCCACAGACGCGCGCCGGCGCCGGCAAATTCTTGATTATTGGCGGTCAAGCTCAAGAATTCAGTCATGTCGCCAGCACCTACGCCCATGCCGAAGCTGCCGGCGCCGGCACAGTCCGCGTCTTCTTACCTGAGAGTACCAAAAAATTAACCGGTAGCCTGGTTCATGTAGAATATGCGACAGCTAATCAAAGCGGTAGTTTTGCAAGCACTGCCTTAGCTGACTTACTCGAAGCCGCCCAGTGGGCCGATGGCGCCCTACTGGCGGGTGATCTTGGTAAAAATAGTGAAACCAGCCTTATGCTGGAGCGCTTTATACACAAATACGATGGCCTGGCAGCCATAGCAACGCATGCCTTGCCAAGTATTATGCACAGTATGAATCGAACTGTTGTACGACCCAATACGTTGTTAATCCTTGATTTTCATGATGTACAAAAATTACTAACGGATTTGCAATTTGAAATAGCTATTACTTCAGATATGCCAGCTTCTCATTTTGCACGAGCACTCCATGAATTCACTAAAATATATCCGATCCATTTTGTAATCACACACGGCCTGCAAATCTGGACTAGTTCAGCAGGAAAGGTCGTGACTACCCAACGTACAGACAAGCTTTCTATTGAGCAGCTGGCAAGTGTAGCTACAATTTGGGCGCTTCAGCAGCCAAACAAAATCTTTGAGTCAATTACAACTGCAGTTGTTGCCTGACATACCACTTGTTACCATAGTTATTCGCTTTTTCCGAGCACGTGGCCGGCGACAAGTGCATATGCTTCATTTGATTCATGCAGATAGTTGAGCGCTACAGAGCCGGCCTGTCGCGCCAGATGATCAACAAACTCATCTCGGTTCAATTCACCGCCTTGGAGCCACGCCATTACCGGGTCATATTGCTCTGAACTGGAAACTACAATACTGCCGCCTTGAGCAGCAGCCAGCAATAGGCCGGCGCCATCTCGGTCTTCGATTCTGTGTGTCTGTGCCAACGAAGATGGCTCTTCGGGCAGAGGCTGCATACCAACACATACCAGATCAATCTGGGGAAGTTCAGTCCTTTTCGGGGCTTCAGATGGTATATTTTTCTGATAGGCTTCAGCGTCATCAAGCAGGCGAGCCATCAACAAACCAGCCACAGTGCGACGAGTTAGGATTCGACTCTTTGGATCCACGCCTAAAGCATCAGCTACCAGTGCGTTGATGTTTCTAAGCCGAGACTTTCCTCGAACTTCTTCGTCGCCTCGAATCGTGCGCAACGTTCCTGAGGTAGCATACACATTCCAGCCAGCTTGCGTTAATTCGCTCGCGAAGCGCGGGATACCGACTTTGTCATGGACAGCCAGAAATGCATTCCGCTGTTTTTCTGGTGAATTTCTACGAAGAATATTATTCATGATTCCTTCTATCTTTCAGGCTTTTATATTTAGATTCTATAGGGCAGGTTAGGTACGTAATCTGAATCATGTTGTCCTCATGATAGCCTTTTTGTACACAACTGCAAGCATGAGCAAGCTACCCTAATCAGATAGTCCAGACTCGCTCCTCAGTTGTGAATTTAACCATAGTTGCAGCCACAGCCTGCAAGTCGGCACAGCCATGGTCTGTCGGTCCATAACCACACCTCAGTAAAGCAACTACTTACCTTGGTCTTACTTATGCTTGCAAATCTTCATACCATCTCTATGATGATAAGATATGACGGATATACTAACTGGCTATACCCACGAGCAGTACGAAGAAGCCTTAACCATCTTCGAGAGAGCGCAGACAATAGCACTCAACGCCGGCAATATTGCAGAAGGTGCGCGGTTAGCTAACGCTTTCGCGAATGTCGCCCACGGCATGGGCAACCTGTCTACGGCAGAGAGATGTCACCGTGACGCTATCTATAACTATCAACTAGAAGACGAGACCGAACGACTTGGGCGTCCGGCGGAAGAGATCGTGCCAGCCAGAAAAGAAATCTTTGGCCAGTACGCTTTGTTAGGTACTGTGTTCGGCAGTCGACCGAGAGGACTCAAAACAGAATCCAAGCTACGCAGTCTTAAACGCGAAATCTTGGACACAGATCCAGTCGCCAGGGAAGATGTCGTTGCCGGCCTATGGGCACTCCATGTTACACACGATAGCCTCGGCAAGGTAGGCCTCGGTTACCGCGGCATCAACATCCGACCGACGAGCTAAGCACCTTGCAACACTGTGCGAACTAGCCGCATATATGGACGGACTTGGTATTCGAGCACTGCTCATCCACGATAAAGACCCGACACCACGTCCAATGAAGACATGGCTCGCTGCCATTCAGAAAAACCGCTAGTAATACACAGGTAGTTTAGACCAAGGTTCAAGTCCGTCTCCCTGCCAATAAAAATACCCCACACAAGGTGAGGTATTTTTATTTGGTACCGCGGGCCGGACTTGAACCGGCACGAGCGTAATGCTCACAAGATTTTGAGTCTAGCGTGTCTACCAATTCCACCACCGCGGCAAAAGTTGCTATTCTGGGCTAGAACCCTGGGTAAGACCGAGTAATTGTACTATACTTGTAATGGAATTACCACTGTTATCAATGAATAATACTATCGAACCAAAGCCCTCAAACAGCGATGATGTTAAGCGCCAACAAGAAACGGCGGTTGGCTTAATTCGCAGTAAACTGGATACGCTCTACGAACAAGAACCCAGTGCCAGCGAAGAACTGAGTGAAGTAGAAGTCGTTCCGGCCAAGCAGCAGTCAAAGCACCAGCACTATATGCAACAACTCAGTGGCTCTGGCCGCAGCTTAGCTGAAATCCAGGTCGCCTGGCACGACTACTACGCCAAACTATCAGATAAAGAGAAACACGAAGTTTGGCACGAATTCTACAGTGAACATGCTCGTGCTCGCACCACTCGTGAATCTAAAAAACCTGAACAGTCGCCACAACCGGAAGCTCCACAGCCAAGCCGGCCGCACGTGCCAATCAGCAATAATACAGCGGCTAGTCGTAAACGTTCACGGCGCGGCAAGCGTAGTGGAGGTGCTGCCAGTGATATTAAAAACCATGTTCTCTCGCAAGTGGAAGCCCGTGGCAAAGTCACCAAAAACCCTCATGTTCGTTCGCTGATATTCGGTGCCAGTATGGGACTATTGACGGTGCTCATACTATTATTCGGCTTTTTCAATGAACGCTTTATCACTCCGTTCATTCGACCGAATACCAATGTCAGTGCTACACCAATCATTGTTGACCCACAAGCTAATGGCCCGGTAGGCCCCGAAGCAAAGATTATTATCCCCAAGATTAATGTCGAAGCACCAGTCGTATATGATGTGCCTTCTATTTCAGAAAGTGATGTTCAGAAGGGCCTCGAACGTGGAGTGGTTCACTACATTACCACACCAAACCCAGGCGAAAAGGGGAATGCCGTAATTTTTGGGCACTCCAGTAGTAATATCTTGAACAAGGGTAAATACAAATTTGCCTTTATTATGCTCAAGAGCCTCGACAAGGATGACACATTTATCGTCCAAAAAGATGGCAAACGATATGTCTACAAAATTTATGAAAAGTTTGTCGTAAAGCCAGATGACTTAAGTGTGCTCGGGCCTACCGACAAAACGTCTACTGTCACCTTGATTACCTGTGACCCACCCGGCACATCGACAAATCGCTTGATTATTCGGGCTGAACAAATTTTTCCAGACCCATCTGCCAACAAGGAAAGCAGCATTCAGCAAAACGCCAACACGCAACAGCCAAACCAGCTACCAAGCAACTCAGTCAGCATGTGGCAGCGCATAACCGGCGGCCTCTAGCTCGCAGTTATATATCTTCATCAAGCCGTAGCTTGGTAGAGAAGAGACCAGTCTTACTACTTGCCACGTTATCGATTGAGTAGATGATGGTGTAATCGCGATTAAAGATAAGTGGGGAACCGGTCAGATTGGTAACGAGCTCTTGTTTGTTTAAACCATCGTAATCAAACATCATAGCCTTATCCTTTGAACGGGCCTGCAAACGATGTCCATCCATCCACACAAGCTTGATGCTCGGATCGAGCGGGGTTGATACGTCATAGCCGTAGTTGCGATTGTATTCAGCATCATGGACTTCAATGTGCTGACCACTCTGCGTCATGATGAAGCGAGTGTTCTTAGAGAAGGAAACTTGCGTCATGGCACCCGTTGCTTTTTGGATAGTGCGAGGGGCTGGCTTAGTGCCGTCTTTGCGCTGCAATACAGCTAGAGGCTCACGATATACATACGTTCTGTGCTCAGCATCAGAACCAATTACCACGTACCAGCTGCCATCATAACGAGCAATATCCAGGAACACTGCACCCGGCGCCACATCCTTGACGACATACGGTTCTTTACCATCTTGAATGAGCGAGACGCGCTGGTACTTACCGTCGGCTGTTGGTTGAGAGTAAATAATAGTATCGTCATCATGCGTCTTGTAGTTCGTGACATTTGTCAGCAACGGGGCAATGACCCGTTTGGCGTCCGCTAACTGCAGTACGCCGCCAGCTTCCGTATACAAATGCCATTGATCAAACTTTTTATCACGCAGGGTAATCTTGGTCGGATTCTGACCAAGTAGTCGATTAATATTGATTGATGTAGCTGGATTCTCACGGGCAACTACCACAAACTCATTACCACCTTGGTACGTGTGTTTAATGAGTATGTGCTTGTTGTCGTTAGCCCATTCAATAGTCTCAAAGACGTGCGTGCCGTCTGCTTGAGCAAATAAGTCAGCCGCTACCTTAAACTGTCGCGACTGAGGCTGATCATTGTCGTTTAAAGTATTGAGGTCAAGTTCGGTAAAATCAATGATGCTACTACCGCTCGCCACAATCAGCCAGCGTCGATCAGGACTTTCAGTTACCATACGCGGTGACACATCATACGTCTGAAATTGCTGTGGCTTTAGGTCGTTTACAATCAGCATTGGGTAGGTAAACCGCTCTACCGCGCCGCCTTTGAGTTCAAAGTTCCGTTGCCATGTCCGATACTGATTTTTTTCAATTTTTAGATCATATTGACCAGATGGCAGGGCATAGCGACTATTCGTCTGATCTTTTTGCTCGCTGTCATTAAATCGTACTTTGGCTTTGTCGGGCGCACTATCTACAAACACTAAACCGTTCTGAATAACTTGGCCTGTCTTGCGATCGACATCAAAGCCATAGGCTGAATACACCAAAATAAATGTGGCAATAGCAATAAGAACTGCCATCAGTCCGTATCCGATGATCAGTGTTATAAGATGTCGTCGTTTTGCTTTTGGGTCAAGAAAATCCATAGGCTGTACGCTACATTTTACACCATACACCATAATTTTCGGCCAAAGACTTACAAAAGAAAAAGGTGAAAAAGCTTTACGATTTCATGTTTTAAATCTAAACTTATTGGAAAGGATCTACCGCAATCGCGACATCAGCAACGAATAGAGGGTAACCGTTGGCTAACACAACACCATCAAAAGCAAAAACTACCATCGAGCTTAACGGCAAGCTATACGATGCTCGTACCGGTAAAATAATCAGCGACACTGTGCCGAATACATCTGTTGTTACGCCTCAAACCGTGACAGCTCAGCCACATGCAAAATCCATAGCCAGTACGCCACCAGCTGCTGCCAAGCCCAAGAAGGCCACCGGCATGGTTCTGGATGGCTTTGTGCGTGGAGCCCGTACCCACACTACAGCTCGCACGCAACCAAAATATCAAAAGACTGCTTTGCAAAAATCACAGACTCTTATGCGCCCGGCCGTCAAAAAGCCACAGCCCGTTAGTAAGACAGCTGCCCAAGGCACTGTACCGGCCAAGAAACTCCAGTTCAAAAAGAAGGACACCGGTCGTGAGGCTCGAGCTGCTAGCACACCTAAAAGCTCAGCAATCCGTCGTTTTAAAGCCCCGGCTCAACCAGCCACGTTAGTCAAGAAGCAAGCCGTCGTACCAGTAGCTACACAGTCTGCCGTAGCGCCACGCCACGCGGCTGTAGCCTATGCGCCGGCCGCTCAACGAGCTGCTCAGTTGGCAACAACAACCGAAGCACATGTAAAGCAATCAGTTGATGCCATCGAAGCCAGCCTACGTAGCGCCACCTCACATTTACAGCACTTTGATGATTCACTTATGAAGCGTAGTTTCTTTAGTCGTTTTGGCCTCTTCAAAAGCCGAGCCGCCAATTTGGCCACATTGAGCGTAGCCGGCTTACTGCTTATGGGATTTTTCGCATATCAGAATGCGCCAAACATCGAAATGCGGGTTGCAGCTGCTCAATCTGGCGTCTCGGCTCAAATGCCTGGTTATAAACCAACTGGCTTTAGCGCGAGCCGTGGCATCAAAGCCGAACCAGGCAAGGTGACCGTCGCGTTTCAATCTAACACCAACAACAAAGAGTTCACTGTCACCCAACAAGCAAGTAATTGGTCAAGTGATGCACTGCTAGCCAATCACGTCCTCGCTAACAAACAGCCCTACCAAACCTATCAAAACGAAGGTAAAACTGTCTTTATCTACGACAACTCCAACGCCACTTGGGTAAACGGGGGCATCTGGTACCAAGTAAACGGTGATGCCAGCCTTACGAGCGACCAGCTTTTGCGCCTTGCTAACAGCTTCTAGGACCTAACCTGATATACTGGAACAGATGAATCAATCTGTAAGAACTCGGTTCGCGCCGAGCCCAACTGGTTTTCTACATGTCGGCGGCATTCGCACGGCTTTATTTGCCTGGCTGGTAGCCCAGCAAGCAAATGGAGCTTTTATTTTGCGGCTAGAAGATACCGATAAGAAGCGGGAAGTACCGGGCTCAGATAAACACCTTATGGAAAGCCTTCGTGTGCTTGGTCTTGAATACGACGAAGGACCAGACAAGCCAGGTGAATATGGACCATATTTACAGAGTGAACGCCTTGATAGCTATAAAGTCTGGGCCGAAAAACTGATCGCCGCTGGCCGCGCCTACGCCGACCCGTACTCGCCCGAAGAACTTCAAAAGCTCCGCGAAGCTGCCCAAAAGAACAAGCAGCCATTTCTTTATCGTAACCATCGCCCAGCACACCCTCCTAAGTGGGATGGAAGTCAACCATTACGCTTTAAATCAGACCCAAAACCATACACGTGGCACGACGAGGTTATGGGCGAGCTTAAAGCCATACCAGAAGTGATCGATGATTTCATTCTTATAAAATCTGATGGCTATCCAACCTACAACTTTGCACACATCATCGATGACCACGAAATGAAGATTAGCCACATCATCCGCGGTCAAGAATTCATTGCCAGCATGCCAAATTACCTTAACTTGTATGAGGCTCTGGACATAACACCACCAATTTTTGCCACCATGCCACACATCTTAGGACCAGATGGCAATAAAAAGCTCAGCAAGCGAGATAATGCCAAAGACGTACTAGATTACATTCGACAAGGCTTCTTGCCGGAAGCATTGGTTAACTTTATCGCCACGCTTGGCTGGAACGACGGTACTGAGCAAGAAATTTACAGCGTAGCAGAATTAATAGAGAAGTTCAGCCTGAGCCGCGTTCAGCGCAGCGGTGCGCGTTTCGACGAACGACGCCTGCTGTGGACCAACGGCGCACATATTCGTGAACTCAACCTCGAAGACCTCTACGAAAAAGTTGCTGACTACTGGCCAGAATCAGCTCAATCATATGACGATACCTACAAGAAAGCCGTCCTCGACATCACCCAGGAGCGCCTCAAATACTTCGCTGAGTTACCTGAGCTCACTGAATTTTTCTTTACCGATCTGCCAATAAACCCGACTCTAATCACCGATCATAAGCAACTCAAGAAGCTGACCGGCGAAGAGTTACGTCGGCTACTCCTCGACAGCCACGAAGCATTGGGGGAGCTCACTGAATGGGACACCGTACACCTACAAGACACTCTGAATGAACTATTAGAGAAGCTCGGCCAGAAGCCGGCTGTATTATTGAGTTTGATTCGAATAGCCAGCACTCAGGCGCCATCGAGTCCCGGTCTGGCAGAAAGTCTAGCCGTCCTCGGCAAAGAGCGAAGCTTGGCGCGCATTGACCGCCAAATTAAAGCATTAGCTCAATAATTGTCATACGCTTAAGAACCCTGTATAGTGATTACCATTATGGTTGACGTCGTTCGTCGTCCTCAGTCGCCAGAAGATGAGGATCAAAAAAATCAAGATTCAACAGAAGAAAAACCGAGCATCCCCGTGGAGGCTCCTCATTTGTATGACACCGAAAAAGGCTTCGCTGCTACAAGTGCTGCAGTCAAGCTCAAAGGCAGCCACCGCCTCAGTTTCATCAAGAATGCTACCAAGAAACAAAAGATCATCGGCGGCATTATTGCTGCCGTCCTAATACTTGGTGGTGCGGTTGGCGTTTATGCGCTCAACAATAGCTTTAAGCCAGAGCCACAAGCGGCGGCACCAGTTGCTAAGCAAGCCGAGCCGGCAAAGCCAACCACTGAGGCGTCAAAGCTCACCGGTGTCCAGATTAGTCCAGAGCTCAATAAGCGTCCGGTGACCGGCATTATGATAGAAAACAGCCCTGACGCCCGACCACAATCTGGCATCAAGGATGCTGGAGCTATCTTTGAAGCAATTGCCGAGGGTGGCATTACTCGTTTTCTCGTCCTGCATCAAGAAAGTCAACCCGACTACATTGGTCCTGTTCGCTCGGTCAGACCATACTATGTTGAAATGTTGCTGCCGTATGACGCCTCGATTGTCCATGCCGGTGGCAGCGCCGATGGGCTAGCCAAAGTCCGTGATAGTAAAGCCAAAGATATCGACCATGGCGCTAATGGTGGTGCCTTCAGGCGTGTCAACGATCGCTACGCACCCCACAACCTCTATACCAGCATGGCAGAACTCGACAAAGTTAACAGCCAACGTGGCTTTACCACGAGCAACGTAAAGAGTATCCTGCGCAAAGCTGAAAAACCGGGACAACCAGTGACTGCGGGACAGATTGATATCAGCATGTCAGGCCCACTCTATAATTCACATTACGATTACGATGCGGCATCTAACACATACAAGCGTAGTCAGGCCGGCAAACCACACACCGATCATCGCAGTGGCCAACAACTAACACCTAAAGTCGTTGTGGCCTTGGTGATGAACTATTCCCAGCGTGGTATTTATTCGGTTTACACTACTACCGGCAGCGGTAAGGTTGTTGTCTTCCAGGATGGTCAGATACAAAGCGGCACCTGGTCACGCGCCAACGATCGTGATCAATTTGTACTCAAAGATGATACTGGCAAGGAATTACCCCTCAACGCTGGTCAAACCTGGTTCGCTCTGGTTAAGGGCCCGGATTCAGTTAGCGCCAAGCCGTAACCCCTAGGTAGATGACGCATGGGGGAGGGCCACATTCAGAAATTCATCAAGAGTCTCCAGTCCCAACTGGTACTCTGGTTTATCCTGAGTGGCCTCAGCCTGGTACTTGCTGGCAGCCTCATACACTTTTTCCTTGATATCCCAGAATGGATGGTTGCTGCCGGACTGGCAACCGCTTGGCTGATCAGCGCTGTCGTTATTGGCATGCTGCTTGGTCGCAAGCTCGCCAAACCAACCGAATACATTGCGCAGACAATCTTGCACATTTCGCCGACCGAGCACCTTGTACCAGCTCCAAATCTGGAGACGCTCAAGTTCGGCCACGAGCTCGTCGAATCGCTCAGCCGCCAAGTCTACGCCTATGCCACTGCCGCCAATCAGTCTGGTGGTCAACAACAAGTCTTTTCTGACATCCAAGCACTCGTCAACCAAGTACCCATCGCTCTGCTCGGTATAGATCAGGATGGCGTAATTGCCATGGTCAACCCAGCAGCCACCACTGCTTTTCCCATCGAGAACCTAAATGGTCGTCCTCTGGATGGCACTTTTCAATTTATTTCCGAAGCTGAGCCATCAATTCGTGCCTGGCTGAGCCAAATCAACGAAAGCAGCCTGCACGAAATGAAGCGCTGGCCAAAGATAGAGCTGAAAACCGCCGAAGACACTTCGCTCGGCTATTTTGATATCGCAATCAGCTTCAACAAACACAGCGCCAGTGGTGTTGACACTGTCATTGCATTCTACGACCACACCGACGCCTATAACGAGGAGGATGCCTCGATGAGCCTGATCGCCCTAGCCGTGCACGAACTGCGTACACCACTCACAATCTTGCGCGGCTACATAGAAGCCTTCGAAGATGAGCTCGGCAAGACTGCCTCACCCCAGATAGCTGATGATTTACGTAAAATGAACGCTTCAGCCGAAAGCCTCAGCTCCTTTGTTGGCAACATCCTCAATGTTGCCCGAGTTAATCAAGGTCAGCTCACGCTCAGCTTGCGCGAAGAAAGCTGGAACAAAGTTCTGCCACAAATCGTAAACAGCCTGCGCAACCGGGCAGGCGTACAGGGCAAGGAACTTGAATTGCGCATGCAAGCAGACCTGCCAGCGGCGGCTATTGATCGGATGACTATTGGCGAAGTTGTAACCAATCTGGTAGAAAATGCCGTAAAGTATAGCCCCGACACAACTGCCAAGAAAATCATGATCGTCAGCCGTCTTAACAATGAAGGCCTCATCGAAACAACAGTAGTAGATCAAGGCATTGGCATTCCAGAATCAGTTATGCCGCATCTCTTTAGCAAATTCTACCGCAATCACCGGAGCAGGGCAGCTATCCGCGGCACCGGCCTGGGATTATTCCTCTGCAAGGCCATCGTTACTGCGCACCATGGCAATATCTGGGCAAACTCAAAAGAGGGGCAGGGTAGCACCTTTGGCTTCACACTTTTACCGTACGCCCAGCTTGCAGCCGATCAGCAAACCAGTAATAATGAAGCCATCACCCAGGGTTCACATGGCTGGATCAAAAATCATTCTATGCAACGGAGATAAAGACTATGGACGAAACGACTATCGCAAAACACGTTCTCTGTATCGAAGATGAGCGCTTTATTGGCGAGCTTTACAAGCGAGCTCTCGAAAACGCCGGCTACGCGGTTGATGTAGTTGGAGATGGCGAACATGGCCTCCAGGCTGTACTGACAGACAAGTACGATATTGTACTGCTCGACATCATGATACCGCAGCTCTTGGGCATCGACCTGCTACACGAAGTGCGCACCAAAAAGCCAGATTTGCGAGCCAAAATTATTATTACTACCAACCTCGAACAAGACCAAAAAGCCCGCGCCAAAATCGAACAAGAGGCCGATGGCTACCTCATTAAAGCCGACATCACACCACGCCAACTAGTTAGCTTCCTCGACCAACTTAACTAGGTCAGGCTTGAACTAGTTATTGAGCCACATCCAAAAGGGCACATATCGTGTGTCTCGTGCGCATCTTCAACACCTTGCAGTTTCCGCCCAGGGCACACGGCGTGTGCCCTTTTGAATGTGGCCGGACACACACTAAGCAATTAAGCACAAAGGGCTTGCGCACAGGGACTAACCGGGCGTATAGTAGTTAGTATTGGCAACCATACTTCGGTCCCTGTGCGCCGTAATGACATACAAGCATTAGCTTCCTGTCACGAGAGTTCAAAACTGAACGGTTTGATCTTTTTACCAGGCAGCTCCTTGAGACAACAGCGTCTCGCAAAATCCGTTCACTAACCACTTTATTAAGTTGTTGGTGCGTTTTTTGCACCCTCATCATCCACAAGGAGCTTGTTATGTCACTTATCAACGAAACTATCACTGTTAATGCGTTCTACTTTGCCCACAGTCTCGGCCAGCTTAAAACTTTTCCACGTCAGGTAGAACTGCAAAACAAACAAATCAACTTTACCGACGGTCTTCAATATCTCGTCCACAAGGGCAGCCATGTCGTACGACTGTTCGATATGCAAGACGGCGAGCAAACCTACCGCCTACGCTACGAAGACAACACCTGGACCCTAGTTGGAACCCGGTAACAGATATGGCCCTCGACGAACAACAACTTGGTGATCTAGGTGTTTCGATTCACGCTGGCTTTCCAAATGCCGCCGTTGGCTCACATACTCAGTCCCTCAGCCTCGATCGCCTTCTTATTCGCCATCCGGCTACCACGTTCCTGATGCGCCTCGATAACGACATGTGGTCAGACTATGGCATGAATTCAGATGACATTCTGATTGTTGACCGCTCGGCTCGGCCGCAGCCAGCCGACATTGTCATTTGGGTTGATGCCGAAGCCTTTACCGTATCGTATTTCCGTGACGTACCACTCGATACACCAATCTGGGGCACTCTCACTGCCAGCGTTCGCCAGTACAAATACCGGAACCTGCCCTCATGAATCAACCGTTATTTGCTTTGATCGACTGTAATAATTTCTTTGCCTCGTGCGAACAAGTGTTTCGCCCAGACCTGCAGGGCAAACCGTTGGTTGTACTCAGCAGCAACGATGGCTGCGTAGTAGCCCGCAGCACCGAAGCCCGCGCCCTCGGCATTCCCATGGGTGCACCGGCATTTAAATATAAGCCCCTTTTCAAGGAATATGGCGTCATCGAGTTTTCAGCCAATTTTCACCTATACGGCGACATCTCACGACGTATTACCGAGTTACTTACCAGTATCACACCACGCCTGGAAGTGTACTCAATAGATGAATCCTTTTTAGATATTAGCCAGCTCGTCATCGAGGACCCGACCGCCTGGGGAAAAATGTTGCGCGACAAGATTAATCAGTGGGTCGGCATACCAATTAGCATTGGCATTGGCCCTAGTAAAACCTTGGTCAAGCTAGCCAGCGAACACGCCAAACGTACGCCAGCTTTGGGTGGGGTTGTGGAGTTGAGCTCAAAGGAGAAGGTTCAAGAATTTCTAGCGTTAACGCCGGTGGAAGACATCTGGGGAATCGGCCGTAAGTTTGCGCCCCGTTTGCGAGCCCGCGGCATAGCCACCGCTGCAGCTTTGGCTCAGCTCGAACCATGGCAGGGCAGGCAGCTACTTGGCTCTGTGCACGGAGAACGCCTCATCCGTGAGCTCCGCGGCCAAAGCTGCTGGCCGCTCCAAAAACCTCACACCGAGCAAAAGATGATTAGCGTTACACGCACCTTTGGCCACGATGTTACTAAGCAACACGCCGTAGAGGCAGCGCTGGCTCACTTTGCTGCTCGAGCCAGCCAGCGCCTGCGAGCCAGCGGTCAGCACGCTACCAGATTGTCAATTTTTGCGACCACCGACCGCCATAAGCCAAATTATCGCTATTGGCACCGCGAGATTAAGCTCGGCCAGCCCACTGCCGACACCGGCTATCTGATCAATCGGGCCTGCGAGCTATTCCAATCAATCTATGAAACTGGGGTCACGTATCATCGAGGTGGTGTGCTATTAAGCGGTTTTAAACCTCAAGATCATCTGCAGACCGATTATTTCGGCCAACAAAGTGTTGAGACATTTGACCGCTCACGATCGCGTATGGCCGCCGTAGACACGCTACGGTCCCGATACGGAGACTCGGCAGTACAATATGCCACTGAGCAGTTAGCACGCAGCTGGCAGCCTCGTATCAATCAACGTAGTCCGCGCTATACCACGGCCTGGGAAGAATTGCCGACCGTCACCAAGCGACGCGCTGTTTAAGGCTCGACTGTTACCGTACCAGAGGTGGTCTTGCTCGACGTAAATAAGTCACCGCCAGCGTATTCGGCCGATACGGTATAGGTACCCGGCTCTTTGACAATGCCAAAGTTAAATTTGGTCACACAATAGGCAGGCATACCGCCTTTTTTCTTTTCCAAGGAAGAGCTGACAAATTTGAGCGGTACCTCAGTTGTTTCGACTATTTTGCCGTTGTTATCGAGCAGTGTAACTATAAGTTGACCAGTACAATGGGCTCGGTCTACGCTACGACCAGGGATCGACAGTTCACCCGTGCCGCTGATTTTGTTCTTCTTGACAGTCGGCAAGAGGCGCATGCTTGGCTCAACTGGCTCAATGACATCATTTTCGGCATCACTCGGACATTCACCGTTCTCGGCAAATACCTTACGGACTTTGGTAGAGTCGGCGTGAATATACGTACAATGGCCGCCATCAATATCTCCAGTCAGGGTAGTGGAGTATTCACACTCCTGGCCATGACAGTCGCCGAGCAAGGTAATTTTATACTGAGCGTCACCAGCGATGGCGGCACAGAGGAATTGCTTTTCTTTTTTAGCCAAATTAACAGTAGTAGAACGCTGATCTTTGCTGAATTCTTTGCCAGCACATTTATAGCCCTCATTATCGAAAGCTGAGCCAGTGACTTCAATCTTAGCCTTTTCATACTGACCCTTCTGGCTGTAGATCACGAGGTAGCCATTGGGCGCATTGGCGCCAGTGGCAGTCTGCTTTTCGGCATTACCAAGGCCAGTGCCAGCCAAGAAAGTAAGCAAAAACAAGGCCACACCACCACCAACATAACGCAAAACATGCCGCTGAATATGGTGGTTCACCTTGTGGTGCAATTTGCGCGGTTTGGTTTTAGCACGAGTTGTCGTTCGTGTTCGTGAGGATTTTGGCATAGCCTACATTAATTGATGTTATTTTTGTTTTAGGAAAGGATACCTACATTATCCAATGAGCATAACCAGTTTGTCAATGTCTACCGTCCCATTCATCGTAGAACTCTTCAAGGAACGTTTCCATGTATTTATGGCGACGCTGGGCTAACTTTTTTGCTTCATCTGTATAGAGTCGATCTTTCAGGAGTAATAGTTTCTCATAAAAGTGATTGACAGTGTTTCCGCCACGACTATTTTTGTAAGCTTCGAAATCGACGTGTAGCTCGGGCTTCACATTTGGGTCGTACATGGGTCGTTGCTTGGAGCCACCGTAGGCAAACGCCCGGCCAATACCAACTGCACCAAGAGCATCCAGCTTATCGGCATCGGATACAATCTTGCCTTCTAAAGTAGTCATGGCGGGTGGAACACCGGCCCCTTTGAAGGAAACCGTTCGGATAATCTCTTCAACGTGCGCTATATCAGTCTCATCGGCAGATTGACTTTTCAGCCACTGGCGGGCAGCTCGTGGCCCGGCCTCTTCATCGCCCTTATGAAATTTCCAGTCAGCAATATCATGAAGCAGAGCGGCTAGCTCAGTCAGCGCTGTGTTAGCTTTGGGTTCGGTAGCTGCAATCTGCTGGGCAAGTCTCCAGACTCGATACATATGCCAATAGTCATGGCCAGTTGCATCATCTGCAAATTTTTCTTCGATGAAGGCGCGCGTACGCTCTATAAGCTCTCGAGATACCATGCCATTATAATAGCAGGCTATCTTGTAGACTGGAGTTCATGTACCGTACAGTTGAATGCTGTCGGAACAGTTGGCAGCTGCAGTAACAATTGAGCAAAATGCCGTGTCGGTGGATTTTCTTTCCAGAGTGAGATGCGAGCAGCGTCCCGTGGGGTAGTCACTGTCATTATGCTACCTTCAGCTATAGGATCTTGATTAAAAGCGAGGCTGCCGAGACGAGCCGCTATCGGGGGCGTTAATCGATGACGACGATAGATCGCGCCTTCAACCACGCTAAGACCAACCATACCACTTGAACTTTCCATGGTAACTTCACGACGATTATAAGAAAACAGAACGTGCTCACTTTTCGTGATCAGCGTAGACACAGTAGGCAAAACAAGTTGAGCGTCGTACTGACTAACGGCATCTTCGAGGTTAGGATGTGCAAAATAAGCCTCGGTTAAATCGCGAAGATGATCTGGTGCAACGTAACGAAAAGCATCTGGATTTGCTAAGTCACCACGGATATTTTCTTTGGCTAACTCAATAGAAAGCGTGGATTGAGCTGGGTATATCATAGGCATAGAGGTCCTTGTTCTGGAATTTAGGAATTAGAGAAGTATACGTTCTATACATATACCCGATACATGTAACGTAGTCAATATGGTGTACTGGCTATGTTTACGGATTAAAGAGACGGCGGGCAGTGGTACTGAGTTCACCTTTGTCGGAGCCATCAGCTTTGGTTAGTCCAAAGAAGTACTCGCGTTCGTCAGAAGAACCCGGACTGCGATAGTCTGTACCCATATAGAGAATGATGCGCTTTATGCCCTGTAGTTGAAGATCGCTTGTGACCTTCGTAATAACCTGGCTGGCCTCAGCATAGCTCATAGACGTATTCCAGCCGTAGTTATTGGCAGCGCCACCTTGGCGCACGGTACGACCATTATCGGTCGATAGACCAACTTCGGTCACCCAAATTTCTACTTGGTTAGTCCAGCCAACGTCTGCGAGGTCGCGACGAGCATCTTGCAAACGATTAATATAATTTGGTCCATAGGGGTGGATTTGAATTGCTTTTGGCTTGACGCCAACTGCTTTCATGGCTTGCATAACTCGTAAGCCCGGCCGGTGGCTACGATTGGCTGAATCACCAACTGCAATCAAGGTCATATTTGGATTAACCACGTTAACAGCCTGTTGAGCTGCCTTAAATGAACGAGCGTACTGCGCATAATCCCAGGCTTCATTTTGCAACCATGGCTCGTTGCCAAATTCGATAGCTTCTACGCCAGGCACATTAGCCCAGGTACCTACGTTACGACTGACAGCCTCGCTTGGAGCAGCGCCATTGAAGTCTACGAGAGCAATGATGCGAGTATTAGTCTTGGCGTACTCTTTGGCGATGGTGTCAATCTGGGCGCGCGGCATGTCGGCGCTCAAGCCACCAACCCGCACCAAGCGTGGGCGCAAGCTCTGGGTCGCAC
Source organism: uncultured Candidatus Saccharibacteria bacterium (assembly GCA_947085855.1). Taxonomy (GTDB): domain Bacteria; phylum Patescibacteriota; class Saccharimonadia; order Saccharimonadales; family 2-12-FULL-41-12; genus JALQXV01. The sequence continues at coordinate 203,468 of CAMTYB010000001.1, forward strand.
GATAGTCAATGTCGCGCGCCCCGGTATGCAGACCAATCACATTACCAGTTAATTGTGGGCCTGGTCCAGGGCCGGGGATAGGTACCACGCCTGGGACAATATAGGAAAGGGCGGCACTCTCAGGGCCAACGCCAGCTGCATTTTTGCCGGCTACCTTCATGACGACGGTTGAGCTGGGCTCTATATTTGGAATTGAGAAGGTAACGACTCCATTGGCGTTTGAAGGATCAGGAATTGGCGGGCCAGACTTACCGTTTATTGTATAGCCGACTCCAGCCGTAACTGTCGTACTGCTTACTTGAGCTTGCAAGGTAATAGTCTTGTTTTCATAGCGCACGACTTGCAGGGCAGTCGGGGCAACTGGAACTCTTACAACAGGCTGTTGTGGTGGCATAGGGCTTTCAAAGACAATCTTGTCAACGTAGAGATTACGGTCACAGGTCAGGCGACCATATTTGTAGCGCACATAATCATTCGTGAAGCTAACTGTGACTCGGTGCTCACCAGGTGCTAAATCTTTTAGATTAGCCGAGATTTGTCCCCAGTTCGAGAATCCCACTCCCTTATTGATAACGTCCTTGCCGTCAACCTGAACTCGTAACTTCGGCTTACCACCGCACTGCGATCCCTTCACATGAGCAACAAGCTGAGTGGCTGGCCGCGGCAATACGACGCTACCATTAGCGGTGCTGTTGGTCCAAAATGTCAGCGCCCGATCGTTTTGAACTTGACCGTCCGAAAGGGCAATCAAGTTGCCGCGCGACATATCCTCAGCCTCCAAGGCAGTTGGAGTGGTCGGAGTCTTGTCGTTACCTACGAACACGAGTTTGTCGAGAAACAGATTGCGATCACACGTTATGCGCTTATGATCATTTGGATCAGCTTTGGCAAAATCATTTGTAAAGGCCACAGTCACCACGTAGGTACCACGCTGCAAATTAACCGGAATGGAGTAGGCCTGCCAGGACTCTTGTGAAATTACAGCATCAAAGACTGTCTGACCATCAATCTGAACCAGCATTTTTGGCGAACCTTCGCAGCTCTGAGCGCGGGCATCAACCACCAATTTGGTAGTTGTAGTCGGCACCGTAACATTTGTCGATCCACTTGTGCCCCAGTACAAAGCAGCGATTTTGCCCTTGGAGCTGTCCTGCTGAACGGCTTTACGACTAAACATAATATCTTCGGCCTGGGCAGTAGTATAGGTGGCGGCAAACGATCGAATTACAAAGATAGCGCCAATGATACAAAATGCAAGGATAACAAGTAGTAAATGGTTACGTTTTGGTTTTTTAGAAGAGGTAAGTATATTTGCGTACTGCATCGTACTGGTAGCCTATAGTTACTCTCAGCATAGCACGCACCCAAAAAAGCACAAGCTCTCGTGCTCTTGACCTCATATCCTGACCGTGGTTAGATAGACAGAAGCATAAGTAACATTGTGAAGTTAAGACATCAGGGGTCGCAAGGATAATTTCGCTGAGTGTGGTAGTTATGAAAAAAGCAAATATAAGTAAAAATCAGTTGGAGATTATGTAGCCATGCCGCGACTACCAATTCCAGGCAGCGACACTGGCGATTGGGGAGACATCCTCAATGATTTTTTGAGCCAGTCACTCACATCTAGTGGCGAGTTACAAGATAATACAGTCGGTACAGACCAAGTTCAAAACTCATCAGTTACAAAAACCAAACTAGCTGGCGCAGTTCAAACCTCCTTAGATAAGGCTGACGCCGCCATACCGGCCACCGAAAAAGGTGCCGTTTCTGGCGTAGCTACACTTGACGGATCAAGTCGACTAAACAGCGGCCAATTACCAACGACTGTCGGGACTAAGAGCGAAACAAAAGCTGTTGTCCAGCATGGCGCAACCGCGAGTACAGCCCGCCCGTCTGGCTATGGTTCGGTTGAGTGGATTGGTTCAGTTGAGCCACTTAACGCTATCGATGGTGACACCTGGATAGACACTAGTACATAGACTATGGCTACACGACTTTACTTTGCAGATTCGGCTCCGGCAGTAACCCCCACACCACATTCTCAATGGTCGGGAAGCAGCCCATTTAACTATGGCAGCCTCGGCTTAGCTGCTGCGAATACTAGTTACGCCGAAAAAAGCAAGAATAGAGGGAGCGGCACTACCGTGCAAATCCCTGCAGTATCTTTAGTCAGCCCACCTTTAGCTATTGGCACTAACTTTACGACAACCGACACGTTTAAAATTGTCGCCCGCTCCCGCGAAAATACCACGGCTAACGATGGCAGTTCATGTGTCTCAATTCGAATCGTTGATAGCGCTGGCGCCCCCAAGGCCGTCCTATACACCGAGAACATTATTGGCTCAGGTAACATAAGCGAGTGGACAACCGTTCTAAGAAATCAAAAGTTCCCCCGCAGTGCAGCAGACAACGGAGATACGGCTCTACAAGCTAACTACACGACAGTGGCCGATGATAGGCTAGAAATAACACTTGGAGCCCGCCTGGGTGGCGACTTTGCTATTTGCTATGTCGAAATCGGCGATTTAACTTCCAGCACCGACCTAGCGCACAACGCTACCAGTACAACTGCCGGACGTCCGTGGGCCGAGTTCAGCAATAACTTTGCATTTTACGTAGCGCCGGGCACTATCAAATCAAAAAGTAGCGGCAGTTTTGATGAACACAACATCAAGCTCCGCAGTGGCGGGGTTTGGCAAGCTCACACCGTAAAAAATCGCAGTGGCGGCACGTTCTCTTAATCTTTTCTCGCAGAACTATCTTCTAAAACATGCTACGGTTAATTTAACAGGGATTTAATCGGAGGTAACAGTATGATTCAAATAAAATCAGCCTTTAGCGGCTTTTCAGTCGACGACCAAAAGGCGGCCAAGCAATTTTACAGCGAAACGCTTGGCCTAAAAGTAAGTGAAGATGAAAAAATGGGCCTGGAAATCGACCTTCCTGGCGGCGTCGGAGTCTTCATATATGAGAAATCTGATCACCAGCCAGCTGGCTACACCATGCTCAATCTTATAGTTGATAATATCGATGAAACTGTCAAAGCCTTAAGCGAGCAGGGAATAGTCTTTGAGCGCTATGACACTATGCAGCAAGACGAACTAGGCATCGCCCGCGGTCGCTCACAGGGCATGGGGCCAGACATAGCTTGGTTTACCGACCCAGCCAAAAACATAATTGCTATCTTACAAATTGACTAACGGTTCGTAGTTTTTACCGGGACGAATCAGGTGATCATCTGGGTGCTGCTCAAGTACATCTTCTTCGATGAGTTCAACCAGTCCTAGCCCATATGCGCCATGATCATCGCCAGCTCGAAGAGCGTAAGTCTTTAAGTCAAAGGCACGCCAAGCATGTTCAGGATGTTCAGCTACGGCATCTAGCATATTCCTTCTAGCATCGCCAATTTCATCTTTTGGATTGAAAATCTCTTGATCTGGTAGTATCTCGTATTCTGATGGATTACTCATGGTTTAATTTTATACTCTTTATTACTTGAAGATCAAGGTGTGCACTTCTTGAATATTAAGAGAGCACAGTTAGTAAAACAATAAATTTACCTGGGTTATAATTCTAGGCGATGAAAAAATTATTAGGACTATCTTATATCTACTCTGCGGCTTCAATATTTATTGGCCCAGCGCTAGTTTTCTTTAGCTCTAGTAGACACCCGAGTGGGTGGGATTGCTCGGACCCATCGTGGGGTCAAGATGGAACAGCATTTATACCTCTTGAAGCTCGAGAGGTTATATATGATAAGAATGCTCAGTTTATGGTCATGGGTGCATATATCATGCTGGCTATAGGAATTGGTATTGCGAGCTATATAATCTATGTAGCGGTAGTAAATAAACAGTTTAAGTCAGTTATATTGCCGTTATTTTTAATGACTCTTATGTTCTTGGGTTACTTTGCGATTATCGCGATCGGTTCTTTGCCGTGGTGCTGAACTCAGCACAATGATAACCTCACGGGGAAGACAACATTTCGTCACATGCTCGAAGCAAGACTCCTGCGCGTGTTCCTCATGAACGAACCCCTGCGGGCTTCGCGGTTCGCTTGTGCGAACTAACCAAGCAAAAAGCCCTCCATATCGGAGAGCCTTTTGCTTGGTGACCTCACGGGGAATCGAACCCCGATTGCCAGGATGAGAACCTGGTGTCCTAACCGTTAGACGATAAGGCCATGAGCGAGGAGGGAAGATGAGTGCTTGCACATATCTTCGTGACGAGCGATTGGTCTAATCTCGAAGAGATGAGGCCGAGTGCTTTATTACCACCTGACGCAACAGATCAAAATTATACTACAGAGGGGGAGTATCGTCTATTACCCCCATCTACGGTATACTGAAATCAACAATGCTTGAGCTTACAATTGCAATTATTTCTGGGCTTATTATCGTCGCGCTCTCAGCGTACTTTGGCGGAAAGTATTGGCGGAAAAAACGGGCTCTAAACAAGAGCGGTCAAGTGTCTCAGCTCAGTGGCGCACTTTTGAGCAAGGAGATCCAGTCGGCAACTTTGATTGAATCTATTACCGATGGCATTATTGTGACCGATATCGAAAATAAAATTAATCTTTTCAATAAAGCTGCTGCTGCCATGAGTGGCTGGCCGGTAGAAGAAGCCATGGGGATTGATGCCCAAACCGTTATTACGTTGCTGGCAGACGAAAAGACCAACGCAACTGTCGAAGCTGCTAATCATCCGTTTACCAAAGCCTTACAAACTCACGAGCCGCTACGCGAAACCGTACAATTGATTACGCGTAAAAACGAGCGTGTGTTTATCTCTCTCTCAATTTCTCCAGTCATCATACCTAAAGACAATAAGTTGGTCGGAATGGTGGCCGTGCTGCGAGACGTCAGCAAAGAGAAGAGCGAAGAGCAACAGCGCGCCGAATTTGTGAGCACAGCCAGTCACGAAATGCGCACGCCGGTGGCAGCCATAGAAGGCTACCTGGCACTTGCTATGAATGATCGCGTCAGCAAAATCGACTCCAAGGCTCGCGACTACCTAGAAAAAGCCCACGCCAGCACGCAGCACTTAGGGCAGCTCTTTCAGGACTTGCTCACCAGCGCCAAAGCCGAAGACGGCCGCCTTACGAGCCACCCGGTCGTCAGTGAAATGGGTGCCTTTGTCGAGCAGCTCGTCGAAGACTTGCGCTTTAGCGCCGAAAAGAAAGGCCTGCAATTGGAATTTATTACCAGCCCAGCCAGTCCAGAAGCCGGCAACATCGTCGACGCCCGCGGCAAAACAATTCGACCATTTTACTTTGCTCACGTAGACCCAGATCGCATGCGCGAGGTCATTACCAACCTGTTTGATAATGCCGTCAAGTATACCGATGAAGGCAAGATTTCAGTCGCCATAACCGGCAATGATGACGTTGTGCAAGTTCGCATCAGCGACACCGGTCCAGGCATACCAGCTAGTGACCTACCGCATTTATTCCAGAAATTCTATCGTGTTGATAACTCCGCCACTCGGTCGATCGGTGGCACCGGACTCGGATTGTTTATATGTAAGAAAATTGTGGAATTGTATAACGGCACAATTTGGGCCGAAAGCGAAGTCGATAAAGGTAGTACATTTTATATAAATGTGCCGCGACTTTCTACACAACGTGCACACCAACTTCAAGAGGCCGAAAAAGCACAAGTGTGATATACTTTTCCCTTAGAAATAAGGATAACCAGTATGCCAAAAATAATGCTCGTCGAGGACGATAATAATTTACGTGAAATCTACGGAGCCCGCCTCCAAGCAGAGGGCTACGATATCGTATCTGCCAAAGACGGCGAAGAAGCCTTGGCCATGGCCGTCAAGGAAAAACCAGACCTGATTATCTCTGACGTCATGATGCCACGCATTAGTGGCTTTGACATGCTTGATATCTTGCGCAATGCGCCAGAGACCAAGGAAACCAAAGTCATTATGATGACCGCGCTCTCCCAAGCCGAAGACAAAGCTCGGGCCGACAAACTCGGTGCCGACCGCTACCTCGTCAAATCACAAGTCACCCTCGAGGACGTCGCTAACGTTGTCAAAGAAGTAATCGGTGGCGATGCCGCTGCATCGACTGATGCCGCCGTAGCTGCTCCCGACGCAACTACACCAGCGCCTACTACCGAAACACCCCCAGCTGAGCCAGTGCCTGCCGCAGAAACACCAGCACCAGTGCCTGAACCTGCACTAGAAATACCGGTCGAGCAACCAGCTGCAGCCGACGTTACCCCAACTCCAGTCACTCCAGCTGACCCTGTCGTCATTACACCAACCACACCAGCACCAGCAGACGACGATACCGCTTCTACAACATCTACAGATGACGCTACTACCGCTACATCCGACGAAACACCAGCGATTGAGCCTGTGCCCGGTCCTAAAATTCCTCCTGTAGAGGTAAAGGCCGAAGCTCCGGCCGTCGAAACACCGGCTGAACCTATCAAGGTAGAATTACCAGCCGCTGCCACCGAGACGCCATCCATGGAAACCAACGATGCTGCCACGACTGCAGCAGACAAGCCAGCAGAAACTCTTGCACCAGCCGCACCAGCACCAGCCGATGACAAACCAGCCGGTAGCGATATCGGTCCAAACGTAACAGAAGCGCTAGCAGCCGAAGCTAAAGAAGAGTCCTCGGGAACTTCTGAAGCGCCAGCACCTGAACCCGCACCAGAAATACCGACCGTACCGGTTAAAGAAGAGGCCGCGCCTGTGATACCAGACTTGCCGCCAATTGTGCCACCAGAAACGAGCGAGCCAACTCCAGCCGAAACACCACCGGCCGAAGCTCCTGTAGCTGAGCCGACTGCCACCAAGATCCCGGTTACTATGGTTGATACCCCGGAAACTACGCCACCATCGATTGCTAACGGTACACAGACCCACACGATGGTTCAACCAACCCAACCAACACCTGGCACACCAGACGAACCAGCCGGCACCCCCACAGAGTCATACCTCGAAGACAAGCCGGTTAACATCAGCGGCAAAAAAGTAATCTCACCGATTAACGACCTGACGAGCAAACCAGACCTTAACGCCTTATTGGCTGCTGAGGAGCATAAGGCAGCCGTGCCAAATCCAGCCATTAATACGATTATCACACCAGGCCAAGCACCTCAGGTTGCCAACCCGCAGCCAGGTGAAACTATTACCACGGTCCAAGTTGACGCCGCTCCAGAAACACCTCCAGCCGGCACCGCTAAAAAAGACGAACTCAACAATATATCGCTGTAGCTCCTAGCTTCATTATGGAACCGCTACGGCTCAACAAATTTATCGCCCAAAGCACCGCCCACTCGCGCCGTGGCGCCGATAGTTTAATTGCCAATGGGCGAGTGATGGTCAATGATGTTCCTGCCGAAGCTGGGCAGACGGTCACCTCCAAAGATACCGTAACTATTGACGGCAAGACGCTTGCCAAAAAGAACCCTATCATAACCATCTTACTCAACAAACCACGCGGTTACGTATGTAGTCGCGACGGGCAGGGCAGTCAGACAATTTATGAGTTGTTGCCCGAGGACTTACAGATACTGAATCCAGTAGGGCGGCTTGACAAGGAATCATCTGGGCTACTGCTAATGACTACCGACGGACAGCTCGCCTATGAGCTATCTCATCCGAGTTTTGCCAAAGTTAAGCGCTATATAGTTACGTTCAGCCGGCCACTGGAACCAATACACCAGCAAATGATCAATGATCGCGGCATCATGCTCTCGGACGGCGTCAGCCAGCTGACGCTCACCAAAAAAGACGAGGCGGGCAAAGAATTTGAAGTCACTATGTCGGAGGGTCGCAATCGCCAGATTCGCCGTACGTTTGCTGCGCTCGGCTATCAAGTAGGGTCGTTGCACCGGACTGATTTTGGTCCATATCACCTGGGTGATGTTGCAACAGGTCAGTATGTATTATTATAGCATACAATTGTGCCTCTTGTCAATATCTCAGAATCACGTATAATAAGAGGTAATGAGTAAGTACGCTGCACCGATTGTAGCCATCGTTGGCCGAGCCAATGTTGGCAAGTCGAGTCTATTCAACGCTATTCTAGCGCGTCGCGAAGCCATCGTTGCCGATGAGCCCGGTACAACACGCGACAGCATTATGGCACGCGCCAGCATCGAGACCGGCAAGGGAAGTCAGGACTTTTGGATTGTTGATACCGCCGGCATGAAAGACCCAGCTGATGACTTTGAATTTACAATTCAAGAGCAGATCCTCCAGGCGACCGACAGCGCCAACATCATCATCGTCATGATCGAGGCCCATGTCGGTATTACAGAAGAAGACCGCCGCGTTGCCAAACTAGCCCTTAAGTCAAAGAAACCCGTCATTCTTATCGCCAACAAAGCCGATAAAGCCCGTGGCGCGTCAGCCGCAGACTATCAGCGCCTAGGCATCAAACCAATCTTCGCTACCAGTGTCACCCAGCAGAAGGGTATCGCCGAACTCATGGAGCATCTAGCAGACCAGCTGCCAAAGGCTCGCATCAAGATTGCCGACGACCGAATTCGCATTGCTTTACTCGGTCGTCCAAACGTCGGCAAGTCAGCTCTTTTTAACGCCCTCAGCAAGAAGCAGCAGGCTATCGTGGCCGATCGAGCGGGCACCACCCGCGACGTCAACCGCTCAGTCGTCCGCTACAACCAGCGCGAAATCGAACTGCTCGACACCGCCGGCATCCGTCGGAGCGGCAAGATAGGTACTGGCATTGAGCGTTTTAGCGTCATTCGCAGCCTGTCTGCCATCGAGCAAGCCGACGTCTGCCTCCTCCTTATGGACGTCAACGAACTTAACGTCCAGCTTGACCAAAAGATTGCCGGTATGATCAAAGAAGCTGGTAAGGGTCTCATCCTCGTTGTCAGCAAATGGGACAGCCTGGAAGAAAAGGACGCCTTCACTCGCGACGCCCTGGCACCGAAAATTGCCTACGAATACGCTTTTGTACCATGGGCGCCGCTCGTCTTCACCAGCAGTGTCTCCGGCCAGAATGTCACCAAAATCTACGACCTTGTATTTGACATCATGGAACAACGCGGTAAGCGCATCAAAACTACCGAACTCAACCGTTGGCTACGCAAGGTAACCGACCGCCATCCACCAGCCGGCCTCAAGAATCGCACGCCAAAACTCAACTACATCACTCAAGAAACTGACAATCCTATCCCAAGTTTCAAAGTTTTCGGTGCACACACAAAATTCCTCCACTGGAGCTACAAGCGCCACATGGACCGCAAAATCCGTGAAGCCTACGGTTACGAAGGCACACCGGTCCAATTCTGGTTCATCGAAAAACACGTCACCCACAAACACGGCCAAAGCCCAACTAAAGACACGCCAGCCTCATAAATTCAGTTGTCATAATTCAGGCTGTGCTAGATACTAGTAGTACCTATGTCGCTACTCACAAAACGTCCGATCCTGAATGAAATGGCTCCGCTCTACGATGTCGGCCTCAACACCACCATCCTAATTGTCGGCCTCGGCAACCCGGGCAAAGAATATGCTGGCACGCGCCATAACATCGGCTTTGCCACCATTGATAATTTTGCAGAACATCATGAATTTCCAGCGTGGCAGCAAAAAAAAGACCTCCACTGCTGGTACACCAGTAAAACGCTCGGCGCTACACGCGTCATCTTGAGTAAGCCGACCACCTTCATGAACGATAGCGGCAAAGCCGTGCAAGCCGTGCAGCACTTTTATAGAGTTCCTAACGACAAAACTCTAGTTGCATATGACGAACTCGATATTGATTTCGGTCTCATCCGCACCCGTATGGGCGGTAGCAGTGCCGGACATAACGGCATCAAGTCTATCTCGCAAGCCTGCGGCGAAGAATATGGCCGCGTCCGTATTGGCATTGGCCCTAAAAAACCCAAACAGATAAAATCCGAAGATTTTGTCCTGGCTGCATTTTCTAAGACCCAACAAAAGAATCTACCGGCTCTCCTGACTGAAAGCAATGCTATCCTCAGCGAATACGCCTATGGCGCTGGCCAACTGAACGCCGAAACTCGCACCTTTATTGTCTGAGTATTACTCAGCCGGAGCTTGGTCGCAAACAGTCAACTCACCGACCGCTAAATACGCCATAGCTTCGTGCGCTAAGATTTCGCCAGCTATGCCGCCCAGAATCTCAGCCCGCTCCTCAAGCCTCGGCAGCGTAAGCGACGCCGTCGCATACTGAAAGCCTATATCGCGAACGGTGGGCGCTTCAATCTTCTGGCGACACCTATCAATAGAATTCATTGTTTTGGCGAGCATATCGTACACCATATGCAGTTCTAGGGCAGGGCGATAGAAGTTAAGATAATTCTGCTCGGTGCCGCTAATTTTGGCGGATTTTTCTACAAAAGAAACTGTTTGACTCATGACTTAATCACTATACGGCATCTCGTCGTCATCCTTGACGATCCAGCCACCAGCGAAGGGGTAGCCCCTTCGTTCTTGCTCAGTCTTTTTAGCTTCAGCAGCCTCAGCCTCGGCTGTCTTTTTAGCCAATAGCTTTTGGAATTCAAATTCGATAATATCACAGGCTAAGGCTCCAAGCATTTCTTCCTTATCCCAGTGCTCCATCATCTTTTCACCAAGTTGATACTTTTCCCGAAGGGTAGCAGACGGCTCCGTTCGCCACATCTGGTCATGGCACGCTCGCTGCGCATCAATCACGCTTTTAAGGCCATTGGTAACGGTCTCAAACGTAATGATCGCCACGGGCAACTCTAAATAATCCTGTTGATATTCGGTCAAAAGGATTTGTTCGGCTGTAAAATTAACCATGTGTGTCATCTATATAGGATTCCTGAGATTAGTTTGATGCTAGCACAACCGCATAGCAATAAAAAGAGCCTCCAGAGGGGGTGGGCACCGCTGGAGGCTCATTACACCCTTCAACCCACCCGGGACAAAGCACATGGCCTGCGTATTCGCCTAGGTCCAGCGCCTCTGAGAATACAGAATCTGGGGGACTTGTCCATTGAATCGGGTACTGATTTAACATTTTCTTCATAAATGAATTCTATAATCAAATCGGTAGTTAAAGGGATTAGTATGTTTTAGAGCCTATAACAGTAATAGTTATAGAAGCGAAACATCATGTGGAGGGTAACAACATGGTCCGCAAACTCTAAAACAATCTAACATTGGGGGTATGGAAGGTGCTTAAATACTGATACCAAAGGCATTTCAGTACTTACAAATTGCAATTTTAGCAAAAATATTCTTTGGTGTCAATACTTTTTCACGAACTTGTGCATTATGCAAAATTTCATTATAGAACGATTAGCCATAAGCAGTCTGTCAGACAGTAGGCTACGAAGATCACTTTGCGCTAGTAAACCGGCTGTTTCTCATCTGTTTTACAGGGGTGACATCAGTCTACTCGCCAAAGATCGGGCACGCATTGCCATCATTGGCACGCGCAAAATGACGCCAGCGGGCAGGGAAGCAACCTATCTACTGGCTGAAGCGGCCGCCAATAGTGGGGCAGTGGTCATCAGCGGTCTCGCGTTTGGAGTAGACACTGCCGCACACCAGGCCACATTAGACAGCGGAGGCAGGGCAGTTGCCATACTACCAGGTAGTCTTGAAGGAGTATATCCGGCACATCACCAGCAACAAGCCATGCATATTATAAAGAGCGGGGGATTACTACTCAGTGAAGAGCCGTATCTTTTGCATCCAAAGAAATACCACTTTATCCTGCGCAATCGCATTATTGCCGCTCTGGCTGATATTATTCTGGTCATCGAAGCACCACACAAAAGTGGCAGCCTACACACAGTGGCGTATGGCACAGACATCAATACGCCGATTGCAGCCGTACCCGGCGCTCTTAATAATCCGCAAGCCGCCGGTACCAACCTTCTTATAAGAGACGGTGCGCATGTCATTACATCGCCCGATGACCTGCTACAACTCTTGCAGAAAGCGCCGGGCGGCACCTAACACAGAAATGCTTGCAAAGTAAACACAAACAAAGTAGTCTATCAACTCGTACCGACAAGCGGTATACTAAAGCACAACCAATATATGTCTAATCCAAAAAACCTCGTAATCGTTGAGAGTCCAGCCAAAGCCAAGACCATCGAAAAGTATCTTGGCAAGGATTTTAGTGTCAAAAGTAGTTTTGGCCATATTCGAGATTTGCCCAAAAAAGGACTGGCCATAGATAAAGACAACCACTTCGCACCTACCTACGAAATTGCAGCCGACAAGAAAAAGGTTGTGAGCGAACTCAAGAAAGCTGCCAAATCAGCTGATGCAGTCTGGCTTGCAAGTGACGAAGACCGTGAAGGAGAAGCTATTGCTTGGCATCTCTGTCATGCTCTTGGTCTCAAACCAGAAGAAACCAAGCGCATTGTCTTTCACGAAATCACCAAACCAGCTATCGAAGCAGCCGTCAAAAACCCGCGCACCGTCGACATCAACCTCGTTGACGCTCAGCAAGCCCGTCGCGTTCTGGACCGCCTTGTCGGGTATGAACTATCGCCGGTTCTCTGGAAGAAAGTCCAAACTGGCCTCAGCGCAGGACGCGTCCAATCAGTCGCTGTCCGCTTAATCGTAGAGCGCGAACGCGAAATCATTGCTCACGAAGCCAAATCGCAATTTAAAGTCTCTGGCAACTTTACAAGTAGCAACAGTGAAGCCGTGGAGCTCGTCGGCGAACTACCAAAACCACTGCCCGATGAAGCAGCCGTCCAAGACTTCTTGGGCTCACTTTCAAGCAGTAGATTTACCATCCACTCCTTAGCCAAGAAGCCGGGCACGCGCAATCCAGGCCCACCATTTACAACCAGTAGCCTACAGCAAGAAGCTTCTACTAAGCTTGGTTTCAGCGTCAAGCAAACCATGACCCTCGCGCAGCGCCTCTATGAAAATGGCCACATAACCTACATGCGTACCGACAGCGTTAATCTGTCGCAGCAGTCGCTCAACGACGCCAAGTCTTATATAGGTAAAGAGTATGGCGACAAATATCATCAAGTGCGTACCTACAAAACAAAGAGTGCTGGCGCCCAAGAAGCCCACGAAGCGATTCGGCCAACTAACTTTTCTACTACAACGGCTGGGGCCGACGAACAGCAAAAGAAACTCTATGGTCTCATCTGGAGACGAGCCCTAGCCAGCCAAATGGCCAGCGCCCAGATTGAGCGTAGTGAAATCGCCATCGCCATCAGTAATCGACCCGAGCAATTTGTTGCCAAAGGCGAAATTCTACAGTTTGATGGCTTTATCAAGGTCTATGGCGGTGGCAAAGATGACACCATCCTACCATCGGTCAAAGAAGGCGAAAATCTTACACTCAACAGCGTGCGTGCACTTGAGTCATTCGACCGACCACCGGCTCGATATTCCGAAGCTTCGCTTGTAAAAAAACTCGAAGAACTCGGCATTGGCCGACCAAGCACCTACGCGCCAACTATTTCAACCATCCAAACTCGTAATTATGTAGAAAAGCGTGACGCCGACGGTGTCGAACGAAAACTGCGCGTCTTTACACTCAAGGACGGCACGATTACCCCTGACACCAAGACCGAAACTACCGGTGCTGAACGCAATCGCCTCATCCCAACCCATTTAGCCGACATGACCACCGACTTCCTAACCAAGCACTTTGCTCCCATTGTCGACTACGACTTTACAGCTCGTGCCGAACAAGAGTTCGATAAAATCGCCGATGGTGATGCGCAGTGGCAAGCCACCATTGAAGAATTTTATAAATCATTTCAGCCTTTAATAGAAAAGTCGGCCGATGTTAGCCGCGTCGAAGCCGCCCAGGCCCGCGTCCTTGGCAATGACCCCAAGACCAAACAGCCAATTATGGCCCGCTACGGTCGGTTTGGACCAATGCTACAGAAGGGCGAAACCGAATCCGAAGAAAAGCCAGCTTTTGCACCGCTACCAGAAGGCGCCACCTTGACCACGGTCACGCTCGAGCAAGCCCTCGAAATGTTCAAGCTACCACGCACCGTAGGAGTTACTCAAGACGGGGTAGAAATCAAAGCTAACATTGGTCGATTTGGACCATATGTCCAGATAGACAAGCTATACGTCTCTATCAAGCCACTTGATCCACTGACCATCACCGAAGCTGAAGCTCGGGAACTCTACGCCGAACGACTCAAAAAAGAGGCTGAAAAGTATATCCAGCAGTTCGATAACGGCATTTCTATCATTAACGGCCCATATGGACCATACATCACCAATGGCAAAAAGAACGCCCGTATTCCAAAATCCGAAGATCCGTCCAAGCTCACCAAAGAACAAGCCACTGAGCTGCTCGAAAAGGCCCCCGACCGCAAAAAGCGGGCACCACGTCGCCGCAAATCGTCTTAGTCACTAGGGGTAATTATAATGCTAATGCATAAATTGGTATTGTATTTTATTTCGTGGTACAATTAGTTCACAAATTTAGGCTAATCTGTTTTGGTATAGCAACGTAGGGGCCACATACAGCTCGCTCACAGGCGCTCATAGCAAACAAACAACAGGGGCACCGCTGTCGAGCGATAAATTTGGAGGGGTGAAACATTTACAACAACATATACTTGACTCAGTATGATTTTAGTGATATAATTATACTTAAGGTTACCGTAGATGTTGCTTTATAGCCTTCTATCTTCACAGATACCAAACACCTGTCTGTATCTGATGAAAGCACCATAACAACCCAGAGAATAGGCAAGAATAATAAGGAGCCACCACAGCTATGACGCAAGCGCATATCGAAGAACTGGTTAACAACATACTCAACACGATTGAGCGAGAGCGAGAACGTGAAATTGTGTCACGCCGTTATGGACTTTTTGATCGCAAAGAAACACTCGAACAAATAGGGGAACTCCTTGGCATCACACGCGAACGCGTTCGTCAGCTTGAAAAATCAGTTATGTCACGTTTGCGTGCCAGCGCCGAAGCAGGCGACCTACCAGGTTTAACAGATTTCCAAGAAACACTTGTAACTAAACTCGACTCAGAAGGCAAGGCTTCGCGCATTGCTACCCTCAGCAGCGAAATTACAGGCGAGAACAGCTCAAAAATTGAGCAGTCACGCCTGTCTTTTATTGCTGAGCTATGCCCGCAATTGATCGTTGTCAACGACAATGACTTTTACTTTCAATCGACAGCACTCGCATCAGTCCACGATGAAAAGGGCATTCAAAAGACCATCGCTGCAATCATCGATGCTATCAAGCAAATCGGCGAGCCGACTCCTATCGACAAGGTAGCCGACAAGGTCAGCGACAGCGACACCAAGCACGTTGAAGCACTCGCCAGCATCTCTAAACAACTTGCTACGCTCAACGGCAAATGGGGTCTTGTGAAGTGGCCAACCGTTAATCCAAAGAATATTCGCGACAAGATTTACGTTATTTTGCAGCAAAATGGCAAACATATGCACTTCAATGAAATCGCTGAAGCTATCAAAGACTCAGACTTTAAGCGCAAAGATGTAACTACGCAAGCTATCCACAATGAACTTATCAAAGACAAGCGCTTCGTCCTCATCGGTCGTGGCATTTACGCTCTCAAGGAGTGGGGTTACAAGAAGGGCACCGTAGCCGATATTATCACCGAAGTCCTCAAAGACGCTGGCGAGCCGCTTCATCGCGATGAAATCGTTAAGCGCGTCCTCAAGAGTCGCTACGTCAAAGAAACTACCATTCTCCTGAACCTACAGGGCAAAACCCAGTTTAACCGCGTCGCCAAAGCAACCTACGCCCTCGCCGAATAGGCTACACGGGTCACAGCAAAATTCTCAGGACCTATCATTACCATGCACTACGTTGGACTCGAAGTTGAAGTACTCACGGGCAGCAGAGCCCTTGATGAAAATCCTTACTATGAAGTGAACGAAGGAGCTGTTCTGGCGGCCTTCAACGATATTCTTCACCGCCCAGACGCCACCAACGCCAAAGCGCTGATTGTTGGTGAACCCGCCCGGCAGCCATCACCCTGGAATAAAGAAATAGACGACACCACCGTCTATCATCTACCGATGATTCCACCCAATCCACTGCCTGCAACCGAACTGGCCAGATTCAACACAACGCTAGCTGGCTATTTAATCGACATTGCCGACAGACACACCGAAACCCAGCAAGCCGCAGAAAGCCGTTTGATGGATCCAGAGAAAGCCTGGAAGCTAAAAATGGGCGGCATCGCCTCGGCTGCCGCACTCTTATCGCAATCTGTTTACATAGATCATGCTGCTCAAACTGGCGAGGTTTGGCCGTCAGCCTTTGGAATAGCTCTTGCTAATGGAGTTTGCCTTGGCGCCTACCACGCAGCCCGCTATGCTCACAACAACAATCAACAAACCAGAGCAGAGATTCGTGAAAAATATCGAAATCAAGAAATTGACGCTATAAATCAGATCGGACCACTGATCATACCGAGAGCCATGGTAACAGATAGCCAACAGGGGTAGCTCCATTACTTACATCTGTTAATATCTACGTAGCCGACAAATACCGAACATTTTACGAACAAAGCGTATGGGTGATATTAAAGGGTATGCGTCACAAAGAAGCATCTGAGCCCACAGAATTGAGCAGTAGCTGGCGGCGGGGCAGAAATAATACATTCATACATTGAAAATTTAATTAATATTTCTGAATCGGAACGCGGGGAGCAGGATCAACAATCCAATCAAAGTCTGTAATATAACGTCGCACAATATATCTTTTACGACTTACATATTGCATTTCAAAGAGGTCTACTGATACCCCTCTGCAGGGGAGTAATAACGAGTTTTATGCATAAACGGCACGTACATAAATTGCTGAGCCCCGCACAAGCTGCATATGGCTTTACTTGGTTACCATACTCAAATTAGCCACTTCTCGGTACTAAAGCGCCGTATATACGCTTTCACGCTGCTGCTGAGTTTTCCACAATTTTAGTGAGATTTTCCATACCGCTTATGACTTTATCCACAGCCATATTTGCAATTTTACTTATTTTCACGCGAAGTATATTTTTTGCGACGTCCCCTCTCCTGCCCGTGAAAATTATTAAATTTTGACTTTTCGGTATTTTTATTTTTTATATATGTTTTTTTATTAATCCTATAAAACACACATGTGCGAACAAAAAACGAACAACAAGGGGAGAACGGTCGGGGGATCTCTCGGTTATAGCTACCTCGCTAGCTATTTGACGTAGGCTCGTTCTGGTACTCGCACGTCAATATACTCGGCTGGCTTTGGACCTTTCTGCTCTGCATAGTCGCGGGCTGCAATAAATGTGCCGAAGCTTTTGCGAGCATCTTCGTAGATACTAAACTTAGCATAATAGACAACACCGTCAAAGCGGGTGAACAGCTCCCCTCCCCCTGCGCGCAGTTCACTGACCTGGATGCTGAGTTTGGCGGCGGCAGCTTGGTGCTGAATTTCATTAATAAAGGCCACCTGCGTACTGGTGAGAGCCTGCTTGCCAACATCAATGCGAGCTTGTGACTCATCAACCACACGAGGTAGATCATCTCGCTTGGGGCTATCCTGCAACTGACTAAGGTTAACAAGAGCTTTACCAGTGCTATTCAGAAGAAAATCACCTTGGGACGTAGCCAAAACCAAGCTTGGTCGATTCAGCGTAGCGGTAACCGTTGCTCGGTTAGTAAATAGAGGTGTCGTGACACGCACACTGCTTAGCTCCGGAAATTTATTCTGTAGCTCTGCGGTGATTTTTTGACGGTCGAGCGTTAGCTTACTATAGCCCAAGAAGCCTTGTTGATTACTGAGTTCGGCGACGGCTTTTTCATATTCGGCAACTGGTCGTACAGCAGCATCTCCACCGGCAATAACTACCTTTGGTGCGGCCGATAAGTGAGCCATTACAATAGCTAAAAGTACCCCACCGAGCACCCAAGCAGATAGGATACCTTTCTGGAGCCAGGTACGACTAAACTGACGAGCTGTTGGACCTAAGCCAGCTGCCTCAGTATTACGACTTTGTTGCGGCCGTACGTCTGGTGATCTATTAGAACTATACTGAAACGCATTCTGCTTTTGACGCATAATCTGTGGCGACCGACCGACCGGTGCTTTCGGTCGTCGCATTACCGTGCGAGCAAGTTGCTTTGTTAAGCGGCTCAGTCGACTCATGGGCGAGCAATCTCCAACAGAAGTTCTGCCAAATCTGCTGCTGGCTGCCGCTTCCCTTGCAGGGCATACATGTGCTCAGCCAACCGACGTCGCAGGGCTTTATCTGCTAATAGTGTGTCGACAGCTCGTAATAATGTAGCCGGGCTAGCTTCCAGTTCGTCTTCGGAGACTACAATCGCAGCGCCGGCATCGTGATAAACGGTCGCATTCTTAAGCTGATGCCCTCCTGTTAGGTATGGGTTAGGCACAATGATGCAGGCTTTCTTTTGCATAGCGAAATCAGCCAACGCCGAAGCTCCAGCGCGCGCAATAACCACATCAGCGACGGCACTCATATGGAATAACTCACTTGAGAATGCGAAGAAATGAGTTCGCTTTTTTAGCGCTACGGGCAAATTTTCTAACTGATCATCGTTACCCTCGCCAATTTGATGGAAGACACGTAAATTCGGGTGAAGCTCCAGTAATTCCGGAAGTACGCCTATAACCGCTTCATTGAGCCGTCTGGCGCCGTTACTACCACCAGTAATCAACAGGACCGGATCAGACTTAGATAGCCTTAGATCGGCTCGTATGCGCTCCTGCTCCTCACTAGAGTAATGGCGGAACCGTGCATCAGTTGGCACCCCAACCACTCGAATCGTTTTCTTGGGGTAGTTATAGTATTCGGCTGGCATAGCCGTTGCATGGTAGCGCGCCCAACGCGCAGCCAACCTATTTGATAATCCGGGCAACGCATCTGAGTCATGAGTAATATACGGAACATGATGCAGCCGACCGGCTGCTGCCACCGGCACACAGACAAAACCACCCTTCAGTAGCATGGCAGTGGGTTTGAGGCGCCCGAGTAATCGGTAAGCCTGGAAAAGACCGCGCAATAGTCGGAAAAAATCACGAATATTTAAGATATTTGTCTTAACATCAAAGAGCTTAGTCAGGAGGGATTCACCATGGTACCGCCGTAATTTACCGGCCGAGATAAAATGCAGTTCATCAAAGAGCTGACTGTCTTTGGCTATGTAGGCAAATTTGCCACCGGTTTCGCCGATGTAGACGAGTCTAGCCTTGGGGTGCTTTTTGCGCAGTTCAGACGCGACGGCTAGAAGCGGCGTAATATGGCCGCCCGACCCGCCGCCGCAGAGGACGATTGTCATAATCCGGCTCCTTCTTGTTCATTTTGACGTTCCGTATTGGTTCAAAAGTCGTAAAGCGTGAAATATGAAAGACTACGCCCAGGGCTGCCATCACAAACAGAATACTCGTGCCACCATAGCTAATAAATGGTAACGTAATGCCTTTCAGCGGCAAAAGTCCGATCATGGCGCCAATATTAATAATGGCCTGTGTGCTTAACCACGCTAAGACGCCTATGACAAACAGTCGCGCAAAGGGATCGGCTGTCCGTTCAATAATGCGCTTGAAGCGCGAAAACAGTAGTAGATACAGTCCCAGCACGATTGACACGCCCAAGAAGCCAAACTTTTCGGCCAGAATAGCAAAAATTGAGTCGTTAGCCGCTTCCGGTAAATAGCCATAGGCTTGGACGCCATTGCCAAGACCAAGGCCAAATACCCCACCGCTACCAACAGCAATCAACGCTTGGCACGACTGATAGCCGCTGGCTTGGCAGTCGCTCTGTGGGTTCAAAAAGGTAGCCACGCGATCGCGTCGATAACTACTAGTTGAGATTGCCAACAACGTGCCGACGGCTACGATTGCCCCTATCAAGGCAAGTCGTTTCATTGGCAAACCAGCCGCAAATGCCATAACAACGATAATGGCAATCATGACACCGGTGGAACCGAGGTCACTCTGGACTTTCGCTACTACCACACCTATAACAGCCATGACGATAAGGAGTGGCCGAAGTGTTTTGAGATTATTCCCCATTTCCCCACTACGCATGCGCTCCGTCAAAAACGCGGCTAACCAGATAATCAGTGCGAATTTGATAATTTCAGCTACTTGGAACGACAAACCGCCAATCTGAATCCAACGCGAGGCGCCGTTTATTTCTTCTCCGACGATAAGAACCGCCACGCAACTGATGGCCGCTAAACCCAACAAGATGTACTGAGCTTTTCGTAGCGTCCTGAATGGCACAATGCTAAAAACGGCGAAAGCCGCTAGGCCCAGACTGATTGCAATCGATTGCTTAATCACGAAATAGTTAGTGCCAACACCTTTGGTGGCAGCTAAACCAGGGCTAATGGCATACACGACCACAAGACCGACTGCTGATAGTAACAATGAAATAATGAGTAGGCTGTAATCTGGTCGGTGCTTACGAGATACAGCTGCACTACCACTCGACAGGCCACTGCTAGACGAGCGAGATCGCTCATGGGCCGAACTATCACGTCGTGGCGCTCTGCCCCCGCCTCTGGCCGGACTGTTCTGGCTACCGGGGTTGGGCGAAAATAAGTTTGCTACTATCCTGCTAAACATGAGTGCCGCTCAGTAAAAAGATTACAATGCCAATCACACCAGACACTTGGCCGAGTATCCAGAAGCGCATTGTCACTTTGGTTTCAGGCCAACCCGAAGCCTCAAAATGATGATGCAGTGGTGCAATTTTGAAAATCTTTTTACCGTTTCGGAGCTTCTTAGAAAGTATCTGGAGCAAACTTGATCCAGCTTCGGCCACAAAAACAGCGCCAATAATCGGCAACAGTAGTACCGTGTCGGTAATCATTGCCACCACACCGAGTGCCGTACCAAGCGCATATGACCCCGAATCCCCCATGAAAAATCGTGCGGGATAGACATTGAACCAGGTATAACTCAACAAAGCACCGACAACTGTCATACAGAAACCAGCGACCCCAAAACGCTCCTGTAAGAAAGCGATGATGGCATAGTTACCAAAGGCAATGGCTGCGAGGCCGCCCGCTAAGCCGTCGAGGCCATCGGTGAAATTAACAGCATTGGTCGTACTTACGACCACCAAGACAAACAGGGGCACAATCAGCCAACCAATCTCAAGGGGCACACTCAAACCAGGCACAAAGATACTATCCACTTCTAGCTTTGTGAAGAAGTAAAGCCCTCCCACAAGAGCAATCGCTGCTGTTAATAAAAATTTGATACTCGAAGGCAGACCGGCCACACCGGCACCAGTACCTTTAATGTTGATAATGTCATCAACCAAACCAATCAAACCAGCGCCCACAAAAGCCGCCAGCGGTAGCCACGTCTCTTCCCTGGCTAAGTTAAAGCTGGCCGTGACCAGCAGGACTGAAACAAGAAAGATGACACCGGCCATGGTTGGAATCAAACGACGATGCTTTTCGGCGTGTAGCCTCGTAAAAACTTTAGCTTTTTCACCTGTAACGGCGGTAGCACGTGGTTTTTTCCACCATTGCCCCCGATACGCTAGCGTAGTGTAGATAGGTGTAATCAAGATACTGATAGCAAAGCCTAGGAAAGCCAGGATGAAGATTTCGACTACCTGGCTGACCGGTAAACTGAGGACGAGTGTTTCTGTGTCGGGCATTTGTTTTTAGTACCTTTCTCTATTATAGCGAATAATTCTGTATCAGCATGTCAATTGTTTTACCAAACAGTGGCGCAGCCGCTTTTGTACCGGCATAACCGGGCACTTTTGGCTCATTAACACGAACCATAACAACGTATTGTGGCTTATCGGTACCGATAAAGCCAATGAATGTACCGTTGTAGCGATCATCATAGTAGCCGCCGTCTGGCTTAGGAACTTCGGCTGTACCGGTTTTGCCACCAACTTTATAGCCTGCCCGCTTCAGGAAGGTGTAGTTTTTTTGCACGGAATTTTCGTGCATGCCTCGTAATACGTCGGATATTTCAGGCTTGATAGTATTTGGGCGCACGTTATCAGACTTAGCTTTATCGCCCGATTCAACCAAGTGAGGCCGCATATAGGAGCCCCCGTTAATAGTTGCTGAATAGGCTGCCGTCATCTGTAATGGCGTAACGTTTACACCTTGCCCAAAAGTGGTATTGGCATACTGAATATCCAAACCATAGCCTTCTTTCGGGTCTGGTACGTAGCCCTCAGCTTCGTAGCCCTGTTCTACTCCGGTTTTTTTGCCAAAGCCATAGTGATTGGTCATGTAGTCATGCCACTTTACACGGCCCTGCTCGTTGATCTTACCGCCACCAAGCTGCATCAAGATGTACGTAGCCCCCGTGTTCAGCGAGTAGCGCAAAATGTCAGAAATACTGCGCGTGGCAGCACCGCCATCTTCTTCAACATTTTTAATTGTCCGGTCGCCGATTTTATAAAAACTTGGATCAGCATAGGTTGTATTCGGCTGCACCACCCCTTCATTGAGACCGGCAGCTACAGTTAACGTCTTCATAATCGAACCTAGCTCCATAGGCGAGCTAACGGCTGCATTAGCAAAGACTGCAGAGTCTTCGGCTTTTACATTTGAAAAATCGGCTGGATTATAGGTTGGATAGTTTGCCATGGCCTTAATAGCGCCGCTATTGGGATCCATGACGATTAAACTACCCGACTCGGACTTAACATCTTGCAGATGAGATTTAAGCGTATCCTCAACTCGTTTTTGCATGCTCAAATCGAGTGTTAAACGAACGCGCTTGCCGTCTTCTGGTTCCTTGAGAATATTATCGCCAGCACTGATGAGCGGCACACCACGAGCGTCAGTAATTGCTTTAAGCTCACCAGGCTTACCCTTGAGCTGCTCATCGAGATACTGCTCAATGCCGTACTTGCCCTGCCCTTCGTCGTTCACAAAGCCGAGCGACTGCGAAGCAAGGTTACCTTGTGGATATGTTCGCTGCGGTGTAGCTCGAGTACCTATACCTTTAATTTCTAGCTTGTCGAGAGCTTCTTGTTTGTCTTTGGGCAGCTTTTTGGCCAAAATCGCATAGCGCGTATCAACACGCATTTTTTCTTCGTACTCCTTAGGGTTACCGCCAATAACACCAGCAACAGCTTCGGAAGCCTGCTTGGCGTCCTTGACGTACTTCGGGTCGGCAAATAACGTATAGACCTGCTCGTTCAGGACTATCGGTACGACGTTTTTGCCATCATAGGCCTCAATAACACCCCTGTTGGCAGGTATTTCATATTCCTTATACTGACCTTGGTGAGCCGCCAGACGATAACGATCGTGTTGAATAATTTGTAAATAAAAAAGCCGGACCAAAAAGATAGCAAATACGAGCAAAAGCAGTCCGTACCAAATATTGAGACGGAGACTACTGAAGTAAACTGGTATATCCCCTATGGGACGAGCAGCTCTTGGTCGCATGTATTCCTTTCAGAGCCACGTTGAGCCAACGATCGGGCGTACAATACGTGCATTAACGGATTGTGGCTGATGGTGCTACCGAAACGAGGCTTTGTGATGCCGAACTACCGGCAACACGATCCATTGACTGCAGCCGAGCAGCGGTCAATTCAAGCTCTTCATGTTCTTTTTGCAGTTGTGTGTGTTGTTTAGACAAACCATCTATAGTATACCCGTTGGCATTGGTTTTTGTCACCTGAGTCAGGTACAACAAACCAAGCAAGCAACTGAGGATGACGAGGATGACTGTATTGCTGATTGGTCCCAGGGTTTTGACCTGCTCATTGAAGCTAACAGCATTCTGATGACGAACTGCAAAACGTTTGCGGCTCATGGCGATTGAACTTGAGTATGTCATATGTTTCTTTTTTGTTTTTATTTTTGATATTTTTGGTGACAGTAGCGTGCCGGAGGCTGGACGCCCCCAGCACACTGTCGAACCTATAAGACCTTTACAGGTACTTTGTAGGTACGGGAGTTACTTTTTACCTGGATCGGCATAAGCTTCCCCCTTTCTTGTGTTTATTTTTATTTTCGCTGCACTACCCGTAATTTAGCACTACGAGAGCGCGGATTAAAAACGCTTTCAGGCTGCCCTGCTACCACTGGCTGTTTGGTCTTGATGACAAAATCTGCATCATACCGATTGCCGCCATGCTCTTGAAAATATTGCTTTACCAAACGGTCTTCTAGGCTGTGAAACGATATCACAGCTAGGCGTCCGCCTGGCTTGAGCAGTGAATGCCACACAGGCAAACTCTGACTCAGCTGATCAAGTTCTCCGTTAACAGCGATTCTGAGCGCCTGGAAAACTTGAGCTTCAAGCCGCACTTTTGGGTTTGGCTGGCGAGCTTTGATAACACGTGCGAGGTCTGTCGTCGTTTCGAATGGTCGAGCTGCAATAAGTGCATCCACTACGCCTGCGGCGCCGCGAACTTCACCATACTTCTGAAGAATTGTTATTAACTCTTCCCGAGAAGCTTCATTGATGAGCGAACCAGCGGTTACAGATAACCGTTGATCCATGCGCATATCGAGCGGACCTTCTTCTTGAAACGAGAAGCCCCTGCGTGCATTGTCAAGGTGCGGTGACGATAAACCAATGTCTGCAAGCACCAGATCAAACGTTTGGCCCTCTTTCTGCAATTGCTGGCTAGCCGACAGGAAATCCTGATGACGAATCTCTACTCGCTGGTCGGCTGCAAACACTTGTTCCAGATGATCAATGGCGTTCTGATCACGATCTACTAATATTGCGTGTCCATCATCGCCTACCTTTTCCAACACGCGACGAGCATGCCCACCGTAGCCTGCCGTCAGGTCTAGGTAATGCTCTCCTGCGTGGGGGTCGAGGTATGAGACAACTTCTTCAATCAATACTGGTATATGTTGTTGCATAATTTGGTTCACTTGTAGTTTTTATTTTTGTGTTTGTTTTTATTTTACAAGGTCACCTATTTAGCAGTCAGTTTTTTATTTTTACATATTTTATGATGTGACCATCGTTTTTGTTTTTGTTTATCTTTTTAGTCACCTTCTTGGCTTTAATTTACTATAGATTTTAAAAATCCATTGATAATGCCGAAGGTAAAGATAGTGAGTTTTAGAGACTTATGTGTGAGGTGGAGTTTTGGGAGGTGTTTTATAAAAAGGTACAAGGGTTTTATCTTGTGGTTTGCCCTACATGCCACATACTGACTGCCAAATAGCTGACCTCGTGCTACTTGAATTCTGCTTTGCTTATATAACTAGTTGTTAACGTGCTTTGCCAACAAATCAATCAAACCAACACCGACACTCACCTATTCAGGCTTGGCTACGATCCGCCAATAACGGCGACCAACACCAATACAGACAATTTCACGGTCAATGCCAGCGAAATTGAGTAAATGTTGCTCAATCGTAATGCGACCCTGCCTATCGTCGATAACGGATTCAATCTTGCCCATCCGAAACTGTACGTTAAGATCAGCAATCCGCTCATCGAGGATGTCGCCTTCCAAGCGTGGCTCAACGAGGTTATCCCAGACATCCTTTGGATATAGATGCAGGTATTTACCGAAACCGCGCGTCACAACTGCTCCGCTCGTGAACTTACTACGAATTTCCGGCGGAATAGTGAGCCGCCTCTTTTCGTCAAGCTTCCGTTCAAAATAGTCGTGATTGGCCATACTTGGTACTTGAGTTTAAGTTGTTGATAGATTTGTTAATCTAGTGGTTTTTATTTTTTGATCTGCGGTAACTATTTTGGTTACCTACGATTACCCACTAACAAGATCATACTACCCACTGTACCCCACACACAAGCATTTTCTAGATTTATGTCATACAAAATGCCCACGGTTATCCACAGGCAGTAACCAGGAGTCATTTTTGACCACATGTAAGGCGTCTTTATCTCATACATGAAATAAAGACGCCGATTCTTACTGCTATCACGACCAGAAATTTGCTGCACAGATAAACCTTCGCTACTGTTAAGTGGTCACTCTTTAGTGAATTCTTAACAACTTCTTAAATTCGATAAAGGATATACGCACCATATGCAGCTTGCTCCAGTCGCTCAAAATGAACTCGCCCCCACCCCACCTAAAATTGCTGTCGTCGGAGGCGGGACCGGCACGTCTAACATCGCACGCGGTCTACGCGAATATGCCGAGACTATAGATATAACCGCTATACCAAGCGTAGCCGACAGTGGTGGTTCAAGCCGAAAAATGCGAGAAATGGGCTTGATGCCACCTGGCGATACACGCCAATGTCTGGCTGCCCTCTCTACCGATAAGAAGCTAGCGATACAGTTCAATCATCGCTATGGCCCGGCTGATGGCGAACACCTGGCCGGACACACCTATGGAAATATCTGGCTCGCAACCCACGAACGAAAACTTGGTGGCTTTGATAAAGCTGTCGTAGCTGCCAGTGATCTTCTCCGAATTAGCGGCCAGGTTATCCCTGCCTCCCTCGACTTGCATGATTCACTACTACATGAAGAAGGTGTTACGGTCGCCAGAGGCGAAGTAAATGTTCGTAATTACCCCTTGCACGGGGACTCCGAGCCATCGATCAGCCTAACGCCTACGGCACGATTGAACGAGGAAGCTCAAGTAGCCCTCGGAGAAGCCGATATAGTCGTCATTGCACCCGGCAATTTGTTTGGCTCGCTGCTACCAGTCCTCGCTCTCAGGGGTATGCGCGAAGCCCTGCGCGATTCACAAGCTCATGTCGCCATGGTCGGCAATCTCGTTAACTGCCCGATTCAAACTCACGGCTGGCACGTTACAGACTATGCCATGGCAATTGAAGCTGTCATTGGCAAAGGCCGCATCGACAGTATTATCTATAATAATGACATCTCTCTCATTCAAGCTGCCAACAAAAAGGCATTCAGGCGAAACGATCCCGACGAAGCCCTAACCAATCCGGTTGCTACCTCTCGTGAGTTGTTTGCGAGATTACCGCGAGCTAAAAAAATCGGTGCCCGTTTAGCCGCCAACCAACTACGAGCTGTCAACGCCAATGACACGTTAATTGACCGGCCTCGCAATCAATTTCTACATGACAAACGAGTTCTCGCCAAGACGTTATACGCCATTGCTCAAGCTCGTCAGACAAACCGTCTAGCTACCACTCAGACAGTTCTTTGATTCGCCGCGAAAACCAGCGAGCGCTTGGTCTAATCTTTCGCTTCATACCGTGCTTACGGTCAACTTCGACGAGCCCAAAGCGTGGCCACCAGCCGTACTTCCATTCAAAATTATCGAGCAAACTCCAGTGGAAATAGCCCCGCAGGTCTACTCCTTCGCTAATGGCGCGCTCCATGGCAACGATCGATTCCTCAATCCACCAGCGACGATGCTTATCATCGGCGTCAGCTAGGCCATTTTCGGTAACAAAAATCGGTTTTTTGAAGCGCGTCCAGGTGCGCAACAATAGCGGATACAAACCTTCCGGCTCCATATACCATCCCAGGTCGCTGAGTGGAATTTTGGGGTTGGTTTTCTTGCCAATACCAGAGTAATAGTCCGTGAAGTAGTAGTTAAAACCAACAAAATCTTGATGGTGACGAATCCGACGCAGGAACCACCAGTTCCAGAAATAGCGCATCCACTTGGTCGTAATATTATCCAGGGTATTATGTGGTCGCTTAGACTGAATATTAGCCAGTTGCGCTGCGATACCGACTTGCAACGCTGGCTTATCTCGTTTAAGAATCTTGTAGGCTGAGCGATGGGCTCGAGTTAAGTTCCAATAGACGCGCAAGAACTTCAGTAGATTTTTTTCTTGCGGCACCCATTCACCAGTCAAATAACCAAAGCTAGCGTATACATTTGGCTCATTCAATGTGATGACGTAGATTACGGTATCATCCAAGATTTCATCAGAAACCTTCTTAACAAACCGTTCAAAATACTTCACATTGCGGGTATGTTCAAAACCACCTTTTTCAGCAAACCAGACCGGCATAGTCCAATGCCAAATATTAATAAATGGCTCTAAATGCTGCTCCCGCATAGCAGCAATGTACTTCTGGTAGTGCTCAATGGCTGCTTCGTCCCAAACGCCTTCTTCCGGTTCGATGCGCGACCACTCAATGCCAAAGCGAAAAGCATTCAAATTGAGTTCTTTGGCAATGGCAAAATCCTCTTTGTAGCGATTATAGTGATCGACACCCTTGCCCGAGACATAGTTATCCGGGTCCTCGGCCTCTTCCTTGATGTCCTGCCAGGTGTGCAACCAAGCCAGGCGCTGGTGAGCTGTATTAGCTAACTGTTGAGCATTTTCTAGCTCCCAAACAGTCCATTGATTGTGGTTGCCACCTTCTACCTGGTGACTAGCTGTGCTGGCCCCCCAAAAAAAGCCATCACGAAATTCTGAGCGCTGTGGTTTCATATACAAAAACTATAGCAGATTTAGTTGTTAAAGCCTCACAGGCATTGGCTATAAAATCCAGGTCTGCTTATTGTCTTCAGAAAAATTAACCTCATCAAACAGTTGAAACCGCTCAGGCGTAAAAACGTACATATGGTGTTTATTGGTCTTTTGTACGAAGTTATCATAAAACCGACTACCAGAGCCATACTTCTCTATGTATGGCCCCATAACCCGCTTTACAATCTTTGGATCTTCAACCTTGCTGACCACTCCCTCGCCCTGCACTCCAATAACCGGTTGATCAGTTTTATATGCAACCGCTATGGCTGCCCGACTATGGGCCTCGAGCTCCCGGCTATGACGCTCGTTTGGCAGACTCAGCCAATACAGTCTACATTCTTCATCTGTTACAAAATAGACCGTACAAACCCACGGCCGATTCTCGCCAGATGCAGAAGCTAATTGCATCACCGTACCTTGTTGCAGACAACGTACAATCTGTTGTTTAGGATCCATAGGATAGCGTGCCGTCTTTAGCCTGCTGATTTACCGACCGCAGCATCTCTTCAACGACCTTTAAGTCTAAGTCATCGAGTTTTTTGAAGCGTATACAACTTTTGCCGCAACTTACTTTGCCAAGCCTATCGCAGTATGTTTCTGCCAGATAGTTACCCTTTTTGTCTGCGGCACACACATATAAGCTCAGGTAGTTCTTCTGTGGCGCCAGCATCACTGCCGGCCATTCCGTATAGTTACTGCCCGACTTTGTCTTATATGGCACCAGACCGTAGCTGAGCATACCCATAAATATTCTACCTTTTACCGGTGACAGGTCGGGAGCAGATGCAAGAATCAGCTTATCCAGCGCTACTAGATCATCGGCTCTATCACCTGCTAACGCCCAAAAGTCATCCATCGTTTTAGCTTTCGAAATCATGGCTTCACTATATCATCCAGTCTTGATCGAATCATTAAAAATCCCTTAAACTTTGACTAGTTTTTAGGTGGCAGTGGAATCAACACGCTGGTTTGAGCTTTGTATTGCTTCCAACCGGGCTTCAGCTCTAAACGGCGTTCACTTGGTGGCACACCAGATATGCGCATGATTAAGTACGTAATAGTCAACGCTCCAATAACACCCAGCCAACTACCTGTGGCAGCATACGAGATAATGAACATCGCCCACCACATCACAATCTCGCCAAAATAGTTCGGGTGTCGTGAATAGCGCCACAGACCAGTTTTCATCAATTTACCGCGATTGGAGGCTTTTTGCGTAAACAGCGCAAGCTGTCGATCTGCAATCGCCTGCGTTGCCAAACCTGCCAGCCACACAAGACAGCCTATTGTCACCATGACCGCGTTGGCCGATTGAGCCTCGGTGTAGACAAGAAGCAATGGCGTAGAAATGATGATTACCAGCAGCGCCTGGACGATATAAACACGAAAATATGTGTTCACTGCCACATCGCCCCGCCACTTTTTGCGCAACTCAACATACCGAGCATCTTCGTTAACAGCCCGCAACCAGCGCCGACCAATATGTAATGCGATTCGTATTCCCCACAGTAGTATCAGAGCCGTTACAAGCCACTGAGTACCATTTTTACTAGACCACGCGAACCCAAATAGCGCTACGATAACAAAGGCTGGTCCCCACGCTACATCAATTAGATCGTACCGTTTGCGGCGGCGAGCGTACAGAAAAACTAAGCTCATAAAAATCAGGACATCAATGAAAGCAGCCAGGGCAACAATTATCAACTCAGTCATAGAATTACCCCTTTCTGTTTACAATAATGTTTCGGGTAAGACCCGTTTTTGCTCGGTAGTATCGCGGTCACGCACCGTAACCGTACCGTCTTCAAGAGTTTGAAAGTCGATTACCACACAGTACGGGGTACCGATTTCGTCTTGCCGACGATAGCGCTTGCCAATGTTGCCATTATCATCCCACATAACATTGCCATGAATCTTCTTTAAATCACGGTAGACCTCTTCGGCCTTGGCTACTAATTCAGGCTTATTCTTGAGTAAAGGCGACACCGCAAAGCGATATGGTGCCAATTCTGGTTTAAGCTTCAAAACTACTCGAGTCTCGCCATTCACCTCTTCTTCGTGATAGGCATTTGTCAGTACGGCCAAGAACATGCGACCAACACCAACAGAACTTTCAATTACATATGGTGTAAAGCGTTCACGAGTTTGATCATCAAAGTACTGCAGGTCTTTACCGCTTACGCGAATGTGGTTACTTAAGTCAAAATCTGTCCGATTATGTGTGCCCCACAACTCTTTAAATCCCTGTGGAAATTCAAAATAAATATCATGAGCTGCGGCCGCATAATGGGCTCGTTCATCTGTTCCGTGCTCATGCCACTGCAATTTGGCTTCGCCGATTCCAAGTTCTTCCTGCAAGAATTTCCAGGCAAACTGACGCCATTGCTCATAGCTCTCGTCTTGAGCCTCAGGACGAATAAAGTACTGCATTTCCATCTGCTCCAGCTCACGAACGCGGAAAATAAAGTCGCGCGGTGAAATTTCGTTGCGGAAGGCCTTACCGATTTGGGCAATACCAAAAGGCAACTTGGCACGCATCGTCTCGCGCACATTCTCATAGTTAGTAAACATTGGCCCAGCCGTTT
Organism: uncultured Candidatus Saccharibacteria bacterium; assembly: GCA_947085855.1. Taxonomy (GTDB): domain Bacteria; phylum Patescibacteriota; class Saccharimonadia; order Saccharimonadales; family 2-12-FULL-41-12; genus JALQXV01. Next base: position 234,412 of record CAMTYB010000001.1, read on the forward strand.
CTGGTCGCAAATACGCCACACCACTCTCGTCTTCAATAGCACCGACGTACGTTTTCATCATCATATTAAAGGTCCGGACTTCGCCGAGCGGATTGCCTTCCGGAGATTTTTTATCTTTTAGTAAACGATTGAGTTCGTCGAGGTCATTACTATCAACACCGGCCAGGTGGTCGGCACGATAGCGCTTTTTGGTTACCAAATCTTCAACCAAAGGATCATTAAAGCCATCAACGTGTCCACTAGCTACCCAGAGTTTTGGATTTTGAATGATGGCACTGTCGATACCAAAAATATTATCGTGGTTACGCACCATCGCCTTCCACCATGTCTGCTTGATGTTATTGATCAGTTCCACGCCAAGCGGACCATAATCCCAAAAGCCAGCTAAGCCGCCATATATTTCGGAGGCCTGAAACACAAAGCCACGACGCTTGGCTAGCGAGACAATATCTTCTATTTTTACTTCGCTCATTAGCACAGATTATAACAGATGAAGCGATTTAACGTGAGTCTGTGTCTTTTTGCTGACGCTCGGCTCGCCTATCAAATACGATAAACGTGCTCGTGCTTGCCAAACCAAATATAAATGAGCCCCACCACAAACTTATTTCGCGATCATATTTACGATCATCAATTTGGTCTTGGACGACTTTCTTGACTTCATTGCGTGGATAGCCGTCTTCTGTAATCACTATATTAAGCGTATCTCTGACATCATGTGGATTCGTCATTTCAAATGTACCCATGACTTGATTTTGCCGAACATCTGAGGCAATTTCTCCTTCGAATGATTGGCATTCTTCGGATAATTGCAGGATGAAGCTGCCGTATTTACTGCTATAGCCCTGTCCACTTGGGTCATGCAAGCACGCCTCCCGATCTCGTAGGTATTCACGAGTATCGGTAGCAAACTCATGTATAGCTGGAACAGCGCCACCGACCGCGGCACCAGCCGCCAGTCCAGCAACAATTCGACGACCAGTTCCTAACACACTCATAAGCAATTTATATCATAAATATATGACTACTGCAAATATAAGCGCAGCAGTCGATGGGTTAATGTCGTTGTCATTTGCAGCACCTCGTCAGCCGCTTCAATACGAGGAACTCTGGGATGTGTTTCACACAAGCGCAGCAACTTTATGTGCTCGGCCTTAAAGCCGCCCCGTTCCGCTACAGAGAAGGCCTGTTCATCATAATCAAAGTTATATGACGCGTCAGGCTGCAGTGGCTTGCCCGTCGTGTCGGTCTGGAGGTTTGGTATGCTGCCAGAAGTTGTCAGGAGCTGCATTTCGAACCAGATTTGAATGACTGGCTCAGCGAACGCTGAGTCATCTAGAGCAGCTATCGTCTGTGCCAGAATTGGATAATACTCTTGTCCTGTTTCATCATGAGTAATCTGATTGATAACTTTTAGGTAGTCGTAGGCAGCCGTTGTCCGGCTCATGTCCTTTACGATTGAGCTGTAGTAGCGCAGTAGACGACTTGACGTAAGAGTACCAAGACTGGCTTTGCCGCGGATGATACTGACTTCTGTTTCCGAAAATAACTCAATGCCACCGGCTAACTTGCTTTTAGCTGCCCGCACACCTTTGGCGAGAACACTCGCCTTGCCATGTTCTTTACAGAGCAAGTTAATGATGCGATCACGTTCCCCATAGTCGCTACGCGCCAGAATAATTGCCGTGTCTTTGTATTGCTTCATGTAGTGGTTGGCGCTACTTCTAGACTGAGGACTTCGTTGATAGTGCGCTGAAGCTGAGCTAGCGACACAGTTGGCTTATACAGATACTCGACGACACCGTGCTTTTGCCAGGCCAGAGGTGACAGACCGATTTGCTCTGCCGAAATTTGGCTATAAACAATCACCGGGATATCTGTCCAGTCGGCATACGAACGAAATTCTTGGAGAAAAGCCAACCCATTATGTTCCGCCATGGCCAGCTCAAGGATGACGCAATCAGGCCGAGCCTCGTCAGCCTGGTGGATCGCTTGCTGAGAATCATGAGCACTATACGCCTCTAGCCCAGCAACTGACTGATGTATGTAGCGAGTTATAGCTGCAGCCAGGTCGCGGTTCGGTTCGACTACTAAAATGCGTTTCATATCACCTACACGCTCAGTAATTCAAGCTGTTCACTACGAGGCAATTCTGTCGCTAGGCCGCTCAACTCACCCATATGCTTGACGACCATGGCACCACCGAGCGCTCGGCAGAGATTGTCGGCTATAGCCAATGAAATGTGCGTCCCATGGTGGATTCGTGCCAATGGCATGTGAGCCTTACCCTGCAGCTGTAGAGCAACCTCAACATCAGCCTGCGACAACTTATTATTACTAAAAACACCAACACCGATTGCACCGCTCCGTGTTTTGTAGCCTCGCAACAGAACACTACTTGGGCTCGCAGATGACGAAGAACCGAGCACAACAGCTGCAAACATAGTTAAAATCGAAACCAAAGCTGGTCGATTAGTCATAACTGGTTCGTGTGTCCGATCATGAATGAGGACTTCTTTTTGATGCATTTTTGCATCATCACGCAAATCTTGAGCAACGTCGTATAAAACCGAGCCAAGCGCGACCGGGCTGAGCTCAAGCCGAGTTTGGCCATATTCACTGGCCATTAACAGATAGCTGTCGATCAGACGCAGTGCTTGCTCGGCAGTTCGTTGAATTGATTGTCGACTTGCTTCGTCATCAAGTTCAGCGTAGCGAGCAATCGTAATCAGTGGATTTTTAAGCTCATAGACGAGTGCTCGTAAGGCATTACCCGAGACAGCCTCTTCTGACAGATCAGTTGCTTGATCATTGCGCGGTACAGATGGGAACCCCAAAGTAAGACCCTCTTAACTTGGTTAAAAGTATACCACGAGAGCGTTACGATTTATGGCTTAAAGGTGAAGCTTTTGAGGATAATTTCGTTGAGTTCAGCAACTTTTTCGGGCGACTCAGTCGTAATAATAATAGTTTTATCTCTAATAGGAATATAGACGGCAGCGCCTCTTTTATCGGTTGTGATCTGGCCGTCAACGCGTAAGCCGACACTTTCTGGTACCGACGGCAGCGCATAGGCGGCAGCCGTTAGCTTGCCCTGTTTGATCTCGCTCTCGAGTGACTTCACCACCGTATCGTATTGTCGATTAAGCACTTGAACCTTGAGCGCTTGAGCAGTCTTGGGGTTTGAGGAAATCACATCCGGGTGCATGGTGAGTGTAATTTCTTCGGCCTGCTCATTGGCATAGGCACTCCACGTCTTAGGGTATTGGAAAGTAAATGCACCGTATTGCGAAGGACTCGTATACGCTTTGTACGGCTCCTTCTCTTTCTCGAGGAATTCATTGTCTTTTTCGGTGTTAGCTTTATCAACCGCTACTTTAACAGCGGAGTCAACTTTGTCGTCGACATTGGTTTTGTAGTCAGTTCTTTCTACGAACGCCCACAGGCCAAAACAAATAGCTAAAATTAGCATAAAAACGGACATAATCAGCGGTATAGTGAGTGTATTCATGACACCCCGCTGGTCTGATTGCAGACGATTGATCATACCGCTCATGGTAGCGCATTTACCTAGATAACCGCAAGCGTTTATAACTACTCGTACATATACAGGAACAGTCCGTTCCGAGCCCTTTTTGGCTTTTTACCAGGTACCTTAAAAGCATAGCTGACCACTGGTAGAGTCTTACTGTCGCTCAAAGTTGATCGTTGCTTCAGCTTATCGTCGAACTGCTGCATGTAGCGATCCAGCAAAAATACAAACACCCCATCGGCTGCCGACAAATCAGCCCGCCAGAAGTTTCCCCACACGATCTTGACCGACTTTCGATACCGCCAGGTATAGACCCGAGCTACCAAGACCAAAATTGGGTTCAGTTCATAGCCAACAGCCCGCAAATCACGCTCGGCGGCTTGGCGTAGCACCCGGCCATCACCACACCCAAGCTCGTACAGGGTCTGACCAGGCTGCAAGTCGAGCAAATCAAGAGCGGTTTGGGCTTGTTTACGCTGTGTGGGCAAATATGGGGCGCCAAACAACAGCACAAATCCAAACAGCAAAACTACAATGCCAAATAACAAGAGCCACATAAACTACCGAGTCTTGGTAGGTTTTTTAGTATCAGCCTGAAGCGACTTCTCTACCTCTTCAATATAGGCTTCGAGCTGCTTCAACAACACTTGTGCCTTGGCATGTAGTTGCGTGGCCTTGTCTAGATCTGTTTCTTCGTGCTGTAACTCATCGAGCACCTGTTCTAATTCTTGTTTTAGATCTTGATACGATACATCTTTTTTGGCCATGGCATGTCCTTAGTCATTATTGGTTACTGTAATGGTACCATCCTTGAATTGAAGCTGCAGTCGTTCGGCGGCAGCAACAGTACTAACACGCTTTTTCTGCTTGCCGTCACTTCCGCGCACAATTGCATATCCCCGCTCCAGCGGCTGTAGTGGGTCGAGCGCCTGCAGCAACAGACCGTTACGATCCAGCTCGTGACGCTGGAGTCGAATTACATCGACCAAGACTTGGTCTGTTTCTTGGCGAGCAGCCTTGAGCCAATTGCGATTTTGTTCACATATTGTACTCATTGCATGTTGTAGTAGTTGTATATTTCGCCTCTGTTGCTGGCGCTCAAACACCACATCTGGAACCAAAAGTTCGGCAGCATTGCTTGGTGTACTAGCCCGCTGGTCGGCCGCCAACTCGGCCAAACTCATGTCATTTTCGTGACCAATTGCTACCAACGTTGGAATCCGGCTAGCTGCTACTGTCCTCACTACCGACTCTTCACTAAAGGCAGCCAAATCATCAGCGCTGCCGCCACCACGAATAATCACCAACACCTCTGGTGGCTGCGCTTCCTGATTAAACCCTTCAATGGCCTTCCGGATGGCCGCCGGAGCATCTACACCCTGCACCAACGTATCCGCCAGAACAATTTCAAGCTTTGGCCAACGCGCAATAATAATTTTCCGAAAGTCGGCAATAGCAGCTGATTCGGCCGAAGTAACGAGCCCAATCCGCTGAGGCGGATACGGTAAAGCGCGTTTACGCTCTGGCGCAAATAAGCCTTCGCCGCGCAATTTACGCTCAAGTAAGTCACGAGCCTTTTTGATGGAACCTTCCCCTGTTGGCCGAACTGCCTCAAAACTGATGCTAAATCCAAACTGCGGATGCAGCCGGGGCCGGCCAACCACTTCACACATCAAACCGTCTTGCAGCGGCCCCGGCAAACTAAACACGCTACCAAAGAACTTAACGCTGGCCACGTCGTCCTTCAGGTCAAAGTAGACCCACTTCCCTTTACTGACGCGAAAATTGCTGAGCTCGCCCTGTATAACGACCTGCGGGTACAACATCTCTAACGACTGATTAAATACAGCTACAAACTCACTAACAGTAAAATATGGGCTTTCGCCAACCAAGTCATAGGCCGGGTTAGACAAGTGGTTTATCCTTGCGGTTCAGCGCTTTCTGGTAGTAAAAATAGCCGATCGGCAACTGTACCGCCATACTCAAGACACGATACATGACGATTACTGGAATACTCGTGGAAAGCGGCACGCCAACAGTGGCCAAAACAGTGGTCATGAGAGCCTCATAGACACCAATGCCGCCCGGCAAGACCGATATAAGGCCAGCAAAGTTAGCAATTGCGTAGGCAATGATCACCGCACCAATATTTACGTACTCGCCAAAAGCGATAAATACCGTATACACAGTTGCAATTTCGGTTGCACTCGACAGCATGGCATACACCAACGGCATCTTGAGTTTGCTGTAATCTTTTTTGAGTATCCGATAATTTTCATGAAACTCCAGGAATAGCTCCCGTACTTTAGCCGTCTTTATGGTCTCAGGATGTTTTGGCCGAATTAACCGGATCAGCTTGTTGAGCCAGATCGTAATAGTTGTAAAGAACGTATCGATTCGGCGACGATCACCAATAATGTACATCACCAATAGCGTACCGACTACCATTAAGGTGCCCAGTACGGTGGCAATAAAGATAACGAGATTACTCGCCTTCCCGGCAACTGCCAAGGCTAAAATTCCGAATAGTAAGATGATTTGGAATGAGATAAAGACAGTTGCAAAGCGCATGGTTTGCACCAAGGTTGCCTGGGCTGCCGTGGCGCCCAACTGCTTCATGCGTAAGCTAAAATATGAAAACCCAGAAACACCTGCACTTGGAAAGACATGGTTTACAAACGTTAATTCCAGCGAAACTTTATAAGCTGAACCATAGCGAATTTTGGTACCCAGGATGTCAAATAACCCCTGATAGAGCTTGGCGTAGGTGTGGTAGTTAATGACTTGCCAAAAAATAATGAAGAGCAGTACATAATAATTAACGTTATCGATCTGATGAATAGTTTCCCAGATTTGATCACGCAGAAAATAAATCAGCAAGACCATCGCCACCAATGTGCCGATGGTTAGAATTAGTCGCCAATTACGACGGCCACTGTCGTGACTCTGGTCGTTAGCGCCAACACTCGCACTACTATTCTCCTGTTTGGAAGTCTTTGCCATGTCCAACTATTATACGTTATTTATGGCTGTCGATTATACTGTAGCTATGCAGTTTATTTGTATCCTCGGTCGTCAACCGGCTTTGGGGCGCGCCGAGCTCGAAAGTCGCTTCGGTGCCGACGCCGTTCAAAGCATCCAACCAGATATCGTTTTGCTGTCTTGTGAAACGCCTCCAAATTTCAATACATTTGGCGGTATTTTGAAAGTTGCCCTGACGTTTGAAGAAATTCCGACCGACAGTTGGCCTAAAATCAATCGCCATATTGAAGATGGCGTTAAACAACTAATTCCTCTTTTGCCCGAAGGAAAAATTCAACTCGGAATTAGCGCATACTATTTACCGATCAACGCCAGCAAATTGAATGCTGCTGCTCTTTCGCTCAAAAAAACCATTAAGCAAGCCGGACGCAGCGTCCGTATCATCCCCAATAAAGAACCGGCCCTCAACACAGCCCAGGTACTCCATAACAAGCTCACCAAACCAACTGGCCTTGAGATCGTAGCCGTCAAAGCTAGCTCCCCTTCAGTCTTTTTAGGCAAAACCATTTGGGTACAAGACATCGAGGCCTACAGCAAGCGTGATCACGGCCGCCCTAAACGCGATAGCCGAGTCGGTATGCTGCCACCAAAATTAGCCCAAATTATCCTTAATTTAGCAGCTGGAACAGATATAAGCTCGGCTATGAATCAAAAAACAGTGCTCGACCCATTCTGCGGCACCGGTGTACTGCTGCAAGAAGCTGCTCTGTCAGGCTATAACGTCTATGGAACTGATCTGGAGCCACGTATGATCGAATACACGAGCACAAACTTTGACTGGCTCAATACCGTCTTCTCTATCAGTTCTAAGGCTCAGCTTGAAATCGGAGATGCTACCGACCATCAGTGGTCGCAACCGTTCGACACAGTTGCCTGCGAGAGCTATTTGGGACGCCCGTTTAGCCACACGCCCGACCCTCAAGTACTTAAAGAAGTCATACAAACCTGTAACCTTATTCATAAAAAATTTTTCCAAAACCTAGCCAAGCAGACCCCAAAAGGTTTTCGCCTGTGCATTGGTGTTCCGGCCTGGCGAACCAAAAGCGGCTTCACTCACTTGCCTGTCCTTGACCACCTCGAGGAAATAGGCTATAATCGAGTAAGTTTTGTTCATGCTCAAGCAAAAGATTTGATCTATCATCGAGCAGATCAGTATGTAGCACGTGAACTAGTTGTCCTCGAACGAATTTGAGACACCAAATATAAGATTTAGTTAATTAAGGAATAGTATGTCAAAAGTTAAAGCAGGTGGTGCATCCAAGAACGTCCACGACAGTCCCGGTCAGCGACTTGGCGTCAAGCTATTTGGCGGCGAAAAGGCTAAGGTCGGTCAAGTTATTGTTCGCCAAGTTGGCATGACTAAGCGCGCTGGTCCTGGCACCAAAATGAGCCGTAACTTCACTATCCACGCCGACAAAGATGGCGTAGTCACCTACACTACTCGCAAGGTACGTACCTTCTCTGGTCGCACCGTTCGTCGCGTCGAAGTTAGCGTTGTCTAAGACACCTCCTACAAACACCCCTTAAGCAACTCGTACTGTGCGAGTTGCTTTTTCTGTGCCTGCCAGACGATGTTCGCGATGCGCACGTACCAGTGATTTTCGCAAGAAACCAGGTGCCACTGACCACGTACCCACCTCATCAAGCGGTGAGGAGTTTTTTGGGCGCTCACTTGGCCAGCCTGTTGCCGACACCAAGGAGAGTAGTCCATTTTTATGCTGCAGACTCTGGACCCTAATATCACCGTCTCCCCGATCAGCCCAAATTTTGAAGTGGTGACCTTCGAATTTCAGATCAGGTACAAGCTGGCTTTTGCCACCAAGAATTAAGCTAGCACCAGGATATAAACAGCCTACGAGTTGCGTCTCTTTCATGTACGGATCTTCGTTTATTTTAGTCACAAATGCCTGCCCATTGGCATGCAAACCACTCCCGTATGCCTTAGACAAACCAAAACCCTGGGTACCAGCATAGATAATTCCGTATAAGATCTGTCGCATACCGTACTGCGGCATTTCACGCGCAGCCAAGGCAGCATCGGGCGAATTCGGTATGAGTTTCACGTATGGCGCCAATACCGACTGGGCCACGTAAGGCAGTTCAGTAATTTCATTAAGCAACAACGAACGCCGTTCGACTTCATCTGGCGCCGGAAAACCACTAACAGCGCCTGGCTGTAATTCTAACCGACTATTTGGCTTCACCTGTGACCCTCGCCCGTTTATCTTTTTTTGAGGTTCACTTTCACAATAGCTCACCAACTGTGGTCAAGCAATAGAGTTATACAATTTTACAATGCTATAGTTCGGTTTAGCTCAAGTGGGCTTTAACCCGATCGACAACGTCGGCAATGACAACCTGTGATTTCACCAGATAATCATCGGCACCGAGTGACTGGGCTCGTTCTTTGTCACTATCTTGGCTGAGGGCAGTCAACATAATGATTTTAACTTTGGCAGTTTCAGGCGTGTTGCGCAGAATATCTAGCACATCAAAACCACTTACTTTTGGCATCATGACATCAAGCAAAATGAGGTCAGGTTTAGCCTGCAAAGCCGCTTGCAGTGCATCTCCCCCGTTGCTAACTCGGGTAGTCTTAAAGCCTTCAGCTTGCAAGCGCGTTTGGTAGACATTTGCCAAATTATCGTCGTCTTCGACGAGTAGAATTACTTTATTTGAAAAATCAATATTTGTATTATCCATTAGCGCTTATGTTAACACGAAACGACTGATAATGCAAGTGCTCATAGCTCTCGCTTTTTTCCCGATGGGGAGGCTCAGACAACCTTGCGGATTTCGGGCGAGGCGATGTAGAGCGTTGCGGCGTCGGCCTTGATGAGTCCCTGGATGCGCGCGCTGCTCGACGCCGTGGTGCTCGCCTTCGTCGGGGTCCGCATCACGCCCTGCGGGATCGCAGACAGGAACGACGACGTGTTGGAAACCCAGAACGTCGCGGCGTAGTTAGTGCCGCCAGGCTCGATGTACTGAAGACGCAACTCCTTCACGTCCGTCCAGGTGCCCTCACCCTTGTACTCGCAACGGGCGTAGCCATGCTCACCAATGGCGAACTGGCTGGCCCGACCGAACCGGAACCAGCGAAGCTCGCAGTCCGCGCCACTACTAATGACGATCTTCCACCAGTAACCCGGCTTGCCGTCCGCGCGCGCCTCCAATGACGAGACTACAGTTCCGGTGCCGGACACGATGTCGAGTGTATAGCCGATCGGGATGTCGCCGCTGATCGAGCCGGGGTCGCTGTTCGTGCCTCCTGCCGTCGAATGGAAGGGGCTGTACTCCACGATGTTCTGCAAGTCCGCGCGACTGTGAAGTAGCTCGTTGACGCTGCTGACACGCGGCTCAAGCAGCGTTGCAATGATCGTCCCGATGGCGCGCGCGCCGCTCTTCGAAGGATGCAGGCTGTCGTACGTCATGCCGGTGCGTGGGGCGCCGTCGTAGTCCGCAAGGCTGCCGAAGGCGTCTACGAGCAGCATCCCATCCGTAGCCGCGACGTACTCCCTGATCCACTGATTAACGCCGTACAGAACGGCCTTCTGGCCGGTGGTCAGAGTGATGTCGGAGCGAGGCAGAATCGTGAATGCGAGGACGACCATTCCGACGGCGAGCGCCTGCTCGTACATGTATTCCAGGTCGCCGGTGATGTCCGCGATGGTGCGGTCGTCCGCCAGGTCGTTCGTCCCGCCGAAGATGCATCCGTAAGCCGCGCCTGACGCGAGGAACGGCGTGAGGCGGGCGCGAATCTCCTGCGTGTTCTCGCTTACCACGCCATCGATGTACGTCACGTCGAGACGGTCATAGAGCAGGTAGTTTGCCCACGTGAGGTAGCCGTCGTCGGGCTGCGTGTTACCGACCGCGTTACCGGACGGTTCGCAGGCCGCGGTGATCGAGTCACCAATCGCGGCAACGGTGTTACGAGGGGCGGCAGCACCGAGCACCTGAGTAGTGCTTGCCACCACAAGCGGAGTTCCAGTATGTGCGTCTATAGCTTTTCCTGCATCGTTTGAGTCTGTGGATTTGGTAACTACTGTTGTGGGTATTTGCGCAGGAGTCAGGGTAGTACCTGTGAGACTGGCTACACCGTCGCTAACACCTTTTTGGGACGCAGGGATGGCATTGTCAGCAGCATCCAGACTAGTCTGGATTGCACCAGAGGTTTTAGCTCGAGTGACTGCATTGTCTTGTAGCTGGTTGGCGCCAACTACGTTGTCTTTAAGAGTACCAGTGTTAGTGTGAGATTGACTGAGGAAGTCGTTGAGGATGTCCCCCCAGGATCCTTGGTCACTGCCTGGAGTTGGGAGCCTGCTCGCCATACCCTACACGCTCCTCGCATTAGTACGTAAAAGCTCAATACCAGAGTGAAGATATACTCTTCGGGTTTTTATTTTATCCCTCATACTGGTTAAGATTATGTGGTAGCGGTTATCTGGTGTCAAGATTAAACTACGGAAGACAAAGCTGAATTGTAACCACAACGATTCCGCTATGGACGCCTCAGACGAGGGTTTTGATGAAGCCGTCAAACATTGGATGCGGGCGGTTTGGACGTGACTTGAATTCTGGATGAAATTGACTGGCCAAGAAGAATGGATGGTCAGTTCCCTCAATCACCTCTACGAGATTGTTGTCCGGATTGATGCCAGTTGGCTTGATGCCCCAACTCTCGTACTGATCTCGATAAGAGTTATTACACTCGTAGCGGTGGCGGTGGCGTTCGACGATTTCTGGCTCACCATAAACCTTTGCAGCAAGGCTGCCGGCTTCTAGACTACAGTTGTAATTGCCAAGGCGCATGGTACCACCAGTGTTCTCTTTACCCTTCTGGCCTTCCATAGTGTGGATGACTTGATTCTTACCCTTGGCATCAAGTTCAGTAGTTGTCGCGTCAGTTACGCCGTTATTGCGAGCTGCTGCTATGACGGCCATCTGCAAACCAAGGCACAAACCAAGATACGGTAGTTTCTCTTTCAGAGCATATTGAGCGGCAGTGATTTTGCCTTCAAGGCCGCGGGTGCCAAAGCCGCCAGGCACCACTATACCGTCGCAACCCTTTAGTACCGTAGCAATATCTGCATTCGGTGCTTCAATTTCCTCAGCTTCAATCCATTTAATGGTCAGGTTGGTATTGTTCCAAAAAGCCGCGCTACGTAGGGCTTCAAATACAGACATGTACGTATCGGTGTTATCCATGTACTTAGCGACCACACCGACGGTAACCTCTTTATCAAAAGAAGTAGTCGCCTTCTTAACCACTTCGCGCCAATCACTCAGATCAGGCTTGGTGCTGCGTTCGCTCACGCCGAGCCTGTCGGCGATAACAGTGCCGAGGCCAGAGTCTTCGAGGGTCAGCGGGACTTCGTAGATACTTTTAGCATTTGGTAGCAAGGCGATTGCTCTTGAATCCACGCCACTAAACAAGCTGAGCTTCTGGATAACACTTTCGGACGCTTGCTGCTCGCTGCGTGCCACCAAAACATCAGGAACGATACCGAAGCCGCGCAGCTCGCGCACTGCATTCTGAGCCGGCTTAGTCTTCACTTCCTGGCTCGCACCAAGGAATGGCAAATAGACCACATGTACAAACATGCAGTGCTCACGACCGGTGTTAAAAGCAAATTCGCGAATCGCCTCGATAAAGCTGAGACCTTCATAATCGCCGACGGTACCACCGACTTCGATAATATGAACGTCAAAACCTTCACCGGCGCGCTTAATTTCTTCCTGCATGGCCTGCGTAACATGCGGAATGTACTGCACGGTTTTGCCGAGATATTTACCGGCTCGCTCATCAGCTAGCACCTTAGCCAAGACGCGACCGCTCATCAATGAGCTCGCCTGCGTCAGTTCTTCATCCAAAAAGCGCTCATAATGCCCGAGGTCTAGGTCGGTCTCGGCACCGTCTCTCGTCACAAAGCACTCGCCATGCTCAGCCGGATTAAGCGTACCGGCATCAGTATTGAGGTACGGGTCACATTTTTGGAGGTTAACAGTTAGTCCGCGGGCTTTTAGCAGACGACCAATTGAGGCGGCCGTGATACCCTTGCCAACTCCTGACAAGACACCGCCGGTAACAAAAATATACTTAGTCTGCTGTTTTCCCACGCAGAACACTCCCTCTTCTCGTTTACTGACTGATTTTACCCTATTTTGCCGCTGTTGACCAGCTACTGTTTGAGCTTATTGATCGCAGCATCCTTCTGCGTGTCTCGCTTGGCAGCGACATCGGCATCACTGATTTCAACCTTCTGATCGGGCTCAATGCCCTCTTTATCGATGTTGCGGCCACTCGGCGTAAACCAGCGGGCAATCGTTACTTTCAGGCTGCCACCATCTTTGAGCTCGCGAATCTCCTGCACGCTGCCCTTACCATAGGTTTTGACACCAATAATAGTAGCTACTTTGTTGTCTTTTAGGGCACCAGCCGTGATCTCACTGGCACTAGCGCTACCATTGTCTACTAAGACCACTGTCGGCACGCCTAACAACGTGGCGTCACCTTTAGCTCGATAGGTCTTTATGAGTTTGTTATCGCGTTTTTCTTCAAGGATAGTCTTGTCGTCCGACAACCACAGACTGGAAAGATTTACCGAAGCATCCAGCAATCCACCGGGGTTACCGCGAAGATCGAGTACGACGCCACGGACGTTCTTAGTCTTAAACTCGGTAGCTGCTTGCTGGGCTAGTTCGGGTGTATCTTCGCTAAAACGACTAATTGTCATTACGCCGATGTTTTCTGGAGTCACCTCCCATTTAACGCTAGGCGTCGTGATTTGCTCGCGCGTAATCTCAAAGCTCAGTGGCTTGCCATCGCGAATGATGTCCAGTTTTACCTGCGTACCTTTTGGCCCACGAATCTGTTTGACCGCCTCTGTAACGCTTATGTCATAGGCACTGTTGCCATTGATCTTACTGATGATATCTTTAGCCTTGAGGCCAGCGCGCTCAGCCGGAAAACCAGCAATTGGCGCCACCACTATAATAGCGTCACCCTCTTTACTCAATTCGGCACCAATACCTTCAAAGGAGCCGCTGAGCGCCTCATTAAACTCTCGGCTCTCTTCAGCCGTAAAATACTCGGTATACTGATCGCCGGCAGCCTCAACCAAGCCTTTTTTCATGCCATCTTCTAGCTTCTGCTTGTCCAACTGCCCATCAAAACTGATCTTCAAGTCTTCATATAACTGATCGATACCGCTAAAACTGAGTCGTCCGGGGTCATTGTCCTGAATTGAACGCCGAAAGCCGGCGTCCGAACCAAAAGCAACCGTACCGTTACCAATACCCACGCCCAGAAATAATACTCCGGCCATTAGTACTGCCAGCCCGGTAATCCGCAGGCCGCTCATGGCGCGAGGATTGCGCTTTATGTTTTGCATGAACCCGCTGAGTCCTCGTTTATTTGTTTTAGCTGTTGATCTAACTGGCAATTTGCCATGCGGTGACTGAGACAAGAAAAACCCCTTTTGTTCGCTTACTTGTCCCTATTATAGCTTATGTTTGCCGAATTTATTGCGTCCGATAAGCTCAATAACTAGAAGTGAATAAATAAGAGGTTGTTCGGCGAAATAGTTGCTTCGCTGTAGGTGCCGGTTAGACTAACATTGTACTGACTAATGTTGATTGTTCCATTGCCGTTAACTGATTCCACAAACATAACGTGACCCCATGTACCGGCGTTACTGACTGCAACGGTACCGGCTGCAGGCGTACTGTTCACAGTAAGGCCTTGGGCGCGAGCAGCATTATCCCAGTTATTGGCATTGCCCCAGCCCGAGTACATGTAGCCTTTGGTTTTCCAAACTTTCCAGGCAGCGTAGCTAACGCACTGGCGATAGCACATACTCCATGGATCAATGTCGTTACCGTAGAAACATGAACCAGCGTGCGTCCAAGAACCTGCTCGATAATTAGCCCACGGGTAGCCGGATGTGTCAGGCACGCTGCGGATGGTGCCGCCTCGGCTCGAGAATAGGCGCGCGTTTTCGGCAGCCTGCTGCTTACGCAAGTCGGCGATTCTACCACTGTTAGCCTGCATTTGAGCGTTAAGCTCGTTTTGCTGTGATTGATTCAGAGACAGCAGACGACTATTCTCAGCTCGCTGGCCAGCGAGCTGTTTCTGAAAAGCTTGCTGCTCAGCTAACAACTTCTCAACAATACCCTTTTGGGAATTAAGATCGGCTTTAAGCTTAGTAATCTTGTCGAGTGTGGTCTTGATTTTCTTATTTACACTCTCGCGGTACTGCTGTTTATCAAAGAATTCGCTCAAGTCTTTACTGGTAGCCAACATCTCCACAGTAGTAATATCACCCTCTACATACATAGCCTTGATGGTTTCACCGAGGATTTTACGCTGTTTGACCAACTCTTCTTCGGCAGCCTTAATTTGAGCATTCAGGTTGGCTATTTGAGTCTGGTTATCATTAATCTTAGCCTGCAGAGCATTGATTTCACCTTGCAGACGCGCAACTTCTTGGCTGATGTTAGTCGCCTCAGAGCCTAGTTGGCTACGAGACTGTTGTTTACGAGCATTTTCAGCATTCAACGCATTGATCTGATCTTGAAAGCGATCAGCTCGCGCCATCGGCACATACGCAGTCATGCCAACAAAAGCAACTATCACCACGAGCAACGACGCGACGCGTAAATAGATTTTGGTGGTACTTGTTTTAGCTGGCATATTGATTTTGTAGGTTTTTGTTTTACGTAATTTCAACAGTCTAATAATAGCATACATAAGCGTGTTAAGCAACCCTCCTGCGCCGCGTTAGTTTACTGTGATAACTCTTCTCAATTGATGATTTTAGCTGTGAGTTTTAGCTTTCAGATTAGTTTGGCAATGTCTGATTTTCGGATTGATTAAGCGCTTGCCTATGAGCCCTTCCGGGCAACAGTAGTTAAACAGATTCGTCATAACGCTTATGTAACAATTTTAACACAGTCAACGCATTCTACGAGCAGCACGTTTGCTCTCACTTTTAATACGGCACACGCCGTGTGCTTTGTTCAAATCTCACTATCTGTTGACAAACCCATGTGAGCACACTGCGTGTGCTCTATTGAATGCGCCGACGCACACCTACTATATATAGACATACCAGAAAACAATTAGGCTTTTTGGCGGCGGCGCTGGCGCCGAGTTGGCTCGAACCGAAGATATCTATGGGTTGCAATCAAGGCCGAGATCGCTCCGATAGCCATGCCAGCTGCTAGTTGCATGACGAGGAATAGCACGAAATTATCACTAAAGTACTGAGTCGCGTAACGCAGATCAAGCAAGCCAATGCTATTTGCATTGAACGCCCGCTCCAAAACTACGAATAGCGCATTACAGATACTCAACGACAAAACTGCCGACACAATGCCGTAAATCATGGTCTCAACAATAAATGGACCCTTGATATACCAGGTGCCTGCCCCGAGTAAGCGCATAATTGTCAGTTCGTCACGACGGTTGAAGATAGCCATTTGAATCGTGTTGAAGATTATCAGCATCGATATAAAAGCAAACGTTACAATACCCACCACGACCGCCTTGCGGAAGAAGGACGTAGCACTCGTAATTTTATCTATTGCCTCTTTACGTTCACCAGAATAAGACGTTTCATTGGATTGTAACGCCTTGGCGTCTTGCGCCTCTAACACAATCTTGATCTCATCGATTCGCTGTGGATCGTACGGCTTCACCTGAATTGTGGCCGGCAACGGGTTATCGGTCTGCGAAATTGCGAGCATTAGGTCCAAATTGCCTTGGTTGTCGCGCTGATAGTTCTCAAGCGCCTCATCTTTCGATACATAATCAATTGATTTCACGTTCGGGAGTGCCTTCAGCTGTTCTATCAGTTTAGTGCGATCGTCGTCGCTAACCGTGTCCTTTAAGTAGACCGAGATATCGATGCGGTCAGTAAT
Organism: uncultured Candidatus Saccharibacteria bacterium; assembly: GCA_947085855.1. Taxonomy (GTDB): domain Bacteria; phylum Patescibacteriota; class Saccharimonadia; order Saccharimonadales; family 2-12-FULL-41-12; genus JALQXV01. The sequence goes on from CAMTYB010000001.1 coordinate 250,907, forward strand.
GTCTTGGATTGTCTTATTAAAGGTGGCGTTGGCAATGACTGAAAACAGGATGATCGATAGCGTCACTACCATAACCGCCGTAGCAGCAATACTGAGCGTAATATTGCGGATAAAATTAATACCACCGGCCTTGATAATTCTTTCAAGGGTAATGAGTCGTCGACGGAGTGAATCTTCTCGCATATCTATGTACTATCCCGGTTATAGCTCGTAAGCAGCGTTGGCTTTGTCGCTAATGATCTGACCATCTTTTATAGTCACAACGCGGCGCTTCAACTTATTAACAATTTCTTGATTGTGCGTCGTTAGCAGTACAGTCGTGCCATACTTATTAATCTTTTCTAGAACGCGGATCACATCCCAGGCATGCTTGGGGTCCAAGTTTCCAGTTGGCTCATCAGCAATCAAAATCTTTGGCTGCCGAATCACAGCTCGCGCAATCGCTACGCGCTGGCGCTCACCACCGGACAATTCCCGCGGATAACTCTTCTCTTTCCCCTTTAAGCCAACAATGTTCAAAACCTTTGGCACCGTATGGCGAATCTCGCGATTACTCATGCCAACAATTTCCAGCGCAAATGCCACATTCTCAAAAACTGTCTTATTAGGTAGTAGTTTGAAGTCCTGGAAAACTACACCAATCCGGCGCCGCAAGCGCGGAATGTCTTTGTCTTTTAATTGCTCATAATCAATGCCACCGACGATAATCTTGCCACTAGTCGGCTTCTCTTCCCGCGTCAGCAACTTCAAAAAAGTCGATTTGCCAGCGCCACTCGGCCCAACTACAATCACAAATTCCTTCGGCTCCACATGCAAACTAATCCGTTGCAATGCCGGCTGCCCACGCTTTGTATACGTTTTTGTTACCCTATCAAGTAGAATCATTCTTCCTATTATAGCAAAGATAGCTTGTGCTTAGGCAATTTAAGAAACAGTCGGCTGCTGTTCTAGATACGCCTCAATAAAGTCGTTCAACTCGCCATCTAGCACAGCTTGCGCCTGGCTGGTCTCGTGCCGGGTGCGCAAATCCTTGACCATAGTATAGGGATGCAGCACGTAACTACGGATCTGATTGCCCCACGCTGCTTGCTCGTTTGGGCCTTTGAGTTCAGATATTTTTTCAGCATGCTGCTCCAGCTGAAGTTGCGCAAGTTTTGAGCGCAAAATCGTCAGTGCTGTTTCTTTATTCTGCAGCTGCGAGCGCTCGTTCTGAATACTGACCACAATGCCAGTTGGCACATGTGTTATCCGTACAGCCGAGTCTGTTGTATTGACGCTTTGGCCGCCGTGGCCACCAGCTCGGAAGACATCAATTTTGAGATCTTTATCATCAAGGGGGACGGCATCCGGTTCGTCGATTTCGGGAAAAACTTCAACTTTAGCAAAGCTGGTTTGACGCAAGTTATTAGCATTAAATGGGCTCAAACGCACCAGCCGATGCACCCCGTGCTCACCTTTTAGCTTGCCGTAGGCATAGCTACCCTGCATTTCTAGACTAACACTTTTGATGCCAGCTTCTTCGCCGCTTGATTCATCGAGCGTTGTGACTTTTAGGCCTTCAGTTTCGGCCCAACGAGTATACATGCGCAATAGCATCTGCGCCCAGTCCTGCGCGTCAGTGCCGCCGGCACCGGCGTGAATACTAAAGACAGCATTGTGGCTGTCATATGGTCCAGTAAAGCGCATCTGTTTTTTGAGCGAATCATACGTTTGAGTCAGCTGCTGAAACTGTTCATTGATTTCATCCGCCAGACTATCGTCTTTCAAATCTGCCAGTTGCACGAGTTCTTCTAAATCCTTTTGTAACTTGAGCCATGGCTCGGTCTGCCCTTCTAGGCTCGTAATGCGCTGCATGACTTTGGAGGCGGCCTGATTATCATCCCAAAAGCCGGACACCTGAGACTGGCCAAGAAGCTGGGTGTGCTCTTTAGCTAGTTCCTCGATCCGCAGCCGCTGCATGGCAGTGGCAACATTTTGTTTAAGTTGCTCAATGTCATTACTGGCAGTCATATTTTTGTACTCGTTATTTCCACAAAGTTCGTAAACGTTGCATCAAGTGGTCGAGCTCCTCGCCTTCGGGATTGCCGAGCACACCAAGTCCCCACGTTTCGTCGGCAAACAACGCCTGGGCGCCATCAATAATCTGCCGCTTAGTAATGGCTTTGATACGAGTCGGAATTGTGTAGTAGTCCTCAACGTAATCATCAAAGAAGTAACGTCCAGCATAGTTAGCGGCCACGCCGCCAACCGTTTGACCACCACGCTGGTAGCGACCGAGTCGATACTGCTTGGCTGCATCAATTTCTTCTTTTGTTAACTTGCCATCAAAGATTGCCTGAATTTCAGTCACCATAATATCGAATAACGCGTGGGCATTGTCTGGCCGTACCTGGGCGCCAAACCACCAGTTTGTGGAATACAGATCAGCATTAATGCCAGAACTCATGCTGTACACCAAACCACGCTCGCGCGCAGTTCCCAAAATACGTGAATAAAGGGTTTCGGTCAGCATACTGTTCAGCAAGCTCATGGCAGCCAATTCAGGATCATCCATCCGGCGCTTCAAGAATGTATCAAAGTAGAAATAGTAGTTATCGACGGTTTTGTTGCGAATACTCAGTGGCTTTTCAAGCGACTTTGGAATTTCTTTTGGCAACGGCCGACGACCCCTACCCTTGCCAAGCGGCATTTTATTAAATGCTTCTTTGATCTGCTTGCGGCGAGTCTGCGTAATGTTACCAGCAATCACAAAACGCATGTTCGACGTTACATGCGTTGCATGATAATGCTCACGTATATCATCGAGCGTTACGTTGCTCATTAATTTCAAGCGCTCTTGGTCAGTTACTGCGCGGAATTCAAACGCTTCACGCAATGCCAAACTCAAGTGACGAAAATGATTGTTAGAACGTGCCGTTAACTCTTCTCGAACATTACCAAATTCGGCTTTGAATTCTTCTTCCAAAAACAACGGTTCGGTAATAGCGATGAGCAACCAATCCATAATTCGTTGCCATTCAAAGTCGGCACACTCTGACTCGTAAATAATGTCATAGGCACCCGTACTGGCGTTGCAGTAGGCGCCATTTTTCTCAAATTCGGCCTGGAAAGCCCGGGCCTTAGGAATGTGCTTGTTAGCGCCGAGCAACAAGTGCTCCATGATGTGCGGTGTTTCCCATTTGTCACGGTCGACCAGATATTCGCCGGCGCGGAAAGTAACTTGGAACGACATGACGGTGGCATCGGGCACGTTTATCAGGAGTCCGCGAGCGCCGTTATCGAGTACAATTTCAGATACTATATGCTTCATATTTCTATAGTCGCCTGTTTACTTGCGCTTCTTCCCACCTTTTTTGCCTCGTTTTTTGTTTTGGCGCTCGGTTTTGCGAGCCTTTTTGCGCTTGTTAGCTACTTTTTTGTGTTCAGCATGCTCCTGACTTTCGGTTTTAACCTCAAAGTCATCTTCGTGAAAATGTTCACCCTCTATAATTTTGTCGGCATTGCTAACTGAACCACGAGCTGCCAACGTTAGTTCAGTCTCAACTGCCCGATCAAGCTGCGATGCATCAACCGGCCGAGCATGGAACAAAGAACGAACGATGTCATGACGCAAAGCCAGCTGCATTTGTTCAAAAATGCGCTGCGATTGACGCCGATACTCCACCAACGGGTCACGCTGACCAACACCAACCCAACGGATCCCTTCGCGCAAGTGATCCATAGTTTCAAGGTGTTGCATCCAGTAATTATCGAGTGTCTGCAAGTAGATATCGCGTTCAACTTTACGTAGGACTTCACTACCAAAGCGCCCCTCTTGCTCGGCATAGAGTTTTTTGGCTGATTTAACCAGTTCTTTTTCGAAGTCATGGGCTGGCAAATCAAACAAACGATCGAGTGTTTCTTCGTCAAACGGAAAGACTTCGCGAATCATATCTTCATACTTTTCTGTAGTAGCATGCGGCGAATGAGCCAAATCTTTAGCTTCCGAAGTAATGAACTCGTTCACGCGCTTGCTAATATCGGCATGACGCAAGATCTCATTGCGCATGCTGTACGTTGCCATACGATGGCGATTCATGACGTCGTCATACTTAACAACATCTTTACGGGCATCAAAGTTGAAGCCTTCTACCTTCTTCTGCGAACCTTCTAGGCTACGACTAATGAAACGATTTTGTACCGGCGTTTCATCATCTACTTTGAGTCGTTCCATAACTTTACCGATTCGATCACCACCAAAAATACGCATCAAATCGTCTTCGGTCGAAACGTAAAACTGGCTTTCGCCCGGATCACCCTGACGACCAGAACGGCCACGCAACTGATTATCAATTCGCCGTGAATCATGTCGTTCACTACCAAGCACAAACAAGCCGCCAGCTTTTTTGGCATCTTTATCGAGCACAATGTCGGTACCACGACCGGCAATGTTAGTAGCTAGTGTCACTGCACCCTTTTGGCCAGCTTTGGCGATAATAGCAGCTTCGCGCTCGTTATTTTTAGCGTTCAAAATCTGGTGCTTCACACCGGCTTTCTTCAGCAAAATACCCAATTTTTCGTTCTTTTCAATTGAACCGCTACCAATCAAAACCGGCTGACCCTTTTTGTTGAGTCGCTTCACTTCTTTGATAATGGCACGGAACTTACCGTCTTCGTTGCGATAAATTTTATCCGGATGATCAATACGCGCCATCGGTCGGTTTGACGGAATTTCGATTACATCAAGCTTGTAAACTTGGTGGAATTCTTCGGCTTCAGTTGAAGCGGTACCGGTCATACCAGATAGCTTTTTATACAATCGGAAATAGTTCTGGAAGCTAATCGTGGCGAGCGTCATTGATTCATCTTGAATCTCAACACCCTCTTTGGCTTCGATTGCCTGGTGCAAACCCTCGTTATAGCGACGTCCCGGCAACAAGCGTCCCGTAAATTCATCCACAATCACGACTTCACCATCTTTGGTGACTACATAATCTTTGTCGCGCTTAAAGAGACCCTGCGCCTTGAGTGCCTGCTCGAGGTGATACAAGGTTCGAATATTGTTTGCTGCATATAGATTATCGATACCCAAAATCTTCTCAAGTTCATCAATACCTTCATCTTTCAAGGTGACCGCACGACGCTTTTCATCAACATCGTAATGCTTGTCGCGCTTGAGCTGACGAACCACTTTGGCAAACTGCACATACGAAGTACCGCTCGCGGCCGATGCTGCCGAAATAATCAGCGGCGTTCGAGCTTCGTCAACCAAAATCGAGTCAACTTCGTCAACAATGGCGTAATTAAGCGGACGCTGACGCAATTGCTCAGTTTCTTTGACCATGTTGTCTCGCAAGTAATCAAAGCCAAACTCATTGTTAGTGCCATACGTAATATCAGCGTTGTAGGCGTCTTGACGACTGCAAGGCTTCAGTCGGCGTAGGCGCGGATCATCATGATCTTTATTGTCATAGTTCGGGTCAAACAAAAATGACTGATCAGCCACAATAACACCAGTGCTGAGGCCCAAATAATTGTACAATTCGCCCATCCAACTGGCGTCACGTTGAGCCAAGTAATCGTTCACGGTAACAACGTGCACGCCTTTGCCGGTCAGCCCATTTAAATAAACCGGTAGCGTTGCCACCAACGTTTTACCTTCACCAGTCTTCATTTCGGCAATTGAGCCAGAGTGCAGCGCCATGCCACCAATCAACTGAACGTCAAAGTGGCGCATTTTCATGATCCGACTTGACGCTTCGCGCACCAATGCAAAAGCATCTGGCAGAATCTTATTCAGGCCAGCTTCTTGGTCTTTCTCTTTGGCCAGACGATCTTTCAGAACCTGTGTCTGCTTCTTGAGTTGCGCATCCGACATTTTCTTGTATGTATCGGACAGCTTATTAATCTCTTTGACGCGCTTTGTCAGCTTCTTGAGTGTGCGCATCTGAGGATCACCAAGCACACGCTTTACTACCTTCTTCATGTTTCCCAGGCTCTCCCTGTTTGTTAGACAACTTAGATAATTGTGATACAGCCCATTATACTCCAAACATATCTATTTTGTAAGGAGTAACTACAGTTTGACGGCGTAGTTTTTACACCAAACTCCTGACCCACCTTTTGCGGGCAGCCTTTCTATAACCAGTGCAGTGCCTCCACTTTCAAAAACGCACACGGCGTGTGTCGTGAGCAGAAATCTTAAAGTGTTAATTTGGACGGCAAGGCACACGGCGTGTGCCCTTTTAAATGTAGGCCCTCAACTATAAGCCGCTAAATAGTCGGCTTAAGCGAAAGGTACGGCTGCAAAACCTTTGGTGTGCCAATAGTCCCTTCGGCCGTCTGATAGTTTTCGATCAAAAAGCCGAGCAAACGTCCAAGTGCAAATGCAGTTGCATCGTTCGTATGTGCAAACTTCAGTTCACCATTCTGGTTGCGATAGCGAGTGTTCAACCCGCGCGCCTGGAAGTCGGTCATATAGTCAGCGCTGTGTGTTTCGCGGTACTGACCTTGAGACGGAACCCAGACTTCAATGTCGACGCCGCGGGCGTTGGGGTCACCAATGTCAGCCGTACATTTGTTGAGCACACGGTATGGCAGCTCGAGAGCAGCTACCATATATTCTTGGATTGCAATCAACAGATCATGCTCGGCACGTGACGTTTCGGCGTCACTAAAGACTTCCATCTCCAACTTATCAAAGTGGTGCAAGCGCGTCAGGCCACCCATATCTTTACCGTACGTGCCGGCCTCGCGACGGAAGCTGGTACTGTAGCCTAGGTAGCGAATCGGCAACTGCTCGGCCGGAATCACCTCATCCTGATACATTGCACACAAACTATGTTCAGCACTACCAATTAACCACAGGTCGTCATCGGCCAATCTATACGTAACTTCTTCCGCCTTGAGGCGTCCGGTGGCTTCATAGGCATCGGTGCGCATCATGACCGGAGGCAAAATTGGCACAAATGGCGTCGGCTTCAGGTCAAGGTTATTATCTTTAATGATCTTGGCTACAAACGCTTCGTCGCTCAGTAAATCAGTCACCCACGACATCAAAGCAAACTGCAGGCGCACCAAATCGCCCTTTATATAGGCGTAACGGGCGCCAGATATCTTTGCTGCTCGTTCTTTATCGAATAAATCGAGTGCCGCACCCAGTTCCTCTTGGCTCTTCGGTTCAAAATCAAATTTGGTAGGCTCGCCAACAGTCTTCACCACCACATTTTCTTCTTCGGTGGCGCCGACTGGAACATCATCAGTCGGCATATTTGGAATTTGCTTCAGCAGCGTCGCCAACTCTTTGGTTACAGGACCAAGGTAGCCCTCTTTTTCGGCAATCTCAACTTTGAGCGCCCGGCCCTTTTCGACCAACGCTTCATCTGGCTTACCAGAAAAATCCTTCATAGCTTCGGCAATTTTGTTGCGCTCCTGACGCAGAACTTCCACGCCTTGTAGCAGCTCGCGGCGCTCGCCATCAAGCTGGAGCAAACGGTCAACATCGACTTTCACGTTCTTCTGGGCAGACTTCTCTTTTACGACGTCTGGATTATCACGAACAAACTGGATATCAATCATGCCTAACAGTATACGTAATTATGGTACCTGTGCCCACTCTTTCTTGATCAGCACTTGTCCAACTCTTGACTTTTCACACTGCTTATGCTAATATATGACCATTATGCTAGAAAAAACAAAAACATTAGTTGCCCCAATTGCAGCCGCAGCTGCTCTTGCCGGTAGCGCGCCAAACACAATGGCTCACAACGCCGAAACATCAAACTCAATTGGTGCTATTGCCGCCAACCAGGCAAAAGAGCCTACAACAGTTAATGAAGCGGTTAGAGATATGGATGAACCATCTACTACTAACGTACAGGAAAATATAGAGAAGATCTTCGATGAAAGTCCTAAAGAGCTTTCCGAAACTCACTCCAAAGCTCCACAAAAACCAAAAAACCCCGACGCACACAACCCTAATGTAACCGAGAATTTGGGATTTGCACCCAATGAAGAGCCTAAAGGCCCGGTCAACAGTGACATTGAGAATGGCTTAGCAGAAATTAATGAACATGTGATGGATATGAAGCTTGATGCAATCGAAGAAGTTGCCTTCCAGGATCTCGCCATACATAACCTCGCCTCAAATACTTTAGACAAGGACCCAAGCAAAGGACCTATAAGCACTGACTCCAATCATTCTGTGGAAGAAAAACGACCCAACATTGTCGAAGCACCTCCGGTCGAGCAACAGCCTTCAGAAGAAGACGCACTTCCTCCTAAGAACCCCTACCAACCTCCGGAAGCACACAATCCGATGGGCGAGCTAGCGCCTAATGAAACTGGTCCACTCAACAATGGTCTACGTGACGGTGTGGCTGTAATGGAGCAGCACTTCAGCGAAATGGCGAGTGACCCTTATCAACCTCCTCAAACTACTGTTGAAGCACCTGCTACAAAGACCCCTGCTAGCGGTCAAAATAATGGTTCAGAGAACGGCGCCCCTGCCGAAGTCCCTGCACCCTAGGTGAGTCACAGTAACGTCTTCTATTTGCCTAAATGTTTGAGCGTGAGCTCGGTACGAGCTCGCGCATAGGTGCAGAATTCGCAAGGTCCGCCCATGATGCTAACGCCGGTGCCCGGCATTGGGCCATCCATGACCTTTTTCATCGAGAGCAGTGTTGGTTCTACCCAACTATCACTGCCTTCATATGAAATCAGTTTGGTGCGGAATTCAATGCGATCATTGAAAGCGTCCAAGTCGAGACGACCATTGGTGTAGACAAAGTAGCCAGTGTCGCTGACGGCAAAACCATTGGCGCGCAAGAGCCATTGGTAAACTTCCATTTGGCGCTTGTAGGTTACCTGCCAGTCGGCGTCGAGTGATACCTCGCTGGCTTTGGCGGTTGCCTTGTAATCGACTACCATGAGTTCATCTTTTGAGTTGACCCAGATGTCGTCTACCGCACCGAAGACGTGCAAGTTGGTGGGTTCGTGGACGCTAGCGACCCCTGTAAAATTCTCGCGCCAGGTGTCTATTTGGTCGTGGGCGAATGGGATTGCATCAACTTTGTACTCAACAATGATGGGATGCGGCTTGCCTTTTGCTCGGTAGGTGTCGAATTCTTTTTTGAAGAGCTCGTCGACGGCTTTGTTGATTTGGAATGGCGGCCCATCGGGTCGTCTTATTTTAAGGCGGACGTCGAGCCAAAAGCAGCGTGGACACTGCATGAAGAGTTCAATTTTGCTGCGGCTGACTTTGAACGGCGCAGTTTGACCCGGTTTATATGGAATGGAGCGTTGCCGCCAGTAGTTGTTTTTTGCCATTCCCCTATTGTAACAGCTGGGCAGCAGCTGTAATGGCAGCAGTTTCGGCGCGAAGCGTAAATGGACTGAGGTGAATATGCGGTATTTTATTCGCTTCGAAGAAGCTTTTTTCGTTATCACTCCAGCCGCCCTCGGGGCCTATTAGCAGGCCGAACTTGGTTTGCTGTTTGGTTGGAGGTTGTGGGCTGGAAACACCTTGCTGGCAGATAAATAAGGGTAGCTCACCGAGGTATTCCGGCAAGGCTGTTTCCAGGCGCACCGGCTCGCGCACAGTCGGAATAGTGCCCCGACCGCACTGTTCGCTCGCCTCGCGCACAATCTTCCGTGCTCGATCAATATTAAAATTATCACGAATCGACCGCTCACTCAGCAGCGGCACAAAATTACTCACCCCCAACTCGGTGCATTTTTGCAAAATCAGATCATTATTATCTTTTTTCAATAAACTCCAAAACAGGTAGACATGCTTTTCCGGTATCTGTTGCTTGAGCTCAGTTACCATCTCTAGATGGGCCTCAGATCGCGTAATTTCGGTTATTGTATAGAGTCGCTCTGTCTGAGCGCCATCAAACAAAATTACCTGCTGGCCAACCCGAAAGCGCAGCACTTTGTTCCATTGCCACAATAGGGCTTCGTCACGCAGCCAAAAGTCTTTCTTGAGCTTAATGGCCTCGCCGGTATAAAATCGATGAACTCGCATATGCCTATTGTACACTGCCCTGCTGTGACTTTGATTACTCAATCTTATTGCATAGTAAGGTGAAAAGTTATATAATTACAGTCGATTTTGATTATAGAAAGAACTTGAGGAGTTTATTACATGTCAGCACCAGAACGTGACGTAACCCTACACTACCCGCAACGCAGTCGACACAATCGAGTCGATGCAGTATGGAATATTGCTATGGGTACTGGAATCGTAGCCGCTATAGTAGCAGGCGCTCTCGCGACTATGAAAACTAGCTCGCCACAGTGTGAAGGCACACAACGAGTTGCCCTAGGTGCAGGCGACGTACCTCAGCTGGTAGCTCAGGAGCGCATCGATGTTACGAGCGGTTATGTAGACATCCAAGGAATGGTCAACAGTGGTCGCAATCGACCACCAGCTGCTTTCCTCAATCCTTTTTACGACGAAGACGCTGAAATTCGAGTTGTCGAAGGTCCGGCTCACCAAAACTCTAATATCTCCGGCTGGCAGCCTGGCGATATCGTCGTAATGCCTCAGACCTGCAAAGTCTAGCGACGTCTCAAAATAGCCAGCGCTTCGATGTGCGGCGTGCGCGGAAAGAAGTTATAGCCGCTAATCCGCTCTATCTTGTAGGTGTCCTGTAGTTTTTCAAGGTCGCGCGCCAGCGTACTCGGATTACAGCTCAGATACACTATGTGACCGGGGCAAATGCCTTCAGTCGCTTCAATAACTTTGCTGTGTAAACCGGCCCGTGGCGGGTCAAAAATGACTGTTGAGTCATCATCGCAGGTTATATTTTCTGTGGCTGACTCACTCGAAGCATGTACCACCTTTACATCTGTAAATTCACTAGCTGCAGCATTGATTTTAGCCATTTCAACCGAATGCGGATCGAGCTCTACCAGCCACGGCGCCTGTGCACTCACAGTTAAGCCAATACTCCCCACGCCGGCATACATGTCAGTCACAAAATTATTACCCACCGCTGCTTTAATTTCTGTCAGGGCTTTTTGGTAGATCTCTAAATTAATTTGGAAAAACGATAGCACATCGTACTGAATTACCTGGCCAAGCAGTTCATCTTGAAGTGTAACTTCACCAAACTCATACAATTTCCGTGTTGCCACACTTGCCGGACTCTTAGGGTTAGAGAAATACACTACCACTCCCTTGCAGACATCTCCTAGCTCGGCAATTTGCAGGAGTTTTTCGTTGCGCGTGAACAAAGCAGCCACACATTCACCGGCCTGATTACATCTAACAATTAAACTTTTTAGGTCGCCGGCGCGGATACCGGCCTGATTTAAATTGGCGCAAATCGCGTTGGCTGTCCTGTCGATTTCTGGCCGCGCAATACTGCTGCCGGTCACAATCTGTTTGCGATGCGTACCCCTGTTGTACAGCGCTAAATGCAAGCCATCATCATCACCCCAAAACGAATACTCCATCTTGTTGCGATACTGCCATGGCTCATTCGGCGCGTACAATTCAATTGGGCCATCGTAGTCTACGTCAGCCCGCTGTAGAGTCTCAATCAAAATGTCGCGCTTGTAGCGATTTTCGGCCTCATAGCTCATCATTTGCCACGGACTGGTGCTTAAATACAGATCATCGCGCGGGATAGCCCGCTTGGTTGAGGCTTCAATAATGTCAGTGGCAATACCTTCTATATAAGAGGACCTACTCTTCTGCGACATAAAAGAAACTACCTCGCCCGGTAAGGTGTTCCAGACGAGGACTTTTTTGCCATCAGGCAAGGCACCAAGGCCTTGCCCACCGTGGACTAATTTATCAATACGGACGTTGTCGTACTGCTTCGGCTTCGACATCGTTACTTTACTGGAGCGCGGTCAAGATAATCAATACAACCAAGAATTTGACGAGTAAGTCGGCTCGCAAATAGGCTTCTTCGATACCAGTATAGTCGCGGCCAGCAGCACCGGCTTTCAGGACGTTCGCAGCTGCAATCGCCATCACTACATAACCTAATACGATCACACCGATGACAGCATAGACGTGCCAACCAAAGCGTTCCATACCCCAGATGCTCGTACCAGCCAATGAGCCAAGAATTGGAGCAAACGCAGTCAAACCAGCCACCCAAGCAAAAATGTAGGCCAACCAGCGTGGCTGACGAGCCTTAGCATTATCGCGCTCCGCAACCCAACTTAGAACCGCAGCCAAGAGCATAGCCGCTGCCGAAAGTTTTAGTGTCGAAATATCATTAACACCGACGAGTAGATTCAAGAATACTACTGTTAGCGCAGCTGACAAACCAAAAGACATCCAACGGAAACCCGAGATACGGCCGGCCAAAGTTGTCTCGTAACGTGCTCGTAATTTAGTTGCCAAAAAGAGTGACAATACTGCACTCACTAATAGCGAAGCTACCAGCACATACTTGGGATCAATATTGTACAAAACTTCGTGTGCTGTACCCAAAACCACCTTGTCCTGCCCCGCAAATTCATCACGAGCTGAAATCGTCAGCGTAATCGCGCTCTGCGCCATAGACACAAAGCCTATAACTACACCTGCAAATAAGGTGTACACAACCGCGCTGCTTAAATGCAGGCTACGGATTCGCTCTAACGGTGTAAGTGGAGCTTTGCGACTTGATGATGTAGTAGTCTTAACAGCAGTCGTTTTGGCTGGTTTGGTAACTTTTGTAGTTTTAGTTTTCTTGGTAACCTTTGCCGCCTTAGAAGCTGACGCCGGCTTTTTTGATTTAGAAGTTGTTGTTGCCATGGCGCTATGATAGCACACTCTGTTGGCTTTGGGGTGAGTTTTACTTACAGCGCCTTAATATAGGTATTAGCGTCACAAATAGCCAGCGTGCCATCCCGATTCTTACCCCGAACTTCCACCGACGCACCGCGCTGAACTTTACCAATTACACCCTCATCGTTCTGATTATAAATCTCGCAACTTGACTCGCCCGACGCCAACCGCACTTCATACATCTTATTCCGATCACCCTGCACCATATAAATACCCTCGCCATCAACCTGCATCTTCGACAGATCGACCGATGTCACAGTGCCACGAACAGTCATATAGTCACCACCCGCTTGAGACGCTGACGTTGGTGCTGGCTGCCCATTTTGCCGCGCATAGCTACCGGTTTTTGCCGGATCATCTTCTCGCTGTACATATATAAATGTACCGACCGCTACTACTGCCGTAATAATACTTACGATGATGAGATTGCGGTTGCCGAAGTACTTCATAACCCCAGTATAGCAACCAATAATTAAATTCCTATTCCAAGCAACAACCCTGTTATAAGCATAAATACTATTGACAAAACGTGTGTTTTTTGCTATAATGCATTACTAGAAATACCCAAAAACAAAACTATTCAAAGGATTTCAAAATTATGCCTCGACCATTCCCATTCAATCAAGATGATCGACCAAGCCAGCCAGCTGACCTCAGCGCTGCAATCGACCACTTCTCTGGCGATAAGGAACTAAAAGAAGAAACCGGCCGGCTGCTTGCCCAAGGCGACGAAGTACTCGCAGCCGATCGACAAGCTCGTGGAGCAGATGCTCCCCGCGCTTCACGCAACATTGGCCGCAAAGCCCTCGTTGGCGTGGCCGCCGCTGCTGCCATAACATTTCCCACCTCTCGCGACACACTAGTAGATACCACTAAAGCAATCGTGGGCAGCAACTCTGTTGAAGAAACCGATCAACTCTCTCAGCAAATAAATGAACGAAGCGACGTGCTTCGCCAAGCTATAGCTTCAGGCGAAATTCGCCTACCACAACAAACAGACCAATCACCAGAGGAAGACCCCTACCAAGCGGTTCACCAAGCTAACGAGCTTGCTACTGTTGGCGAACAAATGCGACACGGCCAAGACATCCCTGCCGTGCAGGTCGCCGATCAAACTCGTCAATAATAGTTATAGTTTTACGTCGGGGTAAATTTTGCGGGTGGTTTCGTCGATTTCAGAGCGAAGTTGCGGGAACGGCACTCCTTCGCGGGCGGTAACACCTTCAAAAATCCAGAAAACACGCTCTGAATAGCCCCAGCCACAGGCTGGCGGCATACCGTATTCGAGCATTTCGACGTAGTCGATGTCGAGCATCATGGCTTCGTCATCACCAGCTTCGCGCATCTTTTGTTGTTCGACAAAGCGTTCTAGCTGATCAATTGGATCATTGAGCTCCGAAAAGCCATTGCCAAGCTCACTGCCAGCAATGACTGGTTGGAAGCGCTGGACGGTTTCAGGGCGATCTGGATTAGCCTTGGCGAGCGGACTAATAAAGAGCGGTGTGTTGACTAACCAAACCGGACCAGCCACGTCTTTGCGGATGTTTTTCCAGAGCTTGTCGATACCACGGGCTTTGTTGTCGGCCTTTTCAACTTCAAGTTTGTTGTCTTTGAGCGCTTTCTTGACCTGTTCGAGAGTACAGTCAAAGACATCAATGTCGTAATGCTTCTTGATAACTTCGGCGTAGTCCCACTCTTCCCAGTCTTTGCTGAGATCAACGTCAAATTTGCCAAGCTTGAACTGGAGAGTACCAAAAGTAGATTCGATAACATAGCGATACATTTGAGTCATCATTTCCATACCCTGACGCCAATCGGCGTAGGCCCAGTACCATTCCATGGCAACGTGTTCCGGCAGATGCTCGTCGGAGTAGTTTTCGTTACGGAAGCGCGGACCAACGTCATAAACGCGCTCAAAACCAGCGCCCAGCAAGCGCTTAAGTGGCAATTCGTGGCTAATACGCAGGTAAAAATCCTGATCAAGCGCATCCATGTGGGTTACGAATGGATTGGCATCGGCACCACCAGTAGTGTGCTCAAGGACAGGTATGTTTATCTCTGTAAAACCAGCTTCGTCCAAGAACTGACGGGTAGCCCGCCAAAAGCGTGAACGGCGGTAAAAGCGCATCCTGACATCATCGTTAACGTTCATATCAACGTAGCGGCGGCGCAGACGCTCTTCTTTGTCGGTCAATTCAGTTGGAGTTGGCCGCAGAGCCTTAGTCAGCAGACGTAGCGTTTCAACCTGTACTGAGATTTCGCCGGTTTGAGTCTTGATAACCGGGCCGGTTACCTCGACAAAGTCGCCCGTGTCCAGTAGAGCGATGTCCTTGATAGCGAGTTCGCTGTTGCTGTAATCGGCTTCTTTGTCAGCAGTTTTCCAGAAGGCCTGCAAGTCGCCACCCCAGTCGCGGACAACTATAAAAGCAATTTTGCCAAATTTGCGGATAGATTTAACCTGGCCAGCGATGGTGACTGGTTTGTTTTCTAGCTCTTCGAAGTTTGTGCGAATGTAGCCGTTGCTGTGTGTGCGATGTGACTTGGCTGGGTACGGGTTAACGCCCAGCGCTTTCAGTTCTTCGAGCTTGCGCAGACGCTCATTACGATAATCTTGTAGGGTTGCCATTGCCAAGCATTATAACAGAGATAAAGCGTGAGCAATAATCGAGTTGTTAGGCTATTTTTGCAACTTTGTAGGTAGCAGTTTCAGCTGGGGTGGCGATCTCAACTTCTTCACCGAGTTGCTTGCCCATCAAGGCTTGGCCGATTGGTGATTCATCAGAAATTTTACCGTTGAGTGGATCAGCTTCGACGGTGCCAACAAGGGTGAATTGCTTGCTCTTACCGTTGCCTTTGAGCTCAACCTGGGAGCCAAGTTGGACTTTGTCGGTTTTGCCTTTTGGCTTGGCAATAACTTCGACGTTAGCCAAGATGTATTCGATTTCGGAAATACGCGACTCAAGCGTCACCTGCTCGTCTTTGGCAGCATGATATTCGGCATTCTCACTTAAATCACCTTGTTCACGAGCGGTCTTAATGGCATCGGCGACGCCGGCTCGCTTAGAAACAAGGCCGTCTAGCTCGGCTTTTAGCTCATCGATGCCTTCTTGGGTTAAGTGGTATTGCTTTTTCATGTCATGCTTCCTTTGCTTCGTTATGTTCGCGTAAACCCTCTCTCGCCCACGTTTCGTTTACATTCCTGTATTTCTGATGGTTTGATTCAGTTTACCTTTGATTTATAAAAAACTCAAACGCACCCGGTTTTGGCGAGTCAAATATATGATTTATCGACTCATTCTTACCATTTATGGTGTATTTTATGCTTGTAGATGCGTAATGAGGCTGTTTTGTGGCACTAATTCAGCCGTCTCGCTGGTGCGAGCTTTGACCTCTACAGATGATTGTTCGAGCGTCTTAGAACTGATTACGACCCGATACGGCATTCCGAGTAAATCAGCGTCAGCAAACTTAGTTCCAGGCCGAACTGCGCGATCATCATACAACACCGAGATACCGGCTGCCTGTAAGACTTCGTACAGTTTTTCTGCTTCGCTTATGACTTTTTCGTCCTCGCCGACCGTCACTAACTGCACCAACGCTGGGGCAACCGCTTTTGGCCAGGCCAAGCCCTTATCGTCGGCAAAATGCTCCGCCAACACGCCCACCAAGCGACTCACGCCAATGCCATAACAGCCCATAATAATCTGTTGTTCTGCCCCGTCTTCGTCGGTGTAGGTCAAACCAAGTGCATCCGTATACTTGGTGCCGAGTGAAAAAATATTACCGACCTCTACCGCCCGCTTTTCAACCAAGTCGTCCTTCTTCAGGCCAATTTGCTGGAGCACTTCGTCTGTAAAAACTTCTTTGTTAATGGCAATTTTCTTGGCTTCATCAACATAAATTGTATCTTCGCCAACATGGCTCAGTGTTTGGAATTCGTCACTGAATTGACTAAAAATGCCACCGCTGGCAAAAGTGCGATAGGTGATGTCGCCAATGCCAAGTCGTTCGTAGACTCGATGGTAGGCCTCGGCCAATTCTTCATACTGCTGCTTATGCTCATCTTCAGTGCGTGAAAAGGTATATAGGTCTTTCATGAGGAATTCGCGACCGCGCATGATGCCACTTTTAGCACGCAACTCGTTACGGAATTTACTTTGAATCTGATACACCTTAAGTGGCAGATCCTTGTACGAATTCACGTACGGCTTAAGTGAATCAACCACCGGTTCTTCGTGCGTCAGGCCAACGCCGAGTTCGGTACCGTTGGCTAATTTGGTTTTGAACCAGTTATCAACTTTGGCATCATCCCAACGATCAGTTAGCTCCCAGATATCCTTTGGCTGCAGCACGGACATCCAGACTTCTTGACCACCAACTTTGTCCATCTCGTCACGCACGATATCGGCCACATTATTAAGAACTTTTAATCCAAGCGGCAGATAGGCATACACACCAGCCATTTCTTTGTGAACATAGCCGCCCTGAATAAGTAGCTGCGCATTGCGCGCCGTTTCGTCAGCCGGAACTGATTTGCTGGTTTTTGTGAATAATTTTGAAAGTCTCATCGGGCTCCATTGTACCTTAGCCAGAGTAGAGACGCTAGTTATTGCAAGCTCAGATTTGTTGGCTTATGCTGGTCAGCACCCTGAGAGTATGAATCATACTCGAAAAAATTCTTCATCAGCAGTAGGCGTTTGGATATGGTCGGCTGACGACTCATCATGACGTCGAAGCCGAATGCCTCGCTTACCAAACCCAACCGGCTGTGCGTAGCTATGATTAAATGATGGCGCGTTACGGTGACTAACGTTGCCACGGCCTTTGTTCGTAACACCCATACTTGTGTATGCACCACCATCACAAATTTGTAGCATCGAACACATGGCTGCAAAACCGTTTATTTCCTCATCGGATACCCGAGACCTTATATATTCTCTCAGTGTGTCTTTGGCTAGCTTATACATGGCTGCCTTGGCTGATTGACCAGCCCCACGAATATTGATATCAAAAGCCAAATCAGCACCTTCGCCAATTATTGCCAGTATCATTTTTCTATCGCGAACCGGCAAACCTACCTCTTTCAGAAAACCGTTGGCGTATATTTGATTAAAGTCCTTTTGATTGTGAATTTCACCTTTTATAGCTGCCGCTGGTTTGCCGATATCGTGCGCTAAAATAGCCAGCCTCATGGGGGCAAGCATTTGCACCGGCAAGTTATCTGCAAAGTTTTCATCAAAGTTTTGGAGTACTGTTTCTGTATGCTCAGCTAAGCTAAACTTCTCCCAATTGCCAGTATCTTCTTTAAAAATGTGCCCAAAACTAGTAAGTTGACTTGCTAGCTCTACAATTTTTTCTGGCTTCACGTGAGGGTCATCCTGGATTGCCCTAAGAAGCGGCAAACGCGTATCCGTACCTTCCTGCTCACGTGTTTTTTCTGTAATTTCATCGAGTCGTGCAGCAAATTGACCAACCTGTCGCCACGTCGACTGGCGCTGAGCTTTTGCTTGTTCTTCAGTTGCCACTTTTTCAAGATCAAAGAGTGATATTGCAATCATCTTTCGATTGATAGTTGCAGAATAAATAGGCTGCTGAACACCGACAATACCTGCTTCTCGAAAGTATCGTTGCACGTATTCCATATTAAGCGGTAGCTCGACCTGCCCTTCATTGACAAGATTAATAACGTCAGTATGAATGTCTCTTTGCGAACCTAGTAAACGGCCGGCCGCATATGACGGTGCAATCTGCATTACCTGGCGTGCATTGTAGGCACTAGCAAGCTGGAGCGCAACGCTTTCGTCGATGCCAGCTTCTTCTGCATACAATGACACCTCTTCTTGCTTGATTCTCGTGGGCAGACGTCGATTGATCACTTCTTTAAAAGGCTTAAAGGCATGTCGATCGTCGAAACCGAGTGGAGATCCTTCAGATACGCCTATGGCTAACTTATTTAGAGCACCTTTATATTTTTCTAAAGTTACCTCGTCCAATGTTTGAACATCAAAATTGAGATCAATGACAACTGCATCCGGATTGACCGACACAATATCATGGATTTCCCCTTGGTATTTACGTGCGATAGACTGCCACAAATCGTCCTTTTCGACTTCAGACATCGGCCATTTAGACGCGTTTGCTTCTCTATCGCGCATTGCTTCAATATATTCTGGATATATAAATTCTCTGCCGCGACTCCTAGCAAATTCTAGGGCGTTATCACGCGAGCCTGTGTACAGTGTTGGGCGCGTATTAACGTTGAAATTTCCATTATCGTTGCGGCCATTCGCAAATACCGGGTTTACGGTCCATGGCTCATTAGCATGATTCTCGCCAACGCGACCATGAAATGTCTCCAGTTCAGACAATGGAGCCAGAAGACCTATCTCTTTAAGTGTCTCAATCGCCCTGAATCTTTCGGCATCTTCGAGACTTCTAGAATGTTCGGCGCGGGTCTGTAGCTGTTCTGACATAGTATGCATTTGTTTTTATAACTTTAGTGTCATTATAGCACAAATATGTGTTTTACGCAAGTTTTCTTATCTTATGGAAGGGTCTGTGTTAAGTCCGAAAAACAAATAAGGCCACGAAGGCGAGGCCATTCTTGAGCGCGTGCACTACTATGCCGGCCCACAACGAGCCGGTTTTGACTCGTAAGCCGATTAAGATCACCGACAGAACAAAGGTGTCTATAGCCGCTACATACAGAGGCGGTGCGCCTAAACCGAGCTGCAAATGAGCCAAGCCAAACAAGGTGCTCGCTACCAGCGCAGCCACCACTGGGCCCATTTTTGTGCGCAGACCACTATATAAGAAGCCGCGGATCATAATTTCTTCAACAATCGGTGGCAGTATCACCAAGCACACAAAGACCAAGCCGAGCTGCCACACACCATTGGCTGATTCAAAACCAATTTGCTGCTCTTGCTCTAGATTAATGCTTGGTAGTACCTTGTCGACAGCAGCCAGTACAGCCGCTGCTGCCAAAAAATAACCAACAAAGGCCCCTACGGCATATAGTATGTCGGACGGCACTATACCCCGCCCCAAGCCAATTTTGGCCCAGGTCACACGGTAGCGCTTCATGTACCAGACGATGACGCCGAGCATCGTCAAGTAAGCTACCGCCGTAGTCGAAAATTGACCAACTGTTGTATCGCTAATAACGTCAAAGACACGCTCCGAATTCATGCCAGTCACCAAAATGAACATGCCGAGCACAAGGCCGAGCAAGAACTGAGGCGACATGTAAGCTACGATCGTCACGACAACTGCACTGACTGGGCCAAAAGATAGGCTCAGTCGGCTCATGAGTCGCAGGAGCCAGCGGTCTTTTTTGGATATTTTTTGGCTAGAAGAATCGTCGGACATCAACTACGGTGATGAGGACAAACAGAGCCATCAAGGCTACAAACCCTGTGCCGTGAATTGCCTCTTCTTTCTCTTTTGTTAATGGTTTTTTGAGCGCTCTAAACAGCAGCAGGACAAATAGTCGGCCACCATCGAGAGCAGGAATTGGCAGCACATTCATGATTGCGAGTGACAACGACAAAATAGCGATTACAAACAAGATGAAGTTAGCGCCAATCTTGCTACCACGCTCGAGGATTACGGCGATGCCCACGGGCCCGGACACCTGCTCGCTGGCTGTTTTGGTGTCGCCCTTGACTAGACTACTGATTGCCGTGCCAAGCCCTTTAAACGTCAGCTGCGTCAACTGACCGGTTAGACCAACTGCCACCACTGGTGCTGACCACGTACTGCGCTGCAATTGGATACCGTCTTGCATCGGTGCTACGCCGATGTAGCCATTACCTTTGTTTTCTTGGTTAACTTGCATCTGTGCGGTATAGGTTTGACCATCGTGCATATAGACAATTGGTATGGTCTGACCAGCATATCGCTTAGCGATTTGGCCAACTTGATCGGTTTTAGTTATTGGTGTGTTGGCAATTGAGACGATCTCATCGCCTTCCTTGAGTCCGGCTTTGCCGGCCGGTTCGTTGCTTTCAACGTCACCAGCGACAATGTTAGCTTCACGCGTCACCTTCGTGTCGCTCGCTACGGTAAACTGGTTATCTATAAGTTTTGGCATGCCTACAAGCGCCAAAATCGTGAACATGGCGAGCGCCACAATCAAGTTCATGACCACCCCGGCCAACATGACTTTTACTTTGACGTTTAGCGGCGCAGCACCAAAGCTACCGGGTCGCCTATCGGCATCGTTTTCGCCTTTTAAGCGCACAAAACCGCCGAGCGGTAGTAGATTTATGGTGAAAAGGAATTTGCTCTTTTTGGTACGGACTTTCTTACCCCACACCTTTGGCGGAAAACCAATACCAAATTCTTCAACCTCTACGCCACCACGACGAGCGGCCACAAAATGACCCCACTCGTGTACAACCACGAGTCCAATAAACAGAATTACTGCCACAATTAAAAGAAATACTGCCATCTACCCCTCATTTTACCATAGCTAGCGAACTGTAACCGGGTTAAACGGTCATGATTTCGGTCTCTTTGGCCTTGGCCTTGGAGTCCAGAGCAGCTCGTTGCTTGCTCATAGCATCATCAATTTGCGTAACGCAGCGTTTGTGCTCGTCTTCGCTCATAGCTTTGTCTTTTTTGGCTTGATCCAGCTCTTTCAAAGCATCGTGACGGACACCGCGCATAGCAATGTTAGCGTCTTCGACTTTTTCGCCCAACTGTTTAACAATCTGTCGGCGGCGCTCCTCGGTCAGTGGCGGGATTGGAATGCGAATCAGCCGACCATCGTCGCTCGGGTTCAAGCCAAGGCTTTGATTGTCGCGAATTGCGCTTGCAATGGTTTGTACCGTATTTGGATCAAACGGTGAAATTTGCAGCAACTGCGCCTCTGGTGCGCTGATGGTTGCCACTTGGATCAATGGCATTTGTTGACCATAGGCCTCAACCGTCACGCCATCGAGCATGCTCGGGTGTGCGCGACCAGTTCGGAGTTTTTTAACTTCGTCATCGAAGCGCGACACAGCAGCTTCAAACTTAGTTTGGGCAGTTGAAATAACGTCTTGTGGATTCATATAGATTTAGTATAGCGCACTTCCGGCTTAGCATGGATAGTGCAAGTTTTCACGGATGCGCTGGAGTGCTTTGTGGATAAATCCTAAGCCACTACCTCTCGCTTGGTCTCGACGTTGCGCCTGGGCTTCCTCGGTCAACATAACGACGGTAGCAATGTGTCCTTCACCCACTTCTAGCTGGCCGGCAACTACAACTTCATCTTCGCCCCATCCCATTACGTCCATGGTGCGACGATCTTTATCTGTAAGCTCCGGTTGCGGCGCTGTCTCGCCTGAAAATTTATCCTCACTCATAAACATACATTATAGCACAAATTCTAGAGTTTGTCTATTGTGAAGAGTGCCCTACTGCTCAGACTGGACGTATTTTTTAGTTTCGTTGTCAACAAATCTTTTGATACGTTTTTCGGCACGACCAGAAATTCTTCCTTCTGCTGCTGCAGTAGTTGCTTGTACATACATGCCGTCAAGCAAAGACCGCACAAACTCAGGATGAGTCTGTACTTTTGGAATATCTGGATTAGCAACAGCTATGTTTAATTTAGTTGCCATGCTTTTTATTTCATTGCTGAGTTGTTTTCTATCTGATCGCCGAACAACGCGCCACGCCAATTCTTCTGATTTATCTGGCACGGTTCCGTGTACTGACATTCTTATAAGTAGCTCTTTCTTGAGCGCCTCAGACGGCGACAAAGAACCTGGATACGCGCCAGCAGTCAGTATTTCACCAACTAAAAGGCGATCCCGCCCAAGGTCTGGATCGCCTACCTTCAAATTGACACGATAAAGAATTTGACGGGCTACTTCCGGCAATGCTTTATCGAAAGCTTCTCTAGATTTTATTGAGAGATCGTGCTGCAAAGTCTCATCTAAGGAAATGATGCCCTGTCGCTGAAGAACTAAACCCAATTCAGGAACTCTTTCAAACTCGCCAGATTTCAGGAAATGCTCTGTTATAGCCTGTGGGCCAACCAAACATTTTACGCCCAGGCTATCGACTATGCGGGGCCCACCTGGATCAAACAAGCGCGCAGGATACTCAGACATATCTACGCCACGACCCGTAACTGAGTCGTTATCCCATTTTGGTTTTACCGGCCGAGCAAAGCGCAGGAAGTCTCCTGTCTTGCTGTCGGCAAACCCCACTTCGTCGGCGTCTATGGCAGACAGATCTGCTTCCATTCTTAGCTTATCTAACTTTGCGCCTGCGACCACGAAGGATCTACTATTGCCACTTACCAATACGCTCCTCTGCCTATCCTCGCCATTTTCCATACTCTGGATCACCTGAACACCTTGGCTTGCTGCCCAGTCAGGATTACTACCATTCAGCACCTGGTTGATAACCATCCAGGCAATTGCCTTGCTGCCAAGTAGCCAAATCGTGCCGCCATCAGCAGCGATATATTCTCGCTTGTATGGAATGTCGAGGCGATGGGCAGCTTCTTGGCGAGCCAGTTTTTTGTTCCCCAAAAGATCTGCTTCCAGCAAAGTCTCCTTGTCGAAAGTGTCAATAATTTCTGGATTGAATTCGTCGTCGCCAGCAATTATTGCCTCGAGGTGTTTCCGTTCACTCACCCCCATATCAGTAAGTTCCGCTTGCTTGCTTGCAATTCCGTTCTCGCCTCCATACCGACGAGTTAGAAACTCAAAATCCACACCCATTTCTTCAAATACTGTGGTAGTGCTCATTTTCCAGAAAACTCCTTGTTTTTGAATAGTACCATATACCATAAACCTTGTAAAAAACCATGACAAGTAAGCCCATTGGACGGATTGTTGGGCTAAATTTAAGAAGCAGTCTATTCGATGACTTCGCCGATAGCCAGGCGGCTAAAGCGGCGGACCACGATGTTTTCACCAAGCTTGGCAATGCCTTCTTTGATGAAGAGATCGACTGTTTGGTCGGGGTTTTTGACGAATGGCTGGTCGAGTAGGCAGCGTTCGGCAAAGTATTTTTTGACCATGCCACTGACAATTTGGTCGAGCATGTTGTCTGGCTTGCCTTCGGCTTTGGCTTTTTCGGTAAATTCGGCGGTTACTTTTTCGGTTTCTTCGGCTGGAATATCGTCAGCACTAACATAGAGCGGACTAGCAGCTGCAATGTGCATAGCAATGTCTTTTACAAGGTCGGTGAATTGTTCGTTACGAGCCACAAAGTCAGTTTCGCAGTTCACCTCTAATACGACGCCAATGCGGCTGTCATGATTGTATGTACTAACGATGCCGGCACGGGCTTCGCGTTCACCACGCTTTTCGGCCTTAGTTAGGCCTTTCTTGCGCATAGCTTCGAGAGCTTTATCAAAATCGCCGTTGGCTTCGACGAGGGCTTTTTTGGCATCAGTAATGCCAACGCCCGTTAGGCCGCGGAGGCGCTTAATTTCATCAATTGAGATATCTGCCATATCTATTCCCTTCCTAAATTCTTAAAATTATTCGGCTTTATCGGTTTTGTCGGCTTTAGCTTCTGGTTGTTTTTGTTGAGCTTTGCCAACATTGATAGCTTCTACAAAGTAATCGATGATCAATTTAACAGATTTGATTGCATCATCGTTAGCTGGTATGACGTAGTCTACCAAGCTTGGATCGGCGTTGGTGTCGACAATAGCGATAACTGGGATACCAAGCTTACGAGCTTCACGCACTGCGTTGATTTCGGCCACAACATCCACCACGATCATTGCACCGGGGCGATTAGCCATGTGCTTGATACCGCCGTACATGTGGTTCATGTCATCGATTTCTTCTTGGAAACGCTGGACTTCGAGCTTGTTGTACTTAGCTTCGAGCGCACCTGAATCCATGCGTTGTTCGATGTCTTTTAGATGCTTAATGCGACCATTCATGGTTGCAACGTTCGTTAGCATACCGCCAACCCAACGTTCTACAACAAATGGCATGCCGGTAGATTCACCAGCTTCACGGACAGCATCCTTAGCTTGGCGTTTAGTACCAACCAGTAGAACTTGGCGGCTAGAGGCAACCGTTTTGACAACAAAAGCGAGCGCTTCATCAAGGCCTTCAACGGTTTTGGTCAAGTCTATGATGTGACTGCCGTCTCGTTTGCTGTGAATGTATTGAGCCATTTTTGGGTGCCAGCGACTGGTCTTGTGACCAAAGTGAGCACCGGCTTCTAATAGTTTTTTAATATCAACGTCTACAGTAGCTTGCGCCATGTGTCGTCTTCCTTTCTCTTCGCTATCGAGGACCGGTCAGAGTTTCTACACGAAACATAAGCCAGAGGAACACTTCTCGATGCTGCTTAATGATAGTTACCCTATTTTAACAGAGGCCAGTCTTTTTTGCAACCTGACTATTGCCCATTTACTCCTTTCACGATATAATACTGCGATATGAAACAAGGTATTCACCCGAAAAACTATCGTCCTGTAGTGTTCCAAGATCTTTCGAATGGCACTATGTTTTTGACGCAGTCAACTGCTACTACCGATGAAACCATCAAGCACGAAGATGGCAACGAGTATCCATTGGTAAAAATCCACATCAGTAGCGCCTCACATCCCTTCTTTACCGGCCAAGAAAAGCTGGTTGACATCGAAGGTCGCGTTGACAAGTTTAAAGCTCGATCAGAAGCTGCCGCCAAGAAGCGCGAAGAAGCTGCTCAGCGACTTGCCGCCAAGAAGCAAAAGACATCTGCCAAGCCAGCAAAAGCTGCCGACTCAGAAGCCAAGGCCGACTCTAAGACCGAAGCCAAAGCTGAACCAGTCAAAGAAGCTCAAGAAGCCTAGTCTACCGGACAAACCAACACTACGAGCCGAGTTATCTTGGCTCGTTTTTAATGGCATTTCTTGTATGCCGATTTTTCGGAAAATAACAGTGGTGATATACTAGTTTGATATGAATCCTAAAGAACAAGCCCTGCGCGAGGAGTTGACTGCGCTTCAAAAACAACTTGAAGACCCAGCTATTTACAGCGATAAACGTTATCCAAAACTTGCTCGACGTCAAAATGAATTAGAAACTATCGTTGCTCTTTTTGACGAAAAGCAAAAGTTGCAGACCGAACAACAAGCCGCTGAGCAGCTTGGTAAAGACGCCGATGCCGACATGGCCGCTATGGCGCAGGAGGAACTGACTGCTATTGCCGGGCAGCTCGAATCTACGACTGCTAAGCTCGAGGAACTTTTGACGCCAAAAGACCCGAACGATGAGCGTAATGTCGTCATGGAAATCCGAGCGGCTGCTGGTGGCGATGAAGCAAGCTTATTTGCTGGCGAACTCTACCGTATGTATAGCCACTACGCCGAAGATAATGGTTTCAAAACTGTCCACGTTAGCGATAGTCCCAGCGAAGCTGGTGGCTTTAAAGAAGTTGTGTTCGAAATTAATGGTGACTTTGCTTACCGGCAACTGCGTCTAGAAGCCGGCGTTCATCGCGTTCAGCGGGTACCAGCTACTGAGTCTCAGGGTCGCGTCCATACCAGCACCGTGACCGTAGCAGTCATGCCCGAAGCCGAAGAAGCTGACATTGAAATCGCGCCCAACGATTTGCGCGTAGACGTCTTCCGTGCTGGTGGCCACGGCGGCCAAAGCGTCAACACCACCGACTCAGCCGTCCGCATCACCCACATCCCGACTGGCACTGTTGTGACCAACCAAGATGAGAAGTCTCAGATCAAAAACAAAGAAAAAGCCATGAGCATCCTCCGCTCTCGCTTACTCCAATCAAAAATTGAAGCTGAGCAAGAAAAATTATCGCAAGCTCGTAAGAAACTAATCGGTTCTGGTGATCGTTCTGAGAAAATTCGCACCTACAACTTCCCGCAAGATCGCATCACCGACCACCGCATCGGCTACTCACGCAGTAACATCCCAGCCGCCCTAAACGGCGACATTAACGACATTATAGAAAAACTCCATGACTACGAGCGCACGCTCCTCAGCGAAGAATAAGATCACCATTGCCGAGTGGCTAATCGATAGTATGGTGACCCTGCAGAAAGCCGGTATCGCCGAGCGTGGCCGTACCGACTGTATCGTTCTCTTATGCGACGCTTTAGGCAAAGATAAATCATGGGTTCACACTCACCCTGAGTACGTCCTAGAAAATAGTGTCCTGCAAATCCTCAACCAAAAACTACAACTGCGCGCCGAACGTCAGCCCCTCGCGTATATCCGTGACTTTAAAGAATTCTATGGCCGCAACTTTGTGGTTGATAAGCGCGTTTTGATACCCAGACCAGAATCAGAAAGCTTCATTGAGCTATTACGTAAGCTCACCTGTCCTAATCGTATAGCCGACATTGGCACCGGTTCTGGCTGCCTGGGCATTACAGCAGCGCTGGAACTACCAAGCAGTCATGTGGACCTGATCGATAACGACCTGTCTGCTCTGGAAGTTGCTCAGGCCAATCAAACTGCCCTACACGCCACAAATACAACTATCCTTACCTCTGACTTACTGAACAATCTACCTACCACGGCATACGATGTTTTGTTGGCAAATTTGCCGTACGTACCAGATGACATGGTCACCAGCCCAGAAATCACTCGCGAGCCCGCCCAGGCCTTATTCGCTGGAGATGATGGCCTCGATGATTACCGCATTTTTTGGACACAAGTGGACAGTCTCAAACAAAAGCCTCGCTTTATACTTACCGAGTCGCTCGAAGATCAGCATGATGACATGAAAGCCTTAGCCACTCAGGCTGGATATTCGCACAAAGACACCGACCTACTCGTCCAATGTTTTTTATTGAATTATTAGGTTGTAGCTGTTCTATCAATACCTGTGTTCGCACTTTTCAGAATTACCCAATCCAAACTTCTTGCGCCGATCTTCGAGACGCTCGCTGTCAATTATTGGGAATTTGTGCGCTATTCCATCACCGTCCATATATCCTTGCGTCCCATAAAGTTGCTTTGCAGTCTGAGACCAACCGCTCTTTTGAATCATTAGCCGATCAACAAGATAAGGAATTCCCTGATAAAATACCTGGTACTTATCCTTGCGATAAAGATACTTCATTTTACTCAGCACGGTTTTTCCCATATCTACATAGTCGACATTATGCAAGGCTATTAGCCAGATCGCTCTAGAGCCATCAAGTCCAATATTGCGCACACTCGGGGAACCAATTTCTCCTAAGAGAGTGAGCGCCTCTCTAGCACGAGCCGAATCAGACTCTGCCAATCGCAAATAGTCAGCTTTGGTGGCACAGTCATCAATAATCCATTTTTGTTTTCTGTCTGTTTGATCGGACTTCATTAACTCCAGAAGTCGTTTGCGCACCAAAGGATGCTCCACTTTCTCAACCAACGGCAGTTGACTTTCGACTAAGTCAACGGTACAGCAATACATGATGTAGATAAATTAGCTTTGCGGTACGGCTTCGAGTGTAGCGTTGATGGTCTGATCTTTGCCGTCACGAACAATGGTTAGTTTGACCGTGTCGCCGACTTTATGTCGCCCTAGGATCGAAATCAGACTGTTTTTTTCATCGATGGTGTCATTGTCGACTTTGGTGATAATATCACCGTCTTTCAGGCCGGCCTTGTCGGCAGGACTACCCGGTACAACAGCCGCCTGACCGCCAGAAGCAGTTATAAAGGCGCCCCGCTTAGTGCTCAAATTATTCTGATAAGCTACATCGTCGTTAAGTGTTATGTAGCGGACGCCAAGATACGGTCGAACCAGCTTACCTTCTTGTAGCACACCAGTAACAAGGCCTTTAACATCGTTAATCGGTATAGAGAAGCCTATGTTTTCAGCATCACCGGCTACGGCGGTGTTGATGCCAATTACTTCACCATTCACATTAACCAGCGGGCCGCCGGAGTTGCCTTCGTTAATTGCAGCATCGGTTTGAAATAGGTTCTGTAGCGTTTCGCTGCCAGAACTGTCTCCAGCTTCTACACTCCGACCATAGCCCGAAATTACACCGGTAGTAACCGTGTTCTGGAACTGACCGAGGGCGTTACCGATGGCGATGACGCGCTCACCAACTTGCATCTTGGAAGAGTCGCCCAACTTAGCTGCTTTCAACTCTTTACCCTTCTTGTCTTTGACTTTCAAGAAGGCTACGTCGAGCGGATCACTATCGTTGGTACGGCCAATCACCTCAACATTATCGAGCTCAGTACCGTCAGACAAAGTAATGCTCACCGAGCTAGCACTCGCTGGGATAACATGGCGATTAGTAATGATGATGCCATTACTATCAATGATAATACCGGTACCCGCACTGGATTGCTGGGCAGAGCGTGAGCCAAGCATACTATTGGTGGTCACTTGGCTCGTTACTTCGACAGAAACCACGCTTTGGCCAACATCTTTAGCAATCGAAGTTATTAAGTTGCTTTCGTTATCAATTGTTTGTCGCTGGACATCGGCACTTTGTCGACTATCTTTACTCGCCTGGTCACCAAAATAGCCACCAACGAATCCAAAACTCACACTCAAAACAACCAATAAAATGATGGCCGCCATACGCTCGCGTGCCCTGTTGTCTGGTCGCGGTTTGCTTGGTACTGGCTTCAAGACAGGCTTTGCAACCGGTGTAGTTGCCTGTGTCTCACTGGCTACAGGTTTAGTCTTGTGTTCGTGTTCGTTTTCGTTCATACCCACATATTCCTTATGTTTTCAATTATAGACTACTGCCCCACTCCGATAGAAGGAGAATAATAACGACGGCACCTATCATAATAAATACTATCTCTCGCTGAATTAAAGCTGAGAGTTTGTCGGTTTCAGTTAAGTAATACAGTGAGGCCAGACCGTAGCCGATAATAGTAAGCAACAAGGCGACTTGAGCAATCGGGCCGTAAAACAGCAGCCAATGCCCGAGTACCCACGTCAGCGAAGCACCAAATAAGGCCCAAAAATAGCTGTAGGCGCTGTAGTGTTCTTCTTCGAAACTATTAAAGAAGTGCCGGGCGGAAAAGTACAAAATGAGACCGACTGTAATGATATAGATTGCGAGCGGTGCTTCTGGAAACGCAACAAAGAGCGCCACCAACCCGGCTAGCTGAGCTATAAAGGCTTGCAGCGAAACTTTGAGGGCACTTTCGCCCGGCTTGATAAACAATATCCAGACTTCATAGACAATAGCCCAGAGTAACTGCAGACTCATAGCTGAGGTTGAGGTCATAAAGGCCAGGATTGAAAGACTAAAGATAAAATCGACGGCATTGGTGCGCAAATGTGCCAGCCAGTGGTGCGGCCGAACCGCAAAAATACGCCATTTGCTGAGCAAGACGACAATCAGCGCCAGTGTTACGAGATCAAGTCGAACCAGCACAAAGATAATTGGTGGCAAAAATGCCACGAGGCCCAAATGGAAAAAATGAGCAAACCCTTGTTTGGGCCGAATTTTATCCCTGAGCCGCCTATTGCGAGCGAGTAGTTGCTTGGTCACTGCCCAGTATTATAACAAAGTCGGCCGTACCTGCCTCAATAGTTGGGTCAGGTAATAAGCCGATGCTTTTTGTGTTAAAGCGCTTCTCGAGATAACTCTGAGTATACTTCTTGCTGCCACTCCGTAAATCAATGATGGTTGTCTTGTCGTATTCTTTAGTTGGCGCATTAGAAACAGCTGTAATGTTGTAGCCAAATGACTTCAGTTCGTCGGCCTTGGTTGTTGCCAAACCTGGCGACTCGGTACCATTTAAGACCATGATGCTGGCATTTTCATTTTTGATAAAGCTGTCTTTGAGCGCATTGCGTAGATAGCCCTGGATTTCACCGAAATTGCCAACCCCAGCGCGCGGAACCACCACTGACTGGCCACCGATCATATCTGTTACTACATAGTTATTTGGCGGATCTGCCAAGCCGATTGATACAATCTTAGACTGCGGCACATCTTTACCGAGCTGGTATAGACGACTCAAGTCTTGGCTGCTGAAGTTAGTTTGAACTCGATCGCCCATGGTATCGAGCAAGCTCGAGATCTTAGCTGGATTTGAGAACGTGCCGGCTGACATGATCTTTTCTTTGAGGGCAATAATTATTAATCGCTGACGTTCGGCCCGGTCAAAGTCTCCACGAGCACTCGTGTAACGAGAACGTGAATATGCCAGGGCTTTGAAGCCATCCATTTGCTGCACGCCTGGCTTTACATCGAGACGATAGTTTTGCCCGTTAATGCGCATGTTTTCAGTCACTGCCGCCGGTACATTGACTGTAACACCACCGACGATGTTAACTGCTTGCTCAAAGCCTTTGAAATCAATAATGGTGCGATAGTGAATTGGCAGTCCAAAGGTTTCCTCGACCGTCTTTTCCAGCAAGGTAAAGCCGGCTTCTTCGGCCTGCTTCTTGACCTGATCAGTCTGGCGAGAATTCTTGTTGAGCTCAGCCTGTTTACCGGTAGCAAAAACAGCGTTAATTTTCATCTGACCTGCATCGTCAACTGGCACATAAAAGTCACGCGGAATACTTACCAGTGACGCCTCTTTGGCTACCGGATCAATACTGGCAATAATAATAGTATCAGTTAGGTCGGCGCCTTCATGGCCTTCTCCACCTCGACCAAGTAATAGCACGTTTACACGGCCATCACCTTCGCCTTTTAGTTTAGAGGGGTCAACGTTGGTATCAAATGCCACCGCACCACCGCCACCCTTCAAGACCTTATTCACGTTTATATAGCCCTTGAAAGCCAAGAAACCTCCGGTCAATAAAACAATCGCCAGTAAAACTAGGAAAGCCGTGATGGCTTTGCGTTTACGAGACCAGGCACGCTTTTTACTATCCGGACCAACTGGTTTCTTGCGTCCTAAACCAAAAAAACCGCGCTTAAAGCGCTGCGGCTGCTTTGTAATAAGTAACGGCTCATCTGTGGCACTTGTGGCCGCAAATGGCCGGCCACGTTTAACTGCAGCCGCCGATAGCGGCCGTTGGCGATTCGTCGAGCGAAAACCCTCAGCTCTTTTAAAGTTATCGAGCATGACAGGACTTTTAACAGACTTATCTGAGCGTAAGCTGGGAGTACTGAGATTGGCTGTCGACCGACTGCCAGTGCGGCGTGGCTGAACAAAGCCATCCATTGACCTGCGTGGACCCCCTGGGCGCTTATGTGACTGTTTGTTTCTAAGTTCATCCATATATATGTAATAAAAACTGGCTTACATAAAGTAAGCCTAATGTAAACTCACAGACTGTTAGTATACCCGGTTTAGACCCCATTCGTAAATGTCATAACCAATTTACCGCAAAGCTATATTATGTGATAAGCTCTTGTAAGTAATGGATGAATCATTCTTAGGAAAAATCCGCTCCGGCAACTGGCGCGACGTGGCCTCAACGCTCGGAATTCTGATTATGGCACCTCTGGTGGCCTTGTTCTTGACTGCATTCGTTTTTCAGTCATATCAAGTTGACGGCCCCAGCATGGAAACCACACTCCAAGACCGAGATCGCCTGATCGTCAGCAAAACTGGCCGTACGTGGTCCAAGATTACCCGCAAGCCATATATACCAAAACGTTATGAAATTATTGTCTTTAATCAAACTGCTGAATTTGGACAAACCGAAGCAACTGAGCGCCAACTTATTAAGCGAGTTATTGGGCTACCAGGTGATCGCGTTGTCGTCAAAGGTGGCGAGGTGACTATATATAATAATGAACGCCCGAACGGATTTGCCGTTGATAAAGAAGGCCCGGAAGCCAAAGCTATCACCACGACTGAAGCCGTGGGCGGTAACTCGGACGACAATGAAGAGAGCATGATCGATGAAACCGTCAAACCGGGTTACCTTTACGTTATGGGTGATAACCGACCCAACTCACTCGACTCACGAACCTTTGGTGCTATCCGCTCTCAGGACGTCGTCGGCAAACTCAGCTTACGACTTTATCCATTCGACAAATTCGAACACTTCCAGTAACTAGTCCTGTGGCGATTGTTTCTGTAGCAAATCTACAAAATGCTCTAGCTGCTCTTGCGTCTTAAAGCTCAGTGCAATTCGTCCACCCTTACCTTTTTCAGCCACACTGATTTTGAAACCCCATTTTGTACTCAGTCGATTACTAAGCTGCTCGTTAACCTTGGTTTTGGCAGCTAGCTTATTTTGTTTTTTAGACGATTGAGCTAGTTTTGTTTCCGCGGCGTATTGCTCGGCTCGACGAACAGACCAACCGTGTTGTTCAATGTTATCCAGCAAGTCTTGCTGATCATCAATATTCTTCAATGCCAGGATTGATCGAGCGTGACCTTCGCTAATTCTACCCTCTACCAGCGCGTTGCGCGCAAAATCTGGTAACTGCACCAAACGAGCACTATTAATGATAGTGGTGTTAGCTTTGCCAAGTCGCTTAGCAATTTCTTCGTAACTAATATTGAACTGCTCATGGAGGCGCACAATTGAAATTGCCTGTTCCAAAGGATTTAAATCGACACGCTGAACGTTTTCAACTAACCCAATCTCTAGTCGCTCAAGTTCTTCGAGGCTGCGTACCAGCACCGGCACCCGGTCGAGGCCAGCTTTCTGGGCAGCACGGAAGCGACGCTCACCGGCTACAATGGTATATGCTCCGGCTTTACCGGTTACTACGAGCGGCTGCAAAATGCCGTGCCGCTTAATCGACTCAGCTAATCCATTGAGCAAGTCTTCATCAAATGCTCGACGCGGCTGATTTGGGTCAGCACTAATCTCTGTCACTAAAACTTTTTGAATTCGATCATGCTTGTCGAGTAGCATTGATTGATCAAAATCATCAGGCAGCAAGCTGCCGAAACCTTTACCAAGACCTTTATTACTGTTGGACATGGGTAGTAATCTCCTTCGCTAAACTCTTATACGCCCGCGCCCCTTTACTCCATTTGTCGTGCTCCGAAATCGGCCGACCATAGCTTGGCGCTTCGGCTAATCGAACATTACGAGGAATAACAGTCTTAAATAATTTGTCACCGAAGTGCTTCTGCACCTCTGCATAGACGTGCTCGGCCAACGTCGTTCGCTTGTCGAACATAGTCATAAACACCCCTAGTAACTCAAGGTCAGGATTATAGCTACCCCGTACCTGCTGCATAACTTGCAGAAGTTGACTGAGTCCTTCCAGAGCATAGTATTCAGCTTGGACCGGTATTAATACGTAGTCAGCTGCTGTTAAAGCATTAATAGTCAATAACCCTAACGCCGGTGGGCAGTCTATTATTATATAGTCATAATCTTGGATTGGCTGCAGCGCTTCGCGCAAGACGTGCTCTCGTTTTGGTCGATCTGCCAAGTCAATTTCGGCACTGGCTAAGCGTGCATCGGTTGGCGCCACAAAGACATTTTCGGCACTCGTCTTAGAGACTATAGATGATAGGTCGACACCCGAAACTAGTACGTCGCACAATGTTGTATCAAGACTTGTTTTATTGAGGCCAAGACCGCTGGTGGCATTTCCTTGTGGATCTGCATCAACTACAAGTACTTTTTTCTTTTGCTTGGCCAGATAGGCAGCAATATTAATAGCCGACGTTGTCTTACCAACGCCACCCTTCTGGTTCAGTACCGCTATTACATATCTTTGTTTCACCACTGGCCCCAAATGCTCTGTTTTACATTTTGATCTTTTGATCGTGAAAGTATACCTCTAGCGTAACATAAAACGTCACTCAGCATAAGCAGTCTTGTTATAATTATCACGATTTAAGGAGTTAACTAGCCATATCTGGCTAGTTATTCTAAGTTTTCCACAAGGCTTATCGCTATAAGCCGATTCGTGGCCGTAAGGGGTAAACGGTATTCCCTATTTGCCTCGTTTGTAGCCTAACCGGGTCAACTCTAAGCTATGATACTGCCCGCTTTGGGTCTTACGAGAACGTTCTGTCAGTCTGCTTAGACCTGGGTCTGGCATATTTGATGGGCCACATAAAAACAGACAGCAACTTGCGAAAAATTGCTGTCTGTCTTTTTTGTTTTAACGTTTTTGTTTTTGTGGTTGCAGCTATTTTTATTTGTATAAATAAAATAGCTGTCTTAAGTATGCATCAAGACTTTTTTAAGCGCAAGAAGTTTTTTTACATTTGAGTAAAAAATATACTCAAAATTTGGAGTTCAGCTAGAATTACCCCTGTTAGTAAACTGTGTGCAGAACGTAAAATCCACCATGTCTGGTGGATTTTACTATCGAAGCTGATTAGCAGCAAGCGAGCCGTATACGTTATTGGTGCTGTGACTATTTGATGCTATTGATTTTGAGTGTAGTCAGGCGCTGACGATGCCCGCGGACAGTATGCACGCGCTTTTTGGCTTTGTAGCGAATTGACGTTACTTTGTCTTGTTGCACGTCGGCTTCGACGATTGTGGCGGTGACTGCTGCGCCACTCACGGTTGGTGTGCCGACTGTACTTTTTTTGCCGTCGATTACAAGCAGTGGCTCAAAGCTCAAACTTTTTTTGGCGTCTTTAATAAGTTCAACGTCAATTGTTTCACCTTCTGATACCAAATACTGGTGTCCGTTAACAGCAATAACTGCTTTTTTCATACCTGTTACTTTTCCTTACGTACTTCTTGGGTGAATCTATTAAAAAATATTGTAGCTCAATGGATCATAACAGATTGAGAGCACTCTGTCAAAGCGCTTAGACGACGCTCTGAGAACTCTTTACTGGATTTCTAGAATCTGTACGTCGGGCCCGAGATCAAAGCTGGCAGTAGATTTGCCGCTTTCTAAGGCCGTATCAGCGGTATTTATACTAAAGCGGTTAAACGACCTGTTATCGGGTAAACTAACCGTTACAGGCTTGCTGGGAGGCGTTAGGTCACGTCGGTACTGAATATCCCAGACTGAGTCTTTGCGCCAGAGTACCAGGTAGAATTTGCCGTTAGATTTTTGGACTAACATTTGCTGTAAGTTAGTCGTGTCGCCGCTGACCTTGTAGTCTAGTTTATCCTTGCGCGCTTGGGCAGCAGGATCATCCTTAAGAACAGTGGTTAGACGCCGTATCGCCGTGGCGGCTGGCTTCTCGGCAAAGTTATAGCGATACATGCCAAAGTGGTCATTGAGATACAGCGCCATATTAAGCTGGGTTTCCGGCTGAATATTCACTAGTTCATACATAAACGCACGCTTGACCCCTGTTTGGAAATACGACAAGTAAATACGAGGGGCATATATACCAGCAGCGCGTTCCGACGCCGGAGCGGCTCCGCCGACATATGAAAGCGCATTATGATAACCCGTTTCTGTTGCCATGTAGGGCTTACCACCAGAAAGCGATCCGGCATCTTTCATGCTAGCTGCAATTCTGTCTTCTGGCGGCATACCACCGGGGTACGGATGCATATTACCCATGTCGTACCATGAACTCAAATCTCCAACCTGTTGATGTGTTTCACCCCTGCAGTACGAGGCATTCAGTATCGGTATATTTTTTAAGGCAGGCCGAGCCTTGATTTGCTCAAACAAACTCTTTTGACTACTTTGCGTAATTTGTACCCATTGACTGGTTTCTTTCTTAAGGAAACAATCCGGCTCATTAAGCCCTTCTATACTACTTATAAAGTTAGCGGGTGCTTTCTGGTAGACATCTAGTTGCTGCGGTACGTTTTCCTTCGAAGCGATTATGCTGGTCTTTATCCCAAGCGGAGCTAGCTCATACAGTCGATCCTGCAAGACTTTTGAGCCATAAATACTACCGTCTCGAACGTGTCTCACCCCTAGCTCTCCGAGTCGTTGCTTAACCATATCCCACCTCCCATAGGCAGTATTGGTGTACGTACTATGGATATTAACACCTATAGTATCGAGGAATTCATTGGCACTAACCGATTGTACGCCTACCGTATTTGT
This sequence comes from uncultured Candidatus Saccharibacteria bacterium, assembly GCA_947085855.1. GTDB lineage: Bacteria > Patescibacteriota > Saccharimonadia > Saccharimonadales > 2-12-FULL-41-12 > JALQXV01. The sequence continues at coordinate 287,491 of CAMTYB010000001.1, forward strand.
CGGGGGCGACACTGGACAGCCGTTATTTGAGATAGACCCGGCTTGCTGCGGACATTGATCACGAGGATCAACTACGCCGTCTCTATCAGAGTCTTTAGGGGCTGGCGTAACTGGACTTGGCAAGGTGACTGCACCAGCGCCACGCACAGTGACTTCATCAATGTAAATATTGCGATCACAACGCCACGGCTTCCAGTAGTCGTTAGTATACGCGACCGACAGATTATGCTTACCTTTGGTGACTGCAACTTTAAAGCTCACTTCTTGATAGCGCGTACTTTTAACGGTCTGCTTGCCAACCAGCTGGTTGTCCATTTTGACCTGGATTTCTGGGTGGCCATTACAGTTCTGGGCCTTGGCTCGAACGACAATTTCATTACCAACTTCCGGCACATCTACATTTGCAGCATTGAGGGTAGCGTTGCTATACAGGAAAAAAGCTCGCTGCTTCGCTGCCGAACCATCGTTTACCGGCAGGCCAACCCACCGGTCTGGTACTAAGTTCTCTGCTTGAACGCTAACTAAATTTTTACTAGCCGCGAAGCTATTTATGACTGTTATCACTCCAATAACACCGAAAGCAGCCACTATAACAGACAGTGTTTTGCGCGAAAATGTGCGCGGTGACCCAAGTTTGCGACTAAACGAAATAACACTGCGGCCATCAGCTCCACCAGTGCCTGTAATGGTTGTTTCTATCTGGTGAATTGACTGATGAACCGGTGGCGCCGGAGTCATCGCCGGCTTCTTGGATGATTTAGTTTTGTTTGATTTTTTTAACGCAGTCATAACAAATGTATGCTTTATAGTTTTTATTTAATATTTATATACTTCTATTTGCAGTATATTCCTGTGGCACGGAGAGTCAAGATTTTACTAGTCTGATAGTTAGTTCTGCGCCCTCCACTTTGACGACAGTCGTAAAGCCATCATCCACCTTACCTAGAGATTTAGTTAACGTTTCTTCGGTAATAATCTCTTCAAAGTCTCTGACCGCCTTACTCAGTTCGGCGTCTTTTGTAACTAGTTCTAGCTTGATGCGATCATCTACCTGTAGCCCAGCTTGCTTGCGACTATTCTGGATATGGCGAACTACTTCGCGCATCAAACCTTCCCGCTTCAGTTCGGGTGTTATCTCAAGATTCATGACTACAGCTGGAGCATCTTCACGCTGGTGAGTTACAACCTCTTTAACATTCAACTCTTCGATAATCACCTGCTTAAGCTCGTCATTCAAGAGACCCAGTGGGTCACGTACCGTCACAGATTGCAGTGGCTGCCGCACCTTTATGCTCGCTTTGGCCCGCTGACTCAGCCCTTCGTTGATCACTTCTCGAACAAAGGCCATATCGCGCACGATCAGTTCATTGATATGACCTGATTCTGGCCAATCTAACAGATGGACACTCTCACCCCGGGTCAGCTTCTGGTACAACTCCTCTGCCAGAAACGGCGTAAACGGCGCCAAGATCAGGCTCAGCTGCACTAAAACATAGTGCAGCGTCCGGTAAGCGGCGTCTTTGTCACTACCTGTGCCGCTCTTCCAGAAACGACGACGCGAGCGACGCACGTACCAGTTAGAAGCATCCTCGATGAATGGTAGTACCGGCTTGAGCGCATTCGGCACATCATAGGCTTCCATGTGCGTATCTACTGCCTGACTCAGCTGGTGAACACGGCTGACGATCCAGATATCCAGCGAATTCTCGAGTTGTGGCGTCGGATCGTCTAAACTTCCGTCCCATTCCCAATTATCAACATCGGCGTACATCGTAAAGAAATCGTACATATTCCAGATCATACTCAACTTGCGAGCGACGTCACCGACTTCTTTATCTTGCAAGCTAAAGTCTTCGGCGTTCAACACCGGTGAGCTCAGCAGCAAAAACCGCAACGAGTCAGCACTATACTTATCCATTAATTCATTCGGATTTGTATAGTTACCATACGATTTGCTCATCTTACGACCGTCATTGCCGGCAAGCGTACCAGTAACAATAACGTTTTTGAAGGCAGCCTTGCCGAAAAGACCGATGTTTACCACGTGCAGATAGTAAAACCAGGCACGGACCTGCGGAATATATTCGGCAATGAAGTCCCCGGGGAAGTTTTGTTCAAATTTTTGCTTGTTTTCAAATGGGTAATGGAACTGCGCAAACGGCATAGAACCCGACTCAAACCAGCAGTCCAACACTTTATCGACGCGCTTATACTGGACGCCGTCTTTTTCGAACTCAATATCATCAACCCATGGGCGATGGTAGTCATCCAACTCCACACCTGATAGTTCTTTGAGCTCGGCGTAGCCACCGACGACAATCTGCTGTTTAACGCCATTTTTGTCGACGCCTTCCCAGACCGGCATAGCTGTGGCCCAAAAACGGTCGCGAGACAGATTCCAATCTGGTGCGGCTTCAATGTTCTTCTCGAAGCGGCCATGCTTGATGTGCGGCGGAAACCAGTTGATTGATTCGGTGTTTTCGGCCAACATATCATGCTTCTGCCCCTGGATGTCCAAGAACCAGCTCGGGTGCGCTCGGTACATCAAACGCGTGCCACAGCGATGACAATGCGGGTAACTGTGCAGGATATAGTCGATTTTCCAGACAAGACCACGCTCGTGCAATGCCTTGGCAATCGTTTTATTGATCTCCCAGACGTTCTCACCCTCCCATTCACCTTCGCTGTAGAGACCATTGGCATCAATAACGTGCACAATCGGCACATCATTTTGCTGTGCCAGCTCAAAGTCTTCTTCACCATACGCCGGTGCTAAATGGACGATACCAGTACCATCTTCATCGCTCACGTAATCGGCCGCCCAAACTTTGTGGGCATTTTTACCCCTGTTTTCAAACAGCGGTTCATAGCTTTTACCGACGAGGTCTTTACCTTTAAGTGTACGAACTACTTCATATTTGAGTTCCTGGTGTTTTTCATCAGTCAAAACCTTCCCGACTAAAGCCTTAGCGAGGATAAACTGCTCATCCCCGACCGTAACTTCGACATATTCAAGGTCTTTGTTGACGGCGGCGGCCGTATTGGCCGGCAGCGTCCACGGCGTAGTCGTCCAGGCCAACAGCGTTGAGCCATCTTCTAGCTTAAACTTCACATAGACACTCGGGTCAGTCACATCTTGATAAGCGCCGGCATCCATGGTGACTTCGGCTTTAGACAGTGGCGTAGCATCGCGCGTACAGTACATGAGTACGCGTTCGCCTTCGTAGATTTTGCCTTTTTCGTGGAGTGTTTTGAAGGCCCACCAGACCGATTCCATGTACTCTTTGTCCATCGTTTTGTAGGCGCCCTTAAAGTCAACCCAACGACCAATACGATCAATGTATTCTTCCCAGAGACCACTGGTCTGCACCATATTGTCACGAGCCGTGGTGGTATATTCTTCTAGACTGATCTTGGTGCCAATATCGCGGCGGTCTTTGATGCCCAGTTTTTTCTCGGTAAAAACCTCAGCCGGCAAGCCGTGACAATCCCAGCCCCAAACTCGCTCGACTCGCTTACCCTTCATAGTCCAGTAACGCGGCACAGCGTCCTTGATGATGGAGCTCAGGAGTGTACCATGGTGCGGCACACCGGTGATAAACGGTGGACCATCATAAAACACGTAAGCGTTAGAAGCCGGGCGTTGCGAAATCGACTTCTCGAACGTCTTGTGTTTTTTCCAATAGCCAATCAAATCCTTCTCGTACTCGATCGCTTTGCGACGGGTATTCTGGGTAAATTTCATCGGCTGGCTCCTTTACTTACTGGGTTTTTCTAAAAATAAAAACATCTCGTCTGTCGGCTAGAACCCATAACACTTACGATTATACGGGCGGTACCATCTAGCTTCCAAACGAGATGCTTTTATCTCACTCGGCACTTATTTGACCGATGTAACGGCTCGGGTCCGGCAGAATCTACTTGGCCAAATGGCCGTTCTTTCTGCTGCTTCGCGGCTGATAACCGCTCATTTCTATCGCAAAACTGCTCTAGAAAGTGCATTTACAGAGAAATTATAGCGCGACAACAGGCATTCGTCTACCTTTAACAGATCAAGACGCAGCGTAGTACGCCACTTCATTGCGCAAAGGCAGCATGTCGCCATCCCACGACCTGAGTACCTGCCCATCATTAGTCAACGCCAGAACTGCTGGATAGCGCATGATGTCATACAGGCTAGCCATTGAGGCGCCATCACGAGTATCGAGGCTCATCAGCTCAATTTTATGCGGATTACTATCGTGTGATAAATCACGCACAAAATCTTCCACCTGGCGAGCGTGCTCTGAATTTGGTCGATAAAGCACTATCACTTTCATAACTTCAGTATAACCAGCCCGCTTCTGTATGCCAAGCTGCTCTTGCTTGCAAACACCTTAATTTTGCTATAAGTTAGAATGCATGAGTATACAAAACAACTACGAGACAGACCCCTCAACATCAAACGAGCTCCTCGGCTCTCCAGCACATCACCTCCCTGGTGAAAATGACGTTCCAGCAGAGCTAGAAGACCAGCTTCATTTCTCTGCAGACGAACTTGGCCTAACTGCAACTGAGGCTGCTGCACTCGCTGCCGCCGAAGACGTCTGGCCAGAAGACGAACTCATCGAACCGTTATACTAGAGTTCGCTATACAGTACTAAAAGCCCCGGAAATTCCGGGGCTTTTGCTTTACTGGGTGCTCAGAGGTTTATGAGCAGCCAGTGGTGCTTCCGCATGAGGTACAGACGTAACAGCTACCTGATCGTTGGGTCTGGTTGCCGCAGTTGTAACACATTGGAGCGGTGTCGTCCTTCTTGATAGAAGAGGCTGACTTGCCTTGACTAGCCTTGGCTTCGAGCTCGCTCTTGGTAGCGACTGGAGCTGCAGCTACTGCTGGCTTAGGCTCTTCAGCAACTGCTACCGCTTCTGCTGGCTCAGGAGCCGGTGCTGGCGCTTCTGCGACCGCTACAAGCCCTTCTTCACCTAAGAAGCTGGTTTGCTCGTCTGGCATGTCTTCAATTGATTCTAGGCCAAGCTCAAGTCGATCATCGAACGACAAGTAGCTGTATGCCAAGCGCTTGAAGATGTAGTCAACGATTGAGGTCGCGGTGCGGACTTCTGGGTCGTCGGTCATGCCAGCTGGCGCAAAGGTCATGCTCGTAAGTGCATGGACGTAGCTCTTGAGTGGTACGCCGTACTGCAAGCCGTAGCTAACAGAGATGGCGAGTGCATCCATAACACCAGCGAGAGTTGAGCCTTGCTTGGCGATCTTCATAAAGACTTCACCGGGGGTGCCGTCTTCGAATTCACCAACGGTTACGAAGCCCTTGCTGCCAGCTACGGTGAACTCAAAGGTTCGAGCTGCGCGGAACTTCGGTAGTTCGCGGCGGATGGCGCCACGGACGATGAACTGATCATTGACTGCTTCAACTGGGCTGGCTGGTGCTGCCACAGGGGCTTCTTCAGCTGGCTTATCTTTCTTGGCCATCGACAACGGTTGGGCAACTTTACAGTTATCGCGGTAAATTGCGACAGCTTTGAGACCCATTTTCCATGCATCAATGTGTAGTTGCTCGACTTCTTCAACAGTTGCCTCTTCTGGCATGTTGACAGTTTTGCTAATAGCACCAGAAAGGAACGGCTGAACCGCAGCCATCATCTTGACGTGACCAAGGTAATGGATAGAGTTGTCGCCCATTGAGCACGCAAAGACAGGGCGATGCTCTTCTTTGAGGTGCGGAGCACCAGTGATGGTCTTTTCTTCATTAATGTAGGTAACGATGTCGTTGACTTCGTCCTTGTTGTAGCCGAGCGCTCTGAGAGCGCGAGGCACTGTCTGATTAACGATGTGCATGGTGCCGCCGCCGACGAGCTTCTTGACCTTAACCAAACCGAGGTCTGGTTCAATGCCAGTGGTGTCGCAGTCCATCATCAAGCCAATGGTGCCGGTTGGCGCCAATACGCTGGCTTGTGAGTTACGGACGCCATAGAGATCACCAAGCTCAACTGCTTCGTCCCAGGCACTGGCAGCTGCGCTGAGCAGTTGCTCTGACACGAGGCTGGCGTTGATCTCGTTAACAGCCGCCCGGTGCTGCTTCAATACCTTAATCATGCCAGAACGATCTTTGGTGTAGCCAGCGAATGGACCGATCTTGCGGGCAATTTTAGCGCTGGTAGCGTAGGCGTGACCAGTCATAAGAGCGGTAATGGCAGCAGCCTGAGCTCGACCTTCAGCTGAGTCATACGGCAAGCCTTGAGCCATAAGCAATGCACCGAGGTTAGCGTAACCGATACCAAGTTCGCGGTAAGCACGAGCATTCTTGGTAATGCTTTCGGTTGGATATTCACTGTAGCCAACCAAGATTTCTTGAGCTGTAAAGATGAGCTCGACGGTGTGCTTGAAAGCTTCGATATCAAAGGTATTATCAGCACGTAAATACTTGAGCAAATTGATTGAAGCCAAGTTACAGGCTGAGTTATCAAGGTGCATGTATTCTGAACATGGGTTTGAACCGTTGATACGACCTGCTTTTGGCGTCGTGTGCCAATTATTGATGGTGGTATCAAACTGCATACCAGGGTCGGCACATTCCCAAGCCGCCAGGGCAAACTCGCGGAAGAGCTTGCGGGCCTTGACCGTCTTGACTGACTTACCGGTGGTAACTTCCTTCAAATCCCAGTCTTCGTCGTTTTCGACAGCTTTCATGAAGTCATCGGTGACACGAACTGAGTTGTTAGCATTCTGATATTGAACTGAGAATGAATCTTTACCGTTAAGGCTCATATCAAATCCAGCGGCTTGCAAAGCTCGAGCCTTGCGCTCTTCTATAGCCTTACACCAGATGAATTCTTCCACGTCTGGGTGATCAACATTCAGGATGACCATTTTAGCGGCTCGACGAGTTTTGCCACCACTCTTAATGGCACCGGCTGATGCATCAGCACCGCGCATAAAGCTGAGAGGACCTGATGCCGTACCAGCTGATTTGCCAAGCGCTTCGACTGAGCTACGGATCTGGCTCAAGTTAGTACCTGCGCCTGAACCACCCTTAAAGACCATGCCTTCTTCTCTATACCAGTTCAAAATGGCTGGCATAGTGTCTTCAACACCAAGGATAAAGCACGCACTCGCCTGCTGAGCACGATCTGGGGCACCAATATTGAACCAAACTGGTGAGTTAAAAGCAGCTCGTTGTGTTGCTAATATGTATTTTAGCTCTTCGCGGAAGTCTTCGGCTTCCTTTTCTGAACTAAAGTAATCTTCTTGCACTCCCTGTCGAGTGATGGTGTCGGCTACTCGATTGATCAGTTCTTTGAGTGAAGATTCGCGACCTTCAGTACCCGGTGTACCACTAAAGTACTTCTGCGCCACGATATTGATGGCATTTAATGACCAGCTTTCTGGAAATTCGACGCCACGTTGCTCGAACACGTTTTTGCCGGTCATCGGGTTGGTGATGATCGAATCACGCTTGACCCACTTCAGGCTATCGTAGCCCTTAGTTTTTGGGTCGGTGAATAGACGACCCAACGTTAGATTGGTAGTTTGCCCCATATTGGTTCCCTCGCTTTATTGGTTTAGTTTTATATTTGGCTTTTTATTTAGAGATCCTCCCAGAGCTCTCCACGGTGTTTGGCCTTGTTGTTTTTCGGCTAAACAGCGAGGAGAGCTGTCGAATCCGCCTAATGTCTCTAGGGCTCCCCCTATTTAGGCTTCGACTTGCTCGAGTTCAGTTTTACGTCGGCGAATATCCGATAGTTCGCGTTCAAAGCTCGCAATATCTTTGAAGCGTCGGTACACACTGGCGAAACGAACGTAGGCAACCTCGTCGAGTACGGCGAGCTTGTCCATAACGAGTTCTCCAATTTGAGTGGTTTGCACCTCTCCCTCGCTACAGGCGTAGAGCTCTTCTTCTAATTCTGCTACGAGTTGTTCCAGTTGAACGCTCGTGACAGAAGTCTTCTCGCAGGCGCGATACAATCCAGCCAGCAATTTGTTTCTATTAAATAGCTCTCGGACGTCGTTGTTCTTGATAACGATTAGTTGAGGACGCTCAATTCTCTCATAGGTCGTAAACCTATAGTTACATGAGGTGCACTCACGACGACGACGAATTGCTTCGCCATTACCTGCTTCTCGTGACTCAATAACTTTGGTATCGGCTGCATGGCATCGATTACAATTCATATGTCCTCAATCCTTTGCACTCCTTTTACCCCAGTTTCCTGTTGTGTTTTTCTGTTAAAGTTACGACGCATACACTATATATAGCGTTACTGCTATTAATAGTAACGCTAGCCATAGCGCTTTGCAAGTCTATTTACGTAGTATTAATTACGTTATTTTAGGACAATTCTATCTGTTAATTGTCTTTTTCGTTCGATTCGTCATCTTTGCCAGATTTTCGCAGGCCAAGTCGTCGCAAAAATGATGGCTTATCGAATTCGTCGTCGTCAAAAAAGTTACTACCACTGTCTTTATCGGCGCCATCTTTTTTCTTATCTGAGTCATTTTTGTCTTCATCTTTACTGGTGTCAGATTCAATGTTAGACCAAATATGCGGCACGTTTGACGTGCTATCTTGTTGGAAGTTATCCTGCTCAACTTCTGCATCAGTTTTGTGCTCAAGGTCCATGTTGAGGTCTTCTGGCACAGCGTCAGCTGTCTTTACCTGATCGGCTGCACCGATAACAGAACCGTCTTTGTCATCTGACTCAGAGGCGCGGCCAGGATCACTTGGCTTAGTGAAGTAAGCTTCTTCGAAGCCAGTTGCTACTACTGTTACAATTACCTCGCCCTCGAGCTGCGGATTGATAGTAGCACCAAAGATAATGTTAGCCTTTGGATCAGCCGAAGCAGTGATTGTCTCGGCTACGGTATTAATTTCATGCATCGACATGTCGTGGCCGCCGATAACATTGAAGAGAATGCCGCGGGCACCATCAATAGAAACTTCTAGGAGCGGCGACTCAACTGCTTCTTGAGCCGCTTCAACCGCGCGGTTGTCGCCGCTGGCACGGCCGATGCCCATAAGGGCTGAACCGGCATTGCTCATAACAGCTTTGACGTCAGCAAAGTCGAGGTTAATCAAGCCATGAACTGTAATCAGATCAGAGATACCTTGCACGCCCTGGCGCAAAACATCGTCGGCCACCTTAAAGGCTTGCAAGATTGGGGTTGAGCGATCAATTGTCTGTAGCAAACGGTCATTTGGAATAATAATCAAGGTATCGACGGCTGAACGGAGGTTATTGATAGCCGCGTCAGCGTTTGTACGGCGCTTCTCGCCCTCAAAGGCAAATGGTTTAGTGGCAAAGCCTACAACCAAGATACCGGCGTCACGTGCGATCTTAGCCACGATGTGTCCAGCACCCGAACCAGTACCACCACCAGCACCGATGGTTACGAAGATCATGTCGGCACCTTCGATAGCAGATTTGATCTCGTCATAAGACTCTTCGGCAGCTTTCTGGCCAACTGTTGGGTCAGCGCCAGCGCCGAGGCCCCTCGTGGTGTCGCTACCAATGTGAATTTTTGTTTGTGCTTTGGAATAATGCAAGGCCTGCGCATCGGTGTTAACCGCAATAAATTCTACGCCCTTAACGCCCGCCTCAATCATGCGGTTAACGGCCGCGCCGCCAGCGCCGCCCACACCAATTACTTTAATACGTGCAAATGTTTCTATAGCCGGTGAGACCTGGGGCATGTAAGAATTCTCCTTCTCTGTGCCGTTGCTTATTCCCAATGTATCCTAGCCAGTATAACCTACCCAAGAAGCTGTTTCAAATCCCTCGCGCCTGAAGTGTCCTATAGTTGTGTTCGGACACATTTAAAACGGCACACGATGTGTGCCGGGCTGAGATTTTAACACCTTAAGTTTTTGACACTAAGCACACGGCGTGTGCCGCTTAAAAAAGTAGGGTCAATCACCTACGTAGCAAAACTACTTAAACTTCTTGAGGAGTCCGGTAAACGAGCTGATGATACCAGATCCAGATGAACCCTGATGTGATGACTGCATGCCAATTTGCTCGGCAAACAGCATGTCCAACTGCATTAAGCCGACCGCTGTGACGTACTCTGGCTTCTTGATATCGTCAACAATGCCCTGCAAGCCATCAAACGTACCAATACGAGCAGCTAACTGTAGTTTATCGCGAGTAAAGGCAGCGAGGCCTGGGATGTTGGCTGTGCCACCGACGATAGCAACGCCACCGGGCAACTTGCGAGCCTTGTGTATGCGCTTAAGTTCTTTTTCGACGTATTCCAAAATTTCATCAATGCGAGCTTCGACCACCATGTGAATATCTTCTGAGTCAAAGGCGTGGTTAATCTTATTGTGCTGCACGCTCAAGCGACCACTCTTGCCCGCTTCACCAAGTGCAGCGTGGTGAATCTTTACTTGTTCAGCAATTTCGAGCTCCGTCTTGAGGCCAATTGCCAAATCGTTGGTCACATGATTGCCGCCCATTGGTATTACAGCGACGTGCTGAACCTCGCCGTCTTCAATAATTGCCATATTCGTCGTACTCGCCCCAATGTCGAGCACCAACGTGCCAGCTTCTTTCTGTTGGCGACCCAAAACAGCCTCGGCGCTGGCTAAGCCGGAGACGGTGTGGTGTGCTGGGGTGATGTGGGCTTTTTCAAGGGCTGCATCGAGGCTACGAATATTTGGTGTAGCTACCGTCACAATATGAGTGTCGACCTCTAATCTAACACCTCTCATACCAATCGGGTCTTTGATACTATCGTGGCCGTCAACTCGATAATTTTTTGGAAAAACTTGGATAATTTCGCGGTTGGCCGGAATTTGCACAATGGTAGCGGCGTCTTCGACGCGCAATTTATCTTCAATGCCAATTTCGCGATTTGCGGTGCTAATAGCAATGACGCCCTTGGAATCAAGGCCGCTAATATGTGATCCGTTAACGTTAACGGTAGCCGCTCGAATCGGTACACCAGCAATCCGCTCAGCTTCGCTGACGGCTTGATTAATGGCGTTCGCTACATCGTCTAAATGAACAACAAGACCTTTTCGCATACCTTGGTTCTGGGCAGTGCCATAACCGATAACTGAGAGTTGTGGTTCTTCGTTGGCAATATCAAGGCTGCCCACGACGCATCGAACTGTACTGGTACCGACATCAAGCCCGATAAAGTACTCAGGCTGTGTATCACGCATACCCGCCAGTATACCGCTTATGGAGGCCCGAGCACAAGTTCATTCGTACCTGCTCGGCACCTCAAGGAGTTACTGCTTGATTGGTAACTGCGTCAAAATTTCGTAACCTGTTTTGGTCACCAAAACAGTATGCTCAAAATGAGCTGCCAACGAACCATCATGGGTACGAATAGTCCACTTATCGGCGTCAATGGTAATCCGCTCGCCACCAAGCGTAGCCATCGGTTCAATTGCAATTGTCATGCCAGCTACCAGCTGCGCACCACTGTTTTTACGACCGTAGTTTGGAATATTTGGATCTTCGTGGACCGCATGACCAACGCCATGGCCCACCAAATCCCGAATAATACCGAGTTTGTGCTTGGCAAGCACTTGCTCAACCGCATAGCCAATATCGCCGACGTGACAGCCATCTTTAACCACTTCAATACCTTCATATAGCGACTGTTCGGTATATTTCACCAAATCCACAACTTTTTGGTCAGCTTGGCCGCAAATTACTGAAGTGGCCGCATCGGTAATCATGCCTTTATAGCTGACGCCAAAATCTAGACTGACAATATCGCCGTTTTTTATAACCGTCTCGGCACGCGGAATACCATGAACGACTTCGTCGTTAACAGATATGCAGATCGCCGCCGGGAAGCCTTCATAGCCCAAAAAGGCCGGTTTCCCACCGAGCGAAGCCAACTCACGAGCTGCCAGGTCGTTGAGTTCTTGAGCAGTTATGCCAGCCACAACCTTGGGCCGCAAAAATTCCAACACGTGTGCCAACATCTGGCCACTGGTGCGCATAGCAGCAATTTCTTCATCAGTCTTTACCCGAGTGTACATACGGCTATGCTCCAACTTGGTGCTGGGCATCAACTGCCATAATCGCTTCGTGAACAGTTTCGATTGGCTGTTCGCCGTTCACTTCTACCACCGGCACACTGTGGCTACGAAAGTATTCCAAAATAGGCAGCGTTACTTGCTCATACTCATTGAAACGAGCTTCAATGGCCTCATCATGGTCATCGGCACGGGCTCGGTCATGCAAGCGAGCTTTGACAGCTTCGCGTGAAGCTTCTAGATGTAAAACGTATTGGATCTGGAAGCGATTCTTCTGCTCATCTGCAATCAACCACTCTGCTTGGCCAATCCGACGCGGATAGCCATCAAGAATAACTTTGTTTTGGTCAGGTAAATCTTTTAGAGCTGTGTCCAAAAGAGCCGTGACCTCTTCGTCACCCAAAATAACACCGGTCTGCATACGCGCGTGCTGTTCTTCCGAACCATACGTGCGTAACAGTTCACCGGTAGAAAGAACGGTGTAACCGCCTCTCTCAGCTAGTAGCTTGCCTTGCGTACCCTTTCCGGAGCCAGCAATTCCCATAAGCAATATCATCTCTGTTCCTACCTCTGACCTATCCCAATCGGGCCTTTACCAGCTGCGCAATCAGAGCACCGTCAGCTGCACCACCGGAGGCCTGTTTAACCGCACCAATCACCTTACCCATAAGGGGTGGCGTTAGGGGTTCACCCAGGTCTGCTAGGGCTTTATCAATCAATTCATTAACAGCTATATCATCAAGTTGGGCTGGCAGATATTTTTGGATAAGTTCAGCTTCATAACGCTCTTCGCCCGCTTGTTCAGCGTTGCCGCCTTTATCAAAAAACTCAGCTGCTTCAGCACGCTTTTTGACTTCTTTTTGAAGAATCGCGACAGCTTCGTCTTCACTCAAGCCGGTATCGCGCTTACCACTGTTAACTTCAGCTGACAATAGGGCACTTTTAAAAGTGCGTAAGGCATTCGCCTGACGCTTGTCACCGGCCAACATGGCAGCTTTGATAGCTTGATCAAGATCTTGTTTGATCATCGCTTAACTTCTTATGAAAGCTTAAGTTTCTTAGCTTTTTGAGCCTTACGCTGACGACGAGCAATCGCTTTGATGCGACGATCTCGCTTGCTGATTGGCTTTTCGAAGCGCTGAACTTGCTTGGCAGTAGAAACAACCCCAGACTGTTGCACTTTCCGTGTAAAGCGGCGCAACATGTTCTCGGTTGACTCTTTAGAATCTTTTTTAGTAACTTGTATCACGATTGACTATTCTACTCTATTGATACGCTTTTTACAAGGGTAAAAGCGCTTAATTATTGACTTTTTACTATTGCTGACGCTTCTGCGTAGCTCGCTGCGACTTAAGAACAATGCTTTGCAACTCTTTAAAAATTACAAACTGCTTGTTGGTGTAGTAAATTTTGGTGTTGGCTTGTTTTTCTGATTGCAGAAAACCAATTTTTTCAAGACGCTTTAGTTCACGTTGGATGTTGCCAGCATCTTCTTTGATAAGCTTGGCAAGACCGCGCACGTGGGTCTTAAAATCTGGATACTTCGCATAGACTACAATAATCTTGCGGCGAACTCGGGATGTGATAAATACGTCTAACATAAGCCTTTTCGATGTTACGATAACAACGCTTAGTATAGCGATTCGTTGCTGCTATTTCAACACATCACATAATTACTCACTGTTCGGCTAACTTGTTATACTGGTAATACGATGTACTTTTACGAGGTAGCCCCCGCCAGTCGCCGTTACCACGGAGCAGACTTGCTGACATATCACAGCACCGAAAAGCTTCAGCCCGGTCAAATTATTGTTGTAAAAATTCGTGCGCACCTGGCACCGGCTTTTATTGTCAAAGAGGTTACCAAGCCCACCTTCAAAACACTTGGCATAACTGAAGTTTCACCCAACGCCCCTATCCCAACTGTTCACAGTCAACTCTTTACCTGGCTACAATCCTACTATCCGGCACCAACTGGTGTCCTGGCACAACTACTCCTACCCCTGGCTAAACCTACAGATTACCTGGAACGTCCCCGCCACCGTGCCAAGATCGAGAATCTGCCGGCCCACGCCCGCCAAGGAGCTCACGCAACTACCGATCGACCACCATTAACAACCGATCAAGTGAAAGCCTTGGAAGCGATCAAAGCCAGCTCCAGCAGCACCACTGTCTTGCATGGTGACACCGGCACCGGTAAAACTCGCGTCTACATTGAGCTAGCCGAAGCGAGCCTCAAAACTGGTAAGTCAGTCATTGTGTTGGTACCAGAAATTGCACTGTCGCCCCAGATGATCAAAAGTTTTAGCGAGTATATTGATGCGCCAATTCATATTACTCACTCGGGTCTCACGCCGGCACAACGTCGAGTCGTCTGGCATGCTATCGCCAGCGAAACAAAACCCCAGGTTATTATTGGACCACGCTCGGCCCTGTTTAGCCCTGTAGACAATGTTGGACTGATTGTTATTGATGAGTTTCACGAACCAGCCTACAAACAAGATCAGGCACCGTATTATCAAACGACCAGGGTGGCCAGCGCGCTGGCCAATTTACACAAGGCACGCTTAATTATGGGCTCCGCCACGCCACCGGTCAGTGAATACTATGTTGCCGAGCAAAAACAGCTACCAATAGTCCGCATGCAGCAGAAAGCCAGCTCGCAGACCTTGGCTGAAACCAAAACCAGCCTAATCAGTCTCAAGGATAGTACAGAAAAGACTCGCTATCCGCTTATTACCCAAAGCCTGCTTGATGCCATAAAAGCCACCCTCGGTCGCCAGGAGCAAGTTTTACTGTTTTTAAACAAGCGTGGCAGTGCTCGTCTGCTTTTGTGCCAAAACTGCGGCTGGCACGCTCTCTGTGATCGGTGTGACCTACCCTACACCTATCATGGCGACACCCATCAACTCATATGCCACACCTGCGGCAATCAACAACCAGCCCCAAGCATCTGCCCTGAATGCACCTCGCACGACATTGTCTTTAAAAGCCCCGGCACCAAAGCTATTGTTGAGGCGATAACTCATGCTTTTCCAGAGGCTCGGATTGCCCGCTTCGACCGCGACAACAAAAAACTGGAGCGACTAGAAACACGTCATGACGAAATTACCAGTGGTGAAATCGACATACTAATCGGCACTCAGCTATTAGCCAAAGGCCATGACTTGCCCCGCCTAGCACTTGTTGGCATTCTTCTGGCCGAAAACGAGCTGCAGTTCCCCGACTACACCTCGAGCGAACGCTCATACCAGTTAATGCACCAGTTAATTGGGCGTGTTGGTCGCGGTCACCGAGCCG
The DNA here is from genome assembly GCA_947085855.1 of uncultured Candidatus Saccharibacteria bacterium. Lineage (GTDB taxonomy): Bacteria > Patescibacteriota > Saccharimonadia > Saccharimonadales > 2-12-FULL-41-12 > JALQXV01. The sequence continues at coordinate 302,787 of CAMTYB010000001.1, forward strand.
GCACCGTCATTGTTCAAACCTACGACCCCGACAACCTGGCCGTTCAAGCCGCAGTCGGTAACTACACCTGGCCCGACTTCTATGCAGCCCAGCTTCAAGAACGATCGGCTTTTGGCTTCCCTCCCTTCTACTTCGTTATGAAGATCGAAGTCTCGCGAGCTCGCCTACCTACAGTACAAAACACATGTAAACAGATTATTAAACAGATTGCAGATTCCGGAGAACGAGTTGCTATAACTGGCCCGAGCCCGAGCTTTATCGAAAAGCGCAACAACACCTGGAACTGGCAGATCATTGTCAAAGCCAAGCAACGAGCCAGCTTGACTCGCCTGGCTCGGCAGCTCCCTGCAAACGCGACCATAAACCTTGACCCGCATAATCTTCTGTAAGAGCTAATCTATCCGGCTTAGGTGTTGTATACTGTAGGAATATGAAATTTCGACCGATTATTACCTTGCCGCACAAATCATTACGCAGCCGCTCTAAAAAGGTTGGTTTTGTTAACGATAACCTCAAAAAATTGGTCAGCGAAATGGAGGCTGCCACGCTTGACTGGGAAGACAACCGCAACCACGAAGTTGGCGTTGCGCTGGCTGCCGTACAAATCAATGATTTACGCCGCGTTATCATTGTCCGGAACAACTTCGATAACAAGGCCGATCGTACCTTCAAAGTGTTTATCAACCCTGAAATTACTAAGTACGAAGGCGATATTGTTGAGGATTTTGAAGGCTGCCTCAGTATTAAAGATATCTATGGCAAAGTGCCTCGTCATACCAAAGTCCGCGTTAAAGCTGAGGATCTGAATGGTAAAACTATCCGTTTCAAAGCTGAGGACTTCTTGGCGCGGGTTTTTCAGCACGAGATTGACCACACTAACGGCGTTGTCTTTATCGACCATATTAAAGATAAAACAGAAGCGTTTTATCGGCTTACCGAGAGCGGTAAATTAGAGGAACTTGATTATGACGAGCACATCGCCGACAGTCGTATTCTTTGGTAGCGGCCCGGTTGCAGCCGCGAGCCTCGAGCGACTCATAGCTGACTCGCCGTTCGCTATCGAGGCAGTTATCACTAAACCAAATCCGCCACACCATCGTGGCACTGCCCCTGTTCTTGAACTTGTTCAGCAACATGATTTAACAGTCCACACGCCAGTCAATAAAGCCCAATTAAGTGAATTATTTGAATCTCAGACATTTACAAGCCCCGTGGGTATTGTCATAGATTACGGTATTATCATCGGCGATGACGTAATAGACTCTTTTGATTACGGTATTATCAATAGCCACTTCTCGCTACTACCAGAGTGGCGTGGGGCCGACCCAATCACCTTCTCCCTGCTATCCGGACAAGAAGAAACAGGGGTCAGCCTGATGTCGATCGTAGCCGCCATGGATGAAGGGCCCTTGCTAGCTCAAGAAAAATTAGTTGTTCAGCCAGATGATAACTCCATCACCCTTACCGAAAAACTTATTCAACTCAGTCATAGCATGTTGCAAAAATATCTACCTGAATACCTCGACGGTTCACGTTCTTTACAACAGCAGGCCGGCACCCCGACCTACTCGCGCAAGCTCACTAAGGCCGACGGGATAGTTGATTGGACCAAACCGGCAGCTGCCATCGAGCGTGAGGTTCGGGCCTACTACACCTGGCCAAAGAGCACAGCTCAGATTGGACAACACCAGGTTATTGTACGTAAAACTGTTGTGTCTGATACATCAGATACTTCCAGGTTACCAGGGGAATACACTGCAACTAAGCAAACACTGGTGGTCTACTGTGGTGAAGGCGCTCTTGATATTCAAGTAGTCCAGCCGCTCAATAAAAAAGAAATGCCGATTGCGGCATTTCTTGCTGGCTATACTCTTTAGGCGTTGTTGTCGCCATCACAACAGATGCGATGCTGCAATAATGACTAAGTCTGTGGTGTTGGTGGTTCAGGACCGCCTTGGTATGGCGGGATGTCTGGCGCTTGCTGTGGCATTGGCGGAACCGATGGACCAGCTGGTGTTCCAGAGCCATATGGATTCTGGTCAACTGATGGCTGCACCGGGCCTTGCTGCTGTAGTGGCTGCGGGATAGCCCCCGCTTGTTGCGCCGGATAACCTGCTGACGCCTGTGGCGCTTGCTGCTGATTAATTTCAGCTAGAATTTGTGGGGCAGCCGCTTTGACTTCACCCTTTAACTTCTCTAGTTCACTAGCTACTACATCGCGATAGTTTGGGAAATTAGTTTCCAACCAGCGTAGAGCGCCCTCTTCATCATTCTTATTCATGAGCGCTTCAAACTCGTCGAGCTGAGCATCTGTCATGTTGCTGGCTAACGTCATGCCGACACGCATTTCAAGCGTCTCATAAATTTGGCGCTTCATAGTGTCTTTTTCCTGCTGCGGCAACGCACCGAGACCAAGACTTTCGAGGAATTTATCATCTATTTGAAACATGTATGTGTACCTGTTTAATCCTTTGTTAAGCTTTGAGTTTTATTATAGCAGAGCCTCGCCCGATGCAAGCCTACCACTCCCAGCTTTAGTGCTGTCTTGCTTATTTGATATCAAATTCTTTGTTCAAGAATTCGACCAACTCTGGAGAAAGAGTTGTTTTGCCAGGACCATTAAAGCCCACACCACCCTGGACGTCTTGCGGTGAGATATTAGTCATGTGCTCAGGAGTAAGCAAACCAGCGTTGCGTGCTTTTTCGAATACTTCATATGATTGAGTCGGTGTCACCTCTATGCCATGGACGCTCAAGTAGTCGCTCATGGTATGCGTTGGGCCATCACCAGATTCAACTTTATCTGTCCAAGCCTGGACCGCTTCCTGTGAGCCACTGCCACTGTCGGAGCCAGACGATGGATCTGCATCTGGAGCAACTGCTTGCTCGGCAGCCTCTTGAATATGATCACCAACACTATTACCACCACGATCAACATCAGGACCACCGCCACCGCTGAGCTGACTCGCAGTATCGTGATCCATGTAACCCTTGTAGGTTGCATACGTAGCTGCTAGCACAGCAATGCCGAGTCCCGCAGCAACTAGTTTCTCTTTGGTAGTCCATTTCTTATCTGATTCACCCGAAGTTGCAGCCTGTGCCTGATTCATAAATCGATTAACTACTAAGCTTGTTACTAAACGAGTAGCCCGTTGGCGCAAGTTACGTAATGATGGGCGGCGACGCGCCTCTGACCCGTCATCACCGAGCTCTTTGGTGAGCTGACGGCGCAAGTCATCACGCAAGCGAGCAGCATCTTCGTACAGCTGATCTTCGTGCGAGTCTGGCAAGGTATTTGGGCGCTTGCGGCGTGATTGCCAGTTTTTATCGGACTGTGCCATGAAGTTGAGGAGTTGAGATTGGGTCATCTCTTCTTCAACCATTTCAAATGAACCATCGACTTGCTCTTCTTTGATCTTGAGCTTGATCAGAATCTGGCCGTCGGCATCGCGATAGGCGTCAAGGAGTTGTGGGCCAGCTATCAGTTTTCCGTTTTCCATCATAGGAATACGATCTGGTCGCAACAAATTGTCGAGACCCATCGACTCAAAGATTTCGTCACGTTCACGTTCGGCATTTGTAGCGGCTTCTGGATCTGATACAGGGGTAGGCACCGGTTGATCAACGATAGTTTCGGCGAAGCCATCAACTGCACCCTCATTAGCTGCACCTTTAGGTCCAGGCGCATCGCGGCCGACCTGCTCCCAGAACTTACTACGAATATCAGAGGTGCGACCCTCGCTCAACCGCGCTAACTCATCAGGGTCTGGCTTATCGTTAACTTCGAGGCCGATAATTTCGGTAACCTTACCAACGCCTTCACGCATAAAATCAGGCTGGAAGGGCTGATTGAGTGCGATTTTGGTACTTATCATCGAGTTATTAGAAATGCGCTCTAGTGCCAAGCCGTCACTCTGCTCACTAGCGTTGCCGTTAATGACAACCCAATCCTCTTCACCAAAACTTGGCGCACTACTCGAGGAGTCAATCGTCCGGGCTCGGACGATTGCATAGGTGTTGCCTTTATCATCTCTAAAATACAACTCTCTTTGGGTTGTAGGCTCCGGTTCGTAGGCCGTAGCGTGCAAGCTAACATCTTCATTAACCCTAAAACCAAGTATGCCATCAACATCGACCGGGCTAAACTTCCGGGCTGGTTTTTCGTGAGAAATTGCATCTTCTTTGGCTTCGATTTCAACTGGCGCCTCTGGAGCTGGTGCTGCCTTAGCAGCGTCAAATTCTTCTCTCTTAGTCCTGACGTAGTTGTTGACTGTGTCATGGAATCTACCTACTTCAGTAGGGTCAGTTACTCGATTACGGCTGATGGTATGGTCAATTTTTTCACCTAGCACATCGTAAAGTCGGGCTACCTGCGGGCTAGCTGGATCTGTCGACTGAAGTTCTGCCACCTTGCTGGCCACTTCAAGCAAATGCATGTCATCGTAATTTGTCTCGTCTTCCAGGTGTGTCTGGGCTTGCTCGGTGACCTGAGCGGGCTGGTCGCCGGCTGTAAGTTGTGGATCCAAGTCTAGATCTGGCTGGCCGCCTGTCTGACGTGGATTATCGAAGACTGGGTCCAGATCAATAACGTATTGAGAGTGAGAGCCGTTTTCTCGTGCCATATCTCGTGATTCCTATCTTTTTGCTAAAAACTACTTTTTTGTATTTTTGTGAATTTGGTTAAATTGTAGCATAACGGACTTAAAATGTCAATCATAAGCGTTCTCTAGCGCTTATCTGTTAACCAAACAATAGGTATGCGAACACACCAATAACAATCGTGATAACACCCATGAGTACGCCATTGGCTATTGCGTTTCGATAGAGGTCGTCGTTATTCGTGGCGGCAACCTGTGTCGCCATAGGCCGATTAGAAGCCTCCCTTAACGGGGGTGGTGTGAAACTCACGGCACTGCCATGATTACTGGTGGCGTGAGTTGCTGAGGCTGAGGTTTGCGGAGCGGCTGTACCGAGGGCAAACTGCTTAGCAATCCGGGGGTCATCCATGGCCTCATGACGACGCTCTCGGATTTTTTCAGCCGGCTGCAAGGGCGGTAGCTCGGCTTGTTGCTCGTTCATATGAGCTGTCTCCGTCTGAGGTAATCGTTGTTCAATTTCTTCGAAACTGGTGGTTCTTTTGGATTCATCGTCCTTGTGAAGTTCTGCCAATAAATCGGGCTGCGCCGTTTCGTGGGCGTCAAGCATGGCTGGCAAGCGTAAATCGCCCGTATCTTCATGTTCGGTTGGTTCTGGTACGCTATTTTCTTGATGTCGCCTCAGGCGCTTCACGATTTCTTGAGCAGCTGGAGCAGCTGCAATAACTTCGCTGACTTTAACTGCGGCATCATGTGGCGAGTTATCAAGTTCAGAGACAGTTTGTAGAGCCTCCTGTTGCTTGCCTTGCTCGGCCTGGAGCTGAGCGTGTCGCTGCTCGAGACTCTCAAGACGAGCTCGTTGCGTTTGTAGATCTGCCTCGGCCTGCTGCTTGGTGGCCTGAGCTCGCTCACGCTCAACAGCAGTTTGTTGCTGAGCTTCTTCTACTTGCTTATTAAGGTTTCTGTTGATGCGTTTTTGACGACGTTTGTCGCGACGACGAAAATAATTAGCCGCTAGAAAGGCTACGATGGCGGGGCCAGCTGCGTCACCTCGCTCAATAACTGTAGTCGATGACTGATTTGGCGTCGCCTCTTGGTGCGCTGCCGCAACCACCTGTGGTGGCTGCTCGCTGTTTTCCCCGCCCCCTTCGCTCGCTGGCGGACTCGGTGGCACCTCACCACCTTCATTGCCACGGCCACCATTGCCGCCTAGTTCATCGGCAGTCTGCGGTTCAATGTCTGACACCGTGTCAGTATTTGGAACTTCTGCCAGTGGTGACTCAACTGACTTAGGCTCTTCATCTTCGATACCATCCGACGTTGGTGTTTCTGGCGCCTGCTCATTCTGAAGCAATTGACCAAGGGGCTGTTGAGGCGGATGTTGGTCTGTTGGTGCTTCGGAGACAGGATTATAGTGCTCCTGGGTGTCGTCGACTGGTTCTGGTTCGGCAAATGATTCGGTTGAGTCGGTTTGCTCATTGGCTTGGGACTTTCGGTCGGTATTTAACAAAAAATTAATACTGTTAGCTGACAATGGTTGCACGGGGGTGTCGGAAGCAGATAGTTCGTTAGGCTGAGCAAGCGGTAGTTTTGGGATTTTAGGACCCTTATCGGCACTCGACGAACTAGCTATGCCAAAGACATCCCCAGTCTCTTCCGGCTGGTCTTCATCTTCGCCACCGAAGTTCATTCTGTTGAGGTTTTTCATAACAACACCTCAAGTGCTCGACACTACTAGAGTGTACGGGCTACTGTCTCCTGGGTGTAGAAATCGATCCGGTCTTCTTCCTTCAGATCAACTCGACTGGTCGACTTAAAGCTAATTCCACACATTTCGCCTTCGAAGACTTCTTTAGCTTCTTGTGGACCACGCTTCAAGCTCACAACTTCAACTTCTGCAATTACCTCATCACCGCGCGTAACAGTAGCTAAGGCTGGGCTAACCAACTTGCCTTTGGTAACTTCGCCACCGCAGATAACTTCAGTTTTGGTGATTTTGAAGACGCCCTTCACAAGCAAGCGTCCTAGATCAGTCCTGATAACTTTTGGCGGTAATAGCTTAGTTAATTCGTCTTTTGCGTCGTCTATAAGCTCATATATGACGTTATAAAGGCGAATCGGTACTCGATCGCGACTTGCCAATTGCTTGATACTAGCCGGTGCCTGTACGTTAAAGCCATAGATAATGGCGTCGCTGGTAGCAGCCAGGTGCACGTCTTTTTCGGTAACCACACCGACGCCTGAACCAACCACGCGAACAGCTACTTCATCAGTATCGAGCGTTTTAAGGCTATCAAGGACAGAAGTAAGCGAGCCTTGCACGTCGGTCTTGATAATAATATTAAGTTCGTTAACGGTATTCGCACGATTAATGATGCGAATGAGGTCGCTGCCGCTAATATCAGCATTACTTTGGGTGTGAGCGCGCTGCTCGGCGTTTGCGTCAGCTTCGGCGCGGGCCTCTTTCTCTGTTTTTACTACGGTAAATTCATCACCAAACTCAGGTAATGACTTAAAGCCGGTGATGACTGCTGGTGTTGAGGGTCCAGCTGAATCAAGGACTTTTCCATCGGTTGATTCAAGGTTGCGAACCTTGGCATACGTTGCGCCTGCTACAACAAAGCCGCCCTTGCTGAGTAGGCCTGATTCTACGAGTGCTACAGCAACGGGACCTCGTCCCTGCTCCATGTGGGCCTCGATGATCAAACCACGAGCTGGGCCTTTGGCGTCAGCACGCAGGTCTTCAACATCAGCAACCAAAACAACCATGTCGAGCAATTTATCGAGATTGGTCTTTTCTTTGGCAGAAACTTCAACTGCAACAACTTCGCCGCCCCACTCTTCTATCAAAAGGTTTTGCTCGGCAAGCTGCTGTTTGACGCGGTCAGGGTTAGCGCCTTCTTTGTCCATCTTGTTGATAGCTACGACAATCTTTACACCTGCTTTATTGGCAAAGCGAATAGCCTCAATTGTTTGAGGCTTGATGCCGTCATCAGCTGCAACCACGATAATAACGAGGTCTGTTAGATAGGCGCCGTGCTCCCGAATCGCCGCAAAGGCTTCGTGGCCAGGCGTATCGAGAAACGTAATCGTTCGGTCTTTATGCTGTACTTGATAAGCTGAAATATGCTGAGTAATGCCACCGGCTTCGCCGCGCGCAACTTTTGCACCAGTTATAGCATCGAGTAGTGAGGTTTTTCCGTGGTCAACATGCCCCATCACAGCCACTACCGGTGGACGAGAGTCACCAGCACCTTCACTGGCAGTAGCTCGCTCCTGCTTGTTTCGGGCAGTGGTCGCTTCTACTTTCTTGTGAGTCAGCTCAACATCTAGAGCAAGCTCGCCGACGATGATCTGGGCTGTGTCAAAATCCAGGCGCTCGTTAACGGTAGCGAGTACGCCGTTCTTCATCAGCTCACCGATTAACGTGGTGACTGGTATCTGTAACTGCTCAGCTAGAGCGCCTACGGTGATGCCATCTTCGATTTCTATAGTTCGGGCCATATGCGCGCTCCTTTCTGATTCGTTACGTTACATTACGGTTAAGTTGATTAGCTTTTTGTATCAGCTTCGGGTTCGGCTTCTTCTTTAGAAGCTTTAGCTGATTTGGTAGCTTTGGGGCTTTTAGCTTTCGCATCCTTAAGGCTCAGGGCAATTTTCCGAGCTTCGGTATCGATGTCGAGTACCTTGAACTGCTTTTTCTCGTTGAGCTTAAAGACTTCTTCTGGATTCACAGCATCGGCCTCATCGCTACCCATTTCTGAGACGTGGACGAGAGCTTCTACAGCTGGACTCAACTGTACAAAGGCGCCAAACGGCGTAATGCGCGTGACTTTACCTTCGACAACTTCACCTTTTTTAAAGGCTTTTACTTCTTTGACCCATGGGTCTTCTTGCATTTGCTTCAAGCTCAGGCTCAAGCGATCTTTGTCGATAGCGATAATCTTGGCTTCAATTTCTTGGCCAGTCTTTACGTAATCGCGTGGATCTTCAACTCGTTCCCATGAGATTTCAGAAATATGGATCAAGCCTTCAATGCCGTCAACATTCACGAATGCACCAAAGTCGATAACTCCAGTCACAAGACCTTTAACGGTATCGCCAACTTTAAGCTTACCGAAGAGTTCTTGAACATCATCTTTAACAGCTTCTTTTTCTGAGAAGATAAGCTTATTGTCTTTACGACTGACATCGAGGATACGAACACGGATTGAGTTATTAACCAAAGCGTTAAGCTTTTGGAGAATTTCATCTTTGTCGGCACCTGATACGCGTGGATAGTGACCGGCTGCAAGTTGTGAGACAGGCAAGAAGCCACGAATGCCTTCGAGTTCAACCAAGAGACCGCCACGGTTAGCGTCATACGGTGTTACTTCAACTGGTTCACCAGCATCAAAGAGTCGTTGGACTTCGTCCCAGCCACGATCTTTGGCGGCTCGGCGAACACTTAAGAGTGCAAAGCCTTCCTCTAGTTCTGGATCTACTACACTAGTAGTAACGGTTTGACCGATTTCAAGCTGTTGGCCATGGCCAATTTCGCGTCGCATAACAACGCCAACGCCGTGAGCACCTAGGTCAATCCACACTTCATGCTTACGCACTGAGGTGACAGCTCCTTCTACAACATCTCCAGCTTTGAGAAGTTGAATATCGCTACCTGCAAGCAGGTCGTCCATAGTGATTGTTTTATTTGACATGTTAAATCATGCCTCCTTATATGTACTGCGGCAACCCGTAGATTGTTACTCCGTTCAGACTTAGCCGTTATTATACCTGTTATACCCCTATAAGTAAAGTGAGCGTGGTGCGTTTATTGACTTGCCCAGACGCACCGTAAGCCTTACGATAAGTACGATGTATCTTGCAATCGACATTGGGGGAACCAAAACCTTATTAGCTGTTTTCTCGACTCAGGGGAAACTGCTAGAATCGAACCGCTTTCCAACGCCGCCCGAATACGGTGATTTTTTGAAGACTCTTGAAGAAAATTATCAAAAACTAAAGCATTTAACAGATATAAAACAAGTTGTTGTCGGTGCTCCCGGCAAAATCGATCGCACGACCGGCACAGTCGTAGCCTACGGCAATCGTGACTGGACAAACACCCCCTTGAAAGCCGACATCAAGAAAATCATCAAGCTACCGGTAACCATCGAGAACGATGCTAACCTAGCTGGCTTGTCTGAAGCAATTTTAATCTCTCACCAGTATAAAAAAGTTCTTTATGTGACTGTGAGCACTGGAATTGGGGCAATACTGGTCATAAATGGTAAGCTTGAGCCAGAATACGTCGATATGGAAGTTGGTAGCATGGTCTTTGAGCATGAGGGTAAAATCCAACAATGGGAAGACTTTGCCTCTGGCAAAGCATTATTCGAAAAATACGGTCGAAAAGCCAGCGAAATCGAGGAGCCGGCTATCTGGTACGAAATGAGCCATAATCTTGCCCTTGGCCTTACAAACGTAGTGGGGAGCCTAACGCCTGAAGTAGTCGTCATAGGTGGTGGTGTTGGCGCTCATTTTGATAAATTTGCTGATCGATTACATGAAGAAATGATGATCTATAACAGTCCGCTGGTATCGCTACCTTCCCTCCGGCAAGCCGTGCGGGCAGAAGATGCTGTGATCTATGGATGCTATGAACTCGCCAAGCAACTTGAAGCTTAGTTTTACCGAGCTACTCAATAAGCTGACTCGTGACTTTCCAGCGGTTGATTTTATCGCCAGCGACACTTTTCGTTGGTCAGATACCAGTCAAGCGATTCATTACAATCCAAAGAGTAAAAATCCAGCCTGGTCACTACTCCATGAAGTTGGCCACATGCTCAACAAACATAGTAGCTACTCCTCAGACACCAGTCTGATTCGCATGGAAATGGAAGCCTGGGAAAGCGCCAAAGAGCTCGCCCAACGCTACGGACGGCGCATCAACGAAGATCACATTCAGGACTGCATGGACAGTTATCGAAGCTGGCAGCACAAACGCAGTAACTGTCCGATCTGTACGCAAACCGGGATCGAAATCAAGAGTCGGACCTACCGCTGCATCAATTGTCAGCACGCCTGGGACGTCAACGCCAATCGACTCTGTCGAGTCTACCGGCTGAGTCATGCCTAACTAAAAAGCACGCCTGATTGCTCAAGCGTGCTTTAGGAGTAAAACGAGCGTATAACTACGCAGTTTTCTTGCTACGACGGCTGATTTGGCCACCTTTGCGGCCAGCGATGCGAGCAAGCTCGCGGTTCGCATAAAATCCACCTGTTCGACCTTTTGCACCACCGGCTGCGCCGATACGTGCATAGAAGTCAGAACCGTATTTCTTCTTGTTGGTAGCTGCAGCAGCTTTGCCGCCATCTTTTGTTCCTGCCATAAGAAACAAACTCCCTTATCTCTTAATTAGTCGTGTCGAAAACAAAAGAGGGCGCTCTGCTGGCAGCATTTCTGCGACCGGAACAGAGGCACCCTCTTTGATCTATTCGATACTCATAAGTACTTTATCATACTCATGCTAAGACGTCAATTATATTTACCAGTCACTTTTATGGAAATCTTGGGCAAAAAGAAAAGAGCCCTGCTACATGAGCGGGACTCTTTTATAAAACGGCACCGTGCTATCTTCCCAGGGCTTATGCCCAAGTATTGTAACCGCTACGAGGCTTAACTGCTGTGTTCGGAATGGGAACAGGTGTTTCCCTCGTGCTATGGGCACCGATTACAGTTTCTCTTGCTGTTTCGCAACAGAAAATCTAATCGGCACCCAAGACGGAGTGTTTTTTCGTTAACAAAATGTAAATAAACGTCTGTTTTACTAGTGATATGGAGGATTAAAAATCCGACATAATCACCAATAACTAGTCAAAATGCTTCCACAGACAGTAGTTATAAATAACCACCATCTATGGTCATAAAAAGTCAATGAGGCTATTAGTACGCTTAGGCTGAACACATTGCTGTGCGTACACCGTGCGCCTATCAAACTGATCGTCTATCAGTGCCTTCATAGGGAAATCTAATCTTGAGGTCAGTTTCGCGCTTAATATGCTTTCAGCGCTTATCTGTTCCGCACTTAGCTACCCAACAATGCCATTGGTATGACAATTGGTACACCAGCGGTGCGTTCACCCCGGTCCTCTCGTACTAGGGGCAAATCCTCTCAAATTTCCTGACGTCCACAGCGGATATAAACCGAACTGTCTCACGACGTTCTGAACCCAGCTCACGTACCTCTTTAACCGGCGAACAGCCGGACCCTTGGGACCTGCTCCAGCCCCAGGATGAGATGAGCCGACATCGAGGTGCCAAACAGCGCCGTCTATGTGAACTATTGGGCGCTATAAGCCTGTTATCCCTGGCGTAACTTTTATCCGTTTGCGCTGTCGATCCCACGTTCAAATGACCAATGGTCAATAACAGCGGATCACTTACTCCCACTTTCGTGCCTGCTTGGCTTGTAGGCCTCACAGTCAAGCTGGCTTATGCGTATGCACTATCACTACGATTTCCATCCGTAGTTAGCCAACCTTTGAACGCCTCCGCTACTCTTTAGGAGGCAACCGCCCCAGTTAAACTACCCACCAGACACGGTCCGGTTACCAGAAGCTATTCACGAATCGTCTTTCTCAATTGCCGAGTTGAATCTTCGATTCAAAGGCAATTTCGCAAATACATTCGTTGCATTCACTAGATTCGTGAACAGGTTGTGGTAACCGTAAGAATAAAACTACAACAAGGGTGGTATTTCACTGGTAACTCCACCTAGACTAGCGTCTAAGCTTCAAAGTTTCCCACCTATTCTACACATGTTGTAGCTCGATTCAATGTCAAGCTGTAGTAAAGCTGCACAGGGTCTTTTCGTCCTGCTGCGGACAGACGGCATCTTTACCGTCAATGCACTTTCACCGAGCTCTTCGTCGAGACAGTGCCCAAATCATTACTCCATTCGTGCGGGTCAGAACTTACCTGACAAGGAATTTCGCTACCTTAGGACGGTTATAGTTACCGCCGCCGTTCACCGGGGCTTCAGTTCGCACCGTGAAGCACTCCCCTTAACCTTCCGGCACCGGGCAGGAGTCAGCCCCTATACATCCACTTTCGTGTTAGCAGAGACCTGTGTTTTTGGTAAACAGTTGCTTGGGCGCCTTAGCTGCGGCCCCGTCACACTATCTACCACGATAATGTGCTTATTAGGGGTCAGCCTTCTATTTGATTTGATACAAAGTACCTCGACATTAACTCGTAAATTTAAGATACGAATAGAGATAGTTACAAACTCTAGACGTAAATTTTGTTTCTTGTTCAAAAAGAAAACTGGCTAATAGTCACATGTGTTCGTGTTATTTGTTACAACGAATTGTTCTAAATAACCTCTGTGTCAGTTTTTCTTTTCAGAAAAACTGGACACTAGCTTGCAAAGCAAGCTTCGTGATAAACACTGTGACGGGGCAGACCTTATCCCGAAGTTACGGTCGCTGTATTGCCGAGTTCCTTGACGAAGAATCACTCGTACACCTTGGTCTTCTCGACCTGAGCACCTGTGTCGGTTTGCGGTACGGGTAGCGTTGTCCACACGTTTAGTTGCTTTTCTGGTCAGCACTGTTACCGGAATTCGGTCCGTAAGGACCGTCTCATTCGTAGGTATTTCTCCTACTTAGACGGGTATAACCATGAACCCGCTCCGACTAATATGCCGCGCACACTAAACAAAACAACACTAGTACGGGAATATTAACCCGTTGTCCATCGCCTACGCTACGCGCCTCGGCTTAGGCCCGACTAACCCTGGGACGATTATCGTGGCCCAGGAAACCTTGCTCTTTCGGTGGGCAGGATTCTCACCTGCCTTATGGTTACTCATTCCAACATTCTCACTTGATGACGCTCCACCGAACCTCGCGATTCGACTTCTACGCAGACATCAACGCTCCTCTACCACTGCCACAAAAGTGACAATCCATATCTTCGGTAGTATGCTTTAGCCCCGTTACATTTTCCGCGCAAGATCTCTTGATGAGTGAGCTGTTACGCACTCTTTAAATGAATGGCTGCTTCTAAGCCAACATCCTCATTGTCGAAGAAATCTCACCTCGTTTCCCACTGAGCATACATTTTGGGACCTTAGATGATGGTCTGGGCTGTTTCCCTTTCGAGCGCCGACCTTAGCACCGACGTTCTAACTGCCATGATTACACAAATGGTATTCGTAGTTTATCAAGGGTGGGTACCCTTGCGGGCCCCAGTCCGAAACAGAGCTCTACCCCCACTTGCTACAACATGACGCTAGCCCTAAAGCTATTTCGAGGAGAACCAGCTATCTCCAGGTTCGATTGGCATTTCACCGCTAACCACAGGTCATCCGGGCGTGTTGCAACGCGCTACGGTTCGGTCCTCCACGTCGTTTTACCGACGCTTCAACCTGCCCATGGTTAGGTCACCTGGTTTCGGGTCTACTAATATGTACTAAATCGCCCTATTCAGGCTCGCTTTCACTACGCGTCCGTCAGATGACTTACGCTTGCACATATCAGTAACTCGTTGGATCGTTCTACAAAAAGCACCCCGTCACCCCGAAGGGCTCCGAGTCCTTGTACGCACATAATTTCAGGTTCTATTTCACTCCCCTTCCGGGGTTCTTTTAACCTTTCCCTCACGGTACTTGTCCACTATCGATCGTAAGATATATTTAGCCTTAGGAGGTGGTCCTCCTAGATTCGGTCAGGGTTTCTCGTGCCCCGACTTACTCGACATGGAACAGACTTGCGTCTATCCCCCGGCCTACCCCAGGCAGTTTCTGAATCATAAATGATCTATCCACTTTCTGGCTTCCGCCGTTACAAATATAAGGTTAGCGAAACTTAACATACCGGGCTATCACCGTCTCTGGCCAGTCTTTCCAAACTGTTCTGCTCGCATCGCTAATTTCTAACCTTATGCAGGCTGATGGTAGCACCTGCTTCCAATACCGAGGTCTGATTAGATCAGCACTCAGTACCGGGTGTTTGTAATGTCACAACCCCTTTTAAATATTCGTCTACCAACTTATTTGCCGTTTGCTCATAAATGAGCAGGCAAAAACTTAAAAAGTTTGGGCAATCTTCCAATTTCGCTCGCCACTACTCTCGGAATCGTTGTTTACTTTCTCTTCCTCAGGGTACTAAGATGTTTCAGTTCCCCTGGTTCCCGCCACATATCCTATGTATTCAGATATGGGTGATGAGACATGACTCTCACCGGGTTTCCCCATTCGGATATCTTCGGTTCAAAGCTTGTTTGGCAGCTCCCCGAAGCTTTTCGCAGCCTACTACGTCCTTCATCGGTATCTTACGTCCAGGCATCCATTATGTGCGCTTGAGTAACTTTTTATGAAAATTCTTATAACAAACAAAGCAATATCGTCTGCTATAAAAACATGCATTTGACTAGTTATTGGTAATTACGCTGCGATCTCATCAAAATCTCGCAGATAATCAAGCAATAACAATGTCGTCTATTTACTTAATGTCAGTCCAAATTTTTAAGTTGCAAAACTCTCGCTCTTTAAGGACAAACGGGGCTTAACCCCCTTCGTTTGCCAGAACTCAAGTTTACGCTTGGAAATTCGCCTTTCCTGTGTGGAATAGGCACTGTTCTTGGAACTTCGCGGCCTAAACTTGAGAGTAACTTGACTATCATAGCAATAATAACAGATACGGTCAATACCTTTCCGTAGTCAAAGTTACTACGGTTTGGTAGGTATTAGTACGCATTCTCAAGCTTTTTTAGAGCTGCATTGGTTGTTCTGTCCCATCTCGAAAGTACTGACCGTGCCGCAATTGTTCCTGAACTTGTGGCTGAACGTAATTACCTGTCTCGATCCACACAGGAGAAACAAAGGCAAAATCCCACTGTCCAACTGCATTTGTAGCCGTTGAACTATCAGAGGACTGCCGCAAGCGCAGCCACATGCGGCCGCCCTGTGAATCGCGATGCGCTTCCATGTTGGTCAAATATGGCAACGAGGATTGCGTGTACGAATCACCATAGGTCAAACTTGAGGTGGCCGTCAGCAACAGGCTGTCGAAGCCACCGGTAGTATTTGTAAGACCGCCGTAGTCGCGTGCTTCAATTAAAGACGTTCCGCCGGTGCCAGACATAAAACGGGTAGCCCAGTTAAAGCCAAGTAGCGGTCCACTCGTAAGGTCAGGTACCAAGAACTCGACGTGGTTAGATTTTGCCTCTTCGGTACCAGCATCGGCGTCAGTGTCAAAGGCGTAGTAGTCGTGCCCTTGATTACTCGACTCGTCTTCCGCTAATGTATCCCATGTAGACGCCGAACCAACCGTATCAATGTTACGTGTATCGGAACAACTACCGGCCGATAATGTACCAAACGATATTTCACATTCACTGCTATCAACATTTGTCATACCTACCATGACATACATATGATCTGTTTCGATAGACAGAGTACTATTGGATAGACCATACCAACCTATCCTAGCCTCTCCGTTATTAAGGTAATTGGTGAGGTCGACATTGTTCTTCGCAAATACATTCGTTGCATCTGTAGTAGAACAGGCAATATTGCTACTGGTCAGGTCTTCCCAGGCCCCCGACTGGAAGTTAAATATCTTTGGTCGGTAATTAATGCCCGTAGTACTACAACGACTTTCAGCCCGTACCATAATGGTGTTCATACCAGGCATGGTTCGTATATTCTTAAACGTGAAATAGCTATCAGAGATAGACCCCGCCGTTCCGGCAACACCAACCCGGTTATCGTCCGACGGATACTGTGCTGTACTACCGGTGCCGACTGCTGCACCGGCATAGCTATTTGCATTGCTGTACGTGTTGGTTACCGAACCGCTACCAAGGTTGGTCAGACCTGCCGGTAAATAGAAGGAATTAATCAACGGCATAATTACAGCATTGTCTATTGCAAAGGTCGAAGTAGTATTAGTAGCAGAGTAATAACGTATGCGAACAGTGTTGCTACTGACGAAATTGCTCAGTGGCGTATCGACGGCAGTATTGGTGCCACCATTCCAAAAGCCATTATAGATCTGCCACCGGTAAGCCGTAGCAGAAGTGGCGTCAGTACCCGCCCCACGGTTGTTAAGGGTGCGCCAACCACCTCCAGTACATTGGGCATCAGTGGCATTATCCACACTAGTCGAAGATACCCAGTCGCAAATCTGAACCTTAGCTGTCGGCACAGTCGCATCCTGATCAAATCTGGTCTGCACTATCATGGAGTTGGCGCCATTAAGCGCCACACCTCCAAAATCCACTTGAGCATTCATACCACTAGAAGTGCTAGCAAATGTCCAACCAAAATCATCTTGAGCCAGAAGACCTTTCCACGAACCCACGTTAACACCGTCACTATTCGGGTTTGCTGCGCCAGTTATGTTTTGAGCCGTACCGGTTACCAGATTATTTGCCGTCGGCGTAAAAAGGTGCTGGCGCATCGTCGGCATACTGTTTTCAATCCACTGCATACTCACCATCAAAAAATCTATATCATATTCAGTATTGTTAGTAGTTGGCCCGTCAATGGTAGTACGTAGTCGAATATTCATTGTATTCGTACTGGAATTAATGAAGCTGTCAGGGTTAGTCTGATACCCCATTGGCAGTGAATCTGTCAGACTATCAGAATACGCCACAGAGCTTGTTGCCGTACCAAGACCCATCCAGCCACCAGTTGTGTTAAGGCCAGCTGAATAATCACGCAGCCCCATCTGTACCGTGTTATTTACACCGCCGCCAACCCTTCCTGCATAGAAGATACCGGTTGGCTGCATATTGCTACTTTGGGTTACGCTAAAGTTGGTATTACCGGCAGCAGCCTCCTCGACGCCGCTATCGGCGTCGGTGTCATAGGCATAGTAATCATGGCCTTGGTTCGTTGACTCGTTTTCTGTCAGTAGACGCCAAAAGTCACTATTACCGCCAGGGGTATCAATAGTTCGAGACCCTGCACACCCGTCACCACCAAAACCCACCGTTGGAGTACCATTCGATAAATCATACGCCTCTGTCATCCAAGCACCGTCAGTACCATTCGATGCGTAGCCGGTTGCATATACCTTGCTACCGTCTAAGGCCATAGCGTTAGCGATGTTATCAGTCTGGAACTTTCCGTTAACAATACCCGAGTTACCGAAACTAGAGTCGAATGCTCCAGTGGAAATATCTATTTTGGCAAGGTAAAAGTAGTTGTTCGGTGCTTCGGCAAGACCAGTAGCATAGACGTAACTACCGTCTACTTTGATATCAGTTGGCAGCTCACCAAAGCCTGTTGAAGGGTTAACCAGCTGCTGGCCAGGAATCGTACCACCGGAATTAAAACTCGTGTCCAGGCTACCAGTGGAAATGTCACGCTTTTCTATAACCCACATTGGGTTGTTGTTGGTCGTAAAGACACTATCGTAGATGTAGCTGCTATCAATATCAATCGCTACACCCGTGTCATCACCAGTACCAGCATTGTTGCTATTAACAACACCGGTTGCCGAACCAAAGGTACCATCATACGCACCACTCGTTTTGCTGCGCTTCTCGATGCGTCCCTGGCGGGAGCTAATTTGCCCGTTAGCATTAGCTTGTGTGCCAATCATATATACGTTTGAGCCGTCGACTCTTATTTGTGACGGTGTCAGTTGTGTGCTCGCGGGCGCGCTCTCTAATATGCCATCAGTGTCAAAGCCGGTATCGAGTGACGCGTCACTGATAGCAATTTTTTCGTATCGTGCCACATTGGTTGAGCGCGTACCTGCAATGTATATATACGTACTATCGATATCAATATCTACCACCTGGTCAGCACCGCTACCAGGATTACTGGTATATACACCACTGCTGCCAAAGCCTGAGTCAAGAGCACCTGTCGAGATATCACGTTTCTCAACACGATATTGTGTATTACCAGCACTATTGTCATAGCCGGCCACATAGATGTAGCTTGAATCAACTCGGATAGCATTAATTTGATCATCACCGCTACTTGGATTAGTACGCACCACACCATTGGTACCAAAACCAGTAACCAAGGTGCCGTCGCTCTTATTACGCTTCTCAATGCGCCATTCCTGATTGCTCGTACCAGGAATGGTGTCGTAGCCAGCGACGTATAAATAGTTCGAATCTGAGTCTATGGCTTTGGACGCATCAAGTGTAGCCGTTGGATTGGACACAACACGCCCGTTAGCATTAGTGCCAAATGACACTTCGCACGCGGCTGTATCACTATTAGTAGTTCCCATCTGTAAATACATCATGTCGACACGAATCGATGTTGTCGTATTTGTATCCCCCACCAGACGGACTTTAAGCGTATCACTTGATATATAGTTACTCAGCGTAACATTACTTTTAGAGATCACACTTGTAGCGTCGGTTGTAGAGCAGTTGATCGGCAATGAGGTCATTGTTTCCCAGGTTGAGGAGTTTGCATTGTACGTTTGCAGGCTGTACATTAAACCGGAACTCGCACTAGAACAAGAGGTTTCCATGCGCACTGCAAAACTATTCATACCAGTGTATGTCTTAACGTTCTTGAAACTTAGGTCGGCCGAGGGCGCTGAGCTACCAGATTGACCTGCAAATTCGAGGCGACTATCATCCGACGGAGTTTGATGAATGGCATTTGTGTTCATATAATCACCAGTTACTGTGCCGCCACCTTGGTTTGTAAAACCACCAACGCCGTAGACCGGATTGATAACAGCTTGCATAGTCAATGAATCAATCGACACCGTTGAGGTTGTGTTAGTCGTTGAGTAATAGCGAACTTTCGTCTGATTACTGCCGTTGATGAAGTTGCCTAGTGGTGTATTAACACTATTATTAGAACCATCAGACCAGTAGCCATTATAGATCTGCCACGTGTACTGGGAAGGCGAAATTGTCGTGATAGCCTGTTTGCGGTTATTGAGCGTACGCCAACCGCCGCCAGTGCAGGCAGCATCGGTACTGTTATCGACATTGCTCGATGAACTCCAGTCACAGATCTGCACTACAGTACTAGGCGCAGTGGCGTCTAGGTCAAATCTAGTTTGAATAAAGATAGCATTCGCGCCATTCAGCGCAGAGCCGCCGAGAGTAAGATTGGCATCGTAACCACTTGTGGTGCTAGCGACCTGCCAGTGGAAGTTGTCGGCTCTCAGTGTGCCTTTCCAAGAGCCAACGTTCACACCCTCGCCAGTACCATCCTGCCCTATAGCTGTAACATTCGGCGATGTACCGGTTACGATCTGCCCCGCTGTCGGTGTAAATTGAAACGAAGCCGCATGCGCCTTGGCTGGTTTAATAAGGGCAGTCTGAGGAATTAGCTGCAATAGTAATACGGCTATAATGAGAGCTGTCACGGTCGCAATGCGGAACCGCCAACTTCGTTGCCAACTCCTCACAAACCAGCGCTTCACTTTAATGAGCGGCACTTTTATATACCGTACGTAGTAATACCGTCGTTGCGTCATTAGAACTTACTTAAGTAGTTAATTTGAAGGTTCGACGCGCGGGCAAAGCCAGTGGAGCTAGCTGTGAGCTTAATTCTGAACGTTATCATATCGTTAACAGCCACACTACAGGCAGTCTCATCACCTGTCATTGAGGTTTGTTGCCAGGTTCCATCACTACTGTTTATTTCTGTTGTGCTACCGCATTGTGTACCATTGGCTTGATACATAGAAAGTTCCACCTTTTCAGTTGATGATGTTCGCCAGCCATACATCTTAACCGCATCGGTTGCATTACTAAAGGCCGAGAAGTCACTTGGCGCCTGCCAACGAACATAAATATCATAGTCCATAGTACCACCTGAGCCTGTCCAAGAGTAATAGTTAAATGCCTCGCCAGATCCACAAATACTATTATTGATACTGAGTGTTCCGGTGTTCGAGCAGAAGTCGCTCGTCATAGTACCAATATTATTGCTACCGTCCGCAGTTAAGACGGCGCCTGGATACTCTGGCGTGAGGGTTATTTGCCGATCCTGGCGTGCCGTACCAACATACTCAAGCTTCTTGGTTGTACCATCAAACTGAACCCGATTGGTGCCATCACCAACTCGTAACTGACCCGAGAATTCAGCAGTAGTAACAAACAGGGCCGAGCCAGACTGCGTAGCAGTACCAGTGGTACCAATCTTTATAACGCCATTTGTCGTATCGGCAGTCAGGAGGTCAACCGATGCAGTTGAGTTTTGAATGCGGAAGGCAGCTGTCGAATCAGAGGTGTTTCGGAAGGTATTAACACCAGCAAAGGTTTGGTTTTGACTGAGATATGCCACATTTGTTAACGTGCCAGCCGTATTAATGCTGGTGCCGTTTAATTGAAGTGCGGTTGTAGCATTTACATTTGCAAAGGTTGGGCTCGCTGAGGTATCGATGTTCTGGATAGTATTAATGGTGCCGCTGCTAGCTGAGAAGTTCGTAGCATTGAACGTAGCAATACCCTTTTGGCTGGTTGAAGCGTCTTGGATAGTGACAGATCCGCCGCTGCCACTGGCGTTATTTATAGTGACCGCACCGGTTTGACCATTGAGGCTCGTCACGCCACCGCCACTACAGTTCCCAAGAGTAAATAAACAAACCGTATCTGTGGCTCCGCCGGCAATTGTTGGAATCTGAACGGTTGCGTTGCCGCTACCGCTTGGATTTAAGCCCTGTACAATAACCATTCGACTGCTACTGCTATTGGCAAGGCTGAGATTACCGGTAACCGAGCCAGCTACACCGATTGTCAGGCCGCCACTACCTTGCACTGCTAGAGTGCCGCCAATTGAAGCATTGTTGGTTACGCTCAGTGCCGTACCGGCAGAACTAAAGGTGTTAGCAGCACTAAAGTTATTAGCTTGGTTGAGGTAGGCAACATTACTCAGAGTGCCGGCCGTATTAATATTCGTACCATTAAACAGGAAGCTCGAGGTAGCATTGACGCTACTAAAGGTTGGTGTACCACTAGTAGAAATATTCTGGATAGTATTAATGACACCACTTGAAGCACTAAAGTTGGTACTGTTGAAGGCAGCGATACCCTTAGTAGCACCGTCCGCTACAGCGTTATCAATAGTAATGGTTGCACCAGAGCCAGAAGAGTTGGCTAGTGTTAGCGCACCGGTAAGACCATCCAAGCTCGTCACGCCACCGCCTCCACCACCACTACAGTTAGCCAATGTTACAAGACACACGGTATCTGTTGAGCCACCAGCAATACTTGGAATTTGAACGGTTGCGTTGCCGGTACCACTTGGGTTGAGGCCTTGTACTACCACAAGACGCGAACTAGTAGAGTTCGCCAGGTTGAGGTTACCAGTCACAGAACCAGCTACACCGATTGTCAGGCCACCACTACCTTGTACTGCTGCTGTGCCACTTGCTGTCAGGTTACCAGCTATAGAGGATGTGCCCGTACCCTGCACAGTTAGATTTGACCCGGTACCAAGCAGCGTCACGCTATCATCAGTGGCCAAAGTGTTGGCACCACTGCGATAAAGATTAGTATCTGAACCAAACAAGATACCACCGGCAGCCGTGGTCGCCGCATCAAACGTCAACTTAGAACTAATCGTAGCACTTGCACCAATACGGATATTACCGTTGTGGTCTATCCTAAATCGCTCAGATGAGCCGGAAGCATCGGCTGTACCGTTGGCGGCTGTGTAGAAAGCGATGGCGCCCCCATGGGTACCCCCCGTGAAGTCTTGGGTAGCAAAGGATGAGATGCGAGCCGAGTCCTGACTCAGAAAAGCCGTGCCGTTATGACCACGGAAGCCAAAAGATCCAAGAAAGCTGTTATTGGTCACATAGGTAGGTGAACCTTGGGTACCCCTTGACCGCTGGAAAAAGCTATATGCCGATGCAGTGTCTGAGTAAACATTTGTTACAACTCCGTTGTAGCTACTACCTTGAATGGTCAAGTTTACGCTCGTTGTTCCATTGCCAATACTAGCTGCGCCTGTTGAAGAAAAAGTACCACCCACCGCCAAGTTATCGTCTGTAGCCAAGTTATTTGCGCTTGCTCGGAACAAGTTTGTATCGCCACCAATGGTGAGGCCGGTGGTGCTACCGGTACTTGTTAGTTGAAGTGTCGTCTTGCCGCCAGCGTTCGTTACCTGCAAGTCGGCACTACCAGTCAGCAGACCAGCACTCGTTATAGTACCGCTACCGGTGGTGTATATATCACCTGTAGTCGTTACAGAATCACCACTGTTAGCTGGCTGTAGAATCGTACCACTGCGACTCCACCAACCTTGTGTACCAGTGCTACCACCGCCCGTAACAGCGCCTGAGCAGGTAAGGTTACCGTTGGTACCATCAATGGTACAGCCGGTTGAGGCACTACCGCCGGCCAGGTTAATACCCCCAGCGCCAACACCACCACCGATGTTAAGCGTGGCCACTGTTGCATTCACGAAGTTAAAGGTACTCGCCCCGGAGTTTATATCGCCACCACCAACCGCCAGATCTCCGGTCAAATCAAGTGTGCCAGCCTGCAACTGTAGGGTGCCTGCACCATTGCTACCGGTTCCGGTCGTAGCAATCAAACGCGCATCAAAGTCAACGGCAGTAGCACCGGCATGAAAATCAATATATGGCGTACTCGATGTGCCGTCCGTACGCCCAAGCTCTATACCATGACTAGCGGCACCGCTAATCAAGGTGATTCGTTGGTTTGAAGTGCCGCCAACATTCAGTGAAGTACCGGTAGTAACCGTGCCGCTAACTGTTAGGTTACCGGCAATGGTTGATGTGCCTGTACCTTGAACTGTTAAGTTAGAGCTCGTGCCTAACAGCGACAAACTGTCATCTGTAGCCAAGATGTTAGCGGCGGAACGATACAAGCTAACATCAGTACCGAAGTAAATACCCTCTGCGGCCGTCGTCGGCGCCGTACTGCCCAGGTTGAGCACACCGTTCGAGCGTGCACCTGATGTTGTGCCAATGGTTATCCTGCGGCTACTATCCCAATCATATGCGAACTCATACTCAGAGCCACCACCTTGGTTACCCCATCGACTCGACAGAGCTTTGATTGAGGCCATGGTAAGTGGCTGGCTGTTGGTGACACTAATTGTCAGCCGTATGTATGTGTGGCCTCCATTATCGGTCATATAGGCCCACACAGGGGACGCATTAGCAGTATTACCAGTGCTTGTATGTCGTGTTGTCCAGGTTGTACCATCAGGCGAAGATTCAATCAAGATGTCTTTTGACGAGGCAGTTGCACCGTTGTACGAAAAGCCAAGCGCCCACCAGTTTGGGTACGAATAAGCAAGGTTTGCGTTATTCCACATCCATCGTGCACCGGTCACACTTGTACCGTTAACAACGGTGGCGCTGTAGGATTCTTTTTGCGCAAACAGGTTGCTGTCTAAGGTGCCGGCACTCCATGACCCATTATAGGTTTCAAAGGTCGGTGTACCCCACCACCGGTTGAAGGAGAGCAGATCATGCCAGAGATACTTCGGTACGGGCGAATAGGCTAGATAGGCGGCCGCTGCCCCTGATCCAGGTATGATATAGCTCGAGTTAGTAAGCGTAGCAACACTAACACTACTAAGCCCAGGTACCACGAAGTTGTCATCTGTGCGCAAGGTATCAGCAGCACTGCGATAGAGGTTAGTGTCCGTACCGAAGGTGAGACCACCAGCAGCTGTAGTAGTGTTTGTCCCAACTGTTAGGGTTGAGGTAGCCGCTGGGCCACCAATGCCCACTTGGCTGGCAGTGGTATTAACTGTCAAAACAGAGGTGCCTCCGTTTCGCACCTGTAGTGCAGTCGTAGAATTCACGTTGATATCAGTCGTGTTATTGACTGTTAACGTCCCTGTCAAAGTAGAGTTTCCGGTTACTGCGAGCGCGGCGCCGACCGATAGGCCGTCGTCAGTCCGCAACGTATCCGCACCAGATCGATACAGGTTCGTATCTTGACTACCGCTCGGCCCAAAGACTAATTTACCGTCAGACTGGAACGCCGCCAGAATAGCTCCGGCACTTGATTGAAGCTGAAACAAATCAACCGTCTGACCGCCGGCTGCGCCCCTGATAATACCGCCGATCGTACCGTTGGTACTACTGTTCGTAGCTTGGATATTGAAGTTAGCTGCCGTTTGAGGCGAAGCCGAGCCACCGGTGTTCTGAATGTAGTTACCAGAGCCGCCCGACGTCGGACAGTTGGTAGTTGAGCCATTGAACACACAAACCGTAGCCGGACTACCCGTAGTAGCTAGCGACGAATCTGGCAACAGGAAGCTTCTGTTATCTGTTAAGGTATCAAAATCAAGCGTACCGACATACGTCCCTTGATCTTGATTCAAGCTTCGAGAGCTGTTGGCCTGAAACGCATACGGAACAGAGGTCAGTTTGATACGAGGACTCATCTCGCCATCCCAAGTCGGCGTAGCAGTTTGAGTGGTGCCACCGACGTTAATCGTCAGCCACATGTCCTGATCCCAGTTGAGCGCCGGAAACGCCGTCTGACTACCGAGGTTAACACTCATGTAACCGTTAACAACTCGTACTCGGTTATCGTTACCAGCCGTAACCCCGTTTGAGTCGTAGTAGGTTTCGGTCCAGAGTGCGCTACCACCACTGTCGGCATCATACAGTTTGAATTCGAGATTGTAATAACCGTCGGCCACCAGATTGCCACTACTGTTCAGTAGTCGAGCTTGGTAATTGAGATTTGAAGAAGTAGCCGCCTGGACTTTTGTCTGATTATCGCCTGCACCCTCGCGCGTATATGAAATAACAGAGGTGAAAATTGCCACTAAAACCAAAGCAAGACTCATGCGCCATAGCATCAGCTGAAAAGTCTTCAATAACCGTCGGGGGTGGTTCATAGGTGTTTAATTTTGGTTTTTAGTTTTGTTTTGGTTATTTTTATTTTTGATAACCTACCCCAATTATCCTCTCTTTATAAACAGGGGTCAAGCACGAACTGAACAAATTTTGTACCTACCCTTTTGACAACACTATTGAGATAAATTAAATATTCATTTTGTTGTATCTAGTACTACAATCTGATGCAAAGACCTCTCGGAACTTGGATAAAATACGTACTCAGAGAGATATTATCGCGTACTTTATTTGTACTATTTATTACAACAATCTAATGTTCTTATTGAGGGTTTTCCACAGTTTGTTTATGGTTCTTTGACCAATTAGTGCTGCGCGTACGCGCAGTCTGTCTCTGCGCTTTAGGTGTTAACTCCTATTAAACACTTGTTATAAGAGGTAAATTCAGGTAGAATATATCGGTATTTGCAGATCTATTACAGCTTAATGGTTTCTTGGGGCAATAGCTCAGTTGGCTAGAGCACCTGCTTTGCAAGCAGGGGGTCCGGGGTTCGAGTCCCCGTTGCTCCACCATTAACGTACAGATCTCTTACGGGCGATTAGCTCAGCTGGTTAGAGCGCGTCACTGATAATGACGAGGTCGGAGGTTCAAGTCCTTTATCGCCCACCAATTAGACTATGTAGCCACTCCTCGATGATGGAGTGGCTTTTCATTTACGCTATCGTGATTCGTTTTACAGCCAAATAAAAAACACCCCTCATGACAGGGGTGTTTTAATAAAAATCCAAGATAGTGCAAATCAAACGTCGGTTCGGTTTCTTCGTGTTACTTGCTTGTCTGATAAATCAGACAGCGGTAAACAACTGTTACACGTTGCAAAAACAGTTGCACCTACAAGATCGACCGTAGCTCTTACGGATTCTATAGAGATCCGCAAGGCTTACGTTCTCCCTAGAAAGGAGGTAATCCATCCGCAGCTTCCGCTACGGATACCTTGTTACGACTTAACCCCAATCATCTCCCCTACCTTAGGCCGGAACGAAGTCCAGACGTCAGGTATTGGCGACTTTCATGGTTTGACGGGCGGTGTGTACAAGACCCGGGAACGTATTCACGGTAGTGTGCTGACCTACCGTTACTAGCGATTCCAGCTTCAAGCAGGCGAGTTTCAGCCTGCTATCCGAACTGAGACCGGCTTTGATGGGATTTGCTCCCCCTCGCGGGTTGGCTGCCCTTTGTACCGGCCATTGTAGCGTGTTTGTAGCCCCAGGCGTAAGGGCAATACTGACCTGACATCATCCCCTCCTTCCTCCCTGTTACCAGGGCAGTCTAGCCAGAGAAATCCAACTGACTAAAAGGGTTGCGCTCGTTGATGGACTTAACCAAACATCTCACGACACGAGCTGACGACGGCCATGCAACACCTGTCACTGCGCTCAATAAAGCACCCTCATCTTTCGATAAGGTTCGCAGGATGTCAAGCCTGGGTAAGGTTCTTCGCTTATCGTCGAATTAAACAACACGCTCCACCGCTTGTGCGGGTCCCCGTCAATTCCTTTATGTTTTAAGCTTGCGCTCGTACTCCACAGGCGGGATGCTTAACGCGTTAGCTTCGCTACTAGGAGGGTCGATACTCCTAACAGCTAGCATCCATAGTTTACGGCGTGGACTACCGGGGTATCTAATCCCGTTTGCTACCCACGCTTTCGTGCCTTAGCGTCAATACTAGACCAGTCACCTGCCTACGCCATCGGTGTTCCTCCTTATATCTACGGATTTCACTCCTACACAAGGAATTCCAGTGACCTCTTCTAGATTCAAGCTTAGCAGTTTAGGTAATGTTGAAGGGGTTGAGCCCCAGGCTTTCACTACCTACTTACTATGCCGCCTACGCAACTCTTTACGCCCAGTAATTCCGGATAACGCTTGGATCCTCCGTATGACCGCGGCTGCTGGCACGGAGTTAGCCGATCCTTATTCATATGCTACCGTCATAATCTTCACATATAAAAGCAGTTTACGACCCGAAGGCCTTCATCCTGCACGCGGCGTTGCTCCATCAGGCTTTCGCCCATTGTGGAAAATTCCCTACTGCTGCCTCCCGTAGGAGTCTGGGCCGTGTCTCAGTCCCAGTCTGGCTGATCATCCTCTCAAACCAGCTAATGATCGTCGCCTTGGTGAGCCATTACCTCACCAACTAGCTAATCATACGCAGGCCGTTCCCAAACCGCCGAAGCTTTACTCCTTAGAGCACATGCGGTATTAGACACCATTTCTGGTGCTTATCCCTCAGTTTGGGGTACGTTCCTACGCGTTACTCAGCCGTCCGCCGCTCGTGTACCACCGAAGTGGCCTTACCGCTCGACTTGCATGTATTAGGCACGCCGCCAGCGTTCATCCTGAGCCAGGATCAAACTCTCCAAAAAAAGAATTTGCTCTCTTAGCATCAGTATAAAACTGACTTACTAAATTAAAAACAATTCAAAAATGAACTGACGTTGATTTGCACTATCTCAAATTTTTAATGAACTTGACCTGGGGTCAAACAGCGGTCGTATCAAGTGATACGTGCGAATGCCCAGTTAATGTCACGCAAATTTTCTCAAAGACACTTAAAGACAAGCACCCGAAAATCTCATAACATATTATCGTCTATAACACCGGTTGTCAACCAAAAACGTTGTAAAGTTTGCTTAAGCGTTTTATGTAATGCGGCAACTTTAGTCTAAGTATGTAATGCGTCCACTTTCAAAAGCGCACACTCCGTGTGCTTCAAAGCCTGGTTAGCTCTCTGTTATACAATCCAGTGAGCTATTTTTCGGCAACCTCTGCGTCTGCAGCGGGGGCAGCACTGTCCTCGGAGTCTTCGTCTTCCGAGAGTTCGGGTGATTTCTCGACAAGTGCCAGAGATACTACTCTATCGCGATCGTTAAGGCGCATGATGCGAACACCTTGCGTAGCTCGGCCGAGTGATGGAATATCTTTGAGACCAAGACGAATCGTTTGGCCTGAGCTAGAGATCAAGATGACTTCTTGAGTATCTTCGCCAGATAAGGCTTTGACACCTATCAGCTGACCGGTCTTAGCGTTGACGACCGCTGAGCGGATGCCGACACCACCACGCTTATGAGCGGTAAACTGTGCTACCTTGGTTCGCTTGCCGTAGCCAGCTTCGCTGATAACAAAGATGCTCGAGCCTTCTTCGACGATATCCATGCCGATTACTTGGTCATTTGGTCGCAAGCGAATGCCACGCACACCTCGAGAGACGCGCCCCATTGGACGAGCGTCTGACTCATGGAAACGAATGGCTTGGCCGCCAGCTGTTGAGATTACAACTTCGTTCTCGCCAGAGGTCATGCGGATCCATTTCAACTCATCACCGTCATCAAGATTGATAGCTATTAGGCCTGAGGAGCGAACGTTGGCGTACTGCTCGAACGGCGTCTTCTTGACCACACCGCGAACGGTACACATGATTAGGTTGGTTGCCTTGTCTTGTTTGCTGATATTGATGACTGCACTGACCGTTTCCTCGGGCTGCAGCTGGAGCAAGTTAACGATCGCAACACCTTTGGCATTGAGGTTAGTGGCTGGTAGTTCGTAGGTCTTGAGACGGAAGACGCGGCCTTTGTTGGTAAAGAACAGAAGGAAGTCGTGAGTCGAGGCGTTCACAACATGTTCGATGACATCTTCTTCGCGAGTCGTCATGCCGCGCTTACCCTTGCCGCCGCGATTTTGACGACGATAGTCTGTAATCGGACTACGCTTGATGTAATTAGCTGAAGTCAGCGTAACGACTACTTGCTCATCTGGTACGAGATCTTCGTCGCTCATCTTGCCAAGTTCATTTGGCACAATCTTGGTACGTCGTTCATCACCATACTGCTTCTTGATTTCTAGAATTTCATCCTTAACGATCTTGAGGATTTTCTTTTCATCGGCCAAGATGGCTTGGAGCTGACTGATGAGCTTCATCAGTTCGGCTAACTCGTCTTCGATCTTCTGGCGCTCCAAGCCGGCCAGCGTTCGTAGCTGCATAGCTAGGATAGCTTTGGCCTGGATTTCGCTCAACTTGAACTGAGTCATCAAGTTCTTTTGGGCTTCTTCAGTAGTCTGACTACTCCTAATGGTGGCGATGACTTCATCGATGTGGTCGAGGGCCGTCTTGAGTCCTTCTAGTACGTGGGCGCGTTCTTGGGCTTTACGAAGCTCAAATTCGGTTCGCCGACGCACTACTTGCTGACGGTGCTTAATGTGCTCCCTGATGATGTCCTGAAGCCCCAGAACGCGCGGCTGGATACCATCTACCAATGCCATCATATTGAAATGGAAGGCAGTCTGTAGCTGCGTCAGCTTATAAAGTTGGTTGAGAAGTTTCTTTGGATAAGCGTCTTTTCGTAGATCGATAACAATACGCACACCACCTCGGGCACTTTCGTCACGAATGTCGCGAATGCCGGTGATCTTCTTGGTGTTAACCAGTTCAGCGATCTTGATAACCAAGCTCTCCTTGTTGAGAGCATATGGAATCTCGGTAATAACAATCTGATTGAGCTTACCAGTATCAACAATTTCCGCCACACCACGCACCACGATGCCGCCTCGACCAGTTGCATATGCTGCCCGAATCGAGTTTTGGCCATAAATTACGCCGCCTGTCGGGAAGTCTGGACCTTTAACATGCTTAATCAGGTCATCAAGAGTTGCTTCAGGGTTATCAATTTGCTCGATAGTAGCATCTATTAGCTCGGTTAGGTTGTGTGGCGGGATGCTTGTAGCCATACCGACAGCAATACCGATCTGACCATTCAATAATAGGTTTGGTACTTTGGCTGGCAACACCTCTGGTTCTTGACGAGTACCATCGTAGGTGTCGCGGAAGTTAACAGTATCTTTATCGATATCAGCTAATAGCTCGTCGGCCAAACGTTGCATCTTGGATTCGGTATAACGCATGGCGGCTGGTGGATCGCCGTCCATTGAGCCAAAGTTACCCTGACCATTGACCAACATGTATCGCATTGACCACGGCTGAGCCATGCGTACTAAGGCGTCATAGATAGATGAGTCACCATGCGGGTGGTAACGACCCATAACTTGCCCGACAACGTTAGCACTCTTGCTGTGGCGCGAACCACTTCGGAGGCCTTGTTCGTTCATACTATATAAAATACGTCGGTGAACTGGCTTGAGGCCGTCTCGAACATCTGGCAAAGCACGCTCAATAATAACGCTCATCGAATAGCGTAGATAACTGTGCTCCATGACGTTTTCAACAGTTTGCCGCTCAACCGTACGAGAATGAGTGAAATCTTCTACAATTTCGCCTTCGATAGCCGGTTCAGTTGGCTGTAGGTCTGCGTCTGGCACAGGGTTGCTGGTATTGATATCGTCGTCTGCCATCTTAAATGTCCAAATCCTTTACAAATTTTGCATGAGTCATAATGAAGTTTTTACGAAGTTCTACCTCTGTACCCATAAGCTTGTTAAAGATTGCGTCGGCCTTTTCGGCATCTTCTACTTTAACTTGCACAAGTACGCGCTTTTCGGGATCCATAGTGGTATCAAATAGTTGCTCAGCATCCATTTCTCCAAGACCCTTGTATCGCTTCTGCTCAATGAAGCCAGCTTGTTTGTAGCGCTCATCTGTTTTGTTAACTTTTGAGCCTTCTTTGGTGCGTCGAGCAATTTCGGCGTCCAAAACAGTATCTAGTTCAGCTTCATCATAAATAAATGTACTCGTTTTTCGGCCTGGCTTTACTAATTCAAACAGTGGTGGCTTGGCCAAGTATAAGTGGCCGCCATCGACAACTGGTTTGAGGTAGCGGAAGAAGAAAGTCAGCAATAGCGTTGAGATATGTGAACCATCAACGTCGGCATCCGTCATGATAATGACTCGGTCGTACCGTAGACCATTTACGTCGAAGGAGTCTTCGATACCAACACCGAGCGCCTTGATAAGGCTCAGGATTTCGTTGTTAGAAAGCATCTTGTCTAAACGAGCTCGTTCTACGTTCAGCACCTTACCTCTCAGCGGCAAGATAGCCTGTGATTTACTATCACGACCGGATTTAGCTGAACCGCCAGCTGAGTCTCCCTCAACTAGATAGAGTTCCGATGTTTTAGGATCCTTATTGGAACAGTCCGCCAGCTTACCTGGCATACTAGCACCGTCAAGCACTCCTTTACGGATGATGTTCTCACGAGCAGCGCGAGCAGCTTTGCGAGCGCGAGCGGCTAACAGCGATTTGCCGATAATTTTACGCGCAATCGCCGGGTTCTCTTCTAGGTAGTAAGAAAAATTCTCGGAAAGAACTTGTTCAACTTGCCCACGGACCTCTGGGTTACCAAGCTTGTTCTTGGTCTGGCCTTCAAACTGCGGATCAGGTAATTTCACAAGGATAACAGAAGTTAGACCCTCTCGAGTATCTTCTCCTGATAGGTTATCTTCCTTTTCTTTAACAAGACCGTTCTTGCGGGCATAGTCATTAATGACGCGCGTTAGAGCTGATCGAAAACCAGTCAGGTGTGTTCCACCGTCCGGATTGAGCACGTTATTAGCAAATGATTTAACTGTCTCACTAAATGTTTCGGCGTACTGAATAGCCACTTCAACTTGCGTATCATCAACCGTTTTATCTACGTAAAATACATCATTATCAACAACATCTTTGCCCAAATTAAGGTGTTTTACATAGGATTTGATGCCGCCTTCAAAATAAAAACCGTAACTTTTATTTGTACGCTCATCAACTAAAGAAGTTCGAACACTTTTGGTCAAATAGGCTGCGTGGCGCAGTCGATCGAGCACCGTATCATAATTAATTTCTACTGTTTCAAAAATAGTTTCGTCTGGATAGAATTTTATCTCGGTTCCGGTATGGTCAGTCTTACCAACAACTTTGAGGTCGCTCAGCGGAGCACCTCTTTCATAGTGTTGTTCGTGAATCTTGCCGTCCTTGTGAACACGAACGATCAGTTTTGAAGACAATGCATTAACGACACTTGAGCCAACACCGTGAAGACCGCCGGATACTTTGTAGCCACCGTCGCCAAACTTACCACCGGCGTGCAAGACAGTTAGTACAGTTTCTACTGTGCTCTTGCCAGTCTTTGGATGCACTTCCGTTGGAATACCGCGGCCGTTGTCTATAACAGTTACACCACCGTCGTCGTGAAGCGTTACAGCCACGCTGGTGGCATGGCCTGCGAGCGCTTCGTCAATACCATTATCGACAATTTCCCACACCAAGTGGTGTAGACCTTCAACTCCGGTACCACCAATGTACATACCCGGTCGCTTACGAACCGGCTCCAAACCTTCTAGGACCTGAATTGCCCCCGCGTCATACTCTTTCTGTTTTGGTGCCTTGGACACTACATTCCCCTCTCTTACTCTGTAGAGCTATCTACTACGTGTTTCCACCGTTACTAATTAGTATACACCACCCCTGGTAATAAGGCAATTAAAGTAGGCTTGTCTGAACACCTGTTTTTGTGGTTCAATATACGTAAGCACTTTTATAAAAATCACTTTGCAAAATAGACACAAAAGTACAACAAAAATGTTCAACAAAATCTTAACTCACATCGCCTATAGCCCGACCACTCTGAGTCAGGTGAGTTTCTATGCTCGACGACTGCGCCAAGAGGAGTCGATTCGACGCCTCGGTCTCGTGTTGATTGTTTTTAGTATGTTTATTCAACTGTTCGCAGCTATGGTTCCGCCCGAGAAGTCGTTAGCACAATCAGGAAATGACGTCATCGGCGGAGGCGTTAAAACGATTGACCAGTTAAAGAATACATATAATTCGCCACAGCACCGAGACGTTAAAGCCCTGTATAACCGCTTTGGCATCGATGCTAGCAACATGAATAAAACCGGTAGCGTGCAAAACACTACCTTCAAATTCCAAGAACAAGGTAAAAAAGGCACCCGCACCGTTGGTCGCATCAACTTTGCGAGTACCAATGACAATTACCTTGGTCAGTTTTCTGGTCACAACTTCTACAGCCGATCAGCCGGAGAGTGGCAAGGCAGCACCCCAGCCTATTACTTCGGCAAACATAAAGGTACTGACAATAACTACTATTATGTCTGGGTCCTTAAAGATTGTGGCAACATTGCCTATCGCCTCGCCGACTCACCAAAGCCAAAGCCGGCCCCCAAACCCAAGCCAGCTCCTAAGCCGGCCCCCAAACCAGTGCCAAAACCTACCGTTGCTAAACCGGCTGCACCTGCACCGGTCGCAACCGCTCAGCCAGAGGCTGTGCCGACCCCTGCAACTCCTCCACCGGTAATACCAGATGATGAGCAAGAACCGGTCTGCGACAATAACCCGACCCTCAAACCGGATGATCCGCTTTGTAAGTGCGAAACAAACCCAAACTATACTGCCGACGACCCTCGCTGTAGTAACTCCGAGCGATCTAAAGAAGTTCGCAACGTGACCCAAAATCTAAGTCCTGCCCAAACTCAAAAAACGAAAGCCAAAGCCGGTGACGTACTCGAGTACACCTTGATCACCAAAAATAGCGGCACCGGGCCAAAAACAAACTACGATATTGAGGATTACATCGGTGACGTACTTGACTATGCTGATATCAATCAGCAAACACTGGCTATGAGTCAGGGTGTCTACAACGCCAACAATAAAAAACTTATCTGGAATAACCGGACCATTCCCGCCAAAGGCGAGGTCAGGCAAGTTTTTAGCGTCACAGTAAAGAGTGTCATCCCGAGTACCAACTCGCCAAACGCAACAGCCAGCGACTACGACTGTAAGATGCAGAACGGCTACGGTAATGAAACGATCGTTATGATTGAGTGCCCAGTCCTCAAAACTGTTGAAACGCTACCAAACACTGGACCAGGCGCTACGCTTGCCATCGGCTTTACGATTACCACTTTGAGCGGCTACTTCTTTATGCGAACTCGCCTGCTAGCCATTGAACTTGGCATTATCAAACGAAGTTATCAATCGGGAGGTCTGTAGTCATGTCTGAATTCCAGCCCCGCTTTCCAGAACAAGAGCGTCGCCTTAGCCCAGAGAAGCTTGAGGCTCGCAACCGTGAACTCGAGGCAGAACGCGAACGAGCAGCCGCCGAAGCCGAGCAGAACCTTGATTCTATCGAAATTATTCGCGACCGACTCGAGCAAGTTCTTGGTAACCAAGAAAAGCCAGGTGACGAACGACACGAAAAAGCCGCGAGCGAAAGTCGTGCTCCCATCGGCAAACATCTACAACGCCATGGTCGCAACCAAACCCTTAAAGTCGTCCGCAAGCAATTGCCAGCATCTGAGAGGGTTATGAGTCGACTTATCCATCAAGCCCAGGTAGAGGCCGTCAGCAATGCGGCCGAGGGCACTGTCGCACGCCCATCTGGCTTGCTTGGTGCCGGTGTTTTTTCGGTCATCACCAGTTTGGCAGTTTTATACATCTGCCGCCACTATGGTTATGAGTACAACTTCTTTATTGGCCTCGCGAGTCTAGCGGCCGGTTTTGCACTTGGCATACTTGGCGAAGGTTTACTCGGGCTCGCCAAACCACGTCGACACTAAATGAGTTAGCGTTGAATATGGATGGTATCTTCGTGATGAGACCCCTGATCGGAGTCGCTACTGTGGCCGCTCGCGTGAGTTGAGCTTGAGTGATCTTGCTGCTTATTTTTGTGAATTGTAAACTCGCCAGCTGGGTGAGTTTTATCTGTCTTCCGATGATGTTGTTTGGTCTGCTGCTTCGTCGGCGGCTCAGCCGGCATAGCCATGCCCTGACTAACTCCATTAAACTGCGTGGCGTTTGTGCTGGCGGGACTCGGTGGCAAGCCTGAATTCACAGGGTACGTTTGTGCTGGCGGGTAACCGGCGCCAACCTGGACTGGTTGTGAAGTTCCAAAAGCCTGGTTAGACGCTGGCGGTTGACCGATTGGACGGGCAGCCATATTGCCTTGACTCATCTGACCACCTGGGCCTTGGCGACGCTTGTCGAGCCACTGGTCCAAGAACGAGCCATTTCGATTAGGTGGAGGGGCTGCTGCTGTTGCTGGCATTTGCGCCCCTGCCCCTGTGGCCCCTGTGACACCAAACTGCCCAGTTGGACGTCCTGCTGCCGCTCCCTGCATACCTGCTGCCGCCCCTGGGCGACCATATGCCCCTGCAGCTCCGGCTGCGGCCGGGCGAGCACCGGCTGGCGGTTCAATCGTCTTCATGCGAGCAAAGATTTCCTTTTCTACAACCTGACGTGGGCGACCATGCTTAGCAGCTGACAACTGTTTCAAAGCATCTCCCAAGTCCTTACTTGGCGTACCAAGCGGCGCAATTGTGGCCATACTAAACGGCTGCGTAGGCACGCCACCAATCAAGGTTCGAACAATCGTGTTGCGGTTTGGCACGCGTAGCAAATCTTCGGTATCAAAGAACGGCTGGAAGTAGCGCGTCAGCGACTCAATATCATTTTGGCCAATACGGAAAGCTACGATGGTACCCATGTTACCAAAGACAGCGTCACGAATTTCTTCGGTCAGCTGGGTTGTAAACTGGTTGGCTACTACTAGGTTAAGGTGATATTTGCGAGCTTCGGACATGATGGTCGCAAACGAGTCTGTTGAGAAGTTCTGGAACTCGTCCACGTACAAACAGAAGTCGACGCGATCATCTTCTGGGATGTTGGCACGCGACATAGCGGCCGCCTGGAATTTCATCACAAAAATCATACCCAACAGATTGGAGTTCAGGTCACCGGTTCGACCCTTAGACAAGTTAACGAGCAGGATTTTCTTGTTGTCCATAACATCGCGCAGGTCAAATGAACTCACCGTTTGACCGATGATATTGCGCATCATGCTGTTAGACAAGAAGGCACCGAATTTAGAAACGAACCAACTCACCACGTCACCAAATTCATTAGAACGCTTAGCCTGGACCATTTCCTTCTGCCAAAAGTCCAGGACGTTCTGGTCGGTCACATATTTTAGCTTCTGAGCCACGTACTGGTCGTCTCGGAAGAGTTTTGGTATGTCGATGAATGATCCACCACCCGGACCGGCCATAACCGTTAGAGCAGCATTACGGAAGATATGCTCATACCGCGCGCCAATCATACCTT
The DNA here is from genome assembly GCA_947085855.1 of uncultured Candidatus Saccharibacteria bacterium. Lineage (GTDB taxonomy): Bacteria > Patescibacteriota > Saccharimonadia > Saccharimonadales > 2-12-FULL-41-12 > JALQXV01. Next base: position 339,272 of record CAMTYB010000001.1, read on the forward strand.
GCCGGTTTGGGTCATACAACTTATAGAGCACGTTAATAACTTCTTGGATCACGAAATCTTTTTCGTCATCAGTCTTGGCCTCAAACACATTCAGACCTAACGGATAGTCAGTATCAGCCGGACAGAAGTAAATAATGTCTTCGGTCCGCTCTTTTGGCACCATCGACAACAGTTTTTCGGCCGTATCGCCATGAGGGTCAATAAAAGCAAAGCCGTTACCCATTAACATATCTTGGAGGGCCAGATTTTCTAGGAACGTTGATTTACCGGTACCAGTCTGGCCAACGGCATAGATGTGGCGCTGCCGGTCCTCAAGTGCCAATCTAATGGGCTTCTTGATGCCACGGAAGACGTTGTACCCAAGCAGTAGGCCTTCGTCAGGCACGTTACGCGGGCCGTCAACCTGTTTAGAGTCCTGGCGTGTTAACTGTGAGGTTGGGATGTCCTCTTGTTGCGGGAAGTGAAAAATAGTCGCCAGCTCGATAGAGTTCAAAATATTTTTATCATGATGCTGCGGGAAAAAGCGCATAATATACGCCGTCACAAAGGCTTCGGTATCGACTGCTGGCGTGTAATGGAAGCCATTCTTGCCCTGGGCGTTAAACAGCGCAAAGCTGGCTACGATATTACTCTGGACAGCTTGAGCACGCTGGGCAATGTTAGACGAAGATACAATACGAATGGTAGTTTCAAAGCCTGGGTAACGAGTTTTTTCATCGATTGAATCCAGGATAGCCTGTTCGTGACTTGAAAGATTGCTGCCTGGAGGGCCACTGGCGCCACTCTTGTCTTCTGGCGGCTTTACGAGTGCGACAAAGATTTGATTGAACCACCACATAGCCAAAGCGCCACCCTTTTTCTTCTCATTGCCTTCACGCTTTTTCTTGGCAACTTCATTGGCTTCTTTGGCCCAACCGTCTCTGGCAGGGCGAATGAGGATCTGGATCGCTGCACCGTCCTCTTTATCAAGTGTCGACAGGGCGTTCAACACCGACATCAATGGGTCACGCTTTAGGTCTTGATAGGTAGCAATCGGGTACGCAAACTTCTCTTTCAAGGTCAGTTCACCACCGAGCGTACCGTTTAGCCGACCGACTTTGTTGAAGATATTATGATCGGTAACTTCCTCGAGCCGAGCCGATGGATAAGCACTGATAACTGCCTGGTTCACAATATCTACTAAGCCAACTGGCACTATTGCGTATAAGCGCACAAAGCCATCGCGAGCTACAATTTCCAAAGATATGTGACGCTGCCCATAGAATTGCCGCTTAAAGCTCTTTTCGATAGTGCTGGCAATGATGCTATAGACTGTCTGAACCTTCGAGATATTCTCGTCGGTAACATCACGAATGTCACGGTTGTTACCATCGGTATCATCGCTCGGTGGTGGCAGGTGAATTAATAGCGGCACCATCTTGAGGCCACGCTCGAAGTTCTTCTGTTCGCGCAAAACTTTACGCGACTGCAAAAAGATAATCGGCCCAATAATAAGGGCTATACAGATTACTCCAACCAGTAGTGCGATAAGTGCGGCCATCGATTTTCTTAGGTAGCTATATCTTTGTTATAGCGTTTTTTTACGTAATCAGCTTTCATTTTGGCAATCTCTTCTTGCTGAAGATACGGGTCATGACCTGTGCTTTCGATGATTTGCTTAGCTTTAACTACCCACTCCTTCTCGATCAGCTCGTTGTCGGCCGCTTCATCTGGAACGGCAACCATTGGCTGTGCACCACCTTGACTAACCCCTGTTTGGGCTTGGGCAAGCGGATCTGAAAACTGCAAATTAGCAGCCGGTGAACCCACTGGCGCTGCCTGGCCTGTCTGCTCGATAGCCGGCAACATAACATCATCTGGTTCCGATGACTGTGGTGGTTGTTTGGTAGATTGGTCCATAATTACCTCTTAATTATAGCATGTCAGATCATCTAATACCGCTGAATGTAAATGGTAGCAATTACGATGATAAGGGCCAGCAAAATTACATCAACTGCCGCAATGCCTCCAGTGGTCTGCAAAACAATAATCGTTGTCGATAATCCCGCCACCGACAGCGCGACAATCGGCCGCTTGCGCGGAAATCGCTTAAGGAACCCCGATGTCGTCAGCATGAGCTGAACTAAGAAGTAGATGCTGACCAATGACAATACTATCGGAACTAACAGTAGTCCAAACGAAGTTTTTTCCGGGCTCGTCGACACCAGAAAGACACCAAGCAGCACAACTGCAACTCCGAGCCCCCAAGCGTACCTATATGTAGCGTTCTTTTTCATTTCGGTCATGTTCTCTTTTCATCTTATCACCTTCTTAAAGATTAGCGTCCAAAAAAATACAATCCTTGAATGACTCGCGTCTTAAAGGATTGTATTTGTGTTCACTAATTTGGTGCCGTCAGGACGATAAAACCGCTCGTTTAAATTACTGTATAGCGCTTATCGCCCCTACCTGGCTTGACTGACCGCTCGCATTTGCTTTAGGCAAACGACGAGCGATATATGAAGAGAGTGGTGAAATGTTTACGGCATTTTTGTTCTGCTTTTTGTTTTAAACATTTACATTTTCTATGCTACTACGGAATCATGCTTATGTCAATGCTTTTAGTTGTACAGAATGCAACAGCAACTGTTTTTCATCTGTTCTTTGGCGTTAGTCTATCATTGATATTTTAACAACAAACTTTTAAATTTAATCCACTTTGTTGACCTGTACGAGCAAATCCGCGTCTCGCTAGACTGCAACGAGCTAGCTAGAATTATCTCGTGCACCACGCTATTCATAATCTACGCGCTTCAATGAGCAGCAATCCTAGTCTCAAAAATTCATGTAAACTTTGGCTGTAGCTGAATACTAATTGTGACTATTCAGACTCGCATTTTGCTGGACCCCAAATCGTCAACTAAGCCTGCCAGAAAAACAACACAAAGCAAAATATGTCGTGCTGGACGTGGCTGAGTCTTTATAACAAAATCACTGCGCACTCATTAAGCGTACCGACTTGGTCGTTAGCACTCTGCCATGTTGAATGCCAGTCAAAATCAATACCATTAGACGCGCCCTATGCCTGATTGCCTGCTAGAAGAATATACTTTCCTTTATTTACATATGTCGACAGGATCATTGAGTCTTTTGGGCGAAGCGTGGTAGTGGAGCCGCTCGGCAGCTACTCGCTTTGTGCCGACGTACTGTGTGTGAGTTAATTTTCAGTCGAATTTACTAAAAGTAGCTGTAAATATTAGGAGCTCCTGCAATTCATGCTTATGATTAAAAAAGTTATGCACAGGCTTTAAGCAAAAACGTGTTGACAGTGGTTATTGGGCTGTATAAGATACCTGTAGCGCTTGAGTAAATTAAGTGCTCAAAAACAAAAACGTCTCTAGAAATAACGGCTTCTCGCAAGCCGTTATTCCATACCAAAGAGGCGCCAACGTTTACAAAAATCTCAAACTAAAAGCAAACAAAAATCTCGCAAAAGCAGCCCGCCAAAGGGCTGCTTTTTTGTTGCACTGAACTAATTTTTATACATATGGTTCGAATTGAAAATACTTTGAAAAGTTAACAAACTTTTAAGTTGTCTCGGCCATAGTATGAGTCATGCGAGACGGTACGATACAAACCATCATGGAACATGGCAACGAGGGTATCTTGATTAATGTAGAGTGCCACGCTGCTCGTTCTCTTCCCGGCATTGTAATTGTTGGCTTCGCACATCGATCTGTAGATGAAGCCAAAGAACGAATCCGAGGTGCACTGGCCGCCAACCAGGTACGCTTGCCACCACGGCGTCTGATCATTAACCTCTCGCCTGCCGACATGCCAAAATATGGTTCTTCTTTTGACGTAGCTATCTTGGTGTCAATCCTCTGCAAGATCAACGATGCAATTACTAATCCGCCAACCAGCAAGACTGTTGTTATTGGAGAAGTTGGACTCGACGGCTCAATTCGACCGGTCCGGGGTATTATTGGCAAGATCTTAGCTGCCAAGCAGTGTGGGGTGACTGATTTTTGGATACCAGCATCAAATCACCCACAAGCCAAGCTGATTCCAGGCATCACCATAACTAGCTTTTCGACTGTCTCACAACTGTTCCGGCATCTAACCAATCACCACCCGGTACTCACCCATCATCAGATTACCCCTGTACAGCCTACCCAGGAAATCGAATTCTCGACTACATTTGATGATGTTGTCGGACAAGCGCAGACTAAGCGAGCTCTGTTAATTGCGGCAGCTGGTCATCATAACGTGCTCTTAACCGGGCCGCCTGGCACAGGCAAGAGTATGCTGGCGCGAGCTTTGCCGAGCATCATGCCACCGCTTACCCCAGATGAAATACTTGAAGTAACCCAACTCCACAGCCTGGTCAGCAAGCAGTTTGACCGACTGGTGCTGCATCATCCCTTTCGATCTCCCCACCATACCATCAGCAAGACTGCCTTACTGGGCGGTAGCCTACCACCAGTTCCCGGTGAAATTTCTTTAAGCCATCGTGGAATATTGTTCTTGGATGAATTTCCAGAATTTAAACGAAGCCATATAGAAGCTTTACGCCAGCCATTGGAAGATCGGGTCATTACGATCAGTCGAGCACGCGAGACTGTTCATTTTCCAGCTCATTTCCTAATGGTGGCTACTCTCAATCCTTGTCCGTGCGGCTATTTTGGCACAAGCCACACCTGTAAGTGCTCCGGTTTTGAGATTGATCAATACCATAAACGCCTGTCGGGTCCAGTTTTGGACCGGATCGATTTGACGGTCGAAGTAGAACCAGTCCAACATGACACATTACTAACGTCGCACAATACCAACCAGACTGCGAACTTTCGCCAGCTCGTATCGCGGGCGCGAGATGTTCAACATGAGCGTGACCATAAGTTGAACAGTCAATTGTCTAACCGAGATTTACAAGCTGCTGAATGGGTAGAGCCAAAAGCGCTACGGGTACTGAATCAAGGTGCTCGTCAGCTCGGACTGTCGGCCAGAGCATATATGCGCACACTGCGAGTGGCTCGGACGATCGCTGATATCGAACAAAGTGCAGCGGTTCAGACTGTTCATATAAGCGAAGCGTTGCAGTATCGTTTGACCTCTGTTCCCTAAACTGTTATAATGACAAACTAATCTGCAGTTAATAATTTAAGGAGACGAATAGATTAGTAAAGGAACCCGCTTGAATGGGGCAATTCAAGCAAGCAACCTTCGCGTCATAGATGAAGACGGCAACCAGATTGGCGTTCTTTCGCGCAGCGAGGCATTGCAAATGGCGGCTGACCGAGATCTCGATCTCGTAGAAATTTCGCCAAATGCAAAACCGCCAGTTGCCAAAATCATTGACTGGGGTAAGTACAACTACCAGAAGACCAAGCAGTTGCAAAAAAGCAAACGCAGCTCCAAGAGCCTTGAAGTCAAACAAATGCGCTTTGGCCTCAAGATAAGCGATCACGATCTCGGCGTTAAGCTTAGAAAAGTAACAGGTTTTTTGGAAGCCGGTCACAAAGTAAAGATTGTTATCTTCTACCGCGGTCGCGAACTTGCCCACAAAGACATCGGTTTCACCCTAGCCAATAAGGTGATCGAGCTCTTCGGAGAGCAAATTGTCGTTGAACAACAGCCCCAACTTGCAGGTAAACAACTAATATTCGTTATAAGGAGTAATTCCAATGCCAAAGCTAAAGACTCATAGCGGCACCAAAGACCGGATTCGGATTACCAAAAAAGGTAAAGTCCAACGCCGCCACACCGCGATCAACCACTTTCTCAAGAAAAAGAGCGCTTCTACCAAGCGAACTTTTGCTGGAGTTGAAACCGTTACCGGCAAAAATGCCAAGAATATGAAGCGAAAGTTAGGAGTTTCTTAAAGATGCGCGTCAAACGAGGGGTTACTACCCGCAAACGTCATAATAAAATCCGCAAAGCGACCAGGGGCTACAGTCGGTCAAACCGTACAAGCATCCGCCGCGGTAAGCAAGCTATTACTCGAGCCCTAGTAAACGCTACTCGAGATCGTAAAAACCGCAAGCGCACCTTCCGTACGCTGTGGAATACTCGAATCAATGCAGCTGCTCGGCTCAATGGCACCACATACAGCCGCTTGATTGCTGGTCTCAAGAAGAACAATGTTCAGCTTGACCGCAAAATCTTGAGTGAGCTAGCTGTCAACGAACCAGAAGTGTTCGCTGACGTTGCCAAAGTCGCTGCCAAATAGCGCGTCCAAGCAATTGTAATCAATTAAAAAAGAGATCCTCTGCGGGCCTCTTTTTTATATTTCAGTGCCAGATTATCTGTAAGCCGGGTTCTGTCCTCGTTTAACCGAAGTTAATTGAGGGCTGACCATCTATCTAGTTATATTGTTGCCAATATAATCGAGCGGTTCTTGTGAAATACCTTCGGCGGGAACCGAATGAAGGCACATCTCCTTGCAGCAGACAGGGTTTACCTCCTGATTACGTCACCGTAACCAACTGTAGTCTCTTACCCTACTCGTTTCACCCTTACCTGTAAACAGGCGGTTTCGTTTCTGTGGCACTTTCCCTAAGGTTACCCTTGGTTGCCGTTAGCAACTGTCATTCCCTACGCTGCCCGGACTTTCCTCGTCTCAAAAGAGACGCGGCCAGCCAATAATCTGACCCCTCTATTATACCACCCCTGTAAATACTCGGCTACTGGCTATCGAGGCACTCGTTGACCATGCCATCGGCGAGTTTATTCATAGCCCGTGGCACATGCGTAAACGTAATCTGGTCAAATTTTGGAACCAATTCTTTAATGGCGGTGTAGACCGGCAGTAATTCTTGGTTTTTCATCTTCCACGTACCATTAACCTGATTTACAACCAGCATGCTGTCTGCAAAAACGTCCAGTTCGCGAATTCCAAGCTCGAGGGCCTTTTCCAAGCCTGTTTTAAGGGCTCGATACTCTGCCTGGTTATTGGTGGTGATCCCTAAATATTCCCCTTCTTCATGGATGATGGAGTCATTTTCGCCGAGAATAACGTAGCCAAGTGCCGATGGTCCTGGGTTTCCGCGCGAGCCGCCATCAGTAAACAACTTGGCTTTGGTAATATCTGGTTTCACGGGTTTCTCCTCCGGGCTCGTATTTTTCTGAATTGCATCGACTCGTTTAGCCAGGACCCGGTCTTTGTCGGTTACAGTATCGCCAGCATCATGAGTTGAAAGCTGCAATTCAACGGTGTTATAGGTGTTAATGATCGTTGGATGATGATTCAACTCCCGCGCGATCTGAGCTACTTGGTTAATGAATTCAATTGCCTGATCAAAATCGTCAAAGCTGAATTTTTTGGTTAATTTATTGTTTGTCTCTTTCCACATACCTATCCAGTGTATAGCGAAATGTCAGATATGGGAACAACACTATTCAACATATGCAGTGTACATCTCTACCCCGCTCAGGCTTGGTAATCTTTGTTCTGACTCTAAAAATGGTGTTCCCCAGTTACCATACAGGCAGCCATGCTCATCGAGCACGTCTCTCGTATCTGTATCAGCAGGGGTGAGTGTGGGCGCCTCCTCAGAAACAGTAAAATGCAGACTTGGATCGTTAGCTTCTTCGTAAATAGGGTTAACCACAAAGGAGTCGAGACCATACTCACTCTTCTCAATAAAGTAATCGAGGCCAGCCGGAGTATCCGCTAGATCATAGACAGTGTCTCGTAAACAATCAGTATTAAATTTATACTCGAGCACCGGCACATCTTGCCCTCGCCTCCGGTTTGCTTCGCTTTGATCGCTATCTCTCACCTCAACGTCCTCAGGATTGTCAACAATCACCTTAGCTGGGCCCAGATACTGAAACCTAAACTGCTCACCAGGACTTGCTCTCCTAAAATCCTGTTCGTAGACATCGGCGGCAGCCTCATGGGCATCGCTTCGAATTCCCAGATCTTCAATGTAGGCGTCGTCACACCCACTTGCCATCGCAGCTACGCTTCCGGCGGCTAACGCTGTAGCGGCTGCTCGTAAAGAATTCTGTCGTAGATTTTTTAATCGTTCACCCATGGCGGCACTCCTTATACATTAACCCCACCATTTGGCTTTAAATTGGATTCTATACCCCTGTTACTACGATGTCAACGCAGTCAATATAACCACTAAGCCCGGTAAGACTACCAGCAGCGAAAGAAGTATTCGTCCTGTCGCGCCTACGATTGTTTGCGAATCAAACTTATTTTTAATCAAAGAACGAACAGCCAGGCCTATATTTACCAGCCCGCTCACAAAAGCAATGAGTAAAACAGCCAACATAACTATATTCGGAATACTTTCGGTCACCTGATCTGTTCGCACCAGCGCCACCAAAGCAAACAAAAATATCACGAGTACCACAAATGCACCAATTCGCATCTTAGTCGAAGTACTCGATTTACTATAGTTCTGCGGGCTTGATACCACCGATTGCGTCTCTATAAATGAACTCGGAGCAGCCTCTTTAGGAGTAGCTGCTGGTTTTTGATTTTCTTCCATATAGTAATCATAGCACTTTGCACTTAAATTTAAATTGTTACCTGGTGGAGGTATCGGGAATCAAACCCAACCAGCTTGGGTCGCAACCAAGCTGCGACACCAGTCTGTACCCCCTCACCAGGCTTATTTAGCATACGCGCCAAATGTTAAGGTTTTATTTTAGAATCCTGTTTTTGCTTTGTACTTCCCAGAACACCAATTATACTTAACGGTACATGGTTGGGGTCGCAAACGGGTCGCAGGCAATCCGAACCAAAAGAGCAGTCTAGATGACTGCTCTTTATTTTTATCCATAGATTATACTGTTAGGCATGGATACGGAGCTCTTGATCTTGTTTGGACTGATTAATGTGTTGGCTTCGGCACTGAGTGGAGCCAGCGGAGGCGGTGGCGGACTGATTACAACTCCACTACTGGTCACTATGGGCGTTAGCCCAGCCACAGCTATCGCAACCGCTAAGTTTAGCGGACTCGGCATCTCGTTTGGGGCTAGTGCCCGCTTTTTCAAAGAGAAGATCACCGACCCACGAACTGTCATTATCTTCTCTATTTTAAGTGGTGTTGGCGCTATTTTGGGTAGTGCTCTGCTTGTCTATTTGCAAGATTATCAAGCCTTCCTAGAGAATGCCATGGCAGTCGGCATCCTGATCCTTGGAATACCTCTGTTATACCTGAGAAATCTCGGCCTCAAGGCCAAGCAAACCAGCAGAGCCATGAAAATACTTGGTGGTGTTTTACTAACTTTTGGAGTATTGCTGCAAGTAGTATTAAGCTCAGGAGTCGGTAGCCTTCAGCTCCTCATCCTCATGGGCTTATTTGGCATGACGGCGATGACGGCGAGCGCTACCCGTCGGGCCATGCAACTAACGGTTGCTATTTTGAGCCTCGGCATTTTCATAGCCACAGGGTTGGTGGACTACAAAATCGGCGTCGTTTCTCTTGTCACTGCCCTGCTTGGTGGCTACATTGGCGCCCATATTGCCATCAAGAAAGGCAATAAGTTTGTAGTTAATTTGTTTGCTATAACGAGCGCTTTGCTGGCACTGCAATTGCTCTTGGGGTAATACCATGGGCAGCCTAGCGGTGGCGTGATAAGATATTAGCAACTAAACAAACCATAGACACTATATGAAAGCCTTGCTCGCACCACTTTTGATTTATATCGCTTCCTGCTTTTACGTCTTGGCGCAATATTACCACCTACACCTCAGTAATTGGACGTTCTTGAAGGCGATCTCGATCGCTCTACCTCTGGTAGTCATTGAGTACTGTTTTGCACTCAACGGCAATAAAATCGCCAATCAAACTATGTCACCAACCCAAATTTTAACCATGACAATTGGCTTTTACATCTTAAACATCATCATTTTAAACGTGCTGGTCTTTAAAAATGAATTCAACCCTATCCGAGATATCGCCGCAATCCTGCTGATATTGGCAGCCGTGCTGATTTCTACCAACGCCCGGTTGTAGTTGCAGTACGGTAGATACTCCTAAGCTAGTCCTCGCCGCGCACTATCGAGACAAGGGGCTGATGTGGGGTAAGTATAGATTGGGCTTCAAGTGGTAAGCTTGCTATCGCATTTGGGCCAAATACTCGATCAAATAGATAGACATTGTGTTGCCTTGAAACTTCTTTTGATATTTCAAGATTTTCCGCCATGAGTGCTCTTACCATAGGATTGGTTTGTAGTTGTACGACCAGTTCCGTCATATCTTCTTCGGTCATCCCCTCCGTTAAAGCGGGAGGCAATAACTTATCTAAATTACGAATAACAGCATTTAAGGCAACCTCCGGGTCGATAGCATCGATGTTTCTGACCGCTCTGTCGGCTATTTCTTCAAGGGAAAATTCTTGCCTCAAGGCCTCATAATAGAGTTCACCGCCATAGACCGTAGCCGCATCTACGCCGTGTTTGGCAGCAACAGCTCGAACTGAAGAAAGTGTCCTTGCAAATCTTTCTGTTAGCTCCTCATCTGTATTGCCGGAGTTAGCCTGCGCTTCTTTAATAGCTTCGTGAGCAGTATCTCGAAACGCATCTGCGTCAACTTCTTCGCCGATTATTTCACCAGCTTTGCTAGACGCTTCCGCAAAAAATTGAGGACTAGCAGCACCTAACGCTTCAATTATACTAATCGGCGCATCCTCGACGCTAACTTTTGCGAGATACATCGCTGTCTGTCCTAAGTATGAAACGCGTAGAGCTTCTTGGTCTAGCGGCTCGTAGTCCACGCCCTCTAGCTCCGCCTTGATCTGTCTCCTAATAATATCTCCGTTAACTTCTCTCTGCGCAATGGCACTTACCAGCGCCATTGCCTCGTTCAGTGCTTCTGGATCAAAAGGTTTTTCCGGCATACTAGTTGTTCTCCTTGCTGACTATAAACTTAGTTGAAACTTATTAGCTTAACGATCAAAGGTCAATCGGTTTTACGTGCAAATAGTGAAGCGTGTAAGGAGTAGGCCCGCGGTAATACATTGCTACGGACGTTACGAATACCGCGACTGGCAGCCGTGAGCGCAACCGCTCCAACTACTGCCATTCCTAATTCTATACCCATGTAGCTAGCTACTTCTTTTGTACCACTGCCGCTATTTGTTTCTTGAGCCTGAAGTGTACCTATTTGCTGGTTATTACTGATGATCTGCATATCAAGCGCATACTGAGCTTGGTCATTAGCTGCTTGCGGCACGTCACCCTGATCCAATACTCGTTGAGCTGTAATCAGCGATTCGTTTTGATCTTCCAGCTCAGTGATCTCAGCTGTCGCTTTGTGAGATTCGCCTGTTAAATTTCCAGCTACAACAACACCTCCAGCCATACCAACCATCAGCCCACCAAATGTGGAGAATGGTTGCTGTTTAACGGTTTCGTCTATTCGGTCAAGCGTGTGGTCAAATCCACTCCTAGCCCACGCTGCTGCAAAATATGCTTCGTCTTTCATTCTTTCAATCATGAGCCTATTATCACCAACACCTTCTGGTCATGCAAGCATAAGGACTCTACTATGCTCGTTTGGTGATTCATCCAAGGCAGTACTTGCATTTCTTTAATTTAGGTGTATAAATAATCATTAATTAAGTTAGGGAGATCTATGCGTAATTTTGAACCGGTTCAAGGCCTAGTATCTGAAGAAGTTTTTGATACCTTTATAACCAGTAAATGGCCCGGACTTTTTGGTGGAACAGCTCATCACAGCCTTACTAATGACGTAGATTTAGGAAAATGCGTCGAAGCGCTTGAAGCTACTGTTGCACTCAGCCCAATGGAAGAAAGAGATATGCTGGCAGATATGGGCATAATTGAGCAAGAACCACGCCCAGAATACCTTGATGAACCAAGAGATTTTCGTTTCACTACAGCTGGTCATCAATTAGTTTCACTGTGCGAAGGCTTATACACACCAGAAGAACACGAGGCAAGAGAAGCAGAAGCCAAAGTTCGCATAGAAGAATCAAAAGCTGAACACGAAGAGTGGTTAAGCCAGCAGTAAACTGGTTATCCTAAGTTACAAATCAATCCGGACAACTCATCTCGCTTCTTGAGAGTGACAGGACTTAACAGGAATCTGGTGGAGGCACCGGGGATCGAACCCGGCCAAAACAAGATTGAAAAACAGATGTAAAGACGCTAAACTGAAATAGGTTCGCATCCTATGTGCACGGCACCAGCCGTACTAAAAAGAGAGCATTTCATGCTCTCTTTTCTTATTTGTCACTAGGCGGACAAACCACTTGGAAGATTTGACCAAAACTTGCCTAGATTTTACCACTCACCGGTATCAAAGTCTTGATCTTGATTAGGTACATACTCTCTTACGGCTTCCTGCTCCACATTTGGTAATAATGCACCTACCGCCGTTGCGGTAATAACGCCATACGCAAAATCTATCGGGTCTGGTGTGCTTTCCCAATGCATAAGCTTTGTACCAAATTTAGTTTCTACAAGTCCATTCACTAAAAGTCCAACCGATAATCCGCCTAGCGCCATTTTGGCTCTAATTGATAACCTACTATCTTCACGCTCACCACCTCTGCTTGCTCTATCAGTGACCAGCTTGCCAACTATTAGACCGCCCGCGTAACCTAATTGGGCTGAACCGTTTATATTTCCAGCGTGGTCAAATACATCAAACGGTTCAGGTAAAATATCTCTTGCGCCGTCTCCGTCTTTTGCAATTAAAAGGGCGATGCAACTCATCGCAAGTACACCGTACTTTATACTAGCGTGTGACACCTTGTTACTCAATTGTTCTACATAAGGCATAATCAAACTATTTTAACACTTCTAGCTATTTATGTCAATAATACTTGTGTTGTAATTAGCGGAATACCATTGGTCGGGGTGACAGGACGAGTCGCTAGGCTCCGATATTTCCTCAAGTGCTCGGAGCAAACTCCTGTGCGCTTTCGTCATATGTGCACCGGCGACTACGATCTTTGCTTCGCAAATCTCTGCTGCAGAACCAAGTTTGTGACCACAGATGCAAAAAGACGAACCACCTTCGGTGAGTCGTCTTTTATATGCATATGGTCGAGTTGGACTGATCAACCTTGAACAGTTAGCCTAATTAGTAACGCACAGGTCGTGGAGCAATTGGTGTAGTCGGCATTTCACCGACATGTGGAATCGTTGCTGGTGATTGTTCGGGAGCTTGAGAAGTTAGAGTAGCCTCGTAATTCTCCACTGCACGACCATCAATACCTAGCCAGTTCTTGTAGTCTGGGTCAAATGTGTGACCTGCTTCGAGTTCGTCATTAACTCTCTGTGTCATACGGGCACGATTGTATCGCTGTAAACCTACGAGTGCGGTATTTAGCCCAACCCAAAAGACTGCTTGTCCAGGGCTTTTGCCCTCAACCATATTATTAGCCACCTCATGAGCTTCCGGTAACGCCGCTACAGTATGAACAGCTTCATTGAAAACACTGCCACCTGCAGCAAATTGAGTAGGTCATAATATGAGCGATTTTGACGAAGCAACCGATGGCTTAGGCAGTATTCATAGTTCGGCAGCAGATCCGCAGGATACGCCGCCCGCCTACACCCCATCAGATAACGACGGCAATACCATCCACCTGGATGATGACCATGGTGACGCTAATACTCTTTAGCCACAAATAGCTTGAACTATAGTTAAATACTATATCTAAGAAGTTGAAGCATGAAAGGTATTGCATAAATTGTAATACTATGGTATAATTCAAGTATTATGTCAAGAAGTGTAGCGGAAGTAACTGGCAAAATGCCCTTTGCGGGCAAACATGTAGTTAAATCTACGTACGAGCATGGGCGTGAGTCAAGTCGTCACGGTAGAATTGGCGGAAAGATAGCTAGTTCTATAGGCTTAGTAGTGTTTGCTGGTTTACATGCCCGACAATTAGATATGGGTATAAATGAACTTGTTCATCATAGTGGCGATCAAAATGCAGCCGAAGTTGGTATTGATGCCGCTTACACTATGGCTAACGCAATGGCTACGTACACTCAGGCATACTTAGGTCTTAGGGTACTTGGCACTCGATCAGAAGTAGTTACTGCCGCACCCGAAGGTGTTATGGCTGTTTCTGGACCACCCCGTAAGGAAATCGAGCCGCTCAAGATGCCATCTGCTACTGAGCTTGCTGTTACATTAGGCGGACAAATACTGTTTGTAGCTACAATGAAGTAGTGCTGACTGCTGTTTCACTGAAATGCTTATGCTATATGGGAGGGATACTATGCCTGGTAGACGTATGCAGGGTCAACGAGTATTGTGTAAGAAAAACAGGAATGGGACGGAATAAGGTTACGTTTACAGCAGAGTGTCTGAAACTTCGAACCTGCAACCTCACGGCCCCCAGCCGTACGCGCTAGCCAACTGCGCCACACCCCGAGGTGTCATGCTTCCCTATTTTAAAGACTTCACCAGATTTGTAAATAAATAAGCGACCGTCTAGGGTCGCTTATTTAAAAGAGTTACTAGGATTATTGGTCGAGTCGGTCCGACTATGATTAGCTTGGCAAGAACCAAGTGGGTGAACGCACATACTGGCCACGGCCGGTATAAATATTGTTCTCCCTAAATCACAACTATTCAAGATAATCGTTGTGTCGGGTTGTCGCCCTCGACCACCTCTATTATAGCAAGAAATCGAGCACTTGTTGATTCAAATTTGAGATAATGTCCGTGAAAGCTGGCACGGCTAGCACCAAGCCAAAGACAATGAAAATACCCACATTTTCGAGGCTTTCCATCACCCGCCTCAGCGGATCTGGCGCAAAGGCATACAAGAACCGTGAGCCGTCCAACGGCGGAATTGGGATCATATTAAACACAAACAAACCGATGTTTATGATGACAAAAATAGCTACCACGTCTGTTACCGCGAGACTGAGGTCACCTTGGAACAACTTAAGGAAGACCGCGCCAAAGGCGGCCAACCCCAAATTAGTCAGCGGACCGGCCACACCAACGAGCGCCGCACCAAACTCATCAAACTTTACCCGATCAGGATTAAACGGCACTGGCTTGGCCGCCAACAGCGGCACTTTGAAGACAATGAGCGTAATGAGTGGCAACAACAGCGTTAGATACGGGTCTATGTGCTTGATAGGGTTGAGTGTAATTCTGCCTTCGTCTTTAGCCGTGCTATCGCCGAGCCAGTGACTGGTAAAGGCGTGCATAGCCTCATGAATAGTGATAGACACAACGAGTACCAAAAACACCGTGATCAGTGTTCCAAAATCTAACGTATCAAACATATGCTTCTCAGTATATCAAACTGTAGTTATCCGCCGGCTGGGCTTTTTGAAGATAGTTTATGTCGGGGCACATTTTAAAAGGCACACGCAGTGTGCCGTGGGCATAAAGTTAACACCTTACAGCCCTGAATGTCGGCACACGGAGTGTGCCCTTTTGAATATGGTCCAACTATACACCGCAAACTGTTGACTTCAGAGGTGTTACAGGGTAGAATATAGGGATGCAAAAATGTGAAATTACTGGTAAAGGCAAGCAATACGGCCACAACGTGAGCTTTTCTTTGCGCCGTACCAAGAAAGTTTGGAAGCCAAATCTCCAAACCAAGACCGTCATTGTTGACGGTAAAAAGGTCCGCCTCAAGGTCAGCACCTCTGCTATCCGAACCTTGAAAAAGAAGGGCCTTCTCACAACTCCTCAAGCAGCCGCCAAAGCTGAAGCCAAGAAGTAATTCTTCTAGACTATTGACTGGCGCTAGCTACTTAATAGTCACAATTGACTGTGTTTTAGCAAGCGCCCTCAAGACTAAAATTCTATCTTGGGGCCAAAAAGGCAGAACTGAAGATTCTGCCAATTGCCGGTTGCCTATCGCTTTGTCAATTTGAGGATACATAATTCCATGTACAGCGGCACATCCAGGTACCATAAGTGCCGCATAAATATCTTGAGTTAGCAGTGTAACCCCTCCCCCCAGTGTGATATACGTACCCCAAAACACGCTTGCACCCTTAATCCTCCAGGAACGAGGGTTTGTCATTTGCTGTTTGCCAGCATTGTATAGGCCATCGCTAATACCTTTATCTAGTAAACTGGCCCACGGTTTTGCTTCACGCAACACTTGATCGTCAAGATCCTGGTGAGCGACATTAACTCTCACCTGACCGTGGCCTGGAGGAAAGACATACTTTTCGTTCATAGGAGGCTGATCTACCTTGCTCTTGGCTCTCGCGACTGAACCAGCCTTAATAGCTGTTGCCGTAGATGACCCGTCTGCATTCATGCCACCCACCGCAAAGCTAACTTCTGAGTCCTCATCATAGAGTCCAAACTGTACGCTCGCAAGACGACCGATGCGTGCCAGTCGAGCTATTCTACCCAAGTTAACATCTATTTCAGTAGTAGGCACGTAATCGGGCAATGGCATGTGGGAACGAAACTCGATGCCGTTCACTTCTCCATGCCAATCGGCAAAATTATCAAAAGAAATTGTATTCTTACTCACGTAGAAACTAATTATACAATTTACTACTAAGTTAAGCAATCATGGCAGCGCTTAGAGCGAGCTTTATGCGCGGTTGATGACGATGAGGCGTGTGCCTTCGCCGAGATCAACAGATGACTTAATCTTGAGTGAGTCGACTCGATCAGCTGGTTCCATGGCGAGGCCTTTGAGAGCATCGTCGAGTGGAGTTTGTGGGACTTCGTAGCTGAGGGCTTGGTCATCATAGTGAGTTGGGATAACTATCTTTGGTTCGATCTCTTTGACTACTTTTTGAGCACCAATACCGTCGAGTGTATAGCCATTACCGCCGACTGGCACAATTAATATGTCGATAGTGCCGAGCGCTTCGAGTTCTCTATCTGTTAAATCGGGGTGAATGTGGCCTGTAACAGCGATCCTGACTCCGTCGAGAATAATGCGGTACATAGTAGTACTCGTTTGCTTGGCTTCATCCATATGGCTGCGCGCCGCGATACCTTGAACAGAGACGTCTGATACTTCGTATTCACCAGGGTGATCGATGACGAAGTGAGCTGATTCAACTGGTTCACCAACCCCTGTTGAGAGGACGATGTCTTTAGCTGAAGCTACTGATTTGAGGCCGAGCTTGGCGAGGTTGTCGTCGATGACGAGACTGGTTTTTTTGGCGGTTATTTTGACGCAGTTGCCGCCCAGATACTGTAATTCCACTTATTTCTTTCCCTTCGTTGTTGCGGTTGATTTCTTCGTTTTTGAAGTCTCTTTGATTGTTTCGGTCTTGTCGTCTTTAGCTGATGCTTTGGCTTCTTCCTCGGTCTCACCTATAGACGCAGCTTCTCCGGAAATCGGCGCCTTTAGGACGTTGCCTTTATCTACCAAAACTTGCATCTTGGAATCAAGCACAGTCAGCAAGAAGCGGTCATTGACGCGACGTCGATACTCAAACTCACCCGTATCCATGACGGCGTAACGAACGGCTTTACCCTCTTTCTTTTCAAGGTCTGACACGTACTTTGCGAGCTGGGTTGCGTTGATGTCACCAACTACCACAAAATCTACGCCACTGCGTTCGTCGAGCGTGAACTGGCCTGTGTAGAGTGCGATATCGACATTGCCAAGTGCCTTGAGACCTTGGACGGTTTCGCTCGCTGGTTCACCACCAGCAACGCCATCAGAAGCACCAAAAATTTGCGACAATGGATCGTGGAACTGGAACGATTTATTGACCTCGTAGTACAGTCGGTTGTTTTTGGTTTCTGATGAGATGATGCCGGCGTTGAGCAAATTTGAGAGCTCGCGTCGAACTGAATTAATTTGTTCGTCTATCTTGCGAGTAATTTCGCGTACATAAAATGAGCGGTTTGGATTACTGTAGAACAATTGCAGTAATTTGACCCTCGTCTTTGACCCAAAGAGTTGTTCAATCATGTATGTATTGTATCAAATTCTGACAAAAAGCCACCTATCTTCTGTTTGGCTTCGTCAGTATTGTCGCACCAAACGATATCTGGATTACGCTTGAACCATGTCTGTTGACGCTTGGCGAGACGCCGGTCATTGCGGATAAAAATCTCCTTGGCTTCTGCGAGTGAAATGTCACCGTTTAGATGCTGTATTACGGCTTTATAGCCCGGTGCTAGGAGGCCTGGAGCATCGACGCCGTACTGCTTGATCAAGCTTTGCACTTCTTCAATCAGACCGTTAGCAAACATTGTATTCACTCGCTCTGCTATGCGTTGGTCGAGCACCTCTTTTTGTATACGCAAACCAATAAGCAGTATGTTGGGTGGCAGGTTCGGCCGTCGACCACCAACTTTACCGCCACGTTCAATCGCTCGCACCAGGTGCCGCTTGTTCAAAAAATTGACGTGATCGGGTTCAATGCCAAGTGCTTCAGCACGTTGTGCGAGTGCGTCTAGGTCAAGCTCTTCGAGCTCACTGCGGAGCTGCGGATCGGCTGTGTCTTGGAATGAAAAATCGTAGACCAAACCATCAATATAGAGTCCGGAACCACCAACGATAATTGGCAACTTGTGTTGCACCCAGATATCTTTTACAACGTTCTCAGCGTAGTGCTTGAAGGCAGCGGCTGAAAACGTTTCATCGGGCGTCACCAAGTCTAATCCGTAATGCATAACGACAGCCTGGTCTGCCGCTGAAGGCTTGGCGGTGCCAATATCCATGCCGCGATAAATCGTCCTCGAGTCGGCAGCAATAATTTCACCGTTATAGGCTTGAGCGATTTCTAGACCAAGTTGAGATTTGCCGCTGGCAGTCTGGCCGAGGATTACAACAAGCTGGTCTGCTGTGGATTCCACAATAGTTTCCCTACCTCAACCGTGTAATCTTCGGAGACCTTTACACCGTCGGCTTCGAGGGCGGCCTTGTGTCCATCAAAGCCACCTGGCACATAGCCACGGGCAAGGCCGCCCTGCTTATTAACTACCCGCTGCCATGGCAAATTAGTTGGACCAAGATGGGCAATCTGCCCCACTTCCCATGCCGCCCAAGCTGCTCCACACAAGGCTGCAATTTGGCCATAGGTCATTACGTTACCTTGTGGGATTTGGGCTACGAGATCATAGACTCGCTGGTTGAAATCAGCGTCAACTCGACTCATAAGGAAGTTTTGTTAACGCGACTCTTGCTTTCGTTAGCGACGGTTTTGATGAAATCTTCAACTGGTAGTTCCGGATGAGCTGCAATAACAACCAAATCACTTCGTACTCGAGGGATAACTTGGTTAGAGGTAATTTCTTTGTCCCCAATCACCAAGGTGTATGGAACCTTAGCGACTTCAGCATTACGAATCTTTTTACCAACCGATTCACTACTGTTATCTACATAGGTGCGGACACCAAGTTCTTTGGCTAGAGTAACAATTTTGTCAGCAAAAACAACAACTGGTTCGGTCTGATTAACAGTGATGATTCGGACTTGCTCGGGTGACAGCCAGATTGGGAAGCGGCCAGCCGTGTGTTCTATATATACACTCAAAAACCGCTCGATTGAACCCAGCATAGCCTTATGCACCATGGCTGGCCGCTTCGCCGAGCCATCGGCATCAGTGTATTCCAGCCCAAAACGCTCCGGCTGCACAAAATCCAACTGAATAGTGGCACATTGCCACCGTCGATTGAGCGCATCAGAGACGAAAATATCAATCTTGGGTCCATAAAAAGCTGCTTCGCCGTGCTCAACTTTGTAATTGAGCTCTTCGTCTTTGGCCACTTTCTCTAGGATCCGCTCGGCTTCGGCCCACAATTCCGGTTCGCCGAAGTACTTATCGGTATCATCACGGAATGAAAGTTCAACATCTAGCTCCATTTCGAGTGTCATATAGAGTTGCTTAACCATCGACACAATTGATTGCATCTCAAGTTCAATCTGATCCTGACGCACAAAAGCATGCGAATCATCCTGGGTCAGTGCCCGGACCCGCGACAAACCATGCAATTCCCCACTCTTCTCATCTCGATACATAGTGGTCGTTTCCATATAACGCAGCGGTAGATCTTTGTAGCTACGAGGGCGCGAAGCATAAATCTGAGTAACATGTGGGCAATTCATCGGCTTCATCATGAAAGCGTCTGACGATTCTACGCTACTGACGTCAAACCGTTCAGGATATTTATCAAAGTGCCCCGAGGTTTTATAGAGGTCAACTCGACTCATATGCGGCGCCCAAACCGCCTGATAACCACCGGCTTCCTGCAGCTCTTCAGAGAAACGGATCAGTTGATTGCGCAAAATAGTGCCTCGCGGCGTAAAAATCGGCAGCCCCGGTCCAACCAAGTCGGAAATTGTAAACAAATCCATTTCTTTGCCGAGTTTACGGTGATCACGCTTTTTGGCTTCTTCTAGCAATCCAAGGTGTTTCTGTAGCTCTTCTTCGGTCGCAAAAGCCACACCATACAGACGTTGCATCTGCGGATTATCTTCTTTACCTCGCCAGTAAGCACCAGCTACTCGCATCAACTTAAAGGCGCCAACTTTGCCAGTCGAAGTCACGTGAGGTCCTCGACAGAGGTCAGTGAACCCGCCGTTCTTATAAAAGGACACGCTTTCTACCTGGCTTGCACCATCGGTTGGCAAACCAAGTTCGGCACTGTCTAAGTCCTTAGCGACAGTGGTACCCGTTCGCTTGAGGTCATTAAGCAGCTCTTCTTTATATGGCTGCTTGGCTGCTTGAGCCCAGGCAATTGCGTCGTCAATCGACTTTTCACTCTTCTCAAAGGGTAGATCAGCTGCAATTACCTGCTTCATCTCGGCTTCAATTTTTGGGAAATCTTCTTCCGAGATAGTAGCCTCACCGAGGTCAATATCATAATAGAAGCCATTTTCTACAACTGGCCCGACACCAAGCTTGGCTTCCGGCCAAAGAGTCGTGACAGCAGTTGCCATAATATGAGCTAAACTGTGTCGCATAGCTTGTAGGTTGTCTTGGTCGTCCATGATCTCCTCTATTGTCCGTTTCTGGTTGATGCATCATAAGCAGCATCAACACTTTACATATATCTTATGTAAAGTGTAAATCACCGTCACCTGAAAAGCAAAAAGTCGTGACTTCTCGCAATAGTCACGACTTTTCTGTTGTTTTGCTAAACACCTAGCAAAATTCCACCAACGAGTACTATCATAGCAAGGTTAGTATTATATGGCTAGTACTTTAGTATTGTTTTATTTACAAAGCCCTATCCCGCCTACCACACCGTTTACTTCTGCCCACTTTTTCGCTATTATGAGCACTGTTTTTATTGCTAAAAACGCACGGGCGATTAGCTCATTTGGCTAGAGCGCAGCATTGACGTTGCTGAGGTGATAGGTTCGAATCCTATATCGCCCACCAGATTTGAGAACAACCCATATGCTGTCTGGGCAAAGTTCACTCACATTCAAAAGAGCACACGCCGTGGGTCATGAAGCATACTTTAACACCTTAGAAAATACTAAAAAGGCACACTGAGTGTGCCTTTTTAAATGTGAACCTTCCCTACCCATCAAACCAAAGCAATTCACGTAGAATATTGACCTAACTGCTCGTTGATGGTAGCATTGTCAGGTTAAACAGGAGTTTTTGGACTACGTATGAGTTCCAAAACAGCAGCTTTTGTTTTGGAAGGTTTTAATCTTTATTACGAAGATATGAGACCTGCCAAAACTGCCAGTGTGAATCGTTAAGTTTACCTATATAAATAAGACCAAACTTACTGACTTCACTACTGTAACTAACCGTCTCTAACGCACAATCTACGCTCTATCAAATACTTGAAAGTGTAGCTTTATGCACTTCAAAAAGTAGTTATCCACTAGCTTTTTGTCCAGCGTAATGTCAATATATAGACATGGTATGCGTATATTGCGGTGGCAAGACCGCCGTCAAAAACTCGCGTGGCTCAGCCGCTCGTCAAACTACCTGGCGCCGACGCGAATGCTTAGCGTGCCATAGTCTGGTGACTACTCGAGAACAGATCGACTACACCTCAGCCTGGCGAGTCAAACACACCTCCTCTCAGCCCCTGAGGCCCTTCCTGAGGGACAAACTGTTCCTAAGTGTGTACGAATCCGTTTCGCACCGCAAAACTGCTCTCGAGGACGCTACGCAGCTTACAGATACAATTATTCCCTTGCTCGGCAGCCTGCAGCACACCGGCATCATTCCGATCAGCGGCATTATCCGCACTACGACTACTGTTTTAGACCATTTTGACAATGCAGCTGGCGTCCATTACCAGGCGCACCACTCTCTGTAATTAGTCTTTTTTGACGGCTTTTTCAGTAACATCGAACGTATCGAGATACTTACCGCGGAGCAAACGCGTCTGCGAGTACAAGGCTGCAAATGAGTTATATGCGATTGTAGTTATCGGCAGCAATATCCATTGGAAGACCATAAAAATGGTACGTCGGTGGGTATACCGGGCCGGCTTGGGCGGCAGCGATTTGAAACTTAGGAACATGGTGATGACCAAGCCGCCCATCGCAATTTGTTGAATACGACTAATAACGTTTGGCAACTGATTGGCTGCGATATCTTCTGGGTTAAATATGATCGGAATGAAACCAGCAAACGCTAGCAACAGTGGTCCGGTCGCCCAGCTGACATGACTTTCTACCAAACGTGCGGTGCGGCCGATCATCTTGAGGCGCGGCACATTGTTAGGTGTCAAAAAGCCTTTTGTCCAGACGTAAGAAATATCCGATGCACCGTATGCCCAACGCCGAATCTGAATAAACTGGGCCTTGAGCGTCCGCTTATAGCCCTCAGACAACACTGCGTCCTGGTAGATAGGCACATGGATTGGATAGACTTCGTGCTGCCCGTCATAGCGGAAGAAGGTCCGCCAGTACTGGTGGCCGTCTTCGACGATGGTACGCACACTCCAGAAATCGGTGTCGATCAGCGTTGCCATGCTCTGGGCATGGGCCGAGAAGTTACGGATGGCGTGAGGTCGAAGACTCAACACTAAATTCCAGAACGAGTTACCGGTGGCAATCACACGCATCAACGCCGGCACGTCCCAGATGTTATTGGTGAAGATTGGTATTGGTTGGAACGAAATAACTTTTGGATTTACACACATCGCATAGGTGTATGTTAGGGCTGCCAAATAGGCGTGGTGCGGTCGATTATCGGCATCAAGCGTGGTCAAAATGACTCGTAATGGGTCAATCTTTTTGGCTTCCAATCGTTTCTGCAAAACACGGCCGGCATAGGTGATATTACCGCCCTTCCCTATGACTTCATTTGGCATCTTGTCTGGGTGTTCGATTGCTTCGGCCATGTAAAATTTATCGCCATATTCTGCAATCAATTCATGAGCCAGCTTACGAGTAGTTGGACCGCCCCGCTCTTCGTAGGCAATGACCAAAATAACTTTCTTCATGTCGTAGTCAGACTTCAAAACTGACTGTATGGTCGGCTCCAGAACATCTCGCGTCTCGTTGTAGGTGGCAATCATCAAAACGTGCAGTGCTTCACTCGGTTTGACCGCTCCTGGCAAGACTTTAAGTCGTTCGATATTGCGAGCGTGCCACTTTGGCGCATGATGAGCCTTCACTTCCCCACTCTCAATGTCAGCTAGCATCGCTTGCCATGGCAGTTTTTCGTGCTGCTTCATGCGGTTATAGCCCTGGAAAACACGAATATTGATGCCGACACCCCGGAAGAACCACAACAACAGATAAGCAACAATGAAAAAGGCCGCTGCTCTCGGGTCGATGACACTCAAAGCAAACGGCAAAATAAGCAAACTGTAGGACAGCAATGCCGGCATTCGTTCCAGCCAGCGATAGGCTTTGGTCTTATCTTTCTGGAGCGGAATTTCTATATCAGTCACAGCTAGCGCAAACCAAGCAACGAGTTACTGATGATCAGGCACAACACCAACAATAGTGTCGCCAACAACATAACGATCCAGGCCACCGCTCGGCGAATTGCATAAAACCGCAAACTGACAAAGAACTGTCCAGCCACTATGAGCACCGCATACAACGCAAAGCTAATCATCTGCCCTGCCCCACCAACGCTATAGGCATTGAGACCGAGGTTAGAACGGTAAGACTGGATGTAATTACTGCCAAAATCACCAAGCCGCAACAACACGGTTGCAACACATAAAATTGCTATAAAAACGTTAACTGTCAGCAATAATAAAACGATGCGATCATGAAAATACTCCTTGAGGAGCGAATTTCCGTTTGAGTGTTCGTGTGAAGCTGTTGTCATTGTTGCTAGGTATTATACGTTGATTGCCAGATGTCTGAAATACAGAATTTAAGAATTAAAACCAACTGGAGCCACCTGCCAGGATCGAACTGGCGACCTACGCGTTACGAGTGCGTCGCTCTACCAACTGAGCTAAGGTGGCACATGCAACATTGCTGCAGATGAATATTGTACCAAAAATCATATATCAACCCCCTACGCAACTGGTACTTGCTCCTGTAGCATATAAACAGCTCTACTCCCGAAGTCAGGATCAACGCTCTTCAGGGCTAATTCGGCAGTGCCAAATTTTACACCGGCTTCAACGTAGTTGTGACTACCAACTATAGTTGCTTTCTCGCTGGAAAGTAGCTTTGCATGCAAAAAGTTATGATCTCTTGGGAGCTGATATTTAAACAAAGCCTTAGGGTATTTTAGCTTTTCTGCACGTATAACCCCTCGATGTAAAAAATTAAGCGGGAATGGATGTTGATCTGGATGATTATAGATAAGAGTCACCTTTACGCCCCTGTTGTGAGCCTGAGTTAAATGGCGAGCTGTAGCCTTATTGGGGAAATATTGACAGGTAATAGTTATGGATTCCTCTGCTGCATCAATGAGAGCGAGAGCCTCTTGATATATCAGGGAACTTCCTTTTGAGCCTGCATCTAGCAGAAGTGTAGTCGTAGTATCTAGCACTACTTCCGAGTCTTTGACTAGTGCACTTTGAAGGGATCTTGTTTTAAAGACTTTTTCTGCTAAGGCTTTAAGGATCGACGCAGTCACTTTATCAGTTCTTGCTGCCATCATATCTAAATGATCTACCGTAGTGAGATTACAACCTCCCACAAACACAAAATCATTGATCACTGCAAACTTCATATGAGAACGTCCCGCAAAAGGAGTGGAAAAACGCTGGCTAGGCATGTTAGTGATCACGTACCTACCTCCGTTGTTCTTTAGTCCTTCTAAGGCGGCTAGTTTTGTAGAAAAACTTCCTTTTAGTTTTCTCGGGAACGACGTCGAGAACCACAGAGGACCTGGGACAACCCCTCTCTTAAGCAAGAAGGTAAACGCGTCCACCATAAGCAGTACGTTTACTCCACGTCCAGAAGCCTCTTTTAGCTCATGTAGAATCTGTTGCACCAAGATTTCGTCCGGATTAAAGCCCATGGTGCAGACGTAAACATCATCACCCTTTTTTGTTTGGGAAATTTTGTCTGCCAATTCTTTATAGTATTCGGGCCTCGTGAAAAAGCTAAATGGCCTACTTTGATTAACTTGATTACTTTGACGCTTTGCCATAAAGCTATTCTACGCTCCTTGCACTATGCTCAACAAGTTGTATTTTACTTCTATTTTTGCTATGATCTCATCTGTCTATTTGTTTATTTCGCGAATCTTTATCGCCAGACAAACACATGGCACACAAGGCGGGGGCTCGTAGTGAAGTTGGCCCATCACGCCTCCCTGTCACGGAGGAGATCGCCGGTTCGAATCCGGTCGGGCCCGCCAGAAATAAAGTTGCCACCGCAAGGTGGTTATTTTATTTCTGGTAGACTCACTGGGTTACTCGAACGTTCGGCGTAGTGAGCGCAGCGAACAAGGATTTTGGATTTTGGTGCTGGTGCCGGTGGACCTACCATAGCCCTAACCGAATTAGTTAAACTAAACGGCGGTAGTGTTGAGGCGATAGATTCTAGGCCTAACCTTATTCAAGATATGATTGACTCGGGTATCTTGCCCACCGATAGAGCACACCACGGCGATGGTCTAGAGTTTCTGTCTGGCACCGATTCTCAAGATCAATATGATCTCATTACCGCTTTTATGTTTGGGCCCGACAATACTGACGGCGGACTCACCAACCAGTTGCTAGATGCATCACAGAATGCCTTAAAAGCCGGTGGCAAACTGCTCATTACTTCAGATGCCAGAACTATGCCTATCGTTCGTGGCATCTGCAACCGTCCAGGTATCAACTACAATTATATTACTGGTGTACGGCTGGAAAATGGCTTCATGCCAGATACAATAGTCGCATCATTCAATCGTAAGCAATATTAAAAACGGCCTTATTGTGGCACTATTAATTAAATGAGTAGAGCTAAATTTATTGTCGAAGCTGCATCTGTTATTGCTCTGGCTATCCCGTTAGCTAACAACCCTGAGCAAGCTCTGGCCGAAAAGCAGCCATGCCCTTCTCCGCAAGCAGAATGTACGGACCGTAATACCGCACCCGAAAATGAAGACGATCTGAGAGTAATAGGGTTTGTGGTAGGTGGGCTGGCCGTCGGTGGCGGCCTTATTGTGGCAGGAATGGCAGTCGGAGGCGAACCGTACTCCTGGCAAGACGATGACGAAGACGAGTAGCCGACGAACCTGATTAATCAACCAGCATCGTCGGTCATCACTCAAGTCTGGTCTCGGTCGGATCTTGAGTATCACGAGAAGGTAAAAAATACCTGGCTTCACTATTCAACAATTAGCTCACCAAAGTTGCACTTATGTTTAATTGAAATATAATCAATGGTAAGCACAGCGAACAAGCGTAAGGAGTAGGCGTGGTTGTCCGATTACCTATCCCTGGCAGTGATGATGGCTCTTGGGGTGACATACTTAATACATTTCTGGCACAAGAGCACAATAGTGACGGCTCCCTCAAGCTTCGCTCCGATGGCACACTGAGTGCCAAGCAGTCAGTTAGTGAAAAGGGCCAAGCCGATGGCTATGCCCCACTTGGCAGTGACGGTAAAGTACCCAGTAGTTACATACCAGCCAGTGGCAGTGTGCCAGATGCTGACGCCAGCACTAAGGGTGTTATTCAGCTTGCTGGTGACCTAGGTGGAACGGCTGCTAGCCCAACTGTAACCGGCCTGGCTGCTAAGGCCGAAGATGTGTCGGTCGTCCACAAAGGCAGCACCGAGACCATTTCTGGTGATAAAAACTTCACGGGCGCTCTAACCAAGAGCGGCAATAACGTTATCGTCGAAGGTGACTCTCGTTTAACAGATCAGAGGACGCCAAGCGATAACTCTGTTTCGACTGCCAAAATACAAAATGCTGCAGTTACAAGTCAAAAAATATCTACTACCGGTGTTTCTGACGGCCAAGCGTTTGTACTATCCAGCTCGAACTGGGCGCCAACTTCCGTTGTTGCCACTTCCCTCGTTGGTGCGACTGATGGCGTAGCCTCGCTGGGCAGTGACGGCAAAGTGCCAGCAGGCCAATTGCCTTCCGGCCTCACTCTGCCGACTCAAACTGGCAATACTGGTCGCACACTGGTAACCGACGGTACCAATGCTTCGTGGGCTCGCGGCGTCGTCGATGCCACACTGCCACCCTACAATATGTCACCGTCAAATACGGCGGCGCAGAATGTTACCGCCCTCAATGCAGCAATCGCAGCAGTTTGGAATTTTGGTAGCGGCTGGGGTGCCGTATATATCCCTGGTGGCGCCAGCATTAACTACAACCTCAATGCTGGCATCAGTATCCCCAAGACCGTATCACTCTTTACTGATGCAGAGTGGGGTGCAGCCCTAACCTGGACCACCGATACCGGTGGCGGTACATTCGGATTCCAACTTGGTACGACGAGTGGCGTAAGCATCGAAATGCCAACAATCAACGGTTTTAAGCTGGTCGGCCCGGGCAATCAGGGCGCTGCTTTAGGTGTTGCGCCATGTGCCATGGGCGCTATTCGTGCATGCGATAACGCCAGAGTGTTGAATTGCACCATGGTTGGTTGGCGCATGGGCGTATCGTTCATGGGCAATCACCAAAAGGTCGCCTACTGCCGTGTTGAGCATTGCTACTACGGTGTTTGGTGGTCCGATGGCGCTACTACTTTTTCTGACCAAAGTATTACCCACACCGAGCTTGTCGGCCAAAAATTTGCATCTGTGGCGGTAGCCGGTGATAGCACTATCGACACCTCTATGTTCGACAAAGTTCATATGGGTTTTTCGCCCTATGGAATCTATAAAGAGTCCGGCGGCAGCTTCCGCAAAACCGAGATAGCCAATAATACGTCGTTCATTGACTGCTCAATTGAAGCTGTAGGTAACGGCATGATTTATGATGAAGCTGACGATTCGCAAGTTCGCGGCTGCCAGTTTATTGGCGGTTACACATATATTATGAATGCTACGTATAAGATTGCTGCTCGCAATGCAGATTATTTGGTTCGCTGTAATTATTTTGGGGACAACGTCATGATGGGCTATCGCACCTTCTCTACTCCAGCCGACCTTGGCTTTTTTGACTGCAATTCTATTCGCAACTGTAAACACACTGATGGCTGGGCGCTGATCTCTGGTATCACCACATCAAAACCAGTGGCTGCTTCAACTAATGATGTCCTCGGTTTCCAAATATTTGGAGCTAACGGTCAGGAATGTGATGTCATGAAAGTCGCTATCAATGACCAAGCAGCTAACGATCTTTTATTTGCCACTCCAAGCCAAGGCAACGCCGCCTCCACCGCCAATTTAGGTGCTGGCGGATCCGATATACCAGTCGGCATTCTACAGGCCGCAGCCAACTCTGGTAACTGGGGAGTTGTCGCCAAAAGTGGTCGTGTCACCGCCAAAAATGTCACAGCCATTACTGGCACTACCTATGTAAAAGCCGACACCTCCAATCGGGGTTCAATCGTCACAGCAACTGCAGGTGATACGATGATCGTCGGCTACGCCAACGGCAACGGCGCCGGTAACAGCACCCAAACTGTCTACCTCCAAGGCCTCGCTTAGTAGACATAATGTAACTTTTGTTATATAGTACTTATAAATGACCCCTCCAGAATTTGAGTTAGAGCAAGCTACACGGCGCGTAACAATTGATGTGCCCGATAGAGTCATGTCAACATTTATGGCGCAGCTCGGCGAACTGGCTGCGGCCCATGATCTGCCTGTAGCGGTAGATGATACTCAAAGCGATCTTGTACACTACAATAAAAATCTCACTACCCCTGTTCAGGTTTACGATTTGCTACTAGGCCGACGCACCGATGAACAAGTTTTGGCCGTCACACGAGCCAACCTTAGAGAATTTGCGCCTACCATAGGGTTTAGCTCAAATCTGGGCTCGATGGCCTTTCGGGGAGTCTCTGAATACATGGTGAATATCCAACAATACAAGGACTGCATTGTTGCGACCGAGAAACCAGGCAGAGATCACCCATTAAATTGCTGGGGTATTCGAGCTGCCAAGATGCCTCGAGTTATGGAAGCTTTGGAAAATACGACTGAGTTCCGCAGGCAATTAACGCCCAGACAATTCGAGGTATTCTCTGGATTTCACCAGGCGTTATTTGCAACCTCGACTTAGGAGTCAGCCCATGAGCGGCGAACTTATTTACCCAAAATTCTACGGCGACCCCACTACCCTTGTTAGCCTAAGGGAGGCTACGCCCGAAGATACAGAGTTTCTGTACGATATTTTGCATATTGCGGCATGTGAAGCCAACAATGAAGCGCTGCCGGAAGGCTTTGGGACTTCTCTTCAGGAAGCTCAATCCTACGCATGGTTCAATCGGTACGTTATGGGTTGGGGTCGGGACAATGACTTTGGTCTTATAGCCAGTACCGACGATGGCATTCAAGTGGCGGCCGCTTCCTACCGCGAATATGACGAGACCGACTACTTTAGTAGTGCACTTGATAAACTCTTCCCTGCACCTCCGTTTATTGAGCTGGCTATCGGTATCAAAAAAGGCTATCGAGGCAACGGACTGGGTCCGTTTCTGCTAACACAAGTTGCTCAGCATGCTGGCGAAGCTGGCTTCCCGAACATACATTTGTGTGTCAGCCGTAACAATACACACGCTCAGCATGTGTACCAAGGAGTCGGCTTTCGCACCGTAAGCGAAACCTCGAGCCAAAAATCAATGGTTAAAGAACTGTAGAGTTCTCTTTTTCTACCCCTGTTACTAATTGACCAAACGAGCAGTACATGGTATTTTGAGGTTTACTATGAATGCCTCTCGCCTCCAGCAAATTGGCGATTACGAACAAGCCCCGTGGCTCACTGCTGCTATAGATCCAGAACTAAAAACCGTCGAAGAGCGAGTAGCTACCCTTGTTAATGAGCAGACCGAGCAGTGGGATCGTCACGAAGAACTTGGTAGTTACTATTGGAGTGGCGGCACTCCGCATATAGCACTTGAGGGTGAATCAGAGCTCGGCAACGAAGAAACTCACCACTCCTTTGAATGGGATCGTCCCGACACACGAACGCTTACCTCTATCATTTTGCGTCGTCCGGTTACGTACTCAAATGAAAAAGCAGCCGAAGGCCGCGTACTAGCTCATGTTCAAGGCCATGCGCGCATTGTCGAACAACGACCCGGCCTGCAGTACTTTGCAAGCGACGATGGATACATTATCTCACCGGAATTCGACACAATTACCCCTATATCGGATGAGCGCTTCGAGGTCTCACGCGATGGTCAAACCAGAGTCCTAAAGCTACTCTCCGCTGACGAGCAGGCTGAAGTCCTCGAACGACGTGCTCAGCTAGAAGCCAAGCAAGCCGACTACGATTATCAAGAGCTCGAACAATTGCAGTATCAGGCTGCTCTTGGCACGCTTGCTCTATATGGAATCGAGTTGGATCCAGATGAGAATACGTACAACCCGCATACTGGCTTTCAGATCTTTCGCTTTGAGCATGCCAACCGCGCCGTTAGGCTCGATGTTGGCCGCAACGCCCTAACAGCCAGTTGCTGGGCCAAGCATCTTTCTTTTGAAAAAAGACAAGAACTGTGGGACGCCTATGAACATGGCATCCAACCAATGCACAATGACCTATCGGGCGAGCGAGATGCCTTTGATCGAGCACCAACAGACGGACAACCGGTCGCCGGTGAAGCCGAGATTGATAGCACCGACATGGCATATCATGCCTTTTTGGTGGCAACTCATGGACTATTGAAAAACAATGACTTCCGACCTTTCCGCATCGAAACGCCACACGCGAGCTGGTCCATACCCATGGCGTTGAAAATCATTGAACTACCATTCGATCGAGCGCATTGCATTATTAGCCCTGTAGGTGGTGTTGGTTCCCGCGGTCACCTGATCCAAGATCGTCCTGGCAGCTTTAGGTCTGCTCATCCAGACAGTGGAGATATAAGTAGATATCCCGTCTGGTCGGTTGACGATGATAACACCTTAGCGCGCATAAACTAAATACGAGTGTAATAAACATCGCTGCGCTTATGCTTGCATCTTAACTATGCTTTGTAGAGAATACACTATGTATATATGACAGGAGTTTACACATGAATCCAGCCATTGCCGAACAATCACTGACTGCCGCAATTGAATCCGCAGAGCTAACCAGACCACTTCCCGACCTAGAAGAAGCTCGTAATACCTACGTTAATGCAGCCAATCGATCTCAGTTATTCGGCTACTTACCCGGCCAAAAGCATCGCTTAGACAGTGCTGAGTTCACCTACCAAATGGCTTGGGAAGCCGATTTGCGCGAACGACTCGAAAACACCCAACTTGAGGGCAAGTCACTTTATTTTGATATGCATCATGCCATTTCGGCTGAAAATCAATACCGGGCCAGTGCCGAGCAGGATGACATGCGGCAACGAAAATATGCTCGCTTCCTCCTTCGCTATAACGAACTCCATTGGGCCAAAAAACTTGGTATTGGTGTTGTCCTCGGTGGTGCCAGCGCAGCCTCTATGGCTGTCACCGGTGGAGCCGCTGTGGCAGTCGGCGCCAGCTTAGCTGTACGCTTTGGCTCTATCCACACTAATCGCGAAGCCCGACGGCTTAAAGCCTGCATCCCTAACAATGGTCAGCAACGTCATGACTTTATGGTTGCTGGCCTACCCGAACAAGCTACTCCCGAGAAACTCCAAAGCTGGCTTGGGCATGTAGTTTCTAAAAATCTAGCCGAATATAACGTAGCTAGCGAAGCTAAGAAGGCCCGGCGGTCAATTTTGTTTTCAATAGGTGGAATCGCACTTGGAAGAGGCCTCGCTGAAGCCGCAAGTCTGGTTGCCAATAAACCGACAACTGCTAAGCTCCAGAACAGTTTGAAAGATAAACTATTGCCGAGCCGGATCGCCAAGGTGACAGCAGAAACACCGCCAAGCACACCCAAGTCTTCTCCTCAATTAGCCAGCGAATCACCCATACAGCGCAAGTGGCGCACTATTAAGGAGGCACCGAAGCAACTCTGGGTCCGTGAAAATCGCCAGGGCGACTATCGTTTCTTTGCCAACAAGCGATTCAATAATGTTTGGGACATTTCTAAGCAAGCTTTACGGCTCAATGGAGACAAAAAACCAAGCGCGCAGCAAATTACAGACCTCAAGAACGCAGTCGTCGACCAACGACTACAAAACGGCAAATCGAGCATGCTCGATACAGGCGAACGCGTAAGTGTTTCTCGTCGCCTCATCAACCGGGTTCTAGCTCGCAACTCTTAAAATCTGTGTAAAAGTGGTTTGGCTTTGTGGGAAGTAAGCTATACTTGTCATAAAGCTAGTGTATAAAGGGAAAAATATGAGACCCGACGAAGATCAAAGTCGTCAGCAGCTGTCCCGCTCCGGACCAGCCACCATTCAACCAATATCACGTGACGTGGCGCCCGCACCAAGTGCTGGCCCGACATTTTCGGAGTTCACTCGACCAGATCAGCCAGTGGCTGCACCATCTCCAGAGCCTACGCCTCCGCCCACATCACCCGATCCATACGAGCGGCCAGCAACGCCACCGCCTGCGCCACAACCGCAACCCTTAGCTCCTCCGACACCACCTGTGATGCCTGCACCAGAGCCACTACAACCACAAACTCCGGCAGCACCAGTCGTACCTCCTGCAAATCCTATCTATCCGCAGCCACAATCAACTGTTCCACCAGTGTTTTCAGCTACTCCTGCAGCTCAACCACCTCACAAAGAAAGTGCTGACGCTAGTCTGATTGTATTGCAATGGCTTACCTACGCTTTCTGGGGCTGGGCGGTTCTTTCGCTATCCACACTAACGACTATGGTTTTGTCGAGCTTTATTACGAAAGCCGACACCGGTAGCTTTACGCCATACGCGATTGCCGCCGTGTTAGTACTTCTACCGATTGCATTTGGCTGTGACTATTTCTACTCAAAGAAAGAACCAGAAAAGAAAACTGGTCCCGAGAATATCGTTATGATTATTCACGCTGTTATATTTGCGCTGTGCGCCATTGGCTCGCTTATTTTGGCAGTTTTCTTCTTGGTCCAAATCTTTACGAGCAGTAGCGCCGATAACAGTGGCGCCCAGGTAGGCTTATACAGTTCGCTTATTATTGCCGTTTACTATGTATTGACCTTCTTACGAACCTTAAATCCAGCCAAGTTACCATGGATACAGCGATCATATAAGTTCATTATGCTGATTACCATTGGTATTATTGCTATCTTAGGAGTAGTTGGACCAGTCGCAGCCGAACGCAGCACTCGTAATGACCGCTTGATTGATGATGGCCTGCCTCGACTTACTAACACAATCAACGATTATGCTGAAGATAATAAGAAATTACCGGCATCACTTTCTGATGTTAAGACAACCGGCGAAGCCCAAAAGTTAATAGATGACAATCTTGTACAATACAAGGCAGTTGATACGGGTCAGATTTCGGCCACTCAAGCAACTGGCGCTAACAGGTCGCTATCGGCTCGAGGCTCATCGGCCTTTCGCTATGAGCTGTGTGTGACATACAAGGAAAAGAGTCGGTCATACGACAAGTACAACTCAACCAGTCGCTACTCAGATAGCGAGGGTTATACAGAATATATCAATAGCTCAGCTCACCCGGCTGGCAATGTTTGCTATAAGCTCAAAGCCGTCGTTTATGACAGCTCCATCAATTAGTTACTGGACAATAAAGTAATCGTAGACATAGGTAGTACTAGCTGCCGGTGTATCGACTGTCCTAAAAGTGACTCCTGAGCTACTGGTAGCACCTCGCGAGACGCGCATTTGAGATGACGCATCATTAGCCGGAGTAATTGAGACTCGAGGAGGAGCACCGTAGGCTTGATTGAAGTTTAGAACGAGCAGATCTCCGGTTGAAGGAGTCGAACCAGTCACTAAGGTTATCGTACCGGCCACATCGTTACCATTTACAGAGGCCGTGGCACCTGATCCAGCTGCTGCCAACGCCTGCACTACCGGCAAATTACCAGAAGTGATGATATGTCCAGCCACCTCTAACTGAGTAGTCTTGATGGTGGCTGCCTGGAGTGTCCCGCTAACGACCACATCACCACTAACCACAATACTATTGAAATTAGCAGCCTGCTGAATAGCATCACCGACCGTGGCCGATGACGTACCAACACTTGCCTTGACCAGCTTAACGCCTGGGTTACTGTTAGTCTCTTGGGCAATGGCTATTTTAGCGAGGATATCACCAACAGTGGCACTACTGGCGCTAACAGCTCGAGCCGTACCATCGCCATTACTGACCATGATGTCTCCAACCACCACTGGACCGGTCACCCGAACTGGCACCTGGCCAGCGAAGGTAACGAGCAGGGCTTCATCTTCACTAAAGACATCGTTACCTACAAAGGCAGCCGTATCCTTGGAGGAAACTACGTAATTACTGCCATCGTAGGTCACGATGCTGCCGGTTACCGGCTTTACACCGCTCCACGGAATCCACTCGGCGTAGTCGGCGCCACTGGCGTTGATGCTACCAGCAGCGTTAATTGATCGACTTGTACCACTGTCACGACCAACATACAGCGTGGCTGCGGCGGCATTAAAGTCCGATACAACGTTGTCAGTACTAACCCGTAAAGCATTACTGCCCGAAGCATCCTGAACCAAGAAAGCGTTATTCGAATTGGTTGTATTCTGGAAGGTCGTAGCCGACACAATTGGTGCGCCAAAACTAATCTCACCGGCCGCATAGTTGGTGACGTTGCTGCCAAGCTCCAATTGGATGCCATCAACGTAGAATGTATGGGCCGAACCTTGATTAATCACAATATATATACCGGTCGAGGGCGTCATAGTAGCAAAGCTCGTAAACGTACAAGTAACACGCTGCCAACTACTGTTAATCGCCACACCACTGGCACAGTTATGTACGTCAGTGGCGCTCGCCCGGTACCAACCATATGAGATTGAGATACCTGGATCGTCGGTCCGTACATAGAATGACATCGAGTACGCGGTACTAGAGGCTAAGGTTCGATTCTGGCGAATACCTTGCCCAGAAAAAGTTGTCGATACCTGAGCAGACGCCGATCCAAATTGATGATGCGTTGTGTTCTGACTGATTGACCCGCCGATCAACATATTAGTCCAGTTGCCCGTG
Organism: uncultured Candidatus Saccharibacteria bacterium; assembly: GCA_947085855.1. Taxonomy (GTDB): domain Bacteria; phylum Patescibacteriota; class Saccharimonadia; order Saccharimonadales; family 2-12-FULL-41-12; genus JALQXV01. Next base: position 374,742 of record CAMTYB010000001.1, read on the forward strand.
TTTTGCTCAAAACTGGGGTTGAGGATCATATTGTTTGATCCAAGTGTAGAAATATTGAAAAGTGATGTATTATCGGTGTTTCTGATCTGGAAAGTCGATGACGAGTCTTCGACCGGCCGGAAAACTGCAGCCCCGGTGTTACCGATTGAGAACAGGTTGTTGGCACTGGCACTACCGTCTTTCACTTGAAAAATGTCGGCCGATTGACTGGCGTTACCACGAATGACTGCAGTTACATCGGCCGCATTCGCGCTCTGCACATTAATATTAGCCGACTGAGTAGTCGTCGTGTTGAGAATAAAGTTTACACCAGATACATCGTCACAGACTGACAGCTGCGACGATCCATTGGTACAAACGAGCTCTGTGCCCCCAGAACCAAGGGTGCCGACGGTAGTCGTGCCACCAACCTGCAAATCACCAGTTACGGCCAGAGTGCCAGAAAATGTCGGACTATCAGTAATTGTGATGCCATTACACGTGCCGCCCGTATTGAGCTGCAAGGTGTTACCACCACCGGTCAAGTTACCACTGCCAGCCGGACACGTTAGATTAGCCGTCTGCGTGGGCTGCTCTTGCGGGCTCGTAGCCGAAAAGGCTGCAAATTGACTGGTAATAACCTGTTGTAGATAGCTCGCCGAAACATCGAGCTGTCCGTTGACCAACTCTAGGCTCGGCCCCAGTGTAACGTTGCCGCTCGCACCACCGATGGTAGCCACAAACGGTGGCAAGGCGGTCGGGCCAAGACTTATGAACTGATTTCCGTTGTAGTAATATGGCACGCTTGTAGTTTTATCGAAGAAGAACTGCCCCACTACAGGATTCTCCGGCTGAGCACTTGGATACAAGACGAGCGTATTACCGACCTGGAGTTGCCCGTTAATGAGTAAATATTCGGCCTTTTGCAGCTGCACCGAAGTTCCGCCCGGTAATTGTTCTACTTTGAGGTCACCAACTGAGTAATTTTCGCTGGTTTTACTGCTTGATTCAGGAGAAATACCCTGTTTATCTTTGTTGTTCAGTAATAATCCCAAGACAATCAAGCCACCGATAGCGATCACGACTGCAGCAATCAGTGTGATAATAAAAGCACCCTTGTTGTACTGGAATAAACTTGGGCGCTTAAAAATACCGTGTGTATGGGGCGGCGAACTTGGGTCACCACCGGGTTGGGCAATTTGTTGTTCAGGCTGCAGTGAGTTTTGGGTCACCTGGACAGTTGGTGTTTCCGACTCAAGCTCTAACCCTTGTGGGTTAAGCATTGGGTTGTCTTCACGACTGTTCGGATTATTTTCCATGGCCTTGGCCTGTTTTTGATTTGTTTATTTTGTTTTTTATTTTGAAAAAGGTATGTCTATATTATATACCGCAAAAGTTAGTTTTTCAAGTAGTTTTGCCTCTGTTTTCAAAAGCCCTGTTGTTTCTGTAACAACAGGACTTTAAGCGAGCAGTACACGTTTGTACAATGCTAGTGTAAAAGCCAGTAAATTATAGCGCCACCAAAACCAACCATAACAAAGGCCAGGAACAATACCCCACCAAGCGCCCGCAAGATTGACTGCTTGGCGTACGGGTTACGCCCAACAGATATAATACTGCCGTAAACAGAAGCGTACGTCAGCGCAATAAGTGCCACAATTATGACGAGGGCAATGATTATGCTGAGAACAATACGATACGTCGCCACTGTACGACCAGTGATAGACTTAGTTACTTTCTGTAAGTAATTGAGATTAGCGTCATCGTCTTGAGCAATTACCGTGCCGGCCGATAAATTCAACTGAATCGTGCCCACCTTTACCTGCTTACTAGCTCCGGACTTCTCTGTTACCTGGGCAGTTGTAGCCTGACCACTGTCGCCATTAAAGTCGTTCTGAGCAACCCCTACCACCCGTCCACCGGGCGCAGCCTTCATACCAACACCGTTAAAGGGTGAAATAACTACCTGGTCCCCAGCTTTAATGTCGCCATTTACATCACTCACCAGCACGGTGGCCGTGCCATTGGTGACAATGTGAACCGCGCCACTATCTGGATCGACCGACAGCAAGGTGTCCTGCGGATCAACGGCAACACCTGCGAACTGAGTGGCGTTGTCTGTGTTGGCTAAAATCACATTGTTTTCTTTGGACGTATCAAAGCTAACAATACTGCCCTTGCTAATAGTCTGGTTGGATTGATATGAGCTCGCAATTTCAGCCGCGTGGACAGAATAAAACGTAGCAAGCATAACAACAATAAAAAATGTCGCAAGTACCATGCGTGCTACCGACTGTTTTACTATTCGCGTATATATATACATCTTGCTTATGACTATAGCAGATTACACCCTTGCCCCACCATTCCATTCGGCTGAGCTCCTAACGTACATTGAGTTACAGAATTGCAACCACTGACTGACTGGACTACTTTTTTATAATTCTCTCTGCACACCTTATGGCAATGTTCTAGAATGAGCAACGATGAGTACTTCTAGCTATGCTCAGTGAATACATTTAGTGGCACACTACCCCTGTTACCGGACTAGTGTGCCAGTATAATATCCGACACCAAACGTGGTGCCGCAGTTTGGGGTTTAACAGCAGAGCGAACAGGAATTCGTTGCACGGCTGGCTGCCTTGAAGTTCTTGCTTGTTGCGGTAATGGCCGCTTTACTACTACATCCATCGCCCTTCGAGCATTGGCTTGGGTTTGTGGCTGTTGCTGCTGCACTTGCTGAACCTGGGAACTTGGGATGATGATCGGCTGAGCTGGCTGTCGCTGGTGTAGCTGAGCAATAAAGCCGCCAAGTTGCTGAAACAATTTTTTATCCATTGCTTCTTTGTGGACTTCGGCCTGTAGTCGCGATTGTTCACGCTGCTGGGCTTTGGCTATTTTAAGTTGCTTGCGTCGCTCTTTGCGGTTAACTCGCCAGACCAATAAAACACCGACTTGATACAACACGATAGCAGGTGCTGCCATAAGGAATTGGTTGAATGGGTCTGGTGTTGGCGTCAGAATAGCCGCCCCTATAAAGCTCCCAAGGATTATGTATCGCTGAGCTCCCATCATGCCACCAGGCTTAAGCGGTTTGATGCGATTAATGAACAGGACATACAACGGCAGCTGGAATACCAGTGCAAAGCTAATAATGTAACTGAGTGCAAAATTGTAATAGGAATCGATCGTTATGAGCGATTGAACATTGCCATCGCCAAACGTTGACAAGAAGTGTAATGAAGCCGGCAAGCTGACCATATAGGCAAAGGCAACTCCAGCGTATGCCAAAATTACTGAAGCGGCCGTGTAGCGAATGACGGCACCACGACGTCTATTCGTCATGAGTGGTTCTAGGAATTTGTAGGCGTTATATAAAATAACTGGGGTGGCGATAACCACACCAGCTGCAAAACATAGCTTGAATAATGAAGTGAATCCACCGGCCGGTGACGTGTAATACAACGTCTGGCCAAGTGGCTTTTGAACTAACGCAAGGAGGGGTTCATGGAATTTGTAGGCAATACCCGCACCGGCAAGTATGGCGACAAAAATAACCATGAGTCGCAATTGCAACTCATGTACGTGCTCCATGAACGGCTTCGTTTTAGCGCCGCCTGCAGCACCACCAGCCATACCCTCACCTCCTAGGCTTCAGTTTTCTGATTCTTTTGAGTTTCTTTAGTTGTTTTACTATCCTCATTCATGCCCTTTTGGACACCTTTTTGAAGCTCACCAACAGATTCACCTACGCTGCGAGCCAGCTTCGGTAAACGTGATGCTCCAAACAAGAGCAAAAGAATTACAAGAATGATAATAAGTTCTGGTAGACCAATTCCGCCTGGCATATAATACCTTCTTTCTAACAGTTACTATTGTATATAACTTATGGCTTACAAACAAGCTAATTAGCGTTGTTCTTGCGTAGGCTCTGGTGTATCATCGTCACCGCTTGTAGGTGACGACGGATCTTTCTTTTCCACTGATCCCGCCTGATTATTTTTCTTCTTGTTGTGCAATTTTCTTGCTAACAAGTACGTAGCCACCAAAAGAAGTAGGATCCCGATGATAACACCTATTAAAGCTCCTGTGCCGGTATCTGACAAGGACCCGGCGGCCCCACCTGTACTACAGTCGTTATAGTCTGAACTACCATAATTTCCACACCCATATTGGGCAATGATCCAGCTGTAGATATAGGAGGCTACATACATGTGTTACCTACTTGCCGTACGGATTGCCGCCGTAGCCAGCGCCACGCTTGGCACCGCTAAAGAGCTGCTCTAGATTCTTGATGACAGCTGTAACACCTACTGCGCCAAGCAGACCTATGCCTACATACTGCAGGAACTCCTTGCGGTCCATCTCTTTTTCTAGAATTGGTTTAAGTGGATTATTTATCATAATAGATTCGCTTTTATATATTCTTTTGTTTTTGTTAATTCCCTGACATCAGTGTATATCATAAGCGCAAACAGTTACAAGTCTTTTTTCAAGCCAGTGCCTTAATAATATGTATATATTTGGGGCCACATTTAAAAAGACACACTCGGTGTGCTGTAGATAAAGATTTTAAGGTGTTAAATTATGTCGTATGGCACACGGGGTGTGCCCTTTTCAATACCGTCCGGCACCAAGTGCACCAAGCGTTTCAACTGACAGCTGATCAGCCAAATAGATATACCCAACACCGATAGCCAGCAGCGCCAACAATAACATTGTCACGAGCCACCGCTGTAGCATTTGTTTACGAGCTCTATGTCTCATGGCGTGTCTCCTGTCGGCTTAGCAATAATCACTAGTCGATCTTTTGGATTCCAAACCGGTGTACAGGTATACAGGGTTAGCTGGGCAGTATCGGTTGGCGCTTCAACTTCTTTGTTGTCGGCTTTGACCACCTTGGTTTCGGCAACCTGATAATAATAAGCCTTGCCATGCCAATAAACTGCAAAAGTATCGCCAATCTTTAACTTATCGAGGTTATAGAAGACTGCTTTGCTGCGATACGTAAAACGGTGGCCAGCGATGACGGTATTACCCTCATCTAGAGGCGTACTGGTGTACGGTTTGCGCCATGGACCATCGTTTACCGTTGTTTCGGCCTTACCCTCTCGGATTGCTTCATCGACGAAGATTTGAGGAATAACCAGGCGATTGTCTTTTGGAATGTCATTAGGTGGTGTAGTTTTAGTGGCTGCTCCCGTTACATAGGCAGGTTGACTCGGCGGAAATTTTTTCTGGAGATGAAATGATAAGAATGGCCAAGCCGTATATATCAGAATACCTATCCCTAGTACTAAAACGAGGACGGTAAGGACGGTATTAAGCCGGTCATGCCATTGAGCTGCTGACACGCTAACTCCTCTGGTATTTAAAGATCAAGTGACTTGTCATCAAGCGAGCTACTTGGGAAATCTTCTTCATCGTTGAGCGTGCTGAGGTCTTGGCTAATCGCGTTGTTAGCTTGTTCAATGTCAATTGGCTGAGCTGGTTGCAATAACAACGCCTGTGGATTAGTAGTCGTCTGGGTGGCCGGTTGTTTAGTGGTCGATTCTCCACCACCCAACAACACTACTGCTACTGTGAGAATTAAAATTGCACTAATACCAACTGCAGCTGCAATCAGCGGCCCTTTCTTGGAACTCTTTACGGGCTTATGTGGCTGCTGTGGCGTTACCTGGTTTGGCGCTGGTACTGCTGGCGGCTGAGGCGGTGTGTAGGGCGCCAGGGGCTCCGAAATAGCTGAATCTTGATAGCCCGCCTGTGGATTGCCTTGGTAGTCATACGGCTGCTGAGGAGATTGATTGTCGTTTTTGTACGGATCCATTAGTTTGTACCTGCTTTACCCTTGAGTTCGGTGGCATGATTGGTCAGAACTGGCTTAACGTTGTTGACGACATTATTACGGGTAATTTCGGTTTGACTGCGCAACGCTTTACGATAATCCCGCGCTGTTTCCAGGAGTGATTTGAAGCCAGCTGGATCGGCTTTACAGTTTATCAAAGCCGCGTCATCTAAAACCTGTTGGTATTCTTTGGCCATGGCTTCATAGGCTGCCACATCGGCCGCCAGTGCTGCACGCTGTTTTTCTAGCTCAAACGTATCCTTATCGGCTAACTTCAGCTTGCCGACTGCAATCCATAGCTTGCCGTCAATTGACTTATAAATACCGGTGCGCGTATCGACTACTGAGGTCGTCTTCTGCTTTAAAGTACGCAATTTGGCCTGGGCGTTGGTACATAGAGACGCTACACGTTGTTGATCACGTGCATCAAGCGTAATTGGCTTCTCTGTCTTACGTTGAGCCACACGTTGCTCTAGAGTGGAGCCTGGCGCAGTGGCTGCTGGTGCTTTAGCCTGAGAATGCCCAATTTGTGGCTGAGTCAATAAAACCAGTGCTGCACCCACAAAAATGGCGGCGAGCACACCCCCCGTTACAAATACCACCGATAATTGACCTTTTCCGGCCCTCAACTGCTGCATAGTTACTCAAATTTTAGCATAAGCTGTATTAGAAGCGTAGATAGACGCGAGTTTTTTTCTGTTCTTTACGCTCATTGATGTAGTCTTTGATGTCCTTATAGTTAAAGACCATGTGAGCTGCCCGGATTTTTCCATCGGGCTGTGTTTGCAAGTTTTTTACAATTTCTATGCCATATCCCACCGGTACCTGGCCTGAATGCTGACCATCGGTCAGCTTAAACAGCGCATCTACCACAGACGGGTCAATGTCTCGGTTCGTCTTTTCAATAGCAAAACCATACTCACCCTTGTTCGGTCGAGTGATCGGATCCTCGGAAACAGTGCTCGCTAAAGTGCCAAAGTCTGCACCGGTACTTAGTTGAGCAATTGCGCCATCGGCTCGTTCTTTGGTTTGCGTGTCATAAGTAGCCACTACTTTTTCGCGCAACAATTGGGCTTTGAGGCTGCGCTTAAAGTCCTTTTCAGACCAATTCCAAAAGTCTTTTAAGACATTTTGGAATTCTTTGTCGTTTGCTCCAAGTCGGTTCTGGTTCCGGACCACCGTGATTTCGTCATCGACTTCTCTATCTGTTACCGTGATGCCCTTGGCTTCAGCTAACTCTTTGACGTAGGCGTCATCGATCACCTTTTCCAGTGCCCGCTTCTTGAATTCAGACAACTGCTGTTTGCCGGCTTCGCTATTAAAATCCAGACTCTGTTGTGTTCGATAATAATGCGTATAGTGATTGATTTCGAATAAATAATTTTCGTAGGCTATGAAATCTGAGCCGCTACGTGCCACCGGAAACGGTACCACCTGGGTAACTTTATAAATAAACGTTGAAGTTGACTTGAACTTATATAGCGCCAAGGTGCAGTACGTAAAGAACACTACCAAAGCAACCAAAAATACACTCAGAGAGACAGTCACCAGACGATGCTTGGACTGCCTAAGCGGATAGATATACTTACGCGCTTGCCCTAGCACTTCTTCTCGGTGTTCGGCTACAGTGTCATTGGTGATGCGCCCGGCCGGAGCGGGCGTTTCTGACTGTTTACGTCGGCGTAGTTTTGATCTGATTTTTTTCATAACTAGGCTGCTTCCGCCTCCTCTTCGATGTCGTCTTCCGATACCATCGGTGGCGGGCTATTTAATATTCCTTTCTCCCTCAGAATACCAAGTATTTTTTTCTGAATCGTTGCAGGGTGATGTACGTCATGGATCACTAAATCACCAACAAATGTCTGCATCATTATCGTACCATATCCAAGTAATGTTTCCTGGAATCCACCGACCTCATAATTGACCATTTGAATCTGTGGCAAACCAATATCCACCACGCTGCGACGCCACAGCCCCTTTTGGGTAATCTGTATAAGCCGCTGATCGGTCACAATGAACACACTGTAGTACCAACCAATCCACGATGGCAGAAACAACAGAAAGCTCAAAATAAAACCGGCCGCCAGCCCACCAAACAGATAAGCATACTCGGGCTTTATCAAAGAAGGAAGTGTGCCAAGCAAAATCGCCAGCATAGAAATAACCAACCCTTTGCGCATCACAATCGGGTGTTTACGAAAGACGAACAATACCTCTTCGTCGTCTAGCTGATCATCAAAATATTTGTCTGGCATGTTTTAGGCTTAATTGCTGCCACTTATTATAGTGGTTAAGCCTGCTCACGTCGATAGAGGCACATGATCACATCTAATTACGATTCGGGTCGTGGGTCGGTGGTTGCTCAGCTGGGCGCGGAAACGGACCCATCTCTTCGGCTAACGCTCGCATGTGGGCTTCTTGGCGTTTCCTGTCAGCAATCGCATCTCCAATCGTCTGAAGCGCAGTTACCCGGTCAGGGCTAACGCCTCGCTCTTCGGCGCGTGCACGCTGATCTTTATAAAATCTAGCTACCTGCATTTCTTCACCCACTTCATGAAATCGTTGTTGTCCGATTTCTTGGACTACGGGTTCGCGTTCAGTGAATTTTGAGGTGTCGTTTAGTTCTTGTGAGGTTGCCATAGTTTTTATATTACGTTATCTTATTGCATTATACTACTAATGCTTCAAAAAGTCAAGCGAAGTTTAGTTTCTCGAAACGACTCCTGCGAATTACTTTTTGGACCGCCAACCCCACCGAAGAGTAAACCAAACAAGTAACCCTGCCGCCCCATAAGCAGCTAGATGAGTAAGCGATTGCTTGCTATCATTCTCGTAATTTGCTGGGGCGCCACAACAGCCGTCGTAGCCCACTTCTATCGCTAGCCAACCAATAACTGATGCTATCAAGATAATAATAACGATAATAATGCTAAAAATTTTCTTGAGCGTGCTATTCATAGCTCGATCATAGCATAGTCTGGTGACCTGGGAGGGGCCAAACCCCCAACACCCCACCTCACGATGACAACTGTTTTACTCTATTATCCTGTCTGCGCTAGAAAATGAGGCTAGCTCTGCTAAAAGGTCGATGTATTCTTGATCAGAGGGAGTATGTATCCTCTGGTCAAGCTCCTCAAACCGGCCATCTATGCTTTCGTTCAGCCGCTCTTTATCGGTCATCGATGCAAGCTCTTCCTCTGTCATGAGCGTATTGATTACTTGCAGCTCACTATGATAATAAGCATACTCTCGAATCGCAAAAAGACCCTCTTCTGCCCACCTTTTAGTCGTAATATTGGCGTGGAGGCGCCTACCGGATTCGGCCTCTTGCACTTCGATACCTAAGCTTGCAGCTATGCCGCGTGGGATATTAATACGGTACTCGGATGCGACAATAAGGGCGCCTTCCGCTAGCCATGTCCGACTTCTCGTAAAGCCGTCTTCTGGGGCGGGTTCAGGTTGCGCATCTTCAAAAACAGTATCGAGAGCAGCTTCTAGGCTAAGTCTGTACTCCGCAGTTGGTCTGTATGGTTCATGTCTAGTGTCTCGATTTGGATGACTCAAGGTTATTAGTCCTCACTTAATTGTGTAACGTCATTTGATTGGTGACCTGGGAGGGACTCGAACCCCCAACACCCACCTTAGGACGGTGGTGTTCTATCCAATTGAACTACCAGGCCATGATCCAAGTATATAGTAATCTGTGCCAGGCTAGTTTTGGCTGCGCTTTGCGAAGCAACCCGCGCAGCTGAAGCTAGCCTGCGTGCGAATTACTTCTTCTTTGATGATTTTCTAGGCTGAGTGTAGTGCTCGTGTACAGTGCGGTAGTCGTAGATTTCAGCTTCGCTGAACCAGTGGGCGATTTCTAGGGCTGCTTCTTCTGGATCACCTGAGGCGTGGATGATATTGGCAATACCCAAGTCCTGTTCGTCTGCATGAGAGAAGCTGACGTGTGCGTAGTCGCCGCGAATAGTACCCGGTAGAGCGCTCTTTGGTTCAGTGGTACCGACCATCTTACGGACAAGGCTAACGGCTTCAACACCTTCAAGCACATATGCGATGACCGGGCCAGTTTGCATCATGTCGAGGGTAACATCAAAGGCTTTTTGGCCTCGACGAGAGATCATCTTGCCGATGGTTTCGTAGTGGTGATAAAAATGATCGTAACTTGGCTGCAGCATCTTGGTGCCTACAATCTTGAGGCCCGCTCGTTCAAAGCGAGTTAAAATCTCACCAACAATGCCGCGTTGCACGGTGTCCGGCTTAAGAATAATGAGTGTTCGTTCCATAAGTTTTGCAATCCTTTACTTGATTCAGTGCTCTACAATTCTGCCTTATTCTAACAGATCAGCGAAGATGAATCTATTTCTGGCTTGCGGCTGCCTAGGAGTTCACTGCATATAGAGCGATATCGAGAATAAGACTTGCATCGGTAGGCAATGCAATGTAATTTTGAATGCGCGGTGCTACCGATGTTTTTGAGGAGATCGTGAACGGTGCTGAGGATTCCTGGTCAGAGATAGCTCCAGCGGCAACAATCGGAGAGCCTGAGTTCCATAAACCACCTGTTGAACCTGTAACCGTACCGCTATAGGTAGCCGATGGATCCGTACCGCTAGCACCGCCACTTATTGCGTTCACATTCACCAATACTACGCCTAGACCCCCGGTAGAAATCGCCACACCACCATTCTTGAGCGTCACGGCTAGTATGAACTGCGTAGTCTTACCTGAGACAGCGTAATCAGCCGGATCAACTACTTCAACTGCCCGAGCCGAGCCGGCCGCGCCAAAAGCCACCGCATATGGCGCAAATGTGTCTGCGGGGGTTCGATCAACTCCAGACGCCTGTGTATTAGTAGCATCGAGTCGAGTAATCCAACGCCTAACAAGCCGGCGACGTGAGACAAGGTCAGAAGGTAGGCGCGCCACCGAAAGTGTGCCTGTAGTAAGCTCGCTGGCATTCGTAGTTTTGGTACTGCCAGCATTGCCTATATAGCCAGGATTTTGGCGTGCACGATGGAGAGCAAGACGCTGTATTTCATCACGAATTTTACGAGCAATAGCCCCTTGCCCGCCGTTTCCAAGGTAATCAGAGCCCGGCAATGGACGGCTTATAGCGGCTGATGGATGTGAGGAATCCGTCCAGGTTAAAGTGTCGGATGGCCCAGAGCCATTGGTGGCACCTTGGTAACCCGTTCCATATGTATCACCATCTTGTAAAAGAGAACGAATGTATTGAATATTCATCTGAGGATGTGCGTCAATATAGCCTTTTATTTGAGCGTTGATTACTTCGTACTCACTATTCCAAGTTTCTGTACGAGTATGCATAAGGCCTGTAGCGAAAAGTGGGACGCTTGGGAATCGATCGTATAGCCCACCGAGCACTGCCGCAATAGAGTTATCTAAGGTAACAGTGCCGTCGAATTCACCGGAACGGTCATTCTGCGACCCAAGAACTACTACAGCATCTGGTGGATGAGTGTCATCAAAGTACCTATCCACGTCATATGGAATTCTCTGTTCATAGTTGAGTAAGGTAGATTCAACGACAGGCCCAAACGACACAAAGCCTTTGGCACGATAGCCAGTGCCACCTTGTCCGGATAAGTGAACGTCCATACCAAGTGCTCGTCCCAACATTGGCACAAAACCAAGCGTATGTCGGTATTGGCCTTGCCCTGGAACGGTAAACGAATCACCGAGCAGCAGCAGCTTGCCTGCTCGCCAGTTTGGATAAGATAGTTGATCTGTCGACAAGAAGTAGAATCCACCAAAAGTAGCAGACTCGGTGTACATCTTGATTTGCCAATCGCCCGATGACCCAAGATCAATCGGGACAAGATAATACAGACCATCACCAGGAGATGTAAATATTTCTTGTCCATTTTGACTCGACAACGCCCGAAACGGACGCATAGTAGCACCATCTTTACCGGCAAAGTACTCAATGTACTGGGTACCACTTGTATCTCGCATTACCTGGACCAGGTAGCGACCCCTGAAACGAAAAGAGATTTCTCCGTATGATCCAGTCATGCCGCCACCATCTGGCGTAGCGTCAGTACGAGCAGTTTGGAATTGGCCTACCTGTTGAGAAGTGGCTGTGGAGCCACCCCAATAATTAAACGGCCCCGAAAGCCGATAAGTAGTATCGTTTTTCGGATCAGCATAGTCTGGTTGGGTCCGCGTAAGATTAGCAGATGTATATGACCCACCTGACATAGTATTCATAAGTGTGGCAGCAGCTGTAGGCATTGTTCCTGTTGATAGCCCTGTGGAGCGAGTACCTATAGTTAGCCCAGAGATAACCGTGTCTGTCAGAAGATCTTGTAATGAAGCTCCTCCAAACACTGATTGAATACCAGGAATGTCTCTTTTCTGATAATCGGCTAGCTGGTCTTCGTCCACTAAACCGCTCGGTAACTGGCTTGTGTCTAGCGTGCTAGACCCATCAAGGGTAGCTATACCAGAAGGAACCCCTTTTTGACTTGCTGGGATTGCATTATCGGCCGCAGTCAAGCTTGCTTGCACCGAACTGTCGAGTTTGGCCTTGGCAATTACGCCATCTTTGAGCGAGCCATCGTTATTATGAACTTGATTGAGAAAATCATTAAGAATTGAACCCCAATTTCCCGGATCACCGCCAACTGTCGGTAGACGAGCCATAACTACAATACCCCGCGCAACAAAATTCTCATGCTTGTACGTATTATCGAGAAAACTAAGTTAAAAATCAATTGGGCTTTGTTTGTTTGCTCAGTCAACACAATAACGAGACATCTTAAAAACTATGTCGTACAATAAACGTATGCAGTTCCAATCATTACTGACCGACTTCTTAGAATATCTTGAGATCGAACAAAATCGGTCGCAAAAAACTATTGCCAATTACGACCATTACCTCACTCGTCTTATAGATTACGCCGGTGACATTAAAGTCAGCGACATTACGCCCGAACTCGTCCGCAAATGGCGCCTGTGGCTCAACCGACTCGGTACTAACACTGCCGACGAGCTGCAAAAAACTACCCAGAATTACCATCTGATAGCCCTGCGTAGCTTCTTGAAGTACTGCGCCAAACGAGACATTGTGGCCATGAGTCCAGAGAAGATTGAGTTGGCCCGGGTTCAACGCAAGCAAGTTACTTTTTTAAGCGACGACGAAATGGCACGACTCCTGGAGCAGCCAGATCTCAACACCGAAGCCGGCCTGCGCGACCGCGCAATTTTGGAACTTCTCTACTCCAGCGGGCTGCGTGTTTCGGAACTAGTTGGACTCAACAAAGACCATATCAATCTGAAGCGCCGTGAATTTATGGTGCGCGGTAAAGGCCAGAAAGATCGACCAATTTTTGTCAGCGAAGAAGCGGCCGACTGGGTGCAGCGCTACGTCGATATGCGTACCGACGCCAGCCCTGCCCTGTTTGTACGGGTTGGTGGTCACAAGAAAGTCGATACCACCGGTAATTATTTGCGCCTAACTGCTCGTAGTGTCCAGCGAATGATTGCTCGATATGCCTTGATGGCCGGTATTACTAAAAAAGTTAGCCCGCATACCATGCGCCACAGTTTTGCGACAGACCTATTGATGAACGGAGCTGACTTGCGGTCGGTTCAGGCTATGCTCGGTCACAGTAATATAGCGACTACCCAAATTTATACACATGTCACCGACCCTCACCTCAAGAAGGTGCATGATCAATTCCACCGTCGTAAGGGCTAAGCGCTACTGGAAGTAAGTGGCGCCGCCACAGTCGTTGGCTACGCCGTAGCCAGAGTAGACATCGAGACGCTTACATATACCATTCATGGATTCAAAGCCAGGAGGTGTTACTTCTTGAGGATAGAACGGTATGCGTACTTGCATACGGCGCATAACATCGCTCACTTTACCGGTTGAATCAATTTTGATTTGAGCTTCTTTGAAGCGAACGTTTTGATTCGATGCATCCCTACCTTCAATAGTAAGCGCCGAGTTGCTATAGATTGACGTAACCTTTACAAACAAACCATTAGCCGGCGGCAAACCCTGAATTGTAGCTCGGCATTTACCCGAGGAGCAGTCTGCTGCTGCCACAAAGCCTTCGTTCTCGCTACTACTGGCGTGGCGTGAGTAATTAACAAGTCCCGGACCAGTATCCCGCGTTGGGCGTAGAAATACTGTAAATTGATCCTCAGCTAAGCGCTCTCTGCTGATAGCACCGTTGGTAACCGGCATAAAACTGAGTCTCAAAATACCCGCGTCGCAGTTGTTGGAATAGGTTGGCTGAGTCGGGTAATTATGTATCGAAGCTATTGCCTCGCAGCCACCAAAATTCTGACCACCATCGATGTCATTCCATTCAACTATTACAGACCGTGGTGGCACATCGGTTGTTGTCTGCAATGATAGCAGTTCTCCTCGATAGCCATCTATTGAGCTGTACTCAAGTGTCTTTGGCGCTCGGTCAAATAGTACACAAATTTCCTGGAAAGTTGCGCTCGTATCGAGTTGAGCGGCGATAACGGGTGCTGCTGAGCAGGTTTCTTTTTTGTAGTCTGCGGCGACAATAGCCGCTAAATTGTCTGGGTTACGCAGGTACTTAGTGGCATCATTGATGCCTGATTCGGCCACATAGAAGGCTTGATTGGACAGCTGTCGATCGAGGGTTTGGCGTTGTTCTCGCCGACTTATTTCGGCAAAAGCCAGGACCGTTAGCGAGATGATTACTAAAAGAAAAACCGTTACCATAATAGCGGCCAGTCCAGATTCATTTGTACGGAGTTGTTTTAAGTTTTTCATACAAACTCTTTTATGCTTAATTTTAGTATACCTCATAAGCGTTTTTTGACCGTCGTATTTAGTGAGCTAACGGCACAGAAACTGCCGCCGAGACTATTTGGCACGCAGACATTGCCTGGACTAATGTCCAAGTCTCCGTACACAACGGTGAGAGTGAAACTCAGGAATGTTCTATTTGGCGATTCGGTAAAGGTCAGGTTTGCCAAACGAGCATTTTGCGGCAGTAACTCCCGCCGCTGAGCAATAGCCTCGGCTGAAGTATTAGTGTTAGCGTCTTGCGGCACGGGGTTATTGAGGTCGAGTGGCGCACAGGTGGCACCATTATTTATCAGATCAAGCCAGAGAGCATGCGGTGTTGTTACAGTATCGAGATCACTCGTGCCACGGACTGGCACCCCTATCGTATAGGTAAATCGATAATTACCAATACAGGTGGCTGAGACCTGCAGACCGCTAAAGCCAACTGGCCCCTGAGTTGTAACACCGCTCGAACTATTAAACTGATACGCATTACTAATATCTTTAGTTATAGACCGAGTAACTTCTTGTGTCTTGCCGCTAATAATCCCCTTGTAGTACGCCCGGCCAATATACAGTAATCCGGTCGTAGCAATGAGAATAATGGTACTAAACACCAAAGTAGAGATCAGTAGCTCTACAAGCGTAAAGCCGGCCTGCTGTTTGGGCGTGGTCGTTTTCGTTTTCATCAGTTTCTAAAGAGCCTTACACTATCGATTTGCAGATTCGGGTCGTTACCGTTGTTATTTTGCCAAACTATGTACAAACGCTCGCCATGATCTGGTGGAATTACTACTTGCGTAGAGTGACTCATCTGCTGATCTTGGGCGCCAGCTGGTAAGGTCGGGTCGTCGCCAATAAATTGAGACGTGCTCCAATCGGTACCCGTGCGCACAATTAAGTTATAGCCTGGATAGCCAGCCGGTACAGCATTATTGAACTGACGATATGTAATCTCAAGCGTGGCTGGTCCTGGCTGTAGGCCAGGCATGTAGTATGTCACCAAGACTTCGCGCCAGGCTCGCATTGAATTTCCACTCTGGAAACATCCGTCGGCGCCATCATTCCATAGGCCTTCTGCAGCTGAACAGCCGATGTATTCACGACCAGCGGCCGTAGAACTGAAAGCTATAGCTGGATCTGGTGACTCGGTGTTGTCCTGAGCATTGGCGCAGCCTGGGTCATCTGGATAGTCTGTCCTGGTATCGCTATCATTGTCTTGTCCGTCAATACACTGCGGGTTAGTTTCATCGTTATCGGTGGCGCTGGTACAGCCCGGGTCGGCTGGATAATCAGTATGCGCGTCGCCGTCATCATTGATACCATTTTGACATTGCTCTGGCGCCGTACCACTAACATAGAATGAATCGCTCGTGTTGTAGTAGAGGCTATAAAACGACCTGACTTCCTCAATTTCACCACCGCCAGCTGGCAACCATCGGAGCGTGATAGCGTATGGCCGAACAGTTGGACTGGAACCAACAGCGACTGCGCGATCTGGCGACCAAATCATGACACTATATAGATCATCGTTGGCATTATTGTCCAATCGACAGGCTGCGGGATACGCAGTCAAATCGTCGACTTCTTTATCAGCGACTGGTGGCGTAGCATCAGCCGACACAACCTGTATGCCCGTTGGTGCGGTCACTGGGTCAACTGGTACAGTCTGTAGACAGAAATAGGCATCATTGCCGGGTAGTGTCTGCACATCAGCATATGCCTTTAGAAGTTCAACCTGAGTCTCCAGGTATTTAGTGGCCAAAGAGCGTTCTTGGGATTTCTGGGTAGCAATGGTGCTGCGATTTGATAGTGCGTAGGCTGTGGTCAGCAGTAAGCTCAAAACAGCCGTACAGATGAGCACTTCGGCAATAGTATCGCCACGCTGACTGAGGTGTTTGATTTTACGCATTACACCATTCATTAGGCTGCACATCCTAGGGCTATAGCCTGGTCATCAAAGAAGGTTTGAGTCGACAAATTCTGGTCCGTACCTGCTGCTACAAACGACGTTGGACCACCGCCTGGATCAAGTCGAACACCCAAACCTATAGCGGCTGAGCGGCCGCCAGGAGCGTCGCGCATACAAATAACAAGGCTGCGATAGGTATTGGCTGGGCCAACAATGTTAGCAGTAGACAACGTATCAACCGAGGCGGTCAAGTCACCGATGCCGCCGTTTAAGCCGACGTTACCACTGAGGGCGGCTAGGCTGGCTCGACCGTTAGCTAAGTTGGTTGCGGTGTTGTTGGTAGTCTGCAGGGCTACGCTCTGAACAATAGATATTTCAGGGAATGAATTTACTGTGCTATACGGGCTAAAATTAGTAACATACAACACTCTAGACACCTCTATGCCATTTCGAATTGATAGCTCTTCGATACCAGTGGTTCCGCTCGGACTATAAAATGCTCGTGGCACTGATTCTTCAATACTAGCTGGCTGCTCGGTTTTACCGGTGGTGGGGTTAAAATCAAGTCGCTTACCGGCAATGCTAACAGCTCGAATATTAGATACGTATCCAGACGGGTTTCGGTAGAATTGAACGGCTTTGCCTAAAAATACACATTCTTCATTGGTTCCCTGCGGTCGCGGTGTAGCCGTAACAACCGGGACTGCCGCCGGATTTGATGACATACCAGGGACAGTACAGCTAATCGAGCCGTTATTTGACGAGAAACCATTCTCGACATCGTTGATGAGGTCTTGCATACGCGACTCTAGATCTCGTACACCGGTGGAAAACTGGGTTTGTTGCTGACGACCATTAATGAGTGTGCCGGCCGATATCAAAAGAGCGCCACTAATTGTCAGGAAAATTAGTACCTCAAGAATAGTATATCCAGCCAAATTTTTTTGGCATTTCATACTTCGCAGTATAGCATAAGCTCTATCTGTTTAAACCCCAGTAAATAGTGATGTATACCAATCCAGCAAATCAACACCGTACAGCATGGTAATTATGCCGCCCACAATCAAAAATGGCCCGAAAGGTATCCGGCTTTTCCGGTTAAGTTTTTTGCTAGCCAACAGTGGTACCGTCAACAACGTACCGAGCAATGAAGCAATAAACAGCATGACTGCCGCCTCCAGCGGACTAAGCAAGAAGGCTCCGATCAAGAAGCCGAGTTTTACATCTCCCCCACCTATCCAGCTACCTTGCGACACCTGGAACAGCAGATAGAATATACCCCCACCAACCACAACTCCGCCTAGTGCTCCTAGTAGCGGCTGCGCGGACTGCTCAATGCCGACATTCACCAATACGAAGGCTGCAGCTACTGCGTACAGCGGGAAAATGATCCGATTTGGTAACAGCATCCAGCGAAGATCATAGACCAACAATGCCATCAGGCCGGTCAAGCAGACCAACCACAAGCCAAATGAGGCCATTTCGAGCCCTTTTAGCTCCTCTGGCCAGGCGACATAGGAAAAGATAAACAGAGCGGCTGTGGTCAGCTCTACTGCAGGATACTGCCAACTGATTGATCCTTTACAGTAGCGGCACTTCCCGTGCAGGCTCAGCCAGCTCAAAACCGGTATCAAATCTTGTGCCCGTAGTGTGTGTCCGCAGTGCGTACAAACTGAGCGGCCTTTAGCTATAGACAGTTCCTCTGAGCTGACTTTTTTGATTCGCTTGGATGCTGGCAGAGCTTGTTGATGCAAGCGCCAGACTAAGGCGTTAACAAAGCTCCCTAAACAGAGTCCCAACAAGGTAAGTGCTGCAAAAATCATTATGCTCTAGCTTATCACTAAACAGAAAAAAACGGGACTGGATTGTCCCGTTTTTCCTGATCGCCTGACCTATTTAGAGGTTCTGGCAGACACCTACGAGGCCACCTTGGCGCTCTGTAGGATAGATCAACACTACAGTTCGAGGTGTAGCACCGTTAGTAGTAGCGATGTTGCCAGCGCCGTTACCGATGGTTGTAGCTACGTTAGTAGTGTTAGTACCTGGATCACCGTATGGAGTTGCTCCGTTGTCGTTACACTTCAAGTTGTTTCGCAACAATACTTGGTCGGTACCGATGTTAGCTGGCAATGTTGCAGCTGCACCTGGGGCAACCCATGTGTAGTCAAGTCGCAATAGCTGAGTTCGGCGAACGTTCTCAATCACGTCAGGGATTGCTGTAGCAGCACCGTCTTGCGTATGAGTTACGTTAGCTTGGGTAGCTAAGTTACCGTTGTTATTGTTGATAGCTTCTTGTGTCGCACCAGCCAATGAAGCTGCATCGTTCTTACGTTGCGTGTTACGGCTGTTACGTTGGAGTGAAGGTACCGCTAGGAACACGATCAATACAATCAGACCGGCAATAGCGAGTACAATCAAGACTTCGATAATGGTGAAGCCCTTTTCTTGTTTCTTTAGTAGTGGTAATTTCATTATGATCACACCCTCCTGTGATGCATGATTATTGTTGGTTATGCTTACATACTAGGTTAGCTTTTTGTTTATTGCAAGCAGTTTTCCCCAGTTTTGTATATCTGTTACTTAATAATGTCTTTACCGGCCAGGCCATAGATCGGCAAAAGAACGGCAGCTACGATGGCAAACGCCACGATACCAAGCAGCACCATCATTAGTGGCTCGATGATAGTAGAGATGGTCTTAATCTGGTTATCAACTTCTTTTTCGTAGTAGTCAGCTGTTTTTTCGAGCATATCCTCTAAGGAACCTGATTCCTCACCAATACGAAGCATGTTTGGCACGAGTACCAGGAAGTTCGGATCTCCTTCTATGGAGTCTGAGAGTGACTTACCGCCCTTTACCTTCTCGATAGCCCTATTAACTGAGCGCTCCAGGTGTACGTTGTTAATGGACTGAGACACAACCTCAAGCATCTGGATCAGTGGCACACCGCTGGCAACCAGTGTTGTGCCAGTACGTGCAAAGCGCGCCATATAGAGCTTCATAAACAACGGTCCAAACGGCCAGGCCTTCATCTTTAGGCCATCGATGACATCCCGACCAGGACCAGTCCGAGCATACTTAGTCACAGCAAAGCCTAAGAAGATTAAAATACCTATGACGATATACCAATAATCAGTTATGAAGTGTGATGCGGCTAACATAACCTTGGTGATGAGTGGCAGCTCAGCGCCAGGAATGTCTTTGTAGATAACCTCTACTTGAGGCAAAACCTTTACAAGCATAAAGCCTACGACACCGATCATAACGAGGATAACAACTGCCGGATAAGCCAGGGCGCCTTTGATCTTACCCATAATTTCGGCGTCTTTTTCTTGCTGGAAGGCAATGCGCTCCAAGGCTTTGTCGAGCGTACCAGAAACTTCACCGGCTGCCATCAAGTTAATGTAGATGTTGTTAAAGACTTTGGGGTGCTTCTTTAAAGCCTCAGAGAACGAAGTTCCACCTTCGATATCGCTAATAATTTCGTTAATGACCGACTTGAGAGCTTTGTTCTCTGTTTGGTCGTTTACACTGCGCAATGACTGCACCAGTGGTAAACCGGCATTGATCAAGGTCGACATTTGGCGAGAAAAGACAATTTTCTCTTTGGTTTTAATGCGATTCTTGTACCACTCAATGGGGTTAAACTTGCCGAGTGTTCCGCTAGCACCTTCTTCTTTGATGTCAATCGGCGCCAAGCCTTGTTGCTGAATTAGCTTGGCAGCACCAGCCTCATTATCGGCCTGTAGCGTAGCTTTAATCTGTTGGCCAGTAGCTGGGTCGCGAGCGGTATATTTGTATGTAAGCATGTTTGTTCTCTTTAGTTTGACCCTATGATCTCATGAGCCGATCTAATTCATCAAGGTCAACGGCTACATTGCGAGCCTCATCATAGGTAATAGTACCAGCGTGAATCAGGTTAACAAGGGTCTTGTCCATAGACTGCATACCGTGTTCGGAGCCAGTCTGGATAACTGCCTCTAACTGGTGCGTCTTGCCTTCACGAATAATGTTACGGACGGCTGGTGTAGCCACCATGACTTCAGCGGCAGCAATACGGCCGCCACCAATGGTTGGGATAAGGCGCTGCGAACAGATGCCCATCAAGATATTGCTCAGCTGGGCTCGAATTTGCGGCTGCTGGTGCGGCGGAAAAACGTCAATCATACGATCAATACTCTGAGCTGCACCGTTAGTGTGCAGCGTCGCAAACACCAAGTGACCGGTTTCGGCAATCGTAATTGCCGAAGCAATCGTCTCGAGGTCACGCATCTCACCAAGCAATACAACGTCCGGGTCCTGGCGCAAGCTACTACGTAAAGCTGCCGAGAATGAGAACGTGTCATAATGCACTTCTCGCTGTACGATGACTGATTTGTTGCTCTTGTGCGTAAATTCGATCGGATCTTCAATAGTCACAATGTGAACCGCTTTTTCGACGTTAATCTTATGGACTAACGCCGCCAAGGTTGTCGACTTACCAGAACCGGTTGGACCGGTTACTAAGATAAGACCTCTCGGGTAATCAGCGAATTTAGAGATAATTGGCGGCAAACCAAGCTGTTCGAGAGTTGTGATCTCATTAGGAATTAGTCGCAAAGCGGCTGCTATATTACCTCGTTCGTGGAAAGCGTTAACACGGAAGCGGCCAAGGTCGCCAAAGGCAAAGCTAAAGTCAAATTCTTTATCTTTTAATAAGATCTGTTTTTGCTCGTCATCAAGAATAGCAAAAACGAGTGATTCGACTGATTCTTCGTTGAGTACAGTTCCGCCGGTTACAGATACCAAAGCACCGTCAACACGCAGCATTGGTGGCAGGCCAACTTGCAAGTGCAAGTCAGAGGCTTTCTTTTTTATAACTTCTTCTAAAAGTGTTTCTATTCGTATGTGTGCTGTCACGGTGGTGCCCTTTATTTCCCCTCTGGTTACGCGCTATCAGCGGCGGCGACGCGATTAACTTCGCTTACGGTGGTATACCCTGCTAACGCCTTAAAGTAGCCGTCTTCGCGCATGGTCACCATGCCTTGCTCTTGAGCAGCTCGCTGGATCTCGGCACTGGTTGCTCGCTTGAGAATCAGTTGCTGAATGGCCTCATCGATTTCAAAAACTTCGTAGAGGCCCATTCTACCCTTATAACCAGCTGGCGTTTCCCGGGTATCCTTACCCTTGTACAAAGTATAAGCATTTTGACCAGTCAGTGGCAAGCTTTCGTAGCCAAAATCTTCGGCTGCTGCTGCCATCTCTTCTTTTGTTTTGGGCAAGAATTTACCAATATTATCAATTATGGCCTCTGTTTCGGGCACCGTAGCGTCGTACGTCTCTTTGTTTTCAGCCACACGCCGAACCAAGCGCTGACCAATAACCGTTCGCACGGTAGAGGCAATCAAGAATGGCTCGATGCCCATATCCAGTAAGCGCGGCAAAATACCGGCAGCGGAGTTAGTGTGCAGCGTACTAAATACCAAGTGACCAGTTAAGGCTGCCTGTACTGCTAATTGGGCAGTTTCTTTGTCACGAATCTCACCGACCATAACCACGTCTGGGTCCTGACGCAAGATCGAGCGAAGACCAGAAGCAAATGTCAGGCCGACTTCGGTATTAACCTGTATCTGATTAATGCCGTCCATCTTGTACTCGACCGGGTCTTCCAAGGTAACAATGTTGATAGTGTCGCTCTTAACTTCATTTAACAGCGCGTACATAGAGGTGGATTTACCTGATCCGGTCGGGCCAGAGGTTAAAATCATACCGTTTGGATTTTCGATACCGCGTCGAATTGTTCGCAGTGCGCGTCCGTGGTAGCCCATGTCTTCTAGGCGCAGGCTTGTGCCGCTCTTGTCTAGCAGACGAATAACAACCTGTTCACCCCATACAACTGGCGAGATAGCAATACGAAGATCGATTGCCTTGTCACCCACTGCTACGGTAAACTGACCGTCTTGAGGAATACGATGTTCGTCAATCTTTAGGTTACTTAAAATCTTGATACGAGATATAAGGGGTGGTTCGATGCTCTTTGGCAACTTCATAATTTCCCGCAACACACCGTCAATTCGACAACGAATCTTGAGTTCCTTTTCTAATGGTTCAATATGGATGTCACTGGCACGACTCTTGGCCGCATAATCAAGAATGGTAGACAGTGCCTTACTGATTGGTGAGTCTTGCACAATGGTTGTAATGTTTTTGTGCTCAGGACCGGCTGGGACTGCCACTGTGCCATCGGCTGCTTTTTCGCCAGGTTGCACGCCAGCAACAGATTGATAGTCGCTATCAACGTGGGCGCCGATAGTTTTAGCAACATCAGCTTCAACGTCTTCACTGTACTGCTCAAGAACCTTGCGAATGCCTGCTTCGCTCGCGGTATACACTTTGAGCTCGCGACCAATTCGGTTAGACAAGAAGTCGACCGCCTGAACGTTATCAGCGTCAAGCATGGCCACGACTAACTTATGCTGGATCTGGCCCAATGGTACCGCCATGTAGCGCTCGGCAACTTCTTTTGATATAAGGCGCAGTATTTCTTTGTCGATATGCGCATCCAGCAGGTTCACATAGGGTACGTGGTTGATCTTAGCCGTGACTTTAGTTAAGACTTCGTTAGAGACCTTGCCTTCTTCCACGAGCATACCAAAGAAAGGCTTAGCGTCTTTCTCTGCCTTTTCCTTGATACTCTCAAGTTCGTTTTGCTGCACATAGCCTTCAGCGACGAGCATTTGCTCGACTTGCTTTTGGTTGGCAGCCGATAGGATACTCACGTACCGAGGCTCCTAGAATGGGTTCGCGTTAGAACCGTTACCGATTTCGATAAGTTGGGTTGGGTTGATCGCGTTATTATTGAAGACTTTATTATCCGGCTGTTGGAACTCAGACTTGATTGGTTCAACAATCTGCGCCGATAGCTCCTTGTTTTTCTTTGGCACAAAGAACTGTTGTGTTAGTACTATCGAGATAACTCCACCGATAGCAGCTACAATCAAGATGAGGGCAATATCTTTTTGTTTCATATTATTTCTTCTTCACCGTTTCGGTTTTAATATCAAATTTCATTGGTGGCTGGAAATAGGTCTTAGCATCAACAGTAATTTTTAGCGAGCCTGGATCACCAGTAATCGTCAGTTTTTTAACCTGCATTGGTCGAATGGAGCGTTCAAAGGTTTGCAAAATTGGCTTTATCGAGCCAGCCGTGCCGTTAACAAGTACTGTGTACGGTACGTCAATCGGCTGTGGTGCCGCACTGGCCGTGGCAGCTCCTTGAGCAAGTTCATCGTCAGTTCCAGTTATGGCTTCTACGTTATAGTCCTTGAGCATTTTGTTCAGACTGGTAGTTAACGCCGGGAAGTCATACTTACTTGGCAATGCATCCAGTATAATTCGCGGGTTTTCACCGTCTTTATCGCCCGTACCCTTAGCATTGCCTCCCAGCACGTTTGTTTGGCTGTCGGCAAAGGTCTGGTAAGCCGTCTTGAGCTTGTTAACTTCTTCTACGTTTTTCTCGAGCTGGTCACGAGCCTTTTTCTTCTTATCGATAACTTCGGCTTGGTATGACTGCTGCTTGATCAGTGAGTTAGAAGCTACAATTGAGAAAATTATGAGAATTGAAGCCAGGCCAACAGCGATAACAATGGTTGTGTTGTCTTTGTCGATAGCGAGCTGCTTGAGCGAAAGTTGCTTACCCATTACTGCACTCCCCCTTCTGGTTTAACTTCAGGAGCCGGTACAAATAGCTGGTTTGGTTTTTCGGTGGCAGATCGGGTTGAGGTAATGCTTGGAACTGTCAAGATAACTTGCGGCGAGTTCTCTGGTGCATCTTTGACCTGAGTAAAGATAGCCGGGTCAAAATTAAAGCTCAGTTCATACGTCAGCTGCTCACCTTGAGAGCTCTTGATGGTAAAGTTAGTGAGCACCACGCTACTAAAGGCCTTGCCAGTTCGCTTACCAGACTGACTATCAATCGTAAAATCAGTAAACTTTAGCGTATCGGCAAACTTGTTGATGGTCACGAGATTGTCGGCCGTTCCACTCAATTTCATGTTATTGCCTTCAAAATCTACTCCGACATCGGATATGCTAGCCTGATTTGGTGTGATTTGCGTCAAGAAGTCGATCAATCGCGAGCTAATTACCTTTTTGTCATGTAGTTCAGGTAGTTTGTTGAGCTGATTTTGAATCGTCAGAATTTTATCGAGATCATTAACTTCTTGAATCTTAGCCGTACTATCCTTGATCTCGCTATCTAGATTGCTGATATGTCGCGTCTGGTTAACGCGCACGAATAGGAACAAGAGGAGAAATATCGCCAAACAAACACCGCTCGCAATAATACAGACAAAGACTATCAAACGCTTACGATTGCGCGTCTTTATGTAGTCAATTTTAACGTCTGGTAAGAGGTTAAACTGAATCATATTATTCATCCCTCTCCGCTAGACCAACGGCCACACCAAAGTGGTTAGACAAAGCCATCAACTCATTTTGTCGCTCTAGACCATACTGGACGTTGCGCCAGGCGTTACCAATTTCAACATTAATGCCAAACCGATTAGCAATGTGCAGCGGAAACTCTGGCAAAGCCGAGGCACCACCGGTCATCACAATCCGTTCAATCTTAGTGTTGTTGTAGCGCGTTTGGAAGAATTTAATCGACTTATCGATGTCGTTCATCAACAGATCAATCGTACCAACGATAGCATGATACACTTGGCCCTCCAGCTTCTGCTGGCTCAAACCAAATTTAAAGACAAACTCCTGGGCCTGCTTTTCATCAATACTCAAATTCTGCTGAGCTGCCCGGATAATTGCCTCTGAACCAGTTGCCACAGCACGTGTGAGGCGCGGAACACCGCCCATAGTAATGACAATGTCGGTGCTCTTGCTACCAATGTCGATAACCATCTGTGGAGCTGCTGCCTCCAACGGTGTCATGGCTCGAACTAAGGCTAGATTATCTGGTTCAAATGAAATAACGTTGAGACCAATTGACTCTAGCAAATCGAGTCGCTCTTCGACGAAGCTATTTGGCACACTTGAGAGCAGGATCTCAACTTTATTAGGGTCTTTTGGCGAGTCACCAAGCAAAGCCCAATCAATCTTTGATTCAGCTAGTGGCGTCGGTATCAGTGAATCAGCCTGGAATCGAATCGTTTTAGCTAGTTCATTCTGATCAAGTCGCTCGATATCGACGACTGCCGTAAAGACACGCGATGACGGTATGCCAACAGCAACATTCTTAGTATTAATCTGAGCCTGCGCCAACATATCTTTGATGGCATTGGCCACCTTCTGCTGATCGGCCTTGGCATCGCTCAGCGCAATCTTGCTATCAATAGGGGCCATTGCATAGCGTAACAACTGTTTTGACTTTGGATTGTTGGTAACCTGAACAGCCCTGATGGCCGTTGTCCCTACATCAAGTCCAAAGAATTCGGATACCCCACTCAGTAAACTCATTATATTAGCCTAACTCTTTCGAGCAGATCCTTCTGTTTGTTTCTTGGTTAATATTTGTTGCGCCATTCTTCTCTTCCAGCGTTCCTCAAGTGAGAGTCGCTTCTTTAGATGTAGTATAGCATAAGAACTATACCAAATTGCAATGCCTCTTTTTTAAACTATTACTCGCCTACAGAACAGGTGGCAAGCTCAAGACCTGATCGTACTTGCCGTTACTGCGACTACCCTCGGCCTTGAAGACCGGATTTGATAGGTACAAATCAGGTGGCAAGCGGAAGGATTCGGCGGCATGGTCTTCATCTGGACCATTAAAGCGCTCTCTAACATAGGTTAGCGGTCGCAAGCCGGTACCTGGGTTTTCGGTATCAGGATAACATAGCCAAGCTTTGTTGGCGCCCCAAGCCTGAGCATCTCCGTATTCTTCGATGCCTGTACACTGTTTATCGGTAGGCGGAGCACTATCCCACACCATGGTAAGGAAATTGGCGTCTCCAGTTGATGGCGGCCAGCATAGACGATCGTCAGCCCAGGCTTCTGCTGCTGGAGCATTCGGATTGTTAAACGACACACAGTTATAGCCGGCTGGCAAGGCACTACCGCCCCAGTTCCACACCAGGCCGAGAGGCTCGTCGTAGCAAAGCCAATTGTCTCGATAATTATTCCAGATTGGTGCCCATGGTTCATTTATTTCTACGCAGTTATTTTTACCAGTGTTAGCTTGAGCCTGCGCTAATGTCTGACTACCAGAAGGACCGTTAGGTCGAGTGGCTGGACCGAACGTCCACACCATGTCATGCCCCGGATTAGCATCAACGGCAGCTTGCGGCAACTGGGCTACGCCTACGTCACTCAAGGTGCCATAGGTGCGAAGCAACCGAGTGTCTTGGGCTATAAACGAACCGTTAACTTTTAGCTTGGTGCGGCAATTATCAAAGACTTCGCCTGGGGCAAATAGTGAGCCGTCAGGTCGTGTACAGGTATAAATTCGACCACCTGTAGTGCCAGAAGTAGGTTGCGCCACGTATAGACCGTCAAGTTGAGTCACATTATTAGCAATATAGATGTTACCACGCACAACCAAGGAGAAGTTTGGAATGCTGTCGAGCGTCGCCCAGCCTCCGGCGCCAGAGCCGGCATATACGATATTACCGCTGATCAACACATCGCCTTCCACATAAACTGCATGCCTGACGTTATAGCCGCCGCCATTTGTGAGGTTGGTTTTATTAATGCCCAATGGTGACACCCACGACTGCTGATTATCTGCCAGTGTCGACAGATTAAGACTATTCACATTATCTGTCTTGGGCGTATCGATTTTTTTCGTTTCGTTAAAGTAATCGGTGACTGACCTAGTTGTAGCGTAGTTACCACCCATGCCCAATGCAGTGCTTGCAAAACTCAAACCAGACGGTGGCGATGGCGCTGTCGACCGTAAGCTAGCCGAAGTAAAGCCAGTCGACTGGTCGCTCGTCACCTGGATAAGCCCCAGCGCAAAGGCTGCAAACTCAACCCCAGAACCAGCGCCATACGTCGAACCTTCGGGCACATTAGTTGCCCGCTTTATATATGTCTTTATGTCGCCATTCGTACCCGCTCCTGGACTACCAAACTGACCACCAGCAAACACATCGCTACCGTAATAACGCACATATGGCCTATCCACCACTCGACCGCAGTTAGGGCCAGTGTCATCAGAGCTCAGACCAGCTGGATTTCGTATGTCGTCACCTGGTCCAATTTGACCAGTAGCCGGGTAGACGCTGATAACGGCACAGAACTGATCGCCAGCCCTAAAGTCACGCGGAATCGACGTATTTTCGTAGGTATCGTCATAAGTCACATCATTAAACCGGGGCAGTCCGTTATTATTAGTCGGCCCCTGCAGAGTGCCTTGGGTGACCCCTCCTCGTTTCCAGATTAAGCTTCGCGTCGAATTAGCCGGAACTGAATACTGCGGCGTCGAAGCCCACGGCTGCACCTCAGTCCGCTGATCAACGATAGTCTTGTAGTTTATCTCGGTCGGATCCTCGTAATCATTCGCCGTCACACTATTCACCCGCGGTTCCAGCCGGAAATGCTGATAGGTATGAACCGTGGCATTACATGGCGGCCAGCCGATTGCAAACCTTCCATAGTAATCCGGGTAGATTGATAATGTCCGACTATTAATATCGTCTGGCGCCGCCATACTAAAGGTTCTGGTTACAGAGTTGCCTCCCTGATCGGCCCGCGGCACATACTCCGCTCCACTACTAAAGAAGTCCAGTGGAGCAAAATCAAAGTCACCTCCTCCATCGCTACCGGTTAGCTGATTACCACCTACGCCATCAGGCAAAATAGATGCTCGCGGCCAACCGGTATTCGTAATCGTCAGATTAAAGGTAAAGTTCTCACCACCAATCACGCCGCCCTCCGGCAGCCCTGGCGCCTCCAAAATATCTATACTACACGCCGCCTGGTAACAAGGCCCTGTTGCCCCGGACCTTTGATAAATATTCCATGGATGGAATGCCGGTGAATCGGTTGGATTACCAGCCGCATTTAAACCAATATTATAGATATAAATATCATATTCCCAACCAATGTTAGACAAATCTTCGGGAACACCAACGTCTACACGATTATTTACCCTGCCATCAAATAAGGTAATCGCTCTGCCGTCTGCAATGCTGCGCGGCCCATCTTGTGGCCAGGCCCTTATAGTTACTCGCAATCCGCCTATAGGTCCTTTAGGATCGTTACGGTCGCTAACTCCACCTACAGATATTACATTGCAATTATGATTTTCAATAAAGCCTGTTGGAGGATAGTCCTGGCACGTGTTTCCTGGAGTCACCGCCGAAGCAGCATGGTGCCAATCTGCCATATCTGGATCCCATACATACAATCTGTATCCCTGTTCTGCCGTAAAGCTCGCGGAGCCACCCGCAGACCCTCCACTCGTCTGGGCCACCGTAACAGCCGAACCGCTTCCAGAAGGCGTGAAGTTGATAGGCCAAGTACTACTACCAGATACGCCTCTAATCTGATAGATCAGATCTGAACCAAGATGATCTGCATCACTTACCCCACTTATCTGAAATGTCCTGTTATTACATACGTTGTCTATGCTAAAACTCCCGGATGGCCAGTTGTTTTCAATTTTCACACAAAATCGTTCAGAGTTTTTTGCTAGGTGACTTGCCACAGCATCTTGATCACTTTCATAGGGCGTAGGGTTAGTTGGATCGGCATAAGGGTGGGCTCTCGGGAAAAGCCTCGTATCTCCATCAAATCTAACTGATATCCACATACGCATACAGACCTCTCCCGATCGACCTGCCTGGGTATTCACCCTAAAGTTGTATTCTGTGCCGCTCGAAGGATTCTCCCAATAGACCATACGTCCGCTATCCTGACAATGCACGGACCCTTCGGCACTCGAAGGGTCCCAACCAAAAGGACTATTGTCCGCTCCGCCGGCAGATGTATCCCCAAAAATCACGCCGGGATCATAGCCAATTGTATTTGGACACGGTGTAGTAACACCGCCATTGCCAGGTACTATCATTCCTGATGCTCCGCTGCCTATCGGCGTCGTCAAATTGTCGCCGTCAATCGTAACAAATGCCAAGGTTCCTGGTAGTCCGTTGGCATTCGATGCTGGCTGGTTGCCGTTTCTTCGCGGTGAGTCAGATTGAGTAAAACCTAGCCTCATTGTAAAGGAAGATCCTGGCGTAACTCTTCCGCCGTTGGTGACATCGCTGCTCGTAAGGAAGGCGTTCTCGCGAAAACCTGGTCCTGTACAGTAGAAGAATCCATACGGAAATCGCGACTGGTAATCCCCGCAACCAGCTTGAGCTGTCTGAACAGAGAAAGCCCCTATCCCAACTGTTGCTAGAAGGCTGCATAATACAGCTATTTTTAGCTTTTTACTTTTTCTTAGTCTAAATACACCCATTATAGGTGGATTTTACACCTCTATAATGGTTATGTAAAGCAGGAGTATAGCTGATTTATATAAACAGTTTATCGACGCTTAAGGTAAACTTGAAAAGATCGGGTCTCTCGTGCTCCCCTTGTCCAGGCATCAGTCCATGAACCTCGAGTTGTCGTAGCTTTGTCTGGGCGAGGGAAAAACTTTCTGTTAGTCTCAAATATTGAAACCCCTTCTTCACCGTCTCTATCAAAAGTAGCTTCTATGCCGCAGACTTTAAATTGGGAGCCGTGACTCCATACAAATTTTTGACGATATTTACCTGCGGGTGCTCCAGCAACATCAGCCGGTGATACGCGGCCAGGCACAACCTTTCCGCTACGCGTCAGGTTAACAACGCGCATGGATGCACCGAACTTATTCTTATCTCGACTCTTACCTGCAGACTGCGCGACGTACAACGGATCTTCTAGACAGTTCTTTCGCAACCGTACTACTTTAGCCTTTACTTTCGCAGAGTTAGAAGAAGGTGCATTTATATATCTACTCCCTTGGCCGGCAGCAAACACATTGAGGGCCGCAGGATTACCGAGAGTTTCGGGAAACGGCTGACCTTCTGCGGCAACTGCAGATCCAACAGCCGGACCCGTAAAGGCTGCTGCTAGAGCCACTCCTGCAAATGCTCCACGAATATCTCGTGCCATTTGCAGCACATTAAATGCGGCATGCTCAGTAGTTATAGTGTCTATTTGTTCAATTTGTGTGTTAGGATCGGGACTCCCTAATTCAGAGATTCCGGATGTGTATTCTGGGCTATTGTGAATCATAGGGCCAGTCTCCTAAATTACACTTACATCATCACAATAACACTAAAATAGCAAACTTACAAGTAATTCTTTCGCTTATTTTTTAAACTTATCCGGGAACTGTTTTGCATTAGCGTCTGAGATATAGAACAACGAAACAGTCATGTTATTGCCTGTTAAGTCAAAATTAGTATTTGCAGGAGCAGCTTCGGGCGGCAACTGCACCGGATTAATCTTGTTATTAATTACGTCTCTCACCTCATATACATACGCTCCAAGTGAAGACTTGAGAGTAATTTCATTAATATTCTTGTTTTTCTCGGCGAACAGCTGAGCTACCGGCCGAACAAATTCATTTTGTAACTTGATGTACGAAAGTTGCTTTGCTTCTTCATTCTTGTCCTTTGTAGCTCGTACATATTCTAAGGTTTGATCGATATACACATTCCAAGCAGTTGAAAATGCACTCTCAGCCTCCACCCCATAATAGCCTGCTGTCAACTTCGCAATATCCGAACCTACCTTGTACAATTTTTCTTTGTCTTGATCAGTGTTTTTTCCTTCACTGGCGTCTGATACAGCTTGATTGATCAGTCGGGCGTGTTCATTAGCTAAGTCGGAAAGTGTCGCCTTAGTCTCTTGGGAGTCTTTAGCCTTGCTGTCTTGCTTGTCTTGGACGTACCACAGTGTAAAAGCGGCAGTTGCCATAACTAACAAAGCTAGGATAATCATGCCAGCCTTTTTCTTGTTAGCCGGCCTACGTGGCTTTAGGCGTCGCAACAGATTTTTGACTGGTTGCTTTTGCGGCTGCTTGTCGGCAGACTTCTCCTCTTTTTTATTGTCCATTTAAAACTTTCGTTTACATACCTAATAAATTATTACTTATGCTTATACTAATTCCTTTGCACGATTCCTGGCAAGTCTCTACAGAACTAATATTCAATTAGTTAGCTTCCTTACAGAAGTAGTCGACTATTTTTACGATAATTTAGGTTGCGTAATGCACATATGTTATATTTTTCAATATTGACATGAGCAGTTTGTACTTGACAATATATGGTAAAGTGTGTATAATTTGGGCCAGAATACGCATTTGAGAAGAGTTTTAGCGCGTATACAAAGCTTAAGGAAGGACATAGTACATGTCTCACAACCAAGATCCACGTCAATTCGCACCGCAAGCAGACCCTAGTCTGTTGGCTGAACTACGTCAAAACGTTGTAGCATTGGCTGCTACCACTGTTATCGCGCTTGCTGCAACCGCTGAAATCGCTCAAGGCGCCTCTACTAACTCACAGACTGGACGCCCATTAGCTCCAGAAATTGAAAAGCCAAAACCAGGTCAAAAGCCTGCCGATGGCCGCAATACGCTTGAATGTCGACAAGTCGAAGTAAAGATTCCTGATACACCTGCCGCAGAAAAACCACGCGAAAATGATCATCGAATTGTTAAGGGCAAAACTGTAGCTGGTGGCATCACCGGTCTTATGGTTAGCTTTGGCAAACGTACCACTGGCTCTACCAAGAGCGAAAAGTCTAAAGCAGCTTCAGCTACTCGACAAAACTGCGACAGCGACCTAGACCGTCCAAGCTTAAGATAAACTCTCTATCTAGATTATTTATTGAGTTCGTGGCCACCGAATTTATTGCGCATAGCCGCAAGTAGTTTGGTTGCAAAGTTGGTCTCGCCTTTTTGCGAAGCCAAGCGAACATCGAATGAAGCCTGAATTGCCGGCAATGGAATGCCGAGGTCTTTGGCAGCCTCGAGAGTCCAGCGAGCTTCGCCCGATTCGGCCACAAAGCCATCAATGCCTTCGAGGCTCGGGTTTTCGCGTAATGCATCGCGGCTTAATTCATTGAGCCACGAGACGATTACGCTACCGTGCTGCCAGACTTCACCAGCCGCAGCGAGATCAAGGTCTTTGTACGGCCCTTCGCGTAGCATGCGATAGCCTTCGGCGAGTGACTGCATCATGCCGTATTCGATGGCGTTGTGGACCATTTTGACATAGTGGCCAGAGCCGGCCGGTCCGAAGTGCTGATAGGCACCGCTCGGTGCAGCAAGCACCTGAAATACTGGTTCGAGGCCTGGGAAAGCATCTTCCCCGCCACCGATCATCATAGAAAAACCATTCTGGTAGCCCCACACGCCACCGCTTGTACCACTGTCGAGCATGGTTGAGCCAGCGGCTTCAACCTTTTTGGCTCGTTCTTGGGTTTGGCGGAAGTCAGAATTGCCACCATCAATCAAAATACTGCCTTTTGGCACAAGCGCCAGCCATTCATCAAGCTGCTCATCGACTGTGTCAGCTGGTACCATCAACCAGACGACTACCTGCTCGCCTTCGGCGAAGGCAGCCACAACGTCTTCTTTGGTATAGGCTGCTGTTGCTCCATAGGTAACGGCTTCGTCAACCTTGGCAGCGCTGCGGTTGTGCGCGATCACTTGGTGATCGGCTTCGCTCAATTTGCGAGCGATCTGCATACCCATGCGTCCTAATCCAGCAATTGCAATCTTCATGTGTCCCTCCTGCGTAACAAGCCACTGGCTTTGAGTACATTATTTGTGTTGCTATTCATTATACCGTTCTTTAGCCAAACCCGAGCACGAGTTTATATAAAGAGTAGGCTTCGCCGCTCACCTCTGTTACAATAGAGTTCACTGAGTATCGCCAGCTACAAGACACAACACAACCTAATACGGAAGTCGAGGTTGGGTTAGATGCTAAGCATTGGCATGAACAAGACGCAACCATACCATTCAGCATCACTTTTTTAATGCCACCACTAGATAAAAGAACCAGAGGTTATACGCCTCAACAGATTAGAGAACTGCAAGAAACTATTGATGGTAAGTGGTAAAATTGGCGTTCATATTTATCGATCAAGTGAACATGCAGCAACGTTACGAAAATTTATTCCCGAATATTCGACACCCCACCACACTCACCACTATATTTATTGTTATTACAAAGCAGCATTAACTGACTGGTCTTCATAGCCATAGCAAAATACTTACGCTTACTTTTTTTAGAGGACTTGGCCGACCAAGAATGCGTGATAGGGTATGAGCGGTCAATATTAATAGAGGACGGCCCAATGCCAGTATGGCTGAACGGGTGGCGTATATGAGCTTGGAAGAGTCATTAATAGATACGATTAATATGCAGCAAGAAGGAATGCCAACGTCTGGTTTTTCGGAATATACCTATTTACTCGGCCACCATACCCATTTTCCTAGCAGTACAGACAACGACGGAATCAGTATAAGAGAGATTAGGAACGCGCCAAGCGCGATACCGAGCGATACGCTAAAGCCCATTTGCGTTAACAGGCTTAAGCCAGCAAAGGCTAGAGAAGCAAATGTTCCCGCCAAAATCACACCAGCGGATATAAGTGTTGAAGCCGTATGCTCCACAGCCTGTTGTGCAGCTTGCGCAGGTGAGCTGCCTTCTAAATGCACTTCTTCGCGTAGACGGGAAATCATTAGTATGTTGTAATCCGTGCCAACCGCAACCACAAAGAGGTAGAGTAAAATTGGAAGCATAAAGATAAGGCCGGAACTATCACCTATAACAGTAAATGCATACGTTGTGGCACCTAAAGTTGCAAGGACACCAAGGGCTACCGATAATAGTAGATATACCGGTGCAACGAGGCTTCGCAGCAAAACTGCCAAGATGATAAATATCATCACTGCAGCAAGCGGTACAATAGTGCGGATGTCTTTGTTAGTGGCATCCTTCAAGTCAGCATAAGTGGCGGTTTCGCCGCCGACTGCTATTTCGGCGTCAAGTCCAGTACTGTGAGCGGCTTGGCGGATTGGGCCAGCTACATTACTTATCGCTTTATCCGAAGTTGGGTCGTCTGCAAGCAGCAGAGAAATGACAGCCGCCTTACCATCTCTGGACTGTTGGGCGAGAACAGGCGCTGTACCACTCGGAGGTGAGGCTGTTTGTGGCGGCAGCACACTTGCTACGCCCTCCGCTTTAGTCAGGGCAGTTGCAAGCGTCGTCAAAGATTCCTGGCTAAGGGCTGCATCACTGCGTACATAGACCGTAGTGGGACTGGCAATACCCGGTGGATAAGCTGCCATCAATTCCTTAAAAGCTCGTCCCGATTCAGTGTTAGTCGGCAATTGACTCGTCAGATCAAAGGAGGCGCTATACTGTGCCAGACCTGAGGTCATCAGTGCCAGGACGGCAATGCTAGCAGCTGCCACTCGCAATGGTTGCCTTGCAATCAGCCGCCCCAATTTGCCAGCAAATCTGCCAGTAGATGCAGTCTGCCATTTCTTTGATGGCCAAAATATTTTATCGCCGATAATAGCAAGCAGTGCAGGCACAAGCGTGATAGAGGCCAGCATCATCAGCATTACAGACACTATTAGCCCTGGTGCTAGCGTACTGAAGAAACCAAGGGACGCTGCAAACATTGCCGTGAATGCTGCGCCAACCACGAGTGCCGCAGAAAAGATCGCGGCGCCGGCTCTGGTCAGCGCAAAGCTGACTGCCCCTCTCGAGTGATCACCACTTCTCAGACGCTCCCGGTAACGGAAAAGCAGAAACAGTATGTAGTCGGTGCCAATTCCAAAGAGAACAACTATTAGTAAAGAAGTCAGCTGTCCGCTGACCTGAAAATCGAACGCTTGAGCCATCGCTGCCAGTATTGAAGTCGCCATCGTGTAGATAAGGCCGACAGAAACAAGCGATAACAAGGCCGCAAATGGGCTGCGGAAGATGATAGTAGGGAGTATCAGTATTAACAGTACCGTCACTAGGCCTACTATTTTTTCGGCATTACCTGACGATTCCTTGAGGTCTACGGCAATTGCCGGCTGGCCGGTCACAGCATAACTAAGTCCTGAGCCTCTAAGTTCTGAGCCCAGTTTTTGCCTCAAGGATGTCACGGCTCTTAACACGGCTTCGTCTTGTGGACCGCCCCTTATTTCCACTTGTGCCAGTTGTATCTGTTTATTTTGTGACAGCATTTGCGGGACTGAAACTACCTTCTCTACCCGTTCGATCCCGGCAGTATTCAACTGCTTCACCGCCTCTTGTATTTGCCGTTGGTCTTCTGTATTTAGCTGTTTATTATCAGACTTCTTAAAAAGAACTATTGCACTTTGACCTTCTGATTGCTGAAAAGCTTGCTTGGCGATACCTTGGGCTGTGGCTGATTCATAAGTATCTGGCAGGAAGCTCGCCTGATCGTCTGAGGTTACGCTTGATAAACTTGGGGACAGCGTCACGGTAACTATGGCGGCAATAACCCAAAAAATTACAATATACCATCTTTTTTCAGTTATAAAATCAGAAAATTTTTTTATCATATCGCTTTCTCGTTAGGTGATACTACTCTTATATTTTTTGTCCAAAGTCTGTTACATATTATTGCACATCTGGACATTAAATACCTTTATCAAACGGCCTGCTTGCAGCCATACATGCAGTTTATTCGGATGAATGACATATGTTCAAGGCCTCACTTCATCCACCTCTTTCGACGAATTGCTGAGCGGCGTTTCGCGCAAGAACAATGCTACCGCGAAAGCCGCTAAGGCGAACGGGATGGCGTACAGGAACATATCATGGAAAGCGCTTATATAACCGCTTAATACCGCCTGCTTGTACTCCGCCGGCAGGTTGGCTATACCACTCGTAGCGGCGTTATGGGTAATACTAGCCGCCCCCGGAAACGACTGCTCCAGATAATGAGTCAACCTGGATATGAGAATAGTACCGAAAACAGCACCGCCCAGACTACCACCTACACTTCTAAAGAATGATACGGTCGATGTGGCACTGCCGAGATCGGAGCGAGGCGTGGCGTTCTGCACAGCAAGGGTTGGTATCTGAATAAACATGCCGAGGCCCAGGCCGATTACGAGCATCCATACCGATAAGGTAACGTGGCCCGTATCGAGTCCAAGGTGGCTAAACAGCCATAATCCGATTGCGAGCAAAAGCGTTCCTATTATTGGGTAGATCTTATACTTGCCGGTTTTAGTAATCAGCCGGCCCGAAACGATGGACGCTATGAAGACCCCGATAATCAACGGAAGCATCAACAAGCCGGATTCGGTCGGTGAATTGCCTCTGACAATTTGCTGGTACTGGGGAATGTAGAGTATGCTGGCGAACATAGCGATTCCTGAAAGCACCGACAGGAGTACTGAAACATTAAAGATATCGTTCTTAAATAGCTTTAAGGGTATGATTGGTTCGGCGGCATAACGCTCGCGCCAGATGAACAGCGCGCCAAATGCCAAGCTGGCTGCCGCCAAACAGTAAATCTGTGGAGAGTTCCATTCATACTCGGTACCGCCCCAAACAGACAACATAAGTACAGATACGGTCGCAAATGACAGAAGAGCTGCGCCTAGGAAATCAACCTTGTGAGGGCTACGTCGAACCGGCAGGTGCAGTACTTTGTCAATCACAACGAGCGCCAACAGGCCTAGTGGCAGGTTGAAGAAAAATATCCAATGCCAGCCAAGGTGTTCAGTAAAGAATCCTCCTAGTAACGGGCCGGCTACACTGGCTACTGCAAACACTCCGGCAAAATAACCTTGATACCTGCCTCGTTGCCGGGGAGGCACTAGGTCACCGACGATAGTTAGCACCGTAGCCATAATTCCTCCGCCGCCTAAACCCTGTATCGCCCTGGCTCCGATTAGCTGGTTCATGTCCTGGCTTGCGCCGGCTAGCAATGAGCCTGCCAAGAACATGATAATTGCAATGTTTAATATTTTTTTACGTCCGTACATATCGCCCAGCTTGCCGTAAATCGGCGTAGCGATAGCACTAGCTATCAGGAATGAAGTGACCACCCAGGATAACTTGTCCAAAGCATGTAAATCTACTGCAATCTGTGGCAATGCGGTCGCTACAATTGTCTGGTTAAGGGCAGCGAGAAGCATGACCACCATCAAAGCTCCCATCACTTCCATGATTTGAGCATGG
This sequence comes from uncultured Candidatus Saccharibacteria bacterium, assembly GCA_947085855.1. Lineage (GTDB taxonomy): Bacteria > Patescibacteriota > Saccharimonadia > Saccharimonadales > 2-12-FULL-41-12 > JALQXV01. The sequence continues at coordinate 412,421 of CAMTYB010000001.1, forward strand.
CTAGGTTGTGTACCTTCCTTAATACCTGCTGAATTCGTCTTAGATTTTTTCAACGACTTTAATAATGACACTCGGCTCTCCCTTCTTGCATCTACTTCTCAATGGCCTGCAGTATTTTTCTGTTCACTTCATTTGCCAGACGCAATTCATCAACTGACAGCTCACTGGTTAGTTTCTGAACCAATTGACTACGCTTTTGCTTTATTTCCGTCATCAATTTTTTTCCTTGATCTGTTAACACAAGGTTCTTTACACGTCGGTCATGACTATCTGTGCTTCTGTCTACGTAGCCATTACACACCAAATAATCTACAAGTCTTGTTACTGCTCCATCGGTCACTCTCATTCTCTCCGCTATCTGGTGACCTGTTGCAGGTTGCATTTCTTGTGCCGCCTGCAGAGTGGCAATAAGCGTAGGCTTGAGTCCCTTAGCATCTACAAAATCGTAAAAAACCTTTTTCCATGCCCTATAAAGCTCTCTGTTTATAGTTACGTACTCTGACACCAGTTCATCCCTGTTCACAATGGTTGACATAGTAAACATTTTACATACTATACTTTACGTAGTCAATGATAATGCTTATATAAAAACTGCGCCCATTGATTATTCCTGTACAAATGAATAAAAATAGTTAATACAGAATTTGCCTTATTTTTCTATTTATTATGGGAACTATTGTTAAATTTAGCCGCGATAGACCATATAGAGTAGGTGGTCGCAATTCAACATAATTATGTGCACTCACAAGAAGCAACCATACCATTCAGTATCACCTTTTCCATGCCACCAGTTCCTCACCAGTATGTCTTACGACGATAAGCTTTTTACTGTTAGGAAGATAGTTGATAAAGTAATAGCAACGAAGGAGCAAATAACAATATGCGGAAACATACCGTCATACGCCAATTCAGTGGCTATTCAAAAGGTTGGGTTAAATGTTAAGCATAGCTATTGTTGGCCTGCCAAATGTTGGTAAATCGACGCTGTTTAATGCGTTAACGAATAATAATATCCTGGCTGCTAATTATCCATTTGCCACGATTGAGCCAAATACTGGCATCGTGCCGATTCCCGACCCTCGGCTCGCCAAGCTCGCCGAATTATATGGCTCCAAAAAAGTTGTCCCCGCAACAGTTACCTTTGTAGATGTTGCTGGATTGGTTAAAGGCGCGAGCCAGGGCGAAGGTTTGGGCAATCAGTTCTTGAGCCACATCCGTAACTGCAATGCGATCTGCCAGGTAGTCCGGGCCTTTCATGACGAAAACGTCTTGCACGTCGACAACCAAGCTAACCCAACCAGCGATATTGACGTTATAAATACCGAGCTCGTACTGGCTGATTTGCAGACGGTCGAAAAACGTCTGCCGCGTGTAGCCAAAGAAGCACGAGCTAATCCAAAGCTTCGACCGGAAGCTGATTTCCTGGAAAAAGTAAAAACTGTGCTCGACAACGGCACCCCGTTGTCGTCTGATCCGGAGATTATGGATGATGAATTAACTCCTTGGTTGAAGCAAGAACTGCAATTGCTGACGCTTAAGCCGATCATGTATTTGTTCAATGTTGATGACGATACCTTGGCTGATAGTTCACGTCAGGCTGAGCTTGCAAAGTTGGTGGCCCCGGCTCAAGCTCTCTTCGTTAGTGCCAAGCTCGAAAGCGAGCTGCGCGAGCTTTCGCCGGCCGACGCCACCGAGCTCCTCGAAAGCTACGGCGTCCACGAATCCGGCCTCAACCAAGTCATCCACGCCGCCTACAACATTCTCGGCCTACAAAGTTACCTGACTGCTGGTGAACAGGAAGTCCGTGCCTGGACCATCACCAAAGGCGCGACTGCCCCACAAGCCGCTGGCGTCATCCACACCGACTTCGAACGCGGCTTCATTGCCGCCACCGTCGTGTCATATCAAGATTTGGTTGAAGCTGGATCGGAAAGCGCTGCTAAAGCCAAGGGCGCCATTCGCACCGAAGGCAAAGACTACATCATGCAACCGGATGATGTAGTTGAATTCAAGTTTAACGTCTAAGTCTTTTATTGAATCTGGCTATAGCTGTACGAGGCCGTACTTTTAAAAAGGCACACTCCGTGTGCTCACTTTCAATTTCGAGAGGTGTTCATGTAAAGCCAATGACACACGGAGTGTGCTGTTTTAAAACCAGACTCAAACCATACACATAAATGACTCATAAACTTGACTATCTCAAGTATTCTCAGCTACACTGGATACAAGTATGGGAAAGAACAGTGAGTCAGCAGAGCCTGCTCTGCGCGTTACCAATTTGCAAAAAACCTATGCCAGTGGCACTGAAGCCCTGAAAGGTATTAACCTCGAGATTCCTCAGGGTTCTTTTTTTGGTTTGCTCGGCCCGAACGGCGCCGGCAAGTCTACCCTCATTCATTGCATCATGGGCCTCGCCATCCCTACCGGGGGCAGCGCCACGGTCCTCGGCCATGACATTGTCAAAGATTATCGACTGGCTCGCGCCAATGTTGGCCTCGCTCCACAAGAAGTAAACCTGGACTGGTTCTTGAACGTCGAAGAAACGCTCGATTATCACGGCGGTTATTACGGCATGCCCAAAAAAGAACGCCAGGAGCGCATTGCCGAACTCCTAGAAGCCTTTTCGCTGACCGAAAAGCGTAAGTCTAACGGTCGTAACCTATCTGGTGGTATGAAACGCCGCGTTATCCTAGCCCGAGCTTTGATGCATCGACCAAAGATGCTCATTCTTGATGAGCCGACCGCTGGTGTTGATGTCGAACTTCGGCTCGAGCTCTGGCGCTATATGAAGAAAGTGAATAAGGAAAACAAAACCACCATCCTACTTACGACACACTACATCGAAGAAGCCGAGCAACTGTGCGACAACCTTGCACTTATCAATCATGGCAAGATTATCAAAACAGGCACCAGCGACGAACTCAAGAAAGCCTACAAGAAGAAATCCCTGGAAGATGTGTACCTGGAGCTCATCGGCCGCAGCGAGTTGACTCGAAATGGCAAAAAGTAAGAAATTTCATGAGCTCGATAGCTACGAGTCCGCGACGTCTTGGCCTCCTGCCCTTCTGGACGGTGCTGCGTCGTGAATTGTCACGCTTTTGGGGTATAAAGCGACAAACTATTATCGGACCTGTCCTGGAGACGTATCTGTACATCAGCGTCTTTGGCGCATCGCTCGGCAGCCGCATCAGCGAACTGGATGGCTTCCGCTATATTATTTTCATTATACCTGGCCTACTAATGATGAGCTTCTCTATCAATATTTTCAGCAATAACGCCTCGTCAATCATGCAGCAAAAGCTGCAGCACTCGATTGACGACCAACTGGCTTCTCCGGTTACTAACACGCAGCTTCTGGCAGCGTTTGGCTTGGGCGGCTTTATACGATCAATGATCATTACGAGCATCACATTCTTGACCGCCTGGATACTGATACCCGATCTTCCAATGGAACACCCGTTCCTATTCATACTGAGCTTCTGTCTAATTGGCTTGTTCTTCGCCATGGCCGGTGTTTTGGTTGGCCTAAGATCTGAAAAGTTTGACGACCTCAGCTTGTACCAAACGTTCATACTACAGCCGTTAATCTTCTTGGGCGGAGTCTTTTACTCTGCTTCTTTGCTGCCGCCTGTGTTCGAAGCAATTACCCGATTCAACCCAATCTACTACATGATTAATACGGTTCGCTACTCGATGCTTGGTTCAGCTGACGTCAATGTCGCGATCAGCTTGAGTGTAATCGGTGTTTTTGCCTTTGGCCTATTCGGTGTCAATTACGTCCTATTCAAGCGCGGCTACAAACTACGTAATTAATCTTCGAACCATACTTCGGCACATTTAAAAAGGCACACTGTATGTGCCTTTTTAAGAAGTCGTAGGAAGTTATATTAGGACTCGTGGCACACTGCGTGTGCTCTTTTGAATGTGCGCCTAACTAACCCCGACCCACTACTAGACTATGGTTGCAGGGTTTCGTAGACGGCTTTTGATACATCAGCCATCTGACTCCATGATGCATCGTTGTTGGTCATGATGACTACTACGTATTGGTGCTGGCCAATAGTGACAACTGCAGCATCGTGGCGTAGGCTCTTGTTTTCGTGAGCAATGTTGGCAACTAGGCAATCGGTTTGCTGTTCGCAGACTTTTGGGAGACCTTCGCGCTGGGTATGAGCATAGAGGCCATCAAAAACGATACGTCGAGCTTTGTCGCTGATCAGCTGACCCTTTTGAATTTGATACAGGAACTCGCCAACATCACGTGGTGTAGTTGCTTGCTTCTTGGCATCTTCAATTGTGGTCTTCTTGAAGCTATGACTTTCGAGTACTGAGTCAGCTTCTTTGATGTTAGCGTAGCCATTGAGCGAGCTATTGCAGCTCGGATCTTTGCCATTAATTAACGCTTCTAGACACTGAGCAATGGTTTGCTTACCAGCTCTGGAATTCCAGTTAGCTGATGGTGTTTTGGCTTCCAGCGGCAAAGTCAGGAATAAGTTCGCTAAGCTGCCAGCCTCAAAGCTCGTGTCGGCGTTTACACTGGCCATGCGATCAGACTTAACATCGCGGATGTAAACTGACCACTTTTGCCCACCAGGCACGTTCTTGAGCTTGTTCTTAACTTGCTTGGCAAGTTGCTCATCTTCACGGGCTTTGGTGGTGGCATCTTTGAGCTTGTTGCTTGCCTCGTCAGATTCTTCTTGAGTATCGATAGGTCCGGTTTGTCGCTGCGAAGCTAGAGGTTTGTTTTGCTGATGTTTAGCATAAAGATCGGCTAACTTCATGCCGCCCACCCCAATACCAGCAATAACTACCACCATGCTCATCATGCTGGCTGCCATTTGCAGTTTATTAGCTGCTCGTCGCTCCAACACACCATGACCGTGGTTGAAATAATATACTTTTTTGCCGCGCCCCGTTAATAACCGAAACGGCATAAAACCTTTACCTTTAATTTTCATTTTTGTCTCTTTTTGTTAGCTTTTTAGCTTTGGTTTTAACACGCCTGCATAGGGCGTGCATTGTTTATGAAAATTGTTTTATTTTTTGAGTTTTGGTTTTTGCGTTTGTTTCAGTATTGGATTTGGCATTTAATTTTGCTTTTTATTTCTCCAAGTACTAAGTCCAACATACCATACCCTTTTTGCCGCCTGCAAGTCTTTTTTGCTCACGCTTTATAGGCCGGCACGGCACAACCAAATAGTATCCAGTTCCACCAAACGTATACAAATTTTATTACTACCCCTACCCCTGTTATTAAGATAGTGTGGCCTGCGCTTTAGCGCCACGACTCATTTGTGTGTCCGTAAGTTTTCCACAGTACACAAAAATTTAGTCAGGGCGTCTGCCTACAAAACATGCAACACGTAAAATCGTTCTTTGTTGCCCTTTTGCCCGCTGACTTGGCTATCGGCTTTGTCGATAATTTTAAAATATTGCTTAGTCCATGACTCAAAATCCTTAAGGATGTCTCGCCGTAGTTTTTCGTTTTTAATTACACCTTTGTGCTTAACGGCACTATTGCTGGCTTCAAACTGCGGCTTAACCATAGCAATGATCTGCGCCCCAGCTGGCACCAACTGAGCTATATGCGGCAATACGTCTCGCAAAGATATAAACGACACATCAATGACTACATAATCAACCGGTCGACTCAGTTCTTTTATGTCTCGAATGTCAGTCTGCTCATGCAATTCAATCTGCGGATGATGTCGCAACGTTGGATGCAGTTGATTAGAACCAACGTCCACCGCTATGACATAGTCCGCACCTTTCTGAAGCGCATAATCAGTAAAGCCACCAGTACTACTGCCGACATCCAGCACTACCTTACCCCGAAAATCGAGCTTAAATAGCGCGCTCACTGATGCCAGTTTGAGCCCAGCTCGGGACACATATTGTTCAGTTGCTGTCAGCTTAATCGAGTCACTGCCTGTTACCATGTGTCCAGGTTTGGTAATAACTTTATTGTTAACCTTGACTGAGCCAAGTCGAATAAAACTTTCAGCTTGACTACGAGTTGGCACGAGGCCTTGGGCTACAACAGCTTGATCGAGTCGAAGCTTGTTACTTTTTTCGCTCACGGTAGGCGCCTGTCGCCGTGTCTACACTAATGACATCGCCGGTTTTAATAAAAGCTGGCACCTTCACATTGACTCCAGTTTCGAGCGTTGCGTCTTTGGTTAGTGCTGAGGTCGTATCCCCTTTGACCACATCCTCAGTATAGGTAACTTCTAGGAAAACATTTTTTGGTAGTTCTACGCTAATGACATGCCCGTTAAATGATTGCGTTTGCACGCGGTCACCTTCTTTGAGGAAGCGAGCTTGGTCGCCAACAATATCGGCTGCTATTTCGTGCTGCTCAAAGCTCGTCTCGTCCATGAAGAAGTAAACAGCGCCATCGTTATAAAGATACTGGGCGTTGCCATTACTGACGTCAGCTGCTTTGAGCTGCTCGTTGCCCTTGAAGGTTTTTTCTAGAACTTTGCCATCGGTAAGACTTTTGATTTTGACGTTAACAATGGAGCCACCGCGACCGACAACTTTTTGGCCATATTCAATAACCCGGTACGGAGTACCTTCAAATTCAAAAATAGTGCCTTTTTTTAGATCGGTTACACCGAGGGCCATGTTAACTCCTTATTTAATCTTGCGTAGTTGTTCTCTAAAATGCTCAGCCAAGCGCGCCAATTCAAGCGTGTGATGGTGACTAATGGCCTGACTGCTGCCAGCGTGTTCGACTAAACGAATAACCTGCTTTAATCGATCATCAATACTGTGCGGGTTCTTCCGAACTTGCACATCGTCTTCTAAGCGCTGTACTTCTTGCTTTAAGGCTTGAGCTGCTGGGCTACTGTGGTCATCGATATAACCAAGCACCTTACTCTGGTACGCCAGAATATTACGATAGTACTGATCCATAGAACCTCCTAGCTGATATATACCTAGTATATAGAGCTTTAGTTGCTGGCTACAAATGGTAGCAAGGCGATATGACGTGATCGCTTGATAGCAACTGCCAAACGGCGTTGCTGACTTTCGGTCAAGCCGGTCTTCTTGCGGGTTTCAATCTGACCGTATTGGTTTACGTAACGCTGAAGCGTCTTGAAATCCTTGTAGTCGAAGTACGGTACATCCGTACGGTGTTTAAAAATCTTTGCCATGTTTTAGATAACTCCTTGAACTTTACTTAAAATGGAATGTCGTCGAGATTGATTGGTTCGTCGCCAATATCTTCAATCGCGACGTCTTTGTCTTTTGATTTCTTGGTTGAAGAACTAGCAGGGCCATCAGCAGGTGGGGCTGGGGCTGAATCGCCACCTTCACCACGACCACCGAGGAAGGTTACATCAGATGCAACAACTTCGAGCTTATTGCGCTTCTGGCCGTCTTGTTCCCACTGTCGGCTTTGCAAACGACCGCTAACCAATACTGGTCGGCCTTTGGTAACATACTGGGCTACACGCTCACCGAGCGGTCCCCAAGCAACTACATCTACGTAGTCAGTGGCTTCTTGCCAGTTACCGTCTTTGTCTTTGTAGCTCCGGTTGAGTGCAAGACTGAAACTAGTAACAGATTGTCCGCTTGGAATCTGTCGTAAATCTGGGTCTCGCGTTAGATTGCCCATTAATACTACTTGATTAAAACTTCTTGCCATCCCTATTACCTATTTCCCTCTCCTCAATAACTTAGTAATGCTACTCGTCATAGTATACGTCGAATATTAAAAGCTTATTAAGCAATCGGCTATTCTTGTGTTTTGGCTTCTTCGTCGCTATTGCCACCTCGAGCTTGGGCTTTAGCGACTTTTTCAGCACGCAAAGCTTCGGCTTTTTCGATAGCCTTGAAGTCTGGCCGAGTAATCAAGTAACGAATCACTTCGTCGGTGATGTTGAGAATTGACTCAACTTTCTTGACGCTCTCACCAGGCAGTTGGACGGTGTAAAACACATAAACAGCATGATCTTGCTTGGCAATTGTATATGCTAGTTTACGCTTGCCCCAGCTGTCTGTCTTTTCAACCTTACCACCGTTATCAGTAAAGATCTTCTCTACTTTTGCTTGTGGTTTCGTAAGATCGATTTCTAGATCTGGATGAAACAAGATTGCAATCTCGTATGTATTCATCTGTACTCCTTTGGTTAACGTCCGCACGCTCTAAGGCTGCGAACTGAGTTAATAATCTGCTTATTCTACCTTTTTTACCTCTGTTAGTCAAGGGCTCAAAGGCTTGCGTTATGCGACTTCAAGTCGTTCTTGCATTGTCCTGTAGTAATCCGGGTAGTAATCGCCGGTAAAGAAGTTGCCGACTGTCCGGAATACACGTCTAACTTGATCACCCATGATGCCCAGTTCATGTAAATCTTGCGCCGGAACAACTTCTTTAACCGTCTGAATCGAGGCCAGATGAAGGATAGCATTCCCAAGCCGAGCTTTATCGGCTGGCGACGTTCTGGAACTCAAAAACTTATCGACGAGTGGCTTATTATCAATTAAAGCCCTGATGTCCTTCTGTAGAGCATAGTCAGCGAAGAACCTACCGATTTCTCTACGTCGCTTTTGGTTACGAGTTGGGTGGTGAGCCATCTCAATATTAGTTATTGGCGGGCGAGATAACCAATTTCGGTCGTCAGCTGATAGATTTACGACAGAGTAATCTCCATAGTAATTATTAAGATCTATGGCCTTTAGCGGCATAACTCGAGCGCATGAAAGTACCGTTAGTTTAAATCTCTCTTCGTCAGTCTGCGGCAATGGTGGGCCCGCAAACAATTTGTGATAACGCTTGTGAAGATATTCTTCTAGTACTTGACCACGAGAAAAACGTAGAGCTCGTCCACCCAACGTCCCCCTGGATAGTTCCGGTGCTCTTTCTGGATGAAAATGATGATGGAAGGTTCGTGGAAAATCAAGCTCGCGCATCTCTGCTTCAGCAGGCGCAATAGGTAATGGCAAGCCTGTCAGTTCACAGGTTGGCGTTGGTATTTTGAGTGCTTTTTCGATTTCTATGGTCACGCTTCCGTCTCACTGCGTTACCTTGGTCTCCATTGGTACTATATGAATATATGTTAAAAAGCTCAAGTAAATTAGCGCGCTAAATAGTTATCTTTAGGGTTTTCATCTGGCATGTCGTCATAGACATCGCCGTCAGGATTTGCTGCGACTTCGCCACCACCAAAGACATCATCCATACTATTGACCAAGACATCGCGCGGTCGTGAGCCATCAGCTGGGCCAACAATGCCCTGCTCTTCCATTGATTCGACTAAACGAGCAGCGCGGGCGTAGCCTACGCGCAAACGGCGTTGTAGTAGGCTCGTACTAGCTTTGCGACCTTCGATGACAACTCGGACGGCATCGCGCCATAGATCGTCTTCAGCTTCGCCACCGGGTCCCATATCGGCTACAACGCCCCCGCGACCATTCAGCTGGACTGGTTGGCTCACAACCTCGTCGTCGTATTGTGGAGCTCGCTGGTCACGGATAAAGTTAGTGACCTTACCGGTTTCTTTGTCTGATATAAAGGCAGCTTGAACACGCTTAGGTTTAGGCATGTCACTCGTCAGAAGCAACATGTCACCTCGTCCGAGCAACTTCTCGGCACCAGCTTGGTCAATAATAGTTCGTGAGTCGACTTGGCTCGCGACAGTAAAAGCAATTCTGGCCGGTACGTTAGCCTTGATGAGACCGGTGATGATATCGACACTTGGACGCTGGGTGGCCAAGACAAGGTGAATACCAGCTGCACGAGCCTTCTGAGCTAGGCGCACAATCAAGGCTTCAACATCACGGGCGGCCATCATCATAAGGTCGGCTAGCTCATCAATCACGATCACGATGTAAGGCATGCCCTCTTCTTTTTTAAAATCGTTATATTCGACAATGTTGCGCTTACTAACTTCAGCCATGGTGCGCAAACGGCGTTCCATCTCGGCTACCGCCCACTTAAGAGCACTGATGCACTTTTCCGGTTCATTAATCACTGGCGTCAACAGATGAGGTAAATCATTATACGGAGCCAGCTCGACTTGCTTGGGGTCTACCAAGATAAGCTTAAGATCAGATGGCGAGTTGCGGTACAGCAAGCTCGTCAAAATGTCGTTGATCATGACCGATTTACCAGAACCAGTTTGACCAGCTACCAGCAAGTGAGGCATCTTCGCTAAGTCACCGACAATTGGCAACCCGGCAATGTCGCGACCAATTGCAAATGACAGCGGGCTACTACTCTTTGACTGCCAGTCAGGTGTCGTCAAAATACCACTCATACGAACTGTGGCCGGCTTAACGTTCGGTACTTCTATGCCAACTAAGCGTTTGCCCGGAATCGGTGCTTCTATACGAATGGAGTGCGCAGCTAAATCAAGTGCTAGGTTGTTGTCCAAGGCAGTAATTTTGGTTAATTTTACTCCTGTTGGCGGTTTCAGGGTGTACTGCGTAACTCGTGGGCCAACGTTGGCACCTTCCATCTCAACCTGAATATTGAAGTTATTGAAAGTATCCTGAATGGTCTGAGCGTTGCCTTCAACATCACCGGCATCGGCCTTATCTTGTTTCTGATCAAGTAAATCAATGCTTGGAAATTTCCAATCCGGATCACTCGCAACGGTAAGTGCTTCATGATTCTCGCTATGAGCCATTTTGTGGGCCGTATTTTTAAGACTAGAAAGACGATGTGGCTGCTTACCCGTTTCGTTCCTGGCAGAGTGAACAGTCGGCACACCTTCATTTAACTTAAATTGGCGCTCTGTGTTGGTTTTGAGCGACTCAAGATCGGTATCTTCTTTTTTATCCTGTTGGAATGGCTTCAATAAAATTTTGAGCGAAATATTAAATGAAACCAGGAACAAGACTATCGATAAGACCAGGAATACAAAACTTGCCGGGATCTTGTCGAGCGCCTGCAAAAAGACACCACCGACGACCGCTCCGGCGTGGCCACCGTGGCCACCCGCGTCAACATTCATAGCGTCATTGCTGTCAGCAAATAACGTATGCATGAGCGCTGACAATGCTAGTATCAGCCCCACCATACTCCATAGCTTACCGATCGGTATACGATTGTTTTCGCTCGTAAATTTATTAATTGCCAGGTACAGCAAAGCAAACGGCACCAGGTATGCAATATATCCAAACGCCCAGTAAAGACCTTCAAACATATTAACCGGCAGTGGACCACCGGCACCAAAGCCACCAGGGATAAGTAAAACAGCTAAAACGGCCATGAAAATGGCGGCGCTTAAGGGCCAAAAACCAGAAGGATCGCGAACGACAGGTTCTGCGACTTTTTTCCGGGTCGATTTAGCTTTTTTTCTTTTTGCCATTATTTACCCTCATTGTACTCGCTTATCTGTTGATTCGCTATAGTAATGAGTACAATTCACCTTAAATTGTAGCATAAAATACTACAAAAGTCAATAAACACTGGCCAAATATAGACACCCCTTATATTGCAAATTGGTAATAAATCTGGTAAAATATCGAGTTGAAAGTTACCAGAAGATATTAAAAAATAGTAGTATGAGCCTTCAAAAAGATCCCAATACAGCAACCTTTGGTAAAGAAAGAGGCCCTCTTCCTGAGGCGAATTTTTTTAGTGATGTGCAACACTTCAATGAAGTAGTTCACGATCAAGCTACTGTGGCTCTCGCTCAGATTAATGGCCAAGCTCCTGTGGACGGATCGATTCATCATACGCTACTACTGGCTGCTCCATCTGCCGAGGATAAAAACCGCGAGGACTGGTATATGCGCAAAGTCGGCGCCACAACCGTGCAGCAGGCCAAGCAGCCACTTGTTTTAGAATATCTTCACGCCGATTCGCGTGCCATTACAGATGAAAGACGCGAAGATCCTAACCCAAATCGCCGTCTAGACAACTACGCGATGCAGCTTGTCTTCCGAGTCGGTCAAGTGGCTAATGACGGCAATAATGGTCGGACTACACCTTTGAACAGAGCGCCACGTCGTGGCAGCCACGGACGACCTAATCGACCCGGGCATCCTGATTCAGCAGCTTAGCGCGCATTTTCGCAAAGCGTTGCTGCATTTCCTGAGCTTCTTGCTCGGGATTTTTTTGTGGCGCAACATTCGCAGTCGGGGCACTGCCCTTTTTGCCGCCACCTTGCCGAGAACCAACTACGTTAACTACCGGGATAACGATTGGACTGCGGCCGGTTTGTTCATATAGGAAGTGAGTAATGTGTTCTTTGAGTTCAAGTTTGAAACGATCTAGATCAACCCGCTTAAAGCGCTGAGCGACGGCTCGCTTAAGCTCTGTGCGGAACTCGTTCATCAACTCTTCTTGACCCTTCATATAGATAAAGCCACGACTGATAATATCCGGGCTCGTCATCAGCTGAGCAGATTTTTTATCAATTGTCAGGACAACTGCTACCAGACCTTCGTTACTCAACATCAAGCGATCCTTGACCACGACATTACTCACGATAGCGCCGGTTTGGTCAATCAAGACAGTACCGTGTGGCACCTTGCCAATGATCTCCATTTTGTCTGGCGTAAAGGCAATGATGTCGCCGTTGTCGGCATTTAAGGTGTGTGATCGAGGAATGCCTTCTTCTACAGCAATCTCGATGTGTTGACGCTTAGCCGTAAAGTCACCGTAAACTGGCAAGAAGAACTTTGGCTTGGTCATGTTGATCATGTCGCGGTATTCTTCGACACTGGCGTGACCAGATACGTGTAGTGGTCCGCACCCATCAATTTCACGGGATTCGTGACGGAAAATGTGCACACCTTTACGATGGAAATCATCTACCATCGAGCGAACTTTGGCATCGTTGCCGGTGTACGGAATTGGCGTACTCGACAAGATAACGGTATCTTGTTCCTTTAGTTTAACGTGACGGTGTTCGCCATTACTCATACGCTGCAAAGCTGAGCTTGGCTCACCCTGTGAACCAGTACAGATAACAACTGCTTCATGATCTTTTACGGTATTAATGCTGGCAATCGGCACAAAAGTACCCTTTGGAATCTTCACAAAGCCGTTACGGACAGCCATTTCGAGTGTACTAACCATGCTGCGACCATCCATCACAACCTTGCGATTGTGGTGTACGGCTGCGTTGACGATCATCTGAACGCGGTTCATGTTGGTGCTAAACAAGCCTACAAAGATCCGGCCAGGCGCATTATCCATAATGTCGATGAAGCTTTGTTCAATAGTCGATTCTGATGGCGTGCGACCCGGTCGTTCTGTTGTAGTACTTTCACTGAGCAGGGCCAAAACACCTTCTTTACCAAGTTCAATAAAGCGCTCGGTATCGGTTCGTTCGTGGTCGAGCGGATTAGGGTCCAAACGGAAGTCACCGGTGTTGATGAGGCGACCGACTGGAGTGTCGACAACAATCGCAGTACTGCCTGGGATAGAGTGCGTTACACGTATAAGTTCGATGAAGAATTCACCGACTTTAAGTCGTTCGTGAGTATTTTCGTTCATGATAACTGTCTTGAGCTCAAAGCCTTCCGGCATTGGCAAGCCAAAGTTATTGAAAATCTCTTCGACGCGACCAATCGTAAAGCGACTACCGTATACCGGCGCTGGGTACAGCGGCAAGATATGCGGCAGGCCACCGATGTGGTCCAAGTGACCATGTGTGATCACATAGCCCTTCAATTTATGCTTAATGGAGTCAAGGTAGGCTACGTCAGCCACACCATAGTTAATGCCTGGTAAGTCGACGCCAAGGTCGCTACCGCAGTCCATAATGATGGCATCGTTTTTATACTCAACCAGGATGGTGTTCTTTGAACCACCACCGTCGAGGCCACCAAGTCCGATGACTTTGAGGCGTGGACTGTCGTCAATGAAGTTGGCGCGTACTTTTGCGTCGCCATTGGTACTCGCCTCGGCAGTTAAGTATTGGCTCGCGATGCGGTGAGCATCGTCACTGGCTCGACGTTGAGCGCGGATAGCAGCTCCACGACTAACCGTGCGTCCATTGCCGTTGCCAGAGTTGGCTTTGCCATTCTTAGCATTCGGTCGTTTACCGGCAGGGCCATTGCCTTTGCCTTTTTTATTAGCAGCGGGTTGGTCAGCAGGTTTATGCTGTTCTTTCGGTTGCTGTGTCATATAATTTATTCCTTTTATAGTTATTTTCTTAATAATTGCTGAGTTGCTGGAGTACACTTGGGATGCCGGCAAAATCTTCCAGTAAGGTTGCTCTAAGATCCCCGTTGTACAGTGCTGCAGCTGGATGATACAGCGGCATGATAACGATTTTGCCATCACCAAATGCGACGCGTTTAGGTTGTCCATGTATCTGAGTAATTTTCTTGTCTGGCAAGAAGTACTCCATGCTATGACGACCTAAGGTCACAATGATGCGTGGCTGAATAATCTGTAGTTCTTCGATCAGAACGGGCCAAAAGGCCTTTTTTTCATCTGGTCGAGGATCCCGATTATTCGGTGGTCGGTACTTCACAATGTTGGTAATGTAAACATCGTTGCGTACTAGATCGACTTCCGCCAACATCTCATCGAGGAATTTACCGGCGGCACCGACGAATGGTATGCCCTGCAAATCCTCATTTTTACCCGGCGCCTCGCCTATAAAGACGATATCGGCGGTCGGGTTGCCGTGGCCCATGACGAGCTGAGTAGCTGACTCGGCCAACTCTGCACAGATATTTTGCTCAATAATATCTGTCTTAAGTTGGGCAAGTTGAGCCTGATTACTTTTTTGATCTACCACGCGTTCCCTTTTTGGCTGATTTGGATTTGGAAGTAGTACGAGTTTTTTTGGCTGGAGACGACATAAAAATGAGTGCTTTGATAAGGTTCATTATGCCACCAATCACCAGCACAACGCTAGCGACATAGGCAAACAAATTAGCGGTATCGATAGCGATAGATATGAATAGATACGCGAACAGCAACTCGCCCACGCCGAATACGAGGTAACCTCGTCGAGTTTTATGAAATGTTTCGAGTTGCTCTAACATACTATTTCCCTACCTCACCTAGCTTAACTTTGTTTGGCCTCGTTACGTTCGCGAGCTACTGCTTTCATACTGAGCTGCAAACGTCCACGGTCATCAATGGCAACCAATTTAACGGTCACTTTGTCGCCTTCTTTTACTACATCGCCTGGTTTATCGACACGCTCTTCCTTCATCTCGCTAACGTGCACCAAGCCCTCTTTTCCTGGCATGATTTCTACAAAAGCACCGAAGTCGAGCACACTGACCACGCGACAATTTTCATAAATAGTACCGACTTCTGGCTCAGCCGTAATAGTTTTTACCCACTGGATAGCTGCATCAATACTCTTCTTGTCTGGACTTGCGATCATCACTATTCCATCATCTTTGATGTCAATTTCGGCACCGGTTTCGGCAATAATCCTGTTGATCATTTCACCGCCTTTACCGATCACTTCGCGAATCTTGTCTGGATTGATTTGAATTGATTCAACTCGAGGTGCAAATGGACTCAACTCGGCTTTTGGACGTTGCAGTGTCGTCAGCATATGGTCCAAAATATGAACTCGGCCATCTTTGCCTTGCATCAAGGCTTGTTTCAATACGTCCACTGGCAAACCATGAACCTTCATATCCATCTGTAAAGCAGTAATACCCTTACGAGTACCGGTTACCTTAAAGTCCATATCACCAGCGAAGTCTTCGGCATCAGCAATGTCGCTGAGCACAATCGGCCGATCACCGTCCATCATCAACCCCATAGCAATACCACTAACGGGCGCCTTGAGAGGCACACCGGCGTCCATCAGGGCAAGCACTGCTGAACAGGTAGCAGCCATACTGGTGCTGCCGTTCTGGCTCATAATCTCAGTAACTGATCGAATCATATACGGGAATTCAGCTTCAGTCGGCAGAACCGGCTCTACGGCACGCTCAGCTAAGTAACCGTGTCCGATTTCACGACGACCTGGACTACCGAGTCGTTTGACTTCACCAACGGTGTAGCCAGGAGCATTGTAATGGTGCAGATAGCGTCGTTCGCCTTCCCGTTCCATGGTGTCTACGAGCTGTACGTAGCTCAGAGGCGCCAGTGTGACGACGTTAAGTGCCTGTGTCATACCGCGAGTAAATAAGCTTGAACCGTGCGTTCGTGGCAAGAAGCCGACTTCGCTCGATAGCTGTCGAATTTCAGTCGTCTTGCGACCGTCCGGACGGATATTGTCTTCGACAATGCCCTTACGCACATCTTTGTGGAGTGCCAAGGTAAAGGCTTCGTCATATTCGCGGCGGCTTGGGCCAGCTTCGTTATCGATCTTGTCGGCAAAAGCTTCTTCCATTTGTGACCGCAAGTCGCGGATCATTTCATTACGTTCTGGATACGGTTGTCGCAAGACTTCACCGAGTTTACCATCTACCCAGGCGTCAACTTCGGCTTGGATACTATCGTCTGGCAGAACCAACTTGTATTCTTGCTTCTTGATATCAAGCTTAGCAACCAATTCATTCTGAAGCTCGATGGCAGGCTGCATAGCCTTGTAGGCATAATCGAGTGCAGCTACCACTTGTTCTTCATCGACTTCTTGGGCACCGGCTTCTACCATCATGATGCCAGCCTTGGTACCGGCTACAACGAGGTCAAGATTACCGTTTCTCAGGGCTTCTGGAGTCATGAATGACTCAAAGTCACCCTTATCATTAACACCAACGCGCAAGCCAGCTACCGGGCCGTCAAACGGCGCACCGGTCAACATAAAGGCTGTGCTCATAGCGATCATGGCGATCATGTCCGGTCGAAAGGCTGGATCCATGCTTAATACAGTTGCTACACCCTGCACTTCGTGCCGGTATCCTTTTGGCCACAGTGGCCTAATAGGGCGATCAATCAATCGACCAATCAAAATGGCGTCGTCGCTCGGGCGGCCTTCACGCTTGATGAAACGGCTGCCGCTAACCTTACCGGCTGCATACATTTTTTCTTCGTAATCAATGCTGAGTGGAAAATAATCAAAATCTTCTAGGGTTTTTGAGCCAACCATAGCTGTGCCAAGCACGACGGTATCGCCATATTTCACTAAGACACTTGAGGTGCTACGAAAGCCAACACGGTTAACTTCTAAAGTAAGGGTGCGACCACAATACTCAGTACTTACACTGATGATTTCTTGGCCGAATGGGTTAATTGTAGACAAATTTTCTCCTTTTAGTCGTCATCTCGATTCAGATATACAGATAATGTATGCAGTATAGCTGTGTACCGACACGACGACTGATTATTAATTGTTACTCATTGATAATTATAATGAATTGCGCCCGTTCCGAGAACTAGCAAATTTGGAAGCGGACCTCGTTGAGCTGCTAGATGATGCGCACATCATGCGCACCTGTCCAATAGCTAACGGCGAATGCCGAGCTTCTTGACCAAGTCAAGGTAACGCTGGCTATTCTGCTCTGATAGGTAGCGAAGCAATCGCTTTCGCTTACCGACCATCTGAAGTAAACCACGACGAGCCATGTGGTCTTTCTTGTTTACTTTCAGGTGTTCGGTTAGTTCCTGAATTCGGGCAGTCAAAATACCAACTTGCGCAGCCGGATCACCGGTGTTCTTCGCATCTTTGGCCAAATCAACCACTATTGATTGTTTTTTCTCACTTGTAACCATGTAAACTATACTTTAGCACATCTGTTAGCATGGTGCAACCCGCTGTACCAAAATTACTCCTGTAATTAAGAAAGATTTAAGATTGTAGCAATCGCTATAACCTGACTGAACATACATTATATCAAATATTATTGAATTTGTCAATATCACTACCGAAATGCCAGACAAGGATAAGAAGTTATAGGTTATACTTTTAAATATATGGGTAACTCTGATAGTCAAGTTAAGCAGTTTACAAAAAACATGTCTCGGGTGCATGCCCAAAATCCAATTAACGAGGCTGAATTTTTATACCTCTGTAAAGAAGCTGTGGACTTGGTGCGCATAGAATGGGATGACAGAGAAATTATTGCTAATCGCATAACTCATATATGGCATCGACACTCCGATCAGTTAAGTGATCGAGCAAAATACATAGGCGGCTTGTTTGCAGATTTGGAAGTACCTGATAATTTTGTCGAGCAATCGCCGAAAAGTAAGTCGGTTATTGATCTGTGGAATGAGCTAGATAAGACAGTGATGTTGGCCATACATGACTTTCAAACAAAACATAATTAATTACTCAAAAGTATAACGATTTGAAGTATCCCGCTTATAAGGCTCGTAGGGATCTTCCTTGTTCATATTTACAATTACTTGGTCGTCAAGATCACGCACGTACTCTGCATTAACTCCATCATTAGTTATGATTTCTCTGTGATTATAAGGATCAGGGTCGCCTGTCCCGTCCCAGATAACTCGCATGCGGTCACCATCTTGTTTTATTCTTGCCGGTTCTCCGTCAATAGTCCCTTTTTCTTCCCATCTTTCAGCAAGAGGTTTCCACTTTACGTTCGTTTCCGCTTCGACTACCTCTCTTACTATCTTAGTAATTGCCTTGGGCGGGAGTGAGACTGGCTCAGAATTAGCTCCTGCCAGAAAGGGAGGTGTTGAAGATCCATGCCATCCTCCACAGTACGGACACCAAAAGTGATTCAACGCATGTTTGCTTACATCAACTTCGTATGAGATTTTGGGCAGCTTTTCTGGGAAAGCTTTTACGCCTTTGACATATTCTTGAGAAGGTTCTTGTTCTCTGTTTTTCATAAGCCCACCTCTTTTTTAACCAAATTATTTATTGCATCCGCTGCAACTAACGACTCTGTTAGATCATGAGAGTTGGTGCTGTCCAATGCATTGAAAAGTCCTGGATTAAGTGCATCGACTTTCTCTCTAAGTGCTTCGCGATTTTTAAACTTATCGATTTCATGAGTACGTGAGTCAATAAAAATCTTCCAGATGTCTGGCGAATACTCAACAAGTCTCTCCATCGCCCAAGCGGCATAGCAGTAAGAACTCTGAGAAAACGCATGTCTAACTGGAAGATTGACTACCGTTCTGCCATCAGCGGAGCGGAGCTCTGACCTAGTATCTTCTGCTATCCCTTCAAGATTAGTCCATAAGTACATATGAGCGCAAAGGGTTGCAAATCCCTCTTCAAAAAAGCCACCTTTATTCTTGAAGCCCCCGAGTCCGCATGGTGCAACATCACTAACTGCGCCGATGATCGCACCTTGAGGATCTTTATTTAAAAAGAAATATACAGTGTCTGATGCGCCAGCTAAATGTACTAATTCATGAGCTGCTAACTGTTCTATGTATAATTCTTTACCGATGTATGGAACGGACGTAAGTGTTTTTGCTAGTTTTTCAGAGTACATAACAGCATTTTTATCAATTACGAAAGCTTGTCTATGAATACCGCTCATAATTCCTGGGGTTTGTATGTGGTTTGGTTTTTCTGGATCATCCGACAGATTAAGACTGTTGACATAAGATAATTTACCAACAGGTCGAATTCCCAAATTTCCTAGGAACTTAGCTATCCTATCCATATTGCTGATAGGCATCGACTCGCCAAAATTACGGTTTCTGAATCCTAGCATGAAATTGGCGACTCCAGACGTGACCTCAACGAGCATTTCCTCTGCCTGGTCATTTGGAAGAATATCATCAAAACTCAGTAGTTTGTATGATTCAAAATCTTTAACCGAGATACATTCTAATGAACGACCCAGCTCGTAAGGCTGATAAGGTACACTGCGACTGTACAGCTGCTCACCAATCATATGATCCTTATATCATGCCTTTGCTGAACATATCAACAAAGTTTAGTCATGACCTACAACCGTTATGCTTGCTTCTTCCCTTTCAATTCAGTACCCTACATACGTACGATTAACAGAGGAGTCAGTGTGCCAGTAAATGTAGTTTTGGGCGAGCAACGTGGAGATGAAGGCAAAGGTCGATACGTAGACATGTTAATGCCAGAACATGAAATTGGCGCCCGTTTTAACGGTGGTGCAAACGCTGGTCACACAATCGTCTGCGACAACGGTGAGGGCGAAGAAGAAGTTTACAAAGTCCATGGACTTCCGAGTTCAATCATTCACCCCCACGCCAAAAGCGTTATGGGACCTGGTGTAGTCATCGATGCTATCCGACTCTGCAAAGAAATAGATACTCTACAAAATCAAGGTGTCGAAATATCACCCAACAACCTCCTCATTAGCTCGGCAGCAAAGTTAATCCTCCCTACTGACGTTTCTGCTGACGAAATCCGTGAAGCTGGTAAAGGCGGTCAGGGTTCTACCAAATCAGGTATCGCTCAAGCCTACGCTGCCAAGGCTATGCGTGAAGGCTTGCAAGCTTCAGACTTTAAACATGGCTTGCACTATATTGCCGACGCTATCGTGGAGGGCCTGAACGATCAAGCAGACGACCGTGAAGACTATGACTTGCCAACCATTAACCCTAATGCGGCTGCTCGAGAATACTTGGCGGCTGCTCAACGGCTTGGCGATTTCGTAACCGACACAACCATTTTCTTACACCGAGAACTGCGTAAACCAAATCCGGCTCATGTTTTAGCTGAAGGCGCTCAAGCTACTTTGCTCGACATTGACCATGGCATGTACCCATTCACCACCTCTTCAACAACCACTATTGGTGGTGTTATGACAGGATTAGGTATTCCGCCACAGTTTATTGACCGTACCTTAGGTGTTATCAAAGCTATGCCATCTCATGTTGGTGGTGGTCCATTTCTAACTGAAATTACTGATCAAGATTACTTAGACCAGCTTCACGGTGATAAAAGTACCGTGGATGCCGAGGTTGGCACGACTACTGGTCGTACCCGCCGGCTTGGTTTCTTGGACTTAGTTCAGGTTAAACGAGCCCAGATGATCAATGGTACAACCGAGATCGGCCTTACCAAAGTAGACTGGGTGCCACGCTATGGCGACGAAATACCGATTTGCGTTGGGTACTCTCGTAAGGGCAAGAATTACGACCTTGGCGTTGATGCCGCTTACAAATACGACGAGTGCACGCCGCAATACGTAAATCTCAAGACGTGGAAGGAAGATATTTCAGACGTACGCAGCTTTGATGATTTACCTCGAAATGCCAAGCGCTACCTCAACTTTATAGAGCGAGTCCTGCGCCGACCTATAACCTACATCGGAGTTGGCCCGGGTCGCGACCAAGTTATCGTCAAAAAGTAACTTAACTGGCGCCAGCAGCAGCAATAGCACTCGGCGTTCGCCGTATATAACTTACGCCTTCCTGTATGTCTGGAATATCCTTAAAGCCTGAAGCGCTCATCTGTATTGCAACACCTGTCATTGTGTCTTCAATAATGTCTGCAACTGGGCCTTTTAGAGGTATCTTCTTGGCTACACCCTCAACATATATACGTTTTTTTGGCGATCCAATTCCATATCTTTGCCGTGCAGCTATAGAGGCAAGTTGTTCTTCGCTTGAGCCCATGCCCATGTATTCTTTGCAGTCTCTCCCCTGCTCATCTCTGACGCGCTTACCTGCTGCTTCATCAGTTGCAGCCACAAGACCGCCTACCATTACAACTCCGGCTCCGAGCGACAACGCTTTTGTAACGTCGCCAGAATCCCGTATGCCTCCATCCGCACAAACAACGACGTCCTCTCCTGTTTCGGCTACAGCCTTAGCTACATCGTAAACCGCTGTTGCCTGTGGCGCTCCACCTCCAAGACGTTGTCCAGATATGCATATACTACCCGGGCTTTGACCGGCTCGGATTGCATCTGCTCCACGCCTAACTAACTCGATAGCTGGGATGCCAGCAGATATATTGCCGGCCATAATATCAATGTCTGGCAGATCTTCGCGAGCTTCCTTCAGGACTTTAAGTGCATGTTTTACAGATTGAAGTGTGTTAATTGGATGAATCAACTCGCCATGCGAAGTATCAAGAATTACCAAATCTACATACCTATGTATTTCCTTGATTCTAGCAAGTGCATCGGCCTCAAAGGTTGATATCGAAGCTGCTGTACGAAGGCTGCCGTACTTATCTAAACTCATGTGAGAACCTTCGACGGCTAGACGCACGTTATCAAAAAGGTACAGCCCAGAAACTTTTCTAGTATTGGGGTCGATTAGCGGCAGGAGGCTTATGCCTCGTTCGCTCATTATGTCGTACGCCTCCTTGGCAGTAGTTTCAGGGGCTGCAGTCACTACTTCGTCAGCTGGCTTCATGATGTCGCTAATCTGCTTTGCTCTACCGAGTTCAGTTTGATTTGGGGCAAGCTCACGTTTTGTCACGAGACCTGCAAATATGCCATCACTATTTACGACGGGTAGCGTGGTGGGCTTGGTGTCAGTCTCCTCAATTCGAGCCAAAGTTTCCTCGACAGTTTGGTTGGCAAATGCAGAAACCGGATTATTAATTCGAGTCCTCAGCCTATGTTTAACTTCACGCAGCATGCGCTTCTGGTCTTCAACCGGATGCGAGTATGGTACGGCTGCAATCCCACCTAACTCCGCCATAGCGATCATCATTTCAGTACCAGTTATTGTCGTCATCGGTGACGCTATGATCGGTGTAGTCAATTCAATGTTACGAGAGACTCGACTGCTTACATCTACTTGGTCTATCGTTACGTGACTTATTTGTTCGTTGCGAATTGTTAAGTCATCGTATGTCAGTCCAATAAACTCAACATTGGATGTACGCTCAAAGAGTGCGGCTTTATTTCCCATACTAACTACCCCGCTGGTTAGATTAAGATTGTACCCACAATAGCATGTTGGCACCGGTAAGTGAATCGCTAGAGCTTGAGGAGTGCTTGCTGAATCTGCTCAACTGTCAAATCATCAAGCGAGGTAATCTGCGGACTCGTAAATTCACCGACGCGACTCCGGTGTAAATCACTCATATATGCCCCTGTTGCAAGCAATTCGCCAAGATCTGTCACCAAGCTTCGAATGTACGTACCGCTACTAACATCTGCGGTAAATTTTACATAGGGATATTCATAATTATTTAACTTTAATTCACTAATATGAACGGCTCGAGGTTCGATTTTTACTTCCTTGCCTTCTCTGGCTAGTTTGTATGCCCGTTTGCCACCAACTTTCACAGCCGAGTATGCTGGTGGGGTCTGCATAATATCGCCAACAAATTGGCCTAGTGCAGCCTCAATCTCCGAAATAACTGGCTGCAGCGAGCTAACGGATGCTTTTTCACCCTCTTCGTCGCCTGTAGTGCTGGTTTCGCCTAATTTCATGGTGACTTCGTAGGTTTTATCGAGTTTACTGAATTCGGCAGCCCGTTTGCAGTAGCTACCCACAACTATAATCATGAGGCCTGTCGCTAGCGGGTCTAGCGTGCCTGTATGACCAACTTTGACTTTATGGCCTGTCTCTCGCTTATACGTCCCACGAACTTTGGCAACAACATCAAATGATGACCAGCCGCTTGGCTTATCAATTAATAAAATTCCATCCATCACTCTATTGAAGCAGGTTGACGCAGCATTTCAATATGAGGAATAAATTTGAGCGGCGGGTCTGGGATTTCAGGAGGGATTTCACGACTATATTCAAAACCGAATTGTTTATACATATTTATAGCATTTTCGTTGGATTCGATAGTTTCTAGGCGAATTGCCCTCTGTTCTGGCTCGAGCCATGTAAGCGCGTCTGTAAAAAGTTTTCCACCGATACCAACGCCTTGTGCCTCTTCAAGAACATAAATAGACAAGATTTCACCAAGCTGATCATTTAGTTTTTTGGCAACTACAAATCCCTGTACCGCGTCGTTCTGCTTGGCGACAGCTATATGTACGTCAGGATTATCAAGCGCCGCCTTACCGCGCTCAATTCCTGCAGAATTATCGGCAAAAATAATATCAACGTCGGCTTCACTTATATAGTCTGGGGCAATTTTGGGGTATGTCGCTCGCCAAACCGCATAGCGAACTGCTTCTACACTAGCAATATCATCACTCGCAGCCGGCTGTATAGAAATATCTTCGCTTTGTGCTAGTCGTTCCATGTTCTACGGATTAGCTGGTGGCATCATTGGGGGCGGCACAGGTGGGGGCGGTGAGTTTGGTGCAGAATCTGGGGCAGCTTTTGGCTCTTCACCCTTGTCTTCACTGCTGTCTGCTGGGTTATTACCTAAATTGAGGTCTAGCGGCTTGGCGCCAAGGGCATTAATTGGCTCTGGGCGATAGTTATCTGGATTATTTGAGGCCTGTTCGACTGCTGAGCGAGCAGTATCAACCGAGACATCAGGCACATCGCCGTTTTTCTCTGCGGCTACATGAGTACTGTTAACTGATCGTTCGATGTCAGATAGTGTTTGACCATCGCTTGAACGACTCAGTGTGGTTCCACCGGTAGCCTTGGCAGCTTGGCTTATTGGATCGGAGGTACCTGAGTATTGCTGGTGTTCGGGGATGCTATTTGCCGTTAGCTGACCGCCTAATTTGGGTGGATCGAGTACAATTTTTGGATTGTTGTCTTTGACGCCACTAATCTGGGGAGCGTTGGGGTCACGCGGCTCTTCTGGTTCTTCTTCTGCTTCGTCAGCCGTCTGTGCCTCTTGTTGAGTTTGTGTGCTCAGAGCTGCGGCGGCTTCACCAGCTGCTTTTTGGGCTTCTTCCTCGGCCAGGCGTTCTTTTTCTTCTTCTAGATCTTTAATAGCTCGCAATGTGCCTTCGTCATCGATATGAATATCGTCATCGTGCTCAATTTGAATAGTGCCGTCTTTACCGACCTTTGAATCTTCGGCTGTATGATCGGCTGGAGTTTCTGGTTCTTCTGGCTCTTCTGGTTCGGGTTCTTCAGCCTGCGCAAGCTCTTCGAGTTCTGGAGGTTGAGCTAGCTCTTCTGGTTCTTCTGCCACCGGCGGAATTTCCTCGGCTGGTTCAGGTTCAGGCTCGGGTTCTGGTTCTTCGAGCTTGCTTGATACGAGCTGGGCACTAGCACCGGCTGACATCAAGACACCAGCGACAGACATCGTGTGTGGCTGGGCTTTGTCGTTACCAAAGCGATCAGTTTCAGCTACCATACCAGTGAGCAATGAAGTTGAAATTTGCGGATCGAGCAAGTCTTTGCCGATTTCAACCACGAGGTCGCTGACCATTTCACACAGACTACTGGCATTGTTGTCTACCCAGTTGATTGATCCAAGGTTGCTCATGCTATCGGTGTTAAGGGCGGCCACAGTGGCATCGTGCAAAATGCGTCCATGGGCAGTGATAGCTGCGTCTAGCTGAACCTGATCATGGATACCAAGCATAATTATGAGGTCAATATTGAAGTCACCCTGGCTAAAGTTAAGGTCTTTTTCGTCAATACTGGTTTTGTATGGAGTAATGAAGATCTTTACAAAATCATCCTCTACTTTGTAGCGCAGTTTGTCGGCCTTTGATTTATCGAGTGAAATAATAAAATCACGCAAGCTATCGGTGTTAGTTTCGATAGTTCGCTCTGGCTCCAAGAACTCAATAGTCGATGGTACCTCACCGCTAAAAACAGCGGTCGCATGCTTACCCTTTTTGTTGAGGGCAAGTGTCAGACCAATACATGCTGCCAACTGATCGACTGATGGACTGTCGCTAACCGTAATCATCACATTGTTTGCCTTGTTGAGACGATCAACTAACTGCGAGAATTGATCTTTGGGCGAAGCTGCTGGGGGCGGCACATTATTTGTAGGAGGGTTAAATCCCCCACCGCTCGGTGAGCCTGGCAGAATTGGTGGAGTAAGCGGGTTGATTACTGGCAGTTGATTGTTGGGTGGCATAGTGTATTTTGTTTGTAGTTTTTATGTTTGTAACTTTAGTTGCAATATACCATAAGCTGTTTATATTGTCCAGGGTTTTTTCAGGGAATCAGCTCCTTTGCGCCACTTTTTTGCCCAAGGCACTTTTGCCGTACGGCTATTTATTACCCCGACCATTTACAAAGCAGGCAAAAAACCGTATAATTTGTACCTGAAACTTTGCGTACTGACACGATTTGTTCTGGTACGTAAATCAATAAAGTAGCTAACAAGAAGAAAGAAGTCTATGCCAATTATCAAGTCTGCGCGCAAGCGCGTTCGTGTTGCTCGCAAGGCAACCACTCGTAATGTAAAAACTAAGCGCAACCTCAAAACTGCCGTTAAGTCTTTGACTGCCGCTATTAAGGGCAAAGATAAAAAAGCTGCTGAAGCTTTTCAAAAAGCACAAAGCGCTATTGACCAAGCCACTAAGAAAAATGTTATTCACAAGAACAAAGCTGCCCGCAAGAAGAGCCAGCTCGCTAAAGCTGCCAAAGCTGCCGGTGTACCTGTAAACGGTGCCGGTGCCAAGAAGGCCGCTCCGAAAGCATCTGCCAAACCAGCTGCAAAGAAAGCCCCTGCTAAAAAGGCTGCACCAAAGAAAACTGCTGCTAAGCCAAAGGCTGCAGCCAAAAAGACTACCAAAAAATAGACCGGTCTTAGCTACTTAAGACATTTCGGCAAACCGAACTATGGCGTACTGAAGAGCCTCGTCGTAGTCAATGGTTTGCCGTTTGCTTTTATAATCAATGTCTCTCAACAGCTTGAGACTCGCATGAACATCTGCCTTCCCCATCCTCTGAGCAATCCGCTGGCTCTTTTGCAATACAAATGGATTCAAGCCACTTTTGCTGGCTACAGACCTGGCATCTAGGTTTTTGGGCGCCGTTGCCGCCACTGCCACCGCATGGAGTTGCCACACCAACATAGCGTGGATAGCTTGGGGCTCAACTTTTTGTTGTCGCTGCTCGTCATAGAGCTGCAAAGCCCGCTTGAGGTTACCGCTAAAGGCCGCGTCAATCATATTGAACACCGTTGTCGCCGGATTTTCATCGGTTAAATTATCGATGGTCTGACGTGATATTTGCGCGTCAAAAAGTACCAGCTTTGTGAGTTCGTTACTGAGCTTCATCTGATTCGGACCAACACGATCAACCAAATAGCGAGCGCTCTGCTCAGTTATGTCACCACCGAGCAGCTCGGTTTGCTGTTTGACCCAGCCGGTCAGGTTGGCTGCTTCGGTTTCGTCGTGCTCCTCAAAGTTAGATAATTTTTTGAGCGCCTTGTAGTAGGCAGCTCGTTTATCAAGCTTACCTTCAACAATAATCAAGTCAGTGTCGTCACCAGCTCGTTCAATTAACGTGTCCAGCTTTTCTGTGGCATCATTATTTTGAGCAACTTCGCGTACTACTACCATTTTCCGAGCTGCCAAAAACGGCTGCGACTCTACTGCGCCCAAGATCTGCTCATAGGTAACCTCGCTCGCATCGATTTTTTCAAGCGCTAAATCACCATGCTCCCGGACAAAAGCATCGGTTAGCTCGCGAACGCGACGATTGATCTGAAAAGCGTTTGTACCAACAAAAACCTGCACCATAGTCTCTATAGTTTACTGTTTTAGCGCAGCTTTTGACAGTACGGACAAGTGTGTGTGCCCCGGCCGGCCACTCGACTCTTTTGGATAACGGTGCCACAGCGTGGGCATGGCAAGTTTTCGCGCCGAAAAACTCGCGCAAAACCAAGGTAGCTGCCCTTTTTACCTTCGGCATTCACATAATGCTTATCTGTCGAACCACCCTTTTCAATCGCTAAGCGCAGGACATATTGCAGCTCTGTAAATAGTTTCTTACGCTGAGCTGGCGTAACGTTTTTTACTAGTGTAGCAGGATGAATTTTGGCGCCCCACAGACTTTCGTCCGCATAAATATTTCCGACACCAGCAATAACTGTCTGATCTAATAGAGCTGCCTTGATCGAGGTGTTCTTGCGCCGATCAAGTCGTGTACTCAACCCGGCAGCAGTAAAATCTTTGGCAAGCGGTTCGGGACCAACTTTTTTAAAGAAGTCGAGGTTTTCTACTTCGACCGTTGGCATCAATCGTACCCAACCAAATTTTCGTTGATCGTTGAAATAGAGCGTTCCGGCAGCGTTAGCAAACGTAATGACAACCCGAGTTGATCTATCGGGCAATTGCCCAATGAGAGAATCATTTGGATGGCCAGCACCAAAGCGACCGCCGTGCGGCTGAACAAAGACTAATTGGCCAGTCATTTTGAGGTGAATAACCAAACTGTATTTGGTCGATAGATCAATGAGTAAAACTTTTGCGCGCCGACGAACGAGCTGTACTTTGGCACCAACCATAAAGGCATCAACATCTGCCGCTGCATTTGGAAAGCTTTTAGCCGTGTCGCTCGTTACCGATTCAATAACAAGATCAGGCAGCAGTTGCTGGAGACCGATTTTAACGGTCTCGACTTCGGGTAGTTCTGGCATAAAACCAGTATAGCAATTACTCTAAGCGCCGAGTGTTATACCGGTAGTAAAACCGTTGTAGTCAGGGATTTGGCGCTGGAACAATGTTTGAACTTGAATCCGATTACCGGTAAAGCTGCCTTGATTCGAACTACAGCTCGTAGACCAGGTCCTTAAAACAGCTGGATTAGCTCCAGGATCAATTTCATAGGTATACAGAAGGCCAAGCGGACACGTAACACCTTCTACTCCTCGGTTGTCGACTGCAGCCCGCTTAGCAAAACCAGCACCTTCAAGTGAATCGATAAAGGTATTGTAGGCTTCGGTGGTATTTGGAAGCGTCTGCGTCTTAATAACCTTACCGTTATAACCTTCGAGTACGTCAATTGTTCGAGTTGAGCGGTCTACAGTAATCCGTATGCTACGATGCGTTTCTTGAGCGTTCACGATTCCGCGAACCGTAAATTGTACCGGCAGCCCTTTGGTAGCTGATTCGTTGAGCACTTTTTCGTTTGGTGTCTGGATTGTGGGCCGTCTATCTGTTTGCTGAAAGCTATTTCGGATCACATTAAAGAGCACGACCATGAGAATAATCGCTCCAATAAGTAGTAAAACGCCGAGGGCGTACCGAACGTAACTCCTTATATCCATACTTATATTATACTACATAATCAATATAAATGCAATATGCTTGCGCTTATCCTGGTGTATAGCTCCCTATGTAACGTAGAATAAGGCTATGACGCAGCATTTGGGCGACCTTTTATCGAATAAAGCCTTTCAGGAACCACCTGAAATTAAACAGATCAAAGAGTTCGTTAAGGCCGAGCTCAACATCGAGCCTCGTGTATCTGTTACTCAAAATCTTTTGATTGTACAGGTTCCGAGCGCCGCCGCTGCAGGCGTGTTGCGCACAAAACTACCGACCCTACAGGCTCTACTCGCTACCAAACAACGGATTGTTATCCGGATTGGTTAGCTGCTTTTAGCAAGCACGTCCGTGAACTCGGCTGGATATTTGTTGGCGAGCCGTTTGGCGGCCTCTGGTGCACTGACCCATTCATATGCTAGGTGTTCGGGACTCAACACAATAGTGCTGCGTGGTGGAATTTCTACTGTGTAAATCATCAAGGCTAGACCGGCCTTTTTGCTATCTGGATCCGTCTTATCAATTGGCACTTTGTGATGGGATATAACTGCTGTATAAAAAGCCTCTTTAGAAACTTGCGTGATACCTGTTTCTTCAACAATCTCTCTGTGCAATGTCTCGAGTGGTGTTTCGCCCTCGTCAATACGGCCACCAGGAATATCCCAATACGGTTCGGCACCTTTAGAATGGTCACGCAAACTGGCTTTAAGGACCAATATTTCGCCACGGTCATTTTTGATAAGCGCTTTGATACCAACGTAAAACAGTTTAGATTCAGCCACTATAATTCTCCCCAATTTTTACCAACCGACGTGTCGACTGTTAATTTAACTCCCAGCTCGTAGACATCTTCCATAATGTGCTTAACATCTTCAGCCACTCTTTTGGCTTGATCATCTGGACACTCAATCAGGATCGAGTCATGTACTTGCAGGAGCATGTAACATTCTTTGCGATTATCCAGGTAATTCTGAACCTTAACCATGGCTAACTTCATCAGATCAGCTTCGGTACCCTGAATTGGCATATTAATGGCAGCACGCTCAGCTGCCTGGCGAACAATAAAGTTACTAGAATGAATATCTGGCATTGGTCGTCGGCGACCAAATAGTGTTTCCACATACCCTTGCTTGCGCGCCTGATCTTTTAAGGCATTCATATACTCCAGTATCGGTTTGCGTAATTCAAAGTATTTATCAATAAATTGCTTGGCTGCCGTCATAGTCATGCCAGTAGCAATACTCAAGCCGTGCGGACTCATGCCATACAGAACACCAAAATTAATTACCTTCGCATCACGCCGCATTTGCTTGGTCACATCTTCTGGTTCACGTCCATACACCTGCGCAGCAGTAGCGGTGTGAACATCAACATCGCGGTTAAACATATCGATCAACTCTTTATCACCTGCCAAAACCGCAGCCAGTCTGAGCTCAAACTGACTGTAATCAACACTGACTAAACTAAATTCTGGACGGGCCACAAAAGCCGTCCGAATATGATTGCCAAGTTCAGTTCGCACTGGAATATTCTGCAGATTCGGATCTACTGAACTTAATCGGCCAGTCTGAGCAATCGTCAGATTAAACGTCGTATGAATGCGACCTGCTTCGTCGCATAGTTTTGGCAACGCTTCCACATAAGTACTCATGAGTTTAGTGACTTCTCGATACTGACTAATGAGAGGGATCACTGGGTGGGCTTCACGTAGCTTCTCTAGTTCGTGCGCAGCCGTACTATAGCCGGTCTTCCCTCTTTTAACTCCTTGGGTTGGTAGTTGTAGCTTTTCGAATAAAATCGTGGCCAGCTGTTGTGGACTACTGATATTAAAGGCCTCGTCAGCATAACCATAGATTTGCTGCTCGAGGTCACTAATCGTGTCTTTGAGTTGTTCAGAGAAGTCCGCCAGGTAGGCCGTATCAAGCAAAATACCTTCGTATTCCATGCGAGCCAAAACTGAAATAACTGGCCACTCTATATCTTTTGCCAGGGTTTGGACTTTTGGCATCTCGGCCAGAGCAGCCTCTTGCTGCTCGTACAGCGCACGCATAATGGCCAGGCAGTCAGCTGCCCGTTCAGCAAACTCTTCGGCCGACACATTATCGAGGTCTGGGCCTTGATAACCCAGGTCAGCCTGAGCAATTTCGGTTAACGTTTGTTCACGTCGAAGACTGTTGAGTAAAAAACTGGCAATCAAAACGTCGTGGCCAACATTGGCGAACTCCACACCGAGTTCTATACCAACTTTAATTGTCGATTTGATGTTGTAGCCAAGCTTTTTAACCGCTTTATCGGCCAATACTGGACCTACGACAGCTTGAAATTGTTGAGCCGAAACAGCTTCAACATCTATTACGTAAGCCGTGTCTGCTGCATCGCTAACAATAAACCACTTTGGCTTTTTGCCGTGCTTGCCATAGGCATAGCTATGGATAAAGACTTCTTTGGATTTGGCTAGCTTGAGGCTTTCAAGTTCCTCGTTAGAACTAACATGAATAACTTTTGGTAGCGTCAGTTTAACGTCGGTGTGCGGTGTAGCCGTTGCAGCTGGGTCAACTTTCATAATTTCTGGCAGCTGGCGGACCAAGGTGCGGAATTCAAACTTCTGCAGCACATCAGCCACTTGATTTGGGTCACACTTACTACCATCGACTTCTGCAAGATCAAGTTTAATTGGTGCATCAGTCCAAATCCGAGCCAATTGTTTGCTCAAGTAAGCTAGTTCTTTACCTGCCTCTAATTTTTTGTGCGTGGCACCAGATATAAGATCAATGTTCTCGTAGACGCCATCAAGTGTTTTGTGCTCCTTGAGCAATTGAATGGCACCTTTTTCACCAATGCCTGGTACGCCTGGAATATTGTCCGAGCTATCGCCTTTTAGGGCTTTAAGATCAAGGAATTGTTCGGGAGTAATTTGGTATTTTTCAAAAAAACTTTCGGGGTGAAACAGCTCAATTGTACTGAGGCCTTTTTTGAGCGCATAAACGTGCGTAAGTGGACCAACTACCTGCAACATATCGAGGTCAGAGGTAATGAGCTGGGTTTCGATACCTTGCTCCGAAGCCTGTTTAGCGAATGTTCCCATGATATCGTCGGCTTCGTAGTCATCAAGCTCATACAAGGGCCAACCAAATGCTTCGAGCAATTCATGTAGCAACGGAATTTGTTCATAAAAATCTGGTGGTGCCGGTTTACGATTAGCTTTGTACCCAGGATACAGTTCAACTCGCTTGCGAATGTTGGTTTTTGGCTTATCCCAAGCCACGCAAACATAATCCGGCTTAAGTCGACGAATAACTTCCAGGGCCATAACGGCAAAGCCATAGACCCCGCCGGTTGGCGTACCATCTTTGGTGCTCAAGTTAGGCATGGCGTAGTAGCCACGGTAAAAAACACTCTTTCCATCGATAATGGCTAGCTTTTTTGGATTCTTCGTAGCGGGCTTAGCTTTCTCTGCCATATCTTTCAGTATACAACTACTCGGTTCTCTGTAGCAGACTTAATGTTAACTCTTCCAAAAAGTCCACGGCTGAGGCATCCCAACGTACAGCATGCTGACGTAGTGATTTGATAGCTGCATCGTAGTGAGCTTGGGCTTCTGATCGCGCGTGCGCAACTGCACCTGAATTTTCAAAGATACGCAGGCATTGTTCAAAATCTTTGCTCGTTATAGATACATTGCCAAGCTGTTTGCGCAAAAAATCGGTGTCGGCTTTACTGGCATAGTCTAAAGCATAAGCCGTTAATATTGTTTGCTTACCTTCCCAAATATCATCACGGGGCTGCTTACCGGTCTTGGTATTCGGCTGCATAATTAACAGGTCATCGGTAATCTGGAATAGCTTCCCTGCGTGTAGCGCAAAGTCAGTAATTGCGTTGGTATCTTCGCAACCAGCATTCGCCAGTACCATGCCCATGTGGATTGGGTTTAGCACGCTGTAGTGAGCTGTTTTCCACTGCATAGTCTTATCAATCTCTGGCAAACTCGCTTCACCTGCCTGGGCGTTAGCTACATCATGAGTTTGGCCGTGCGCCGTGACAACCATAGTGTGATTCATGATGGTAAGTGCTTTGAGTTTGATTGCGTCAGAAACGTCCATCGTGGCCAACACCAATTGAGCACCATGCGAGCCCAGCAAGGCAGCATTCAAGGCCTGTGCTACCCCCACATGGGCGTCAGTGCTACCGAGTGCTACGTGGGCGCTCGAACCACCACGTCGCTCGATAGATCGATCTTGTATATCGTCAATGATTAAGATGGAGGCATGCATCATTTCAACTGCTCGAGCAGCTTGGAGCGCTACAGCTTGATCGGTGCCGCCACACATCTGATAGCCTACTAATGTCAGGATGCCGCGCACACGTTTGCCGCCACGCCGCAAGATATCTGCATAGGCTTGAGCAACTATTTGAGATGATGAGCCGTAGGTCTCCCGAGCCTGAGTAACAATGTGTCGGCTATAGTGGTCGATATCTTTGTCAATGAGCGTTTTATACTGCTGAAGCTGTTCGCTAAATGACAAGATCTTGCTCATAGTATGTCTGCAAGTACCTTTTCGACTTGAGCTTCAAATTCAGTAATCGAGGCGCTGTTATCAATGAGAATGTCAGCCCCTGCTTTAACATCGGCCAGGCTCAACTTGGCAGCGTCGCCGTCTGATTGCATTTCGGCCTGCTGTTCGGCCATAAATTCTTCAAAGGTCTTTTGGTCTTCTATTCTGCCTCTGTCATTGGAAGTAATACGCTCGTAGCGAACCTTCGGATCAGCATCTACCCAGATCACAGTACCGTTTAACTCGTGAACTCGATCAACCTCGCCTGCGTTACGGAGGCTACCTACGACTAGTGTGTCGAAGCCAGCTGCTTTGGCAGCGGCAATTCCTTTATCGACAATAACACCGAGGCCTGATTCGCGGCGCCACTCAGCACTCAAATTACGCTTGTTTTCACGGCTGAACGGTACTTTACGTTTTTTTAGCTCAGCCTCGAGCATTTCAGATGCCGAAGCAGAATAAAAACCATACTTACGAGCCAGTAAATGCGCGATTGTGTCTTTGCCGCTGCCGTTTGTACCTGATAACCCAATAATCTGCATACTCAGTACCCTACTGTTATCTTTTTAGCTGATGTAGTCGTGGAGTTTGCGAGCATCTTTGTGCTTGCGCAATTTTGCCAAAGCTTTGGCTTCAATTTGACGAATGCGCTCACGCGTTACACTAAATTCTTGTCCAACCTCTTCGAGGGTGTGACTCTTTCCGTCTTCAAGGCCAAAGCGCAGTTTAAGAATTTTTTGTTCACGCTCGGTCAAGCCGCTCAACATGTCTTTAACATGCTCCTTGAGCAACTGATTGGTAGCTGATTCTTCTGGGCTAACTGTTTCATCATCTTCGATGAAGTCGCCCAAAACACTATCCTCTTCGTCATCGCGAACACTGGCATCAAGTGAGTGGATGTCCTGCTTAATCTTCATGATGTGTTCAACTTTTTCGACTTCCATCTCCATAGCTTTGGCGATTTCTTCGTTAGTCGGTTCACGATTCAATTCTTGGGTCAGACGACGCTGGGTGCGCAACAATTTATTAATGGTCTCAAACATGTGTACCGGAATACGGATCACGCGAGCCTGGTCGGCAATTGCCCGAGTAATAGCTTGGCGAATCCACCAGGTAGCATAGGTACTAAATTTAAAACCTTTGTCTGGGTCGAACTTTTCAACCGCACGTAGCAAACCAGTGTTACCTTCTTGAATGAGATCAAGTAGGTCAAGGCCACGACCGACGTAACGCTTGGCAATCGAAACCACCAAACGCATGTTTGCTTCAGCCATTTTGTCTTTGGCGTCTTTGTCGCCAGCCACAACCCGCTGAGCCAAGGCCAGCTCTTCGTCAGCTTTGAGCAATGGGATCTTACCAATTTCTCGCAGGTACAAGCGAACCGAGTCGTCGGCAATGTCATCAAGGTAGGCTTTGTCATCAAGTACAATTTCTTCTTCGTCTTCGGCTACCCACTCATCACTGAATTCAACCGCTGCTTTACCATTTTTACTATCGACTGCAGTTGTAACTTTGATGTTTGCATCAGCTAGTGCAGTGTATAAGTCGTCGAGGATTTTGGTGTTTGCCTTTTTTTCAGGAATGCTGGCAAAGATCGTTTCTTGGTCGATCTTGCCTTCCTTCTTAGCTTGCGCTAGTAATTTTTTCTTAGCGTCGAGTAACGCTTGCTTCGGGTCATCTGCCATATATTCTCCAAAATTACCACGTCGCACATTATGATACGCGTGTCCGTTTTAATAATTGATTTAGTTTATTAACTCGTGCTAACAAGTCGGCAGCTTCAGCTTCATCGGCTTGCTGCAATTTTCGTTGAATGATTTTATTTTGCTTTTTGACAAATTGGTCAATGATTTTGGCTCTGAGTCGTGCGGCTTCGTATTGAAGTTCCGTCATATCGATCTCGCCGTATAGTTCTTCGAACTGTAATGATAGTATTTTAACATAATCAGCAATAGGCTGCAATTTGTCAGCCCTCGCCAGGTCGCCCTGGAACTCTGGATTTGTCTTTAAATATAAGAGGAGTAGTTTCGCCTCGTCATCGTTAAACATCTGCTCATTTGTAAGCTCCATGTACTGACGCGTGGTCGGCATCATCAACATCAACCCCAAGAAATGTTCCTGGGCTCGCTTATCTTCTATCTGCTTCGGTTGCGGTGCGGACACCGATGCCTTGATGACCTTTTTGCGTAGTGCAGGCTCGCCGACTGTGTTAAGTTTTGCACGCATTGAATCGGGGTGGACTGCCGTAAGTTCAGCAATTCTCTGGATGTAATGGTCCTGCTCGACAGCATCAGGCAGTAATCGAACAATATTGAGTGACACATCAGTAAATTCACGTTTGCCCACCGCAGAAGTTAGGTCTAAGCGCTGCTGATACACCTCGAGCACCCAATCGAGGGCTGGCTTTTTATCGTCGATGGACTGCTTCCACAGCTGCGGGTCTTGCTGGATTAACTCATCCGGATCTTTGCCGCTCGGTATAGTAATGATCGATAGATTAACTCCAGTCTTGCCGGCAATCGGAATAGCTCGTTCGGCGGCAGCTACACCAGCTTTGTCCTGGTCGAACGCTAAGCGTACATCAGGCGTCAAACGACCCAGGCTCTTGAGTTGAAATTCCGTCAGTGCCGTACCGGCTGTCGCCACCACATGAGCCACACCCGCTTGATGCGAGGCAATAACATCAAGATTCCCCTCTACTAGTACGGCAACTTTCTCTTTTTGAATCGTCTTTTTGGCTAAGTGTAGTCCGTAAATATGCCGACTTTTGTCATATAAAACTGTGGCCGCTGTGTTGATATACTTCGGTGCATTTGGATCATTTTTTAGCAAACGAGCTGTAAAGCCAACAACTCTCCCAAATGGATCTGCTAGCGGCACCATGATACGCCCCCGGAACATATCAACCGATCGGCCACGTCGTTCGACTGTTACGCCGGCGGCTTTGAGTTCAACCTCGGTAAACTGTTTTTTTAACAGGAAGTCAGTCAGCACTCGCTCATTGTCTGGACTGTAGCCCAATCTAAAATCGGCTGCCGTCTTGGCGGTAAATTTACGTTTTTTTAGGACGTAATCCCTGGCATAATCGCTCGTACTCAGTTGAGTCTGATAAAACGTAGCGGCAGCATCGAGTAGCTCATAGAGCCGCTCCTTGTTTGGCCCACGACTGCCTTTGCCCTGGCTTTTGTATTGATCCAAGTCAACACCGGCTTTACGGGCCAATAATTCCAGTGAACCCATGAAATCGAGTCCTTCAACTTCTTGGATAAAGGTAAACATATCACCACCGCGCTGAGAGCTGAAGTCGTGCCAAATTTGTTTATCGGGACTAACAATGAAGCTCGGAGTCCGCTCGTTGGTAAACGGACTTAATCCTTTATAGTTTTTGCCGGCACGCTTAAGCTGAACATACTCGCTTATGACGTCCTCGATACTGAGGCGACTTTTTACTTCACTGACCCCGTCCATACCTCTAGTCTACGGTTTTAATTGCAAACTTGAAAGGATAAGCGATACTTGGTCGACAGGTTGATTGCACTTTAAGTAATGCTCTTCGACCGGTATAATAACGCTTATGCCTCCAAATCAAACACCCGGCCCTGGGCAACAAAATCCATATCAGCAGTCACCTCAAGATCCCTACGC
Organism: uncultured Candidatus Saccharibacteria bacterium; assembly: GCA_947085855.1. Classification (GTDB taxonomy): domain Bacteria; phylum Patescibacteriota; class Saccharimonadia; order Saccharimonadales; family 2-12-FULL-41-12; genus JALQXV01. The sequence continues at coordinate 449,482 of CAMTYB010000001.1, forward strand.
CTTCATTATGAATAACGAGCCGCCCAAAAAAGGGAACGGTTTTAATTTTAACAATAACAGTATGGCTGTACGCATTGCAGTTGTTGTTTTTGGTTTAATGTTGTTCATTATTGCCTTCACAGTCATTAACTCGTTTATTAGCCGCTCGTCTAACGCCCAGACCGATCGTTTAATAGAGGTCGCCCAAGCCCAAACCGAGATTATGCGGGTCAGTCGAATTGCCGAAGATGATGCCAGTGACCTAAAGACCCGAACCTATGCCTACAATGTCAGCCTGTCGACCGACTCATCACTCAGACAGGTGAAAAGCCTGCTCCAAAAACGTGGCAAGAACGAAAAGAGCTTGGCCAAAACCTTAGGGGCGGGCAAAAATGCTAAGACCGACGCTGCACTCGAGGAAGCTAAGAAAAATAATCGCTTTGACGACACCTTTTTAGCACTTATGAATAATGAAATCGGAGACTATCAAAAACTTATCCAAGCTGCCTATGAAAGCGGTAACAACACCGAAAAAAAGACGCTCACCACCTCTTTTGAAAGCACCAAATACTTAGTCGCAAAAAAGACGGCCGATGACACAGAAACCTCTTCTGACACTCAAGAATAGCTAACTAACAGTAGGTATGGTGTCCGGACTACCGGTCACCAGATTGTAGCTATGACGTATAAAGCCTTGGACTTCTTCCCAAGGCAGTTGGCCACTTAAAATGATGGTGTTCCAGTGTTTTTTATTAAGGTGGTAGCCGGCCATGACGGTTTCGTATCGTTCTCTTAAAATCTTTGCCAACTGTGGGTCACACTTCAAGCTAATGCGTAGCGGATCGCTGCCCTCACTAATAAGGGCAAACATTTTGTCATTCACTTTATAAACAGCAACTGATTCGCCAAACGGATACTCCCGTACCGCGTTAGGCATTGTTAATACATAGTCTTCGACAGTCTTGTGATCCATACCACTACTCGCCAGCTTGCACGTCCGGCTTCTTAAGTACCCCTAAGTAATACTGTAGTTCGGCAATGCTTGCCTGAATATCATCAAAAGCACGGTGAACTTCTTTTTTTTCAAAGGTTTGATTGTACTTTGATTGCATTAAAATCTTGAAACTACTGACGTCCAGCATGCGGTAGTGCAGCAAGGCATCAACCTCGGGCCACCATTTCTTAATAAAGTTACGATCGTTATGTATAGAGTTACCAGCTAATACAGCCGACTCATCACCAAATTGAGCCTGTATAAAGCCAACAAATTCGTGAATCACCTCTTTTTCGTCTCGACCACTTGTGGCAATGCGATCTAACAGGCCGCTCGTGCTGTGTTGCTGTTGGCACCACTCGTCCATACCATCAAGTATCTCTTGCGGTTGCGCAATCACTGCTTCGTAACTGGCTAGCGTTTTAAAATTAAAGTCAGTCACTTCGGCTGCAATTTCGATGATGACATCTTTATTTACATCGAGACCAGTCATTTCCAGGTCAACCCAAAGAAGTTTGCTGGCAGGGGCTTTTTTATCAATCATTTAAGGTATTATACGTTATATGCCAATACGTAAACGAACTTTGACAATTGCCATCACTAGTCTCGTGGTCATAGCAGCCATTATTGGCGTCATTATGTGGCGCCATGACACCGTTTTTTCACCCAAAAAAGATACGCCACAAGCCAACGTGGCAGCTTCCCAGCAAAACGATCAGTCTCCTAAGCCCGCCGAGACTCCAGCGCCAGCATTTAACAAAGGCCTGTTTTCGCTCACCGATACAACCAGTCCCTGGATGATTGTTAACAAAAAGCGACCATTACCAAGTACCTTCACCCCCTCAGACCTCATAGCAGCCGGTGGCGGTCAGACTATGCGCCGCGAAGCCACCGAATCCCTGCAAAGACTACTGGCTGACGCCCAAAAAGCCGGCGTACCTCTCAAATCGCTCAGCGGTTACCGATCGTATACTACTCAAGATCGCGTCTACAATTCCTATGTCGCCAAAGATGGGCAAGCGGCAGCCGACACCTATAGTGCCCGCCCGGGACATAGCGAGCACCAAACCGGTCTGGCTATGGACGTTGGCAATACCAACGGACAATGCGACCTAGACACGTGCTTTGGCGCCACCAAAGGCGGCCAGTGGATAGCTCAAAACGCCCATAAATACGGTTTTACTATCAGATATTTACAGAGTAAAACTAGTGTTACCGGCTATCAATACGAGCCGTGGCACGTGCGCTATGTTGGGAATGATTTGGCCCAGGAGCTCTACAAGAACAAGCAAACAATGGAAGAATTCTTTGGGCTGCCAGCGGCGCCAAATTACTAAATTTTACTGTTGTGGGCGTGGTTTATCGATTTTATCTAACTTCAAAGCTTTGACTGCAAAGTAAATCACAGCAGCTACTGCTAAGAAGCTGATCATGACATTCAGAAAAGCGCCGTAGGTAAATACCGCCACCTTATCGCCAACAGTTAGGCTAAATGTCTTCTTAGTGAGGTCACCTTGACCAGGCAAAATAAGTCCCACGACTGGATTTACGAAGCTGGCTACAATTTGGTCAACCAAGGCCTTTACTTGTATACCAATAGCCAAACCGATGGCTAGGCCAACGACACCTTGCTCGCGAACAAAGTCAAAAAAGCCACCGAGCGGTCGGGCTGATTTAGTAGCGGCTACACGCTTGGTAGCGCGCTCTTTGGCCTTCTTTGCTGCACGACTCGCGACTACTTTGGCCTTTTTAGATGGCTTTTTATTAGCTTGATTGATATTCTTGGGTGTTTGATCGGGCATATGTACTCCTGTTCAGTCTCTTCTCTGTCCGTTACTACAATAATATGTTTTTAAGCTGTTTCATAGTGGCAGCAACTTCTGTCGGACGATTACGCTCCAAGATCGAAATATCTTGCAAGCCCCAGCCTACAGCAATACTGTTGACACCAGTACTACGGGCAGCCCGGATATCGCGGGTTTCATCACCAACCATCCAGACAGCTTTGCGCTTATAGCGTTGCCGCAACAGCAATTTAGCAATTACTGTCCGTTTGCTGCCAAAAAAGAGTGTCTTGTACGACAAGATCTCGACTTTTTGCTCTAAGCCATAGCGCTCGAGCACCGCCTGAATCGTATCTGGTAAATTTCGGCTCAAGATGTAAACGTTGATGTTTTCTTTTTGAAGCTCACGAATTAAATCAACTGCGCCTGGAAACAGTTTAACTTTCTCTGATTCAAGTTTCATAAGCTGTTTAGCGCTGCGCACTAGGCTTGGGAATTGCCACCACCGTATGCCAACCCATTGTCGCGCCTGGTGCAAACTGCCCTTTCGCAATTTTGCATACGCCTCGTCTGTCATTTCTGGCCAGTTATTTTTTTGAGCCAATTCTGTGTAAATAGCCCGGATAATCGGCCCGGTATCTGCTAGGGTACCGTCAAAATCAAAAATCACCGCTTGTGGCACGATTTTTTTAGTCGACACTACATTTTCTCCGGCTGTGGCATGCCCAAAATTGTCAGGCCGCTCTTGAGGACATTCTTATAGGCAGTCACAAGGCTGACTCGAATTGCTGTGCGCTCATGCCCAACCACTCGACTATTTTCGTAAAAACGATTAAAGGCTACGGCTAGATCATATAGGTAGTTACATATGTGGTGCGGCGAATGATCACGCAGTGCATTCTGATACGCTTCGGGGTAAACGCTAATCGTGCGAGCCAAGCTTCGCTCGGCTTCATCAAGTTCGGTTACTTCGCTAGCAGACACTACGCCATCGGCTTTCTTGAGAATACTGTGCGCCCTAACCAAGGCATACTGGAGATACGGACCGCTGTTACCTTCCAGTTTAACTGACTCTTCTGGATTATAAATAATGTCTCCCCCAAGGCGATTGCGCAGGAACGAATAGCGGACCGCACCAAGCGTAATTGCCATGTCAGCTGACTCGAAATTGTCGGCAGCAGCTTGTTCAGCGGCACTCAAGATATCATCAGCTCGTAGTATTGTGCCGGCACGACTACTCATCTTGCGACCACCGGCGAGCTTAATCTGCCCATGGGTCAGATGCAATGTTCGTTCGGCCGCTTGCTTGTTAAACGCGCTGACGACCGCAATGATCACCTTCATATACTCCTGAATGTCGTTACCGGTGATAATGATACTTTGGTCAAAGGCATAATCCTGCCATTTTGTAAGCGATAAGCCGAGGTCTTTAGCTTCATAGGTTGGTAGCCCTTCGGAATTGATGAATACCCGGGTGTGCAGCCCGAGCTTCTCACCCTTAAATACCGTGGCACCGTCTGATTTTTCAAAAACACCTTTCTCTAAGCCGGCTTGAACTGTTTCTTGGCCAAGTGGTGTCGTGGCACTTTCTGGGTAATATTTTTCAAATGGCACCATGCCAAGACGTTCATAAAGGTCATCAAAACCATCGTAACTCCACTGGCGACAGGTCCAATAAATCTGAGCAAACGGTGAACTATGATCATCTACAGCATGTAGTTCATAGATGCGCTTGTTTATAGCGACTATCTCGGCTTTGGCTGTTTCATCAGTTTCGTAGGCTTCATTACCTGCAACATAGCGAGCACTCACCCAATCAAGCTTTTCGGATTTAGGAATATCGTGCAGCTTTTCAGGCTGTTCCCCACCAAGATCTTGAATGATAGACCACATGGCCTTAGCTACGTGTAAGCCAACGTCGCCACCAAAATTAACTCTGTGCACTGTAGCGCCAGCTGCTTCGACAATATTTGAAATGGCATCACCAACCAAGCTCGTGTACAGATGACCAGCATGTAACACTTTGAACGGATTGGGATCCGAGTACTCTGTAACAACTGTTTTGCCAGTCAATGGCTGCTCCAATGTGTCAGCAGCTAATGCAGCGCTAAAGAGCGTTGCATCGCTCAAGCGAATATTAATAAAGCCTGGGCCAGCCACCGAAGTTTCAACGCCAGCCTGGGCGGTTAGCTCACTGGCCAATTTCTGAGCAATCTCTCGAGGTGCGAGCGATAGTTTTCCCGCCAACTGAAGCGCGACATTGGTAGCAAAGTCGCCATGTTCAGCCGGTGGTCGGCTAAACTCTGGCTGCATATCCATATCGTAGACTTTCTTAATGATGGCAGTAGTCTGCTCTTGCAATTTCTGAATCATTAAGTCTTATTATAACAGAGGCGGACAACTGGCGCTTAGCTGTTTTGTGATCTCGCTAAACGCAAGCCTTCCCAGCACACCACATAGGTAGCAAACAAGACCAAGAACAACACTACTGTCGTTTGATAGGTTTGTATATGAGCGCTCGGATTTATAACTCTGTCAGATATGTCGAATAGCAAGCCAGCCGGCTTCAAGAGAATGTCCCAGGTGTTCCAGCGCGTATAGCGGCCGAGGCAAATCGCAAAGCTGGCAGCCAGCAAAATGAGGGCGATTATTCCATAGGCTCGAGCCTCGCTCCACCGGCGCTGCAATTGTCGATGCACCAAAAACATACTGACAAAGCCATAAATGATACCGGTTATCATGAAGCTCGTCAGCACTGTTATATCAAATAACAGATCGGCTTCGTAGTTTGCCCGGAGATGAATAAAGTCGGTGACAATATAAAAGCTATTCGGCAAAAATAAAACCCATAGAACCATTGCCACACCTTGTCGCCAGCCCAACCACCCCTTGCGACGAACCTCATTAACCAACCACCAAGCTAAGAACATTGGTATAGCCGCTAAAACTAGATTCCAAAACAAAAATGTGTAGCGCAAACTGTCTGAGGCAATAATTCGGGTAATCAACAGGCTATAACTTACGAGTCCGAGAACTCCCAAACTGATAATAAATCGGTAGCGGGTAACCGCCAGAACAGCCTTAGGCATGGTTATTTCATTATACCAAGTTACTGGCGTTGCCTGAGGAGATGATCATGCTATACTGTACAACAGATTAGCATTAGCATATAAAACGTTTTTACGTGGGGGTGGGAATGGACCAAACACAGCCAACAATTAATACGCCAGCAACTGACGATGTAGCGACTGCGCCGGCACTCGGCTTAGGCATCAATCCAACTGCAAGTAACGCAGTGGCTCCCTCGGTTCCAGTCTCGGACTCAACCGATTCAGTAACCTCAAACGTGATAGTACCAGACGATCTTACAAATGACACACACAGTCCAGTCAACCCTAGTGATAGCGGCCTACCGGGGTCATCTATGCCGTCTGACGATACGGCTGCTCCATCAGTAACCATGGCACCGACAATCCCCCCAGCAAGCTCAAGCGACCTTGAGGGCATCAAAAAGCAGGCTCTCGAACAGCTTTCGCCACTTGTGAGTAAACTCGACCAAGCCCCCGAAGAGCGCTACAAAACCCTTATGATGCTGATCCAGGCCTCTGACAATGACAGCCTGATAAGTGAAGCATACGACGCTGCTCAAAAAATCTCTGATGAAAAAGTACGTGCCGAAGCTCTCTTGAACATCGTCAACGAAATTAACTACTTCGCTCAAAAGAACGCCAGTAACTAGCTATTGCGCACATCGCTCATATGCTGAGCCTGGACTTCATAGACCCGATTTAGCGTCTGTGTCAGCGTACGCATCTCTTGTCGAGCAGAGTTGATCTGCGACTCTAAGGCCGATATACGACGGTTAGCTTGATCATACTGCCCATTCATTTGTTTAAGGAAGGTCTGGTTTTCGACGTGGAAGGCATTTATGGTATTGAGTAGTCGATCACGAGCTGCATCGGTAGCATTTTGAATATCATACTTGGTTACTAATCTCTCGAGTATCCTATTTTTGGCGCCATCGGTGATGGCCATCATATCTTGGCGTGTTAGTGGTGTTGGCATATTGTCCCCCTTATGTCCGCATACCCCGTTATATTAAAAAAGCTTGGCACACCGCATTTCTGCGTTCGCTATGCCAAGCTAAAAAATTCAATTGTGTTGATAGCTGCAACCGCCAAACTCACTTACGTTAGTGAAGCTTGGCACTATACTCCCAAAAGCTATTGCTTTTGTGCTTTTATTACAGCCCATCCACCCAGCGCCTGTCAATCTTGACTATATGCTCGGTGCTGATATACGTAGCTTTTACAAGCCTTCGTCACCGGTACGTGGCAAATTATCGCCAAGCGCCGGCACAGTACCACCACCCTGTCCACCGGCTTGCGGCTGCGGCTGAGCCGGTTGCTGCTGCGTACCAGCTGAACCCTGTGACTGGTTGTTTTGAGGCTGACTTGGTTGTTGGGTTTGACCGGATTGACCTTGGTTTTGCTGATCGTTCTGTTGGTTCTGCGAGTCACCATTTTGCTCACCAGGCAATGCTGGTTGACCCTGGCCACCGTTATTTTGGCTTTGTGGTTTATCGTCGCGGATAAATTCGTTATATATGAAGCGTCCGGCTAAGAATAATCCAGCCGCTATAGCTACAGTAGCCACAAGTGCAGCGAGCGTTAAGAGAATCGCTACACCACGACGTGGCTGTTGTCCGGCTTCATAATATTCACGTACTTCATCTGGTAGTACACTGTCTTGTTGGTTGCGTCGAAATCGATCAAATAATCCCATGTTGGCTGCTCCTCTTTAGTCTCGTCTCCCACCAGGCCAAATTTAAGCTTATTCTAGTACAAACTAGCACTTTATGCAAATATAGACCTCTCTAGGCATCCTGCTCGGACAAGCTTTTGGCACCGACTTTAGCCATCTCATACAGCTGACTGAGCGACTGTGCAATTTGCGGACTTTCAATGATCACTCCAATTGCCTCTTCGCCAAACGAAATCATTGAGACTTTATTGCCGTAAATACTAATTTCTACCGGTGCATCATAAGCATCGATTGGACACCAGTGGTTAACCCGCTTCAACCGCTCATTATTTTCATTTGAAAACTGCACTACCACTGGAATAGCCGGCCCAAGTATCTCTGACTTGATGTCACGTGCCGCCCGTTCGTCCATATAGTCGTACAAAACCTGGCCAAACTCTTCATCCGCTGGAGTTCGTAAGACCTTTACATACTCACCTGTTTCTAGGTGGTCCTTGTAAATTTCTCTAAGGCCGTCCATACCTTCATAAAATTTCACGCCCGGCTTAGCCCGCTTAGCAAAGTAAGTCGACAGCATCTCTGATAAAGAATTTCGAAAGGTCTCATCGACACTATCCAATTCTTGCCTCTTCTTATCAATTACATTGCTCAGCACTGACGGGCTAGCTGGCTCATACGTTTTTGTTTTGGCGTCTCCTGAAGGAATAGCCAGACCAAGCTCCTCAAGTTTTGCCAACGCCATATAAGCAGTCGTGCGCCCTTCCCCAATAGCCTTTGCGAGTTGAGGTGGCGTCAACGAACCAGCCTCAACTAAAGCTATATAGGTTTTAGCCTGAGAAGTCGTTAAACCAATCTGTTTGAGTAATTCTACATTCATATGTCAATTCTTATTTTGACAAATTTTAGTCTAAAAGTCAATATAAAATTCACAAAGTTATTGACATTTATTGTATTTTCTGCAATAATGGTACATTGATGCTTTTTAGAGCACCATAGTTAGCAAGGAGTCGATAATGTCAGGTTACACCTATCACAACAACGTAGTGAAAATCCCTCGCAATGCCGAGGTATCCTCGGCTTTCAGAGATACGCCTCGAGCTATTTTCTTTTCTGAAGTTCAGACTGCCATTAATGAAATTGAGTCATGGGAAAAGGGCGAGGACCCAATCTATACATTTGACATACCGTTTGATATTGGCGCTCGTGTCGTGCAACTTGCGCAAAACGAAGAGCCGCTATGGGGCGTCAATCCGTACCATAAAGCCCGTTACCCACAAGAAAGCCCCTATCTCTTACTCGATCGAAGAGATCCTCGCGCCACCACAGATGAGGCAACCATTGAGCTAAGCGGGACACCAGACAAGCCAATGCTCATACGCGCCTACCCTGGCGACTACATGCCTCCTCTGCCGTGGATGAGTTCAGCCAAGGACGCAGACGGCGGCCGTGAGCAGTGTCTGGAATACTGGCAAACACATGCCTTTATGTACAGAGGCAGGCCAGATGAATTAAGCACCCAAGCTCCAGATTGGTACCAAGCCAGCCGCTAGCGGAAGGGAACGTATGAGTTACGAGACTATACCTACAACACCTGAGAACGAATTCGAGGCATTGGCTCCGGTTTACCTTGAAATATTTCAAAGTTTAGGCACTGAGACTCTAAAATTTGCCTTTTACTCCATGGATCCATTTGAAGAGTATGGCGCAAATCTTCGGCTTAGACGGATGATGCAAGAGCAAGATGAAGACGCCAAGCAATGGGCTCATCAAGAAAAAATTAACTACAGAAACATGCAGCGCGAAAAAGAAACCCGGAAAGTAGACGACCTACTATCGGCCCGAGCTGACATCAGACTCGAAGACCTCGTGATTCAGGATAGTAGTGGCCGTCATCAATTTATTCCAGGCGGAGCAGAACAAGTCGTGCAGGCATTCGGTAACAGATGGTTTTGGCATCCAACACTACATGATATTACTGCCGATCACGGCACAATTGTAGATTACCTTCTGCTGCAAAATTTTGGAGCTTGCAGCCGAACCATCCGACTTGACCCAGAGACAAACAAACTCGCTTTCGGTGATGAAATGCACTCCTTTAGGTACGACCGCTCCACCCAAGAGCTGTTCGGCTCACTAGGTTCGGGAAGCTTTAGACTTGATGAAATTGGTCGTTTCACAGACCTTTCTGAAAAAGAAAAGCACGAGATGCGCTACAGTCATCTTTTTTACTAACTAGTGTTTATACTAAATAAGGACCTTGTATGTCAGAACTATTGCCTACCAATCAAAATGTAGCACCACCTTCAGACGAAGCAATATGGGATATTCTCCACTTGCCACAAGTGACTGCCAACATTCGGCACATGTACAAAGCCAGTCATGGCTTGCGGCAAGAAACTGCTTTTGCCGTCTACAGTAACGATGGCGGCTATCAAGCCTCGGACCTTCTTGTTCCAACTGTCAGCCAAGAAATAGATAGTCGGGAGCGGTTTTCTATTACGGTGACTCCGCTTATTAGGAATGAAATAGCTAGTTTAGGTGATCTAACACGTGATGAACTGCGAGAGGCTCGGGAGACTGGTCTTAGTGACCATCTAGCAATCCAGTGGGCTAACGCAAGCGCAGAATATCGACCCGACGAGGCTACCATGCAAAAATTTGAAGCCATTCTTGGCTCATACGATCTTGATGAAAAAGCTAAGAAAGCACTGATCGAAAAAATAGTTGAGCGACAAGTTGATAAACTAGCAGCCCCTAAACTTAATGTCCGTTCCGACATTGCTTTATTGGCGCATAACCATCCCATGTATGGACAATACGAAGACGATACGCATTCTTATGAACCGTCGCCAGTAGACCTTCAATTGTACGCCTACGTCTGTAAAGGTAGTCCACAACACCTTTCAGCCATCATATCCTCTAACGGCCGAAAGCATGGCCTGATGTTGTTTGGTGCGTCATCACAAGCGACAGACAAGGCTGGCATAGCTAATACCTACGAAAGCCTGTTTGAATCCCTTGAAACTATTCCCGCTACCGGTCAGGCCATATCGCTCCTCGGTCGAGCCGGTTGTTCAGCTGTATTTATCCCTATGCGATCAGACGGTACTCCTGAGACTGATGCCTACGAGCACATTTTTGAGTTTGCTGATTCGCTTAAAAAATAGTCTTTGGGACTGTTTACATCATGCCCATGCCGCCCATGTCTGGGGCAGCCGGAGCTGATGGAGTCTTTTCTGGTACTTCGACTACGAGTGCGCCCATAGTCATAGAAGTACCGGCAATTGAAGCCGCACTTTCGACGGCTTTTTTGGTAACTACAACCGGGTCAATAACACCTTTAGCCTTGAGGTCAACCAGCTTGGCTGGAGCATTTACATCAATGCCCTGCCCTGGCTTAGCAGCACGGACCTTTGGTAGCCACTCATCAGGATTTAAACCAGCGTTTTCTAGGATAATGCGAAACGGTTGTTCGAGGGCGCTTTTAAGGATAGAAGCACCGGCAGCAACTGAGTCAGCGCCATCTACGAGGATGCCAGCAGATAGGTTAACCAATGTGACACCACCACCAGGCACAATGCCTTCCGATAGGGCAGCTTTGACGGCTGCTACAGCATCATCAACGCGGAATTTCTTCTCTTCGATTTCAGTTTCGGTAGCACCACCGACTTTAATGACGGCTACTTTGCCGCTGAGTGAAGCACGTCGCTGATCGAGATTATCTCGATCATATGAAGAGCTGGAGGTAATACCTTGGGCTTCGATTTGGTCAATCCGGCCTTTTACGTCAGCCATCTTGCCAGCACCCTCAATGATGGTGGTCGTATCTTTGCCAACAATTACTTTGCGCGCAGAGCCGACTACATCGAGGTCAACGTTTTCAAAAGTCATACCACGATCTTCACTAATGACGGTAGCGCCCGTTAGAACGGCAATGTCATTCAGGATATCGGTACGTCGCTCACCAAAGGCAGGCGCTTTGACGGCTACGGTATTAAATACACCTTTGAGCTTGTTAAGTACCAAGGTAGTCAGCGCTTCGCCTTCAACGTCTTCGGCAATAAGGACGAGGTCTTTCTTGCCAGATTGAGCTAGCTTCTCGAGTAATGGCAAGAATTCTTGGATAGAGCTGAGCTTTTTGTCAGTAATGACAATAGCTGGCTTATCGAGTGAGGCAATCATGCGAGTCGTATCAGTTACCATGTAGGCACTGACAAAACCACGATCCATGGTGAAGCCTTCTACAACTTCACTTTCCATATCAAGGCCTTGGCCTTCTTCTACCGTGACCACGCCGTCTTTGCCGACTTTTTCGATGACATCAGCGATCAATTGGCCAATCCCTTTATCGCCAGCCGAAATAGTAGCAACTTCGGCTACACGAGACTTCTTGCTTTTGATGTCTTCGGCTAGTCCATCTAATTGCGCTAGAACGTCCTTAGCAGCCTGATCTAGGCCTTTTCGGAGCAACATTGGGTTGTGACCAGCTGCAATCAATTTATTGGCCTCATTGAGGATGTGATACGTCAGAACGGTTACGGTTGTTGTACCGTCACCGGCAGTATCATTCATTTTATTGGCAGCTTGCTTGATCAGCTCGGCACCAACTTTGTAGCCAAGGGTTTCGTCGTCGACATCTTCGATGTCAACACCTTTAGCCACCGTTACACCGTCGTGAGTTACGGTTGGATGACCATAACTTTTGCCAATAACTACGTTGCGACCCTTTGGTCCCATAGTAGTTTTTACGGCGTTATAGAGAATATCAGCTCCACCCAATACCCGCTTGCGGGCGTCATCATCATAAAATACTTTTTTTGCCATCTGTAAATTCCTCCAGTTGCTGCTATTTAACCTTTGCCAATACGTCGTCTTCTTTGACAATAATAAAATCTTCGTCGCCTACACGAACTTCGGTAGTACTGTAACCTTTGTAGACAATTCGATCACCTACTTTTAGTTCCATTGGGATGCGTTCATTGTCATCACCAACCTTCCCGGGACCCACAGCCACAACCGTGGCGGTTTTGGGCTTTTCGGCGGCATTACCAGGAATATAGAGACCACTGGCGGTCTTAGTAGCAATCGGCTCAGCCTGTGCTACAACATAATCTGCTAGGGGTTGAATTGGTACGGCCATTTGTATCCTCCTCTGGCTTTGGCGTTAGTTATATGTCCAAGAGCAGCGCCCTCTCGCAAGGGCCAAACACCGGCCAGGCACTGTCTTATCAGCACTCACTATAGCCGAGTGCCAATTTCCGTGTCAAGCCTAGCAACTTACTCTGCGCTTTGATAGGTTGTTAAGCCGATAGCCCATGATGCAAGTATGGACATGTACTGCTTTTGTTCATTCGGCTTTAGTACGTGCCCAGCAGCTTCAATTGTGTGCTCTACCACCTCCGGAACTATGGCTATTTCATCAGTTATTGAGCTGGGCACTACCTCATCAAGACCAGACGTCACTAAAGTAACTGGTTTTTTATACTGACTTAAAATATTGAGCGCATTATTACCCTCGTCGACATGCTTCTGTAGAACGTCCGTGTCAGAGTATTCTCTGCGAGGCTTGTCTTGGTAGGCGTTCGGGTAAAGGGGTGCTGCTCGTAAAAAGAGACTAGATATATCACGCTTATCGCTAGCCAACAAACCTACATATCCCCCGTAACTGATGCCCGCTAGCGCAATACGTCCCGCATCAACTGGATGCTGTTCCTTCATGTAGTCGTAGGCTGATACCACATCTTCAACGTGGTCATTAACGCTGAAGTCATCCAAATCACCTTCACTCTGACCATGACCACCAAGGTCTACCGTGAGACAAAGGATTCCTTTCGAGGAAAGATACCGACCTGATTGAGCGCACCTGCTTCTATCCGATCTAAAGCCATGCGTCATAATGACGCCTACTCCAGTAGGGTCATCCGGCATATATGTAGTAGTCGCCAGTTCTCCTTTGACACCCTCAATACGCGTTTTAGTTTTGGCCATTACATTCCCATGTAAGGTTATTGATCATATCCGTTATTATAAAACAAAGATGTATTTTCACCAAAAGATTCTTTCGTAGTATTTTTTACTAACATTCTTGCTTTATTTTGTAATTTATGATAGAATATACAGCATGAGTGGCACAATTGAAACAACTCATGGCTCAGTAGCACCGACTCTAGAAGAAGCACAGTTAACAGATGTAATTCGATCGGCTGCTGATGAATATGTTTACCGACATGATGGCCTAGTTGTGCCCTGTCCTCTTGTACCAGCTGGAAAAGTTGGCCCTGATTACTTTCAAGCTGTAGCAGGAACTGCACACAGTATACTGGATATTCACTCTGTCGAAGGAGACCATACGAGCGATAGCGACTATGTCGATGCATCTTCAGCTCTACTTCAAAGAACCCTTCGAACTCGTGAAATTGGCGTTGACTGCAGTGGTTTTGTGACTAGTGTCCTTAGCCGAGGCTTAGGAAAATTAGCTATTGACCCCTTTGAAGTCAGAATACCCCATAACGACTTTGATACAGGATATTTAATTCCTGGTCACGAGCTCGATAACAGCCCCGAGGCTACAGCTAAAGCTAACCTGCGCCAAGAAAAGTTAGAAAATGGCGAGCTAGATAGTGAAACAAAGAACGATTACGATATCCAACGTCTGGTTGATAATTCTGATCCGCTTGAAGCCGGCGAACCCCTTAAGGCAGGTGATCTCGTTGTCTATGATCCTTCGGATCTTATGAAAGACCCCTACCAGCTTGGCCACGTCGCCCTAATTACCCGCGTTAAAAGTGGTCGAGCTAAGATAGTTCACTCCGGTGGCGCCAATACACCAGGTGTGCAAAGCATGGCACTACCTGTTCAGCGTCTTTCTGGAAATGCACCAGATGCGAAGACCTCAGTTACCGTACGTCGTTTGCATGCTCTTAAGCGTTAGTCGTTCTTTCGACTAGCTAGTTCTTCGCGGGCGACTTCTCGTTCGTCCCAAGGCACTTTTTTGCCGCCCATATTGCGGTAATCTTCGTTACCGATCCCTGTTAGCAGGACTGTGTCACCAGCTTTGGCCTGCTTGAAGGCCAGGCGGATAGCCTCTCGACGGTCCTCGAGGACTGTAGTTTTGGTCTGAGCTTTGACGGCTTTGATGCCGGCATAGACTTCGTCGCGTATGATTTCTGGGTCTTCGGTGTAAGTTTCGTCATCGGTCAGGTAGATGCGGTCAGCTAGCTTGCCGACGACTTCACCCATGGGACCGCGTTTGGTTTTGTCCCGATCGCCCGTAGAGCCAAACACAATGGCAACTTTACCCTTGGTAATCTCTTTGAGCGCCTGCAAAACATGCTCCAGGGCATCTGGTGTGATCGCAAAATCAACCACAACATTAAACGGTTGGCCAGCTTTAACGGACTCCATGCGGCCGGGTACAGATTTCAATGCCCCGAGTCCCTGCTCTATCTGTTGCTGCGTGAGGCCAACGGCCTTACCTACCCCATAAGCTGCAAGCGCATTGTAAGCATTGAATTTGCCGACGAGCTGCGAAGTAAAGGCCGTGTGCTCGCTATCGTAGCGGGCGGTAATAGAAAAGCCTTGGGCAGATAAATCAGTGCTCGTTAAGCGTAAGTCGGCATCTTTGTCTTCGCCATAACTGATAATTTGGCTTTCGGCTGTCTCTGCCTCACTCTTGAAGAAGTCAAACCACTCATCATCGGCATTGAGTACACAATATTTCGGACTATATGGCGGTTTGAGTAGCAGCGCTTTGGCCGAAGCATAGGCCTGCATGGTGCCATGGTAGTCGAGGTGTTCTTGGGTCAAGTTAGTAATAGCAGCAATTTCAACTGGGGTGCCATCGATTCGGCCTTGGTCGAGCGCATGACTGGTTACCTCTAGAATTACCCAGTCAACCTGGGCGGCACGGGCTTCGGCAAAGAACTTTTGGACGACCGATTGGTGGCTGATCGTTAAATGAGTCCGATTTGGCCGATTGTCACCATCTACCTCTATAAAAGCGGTCGTATAGACAGCGGTTTTAAGGCCAGCGTGCTTGAGCATGGCGTTGATGTAGCTAGCAGTAGTCGTTTTGCCATTGGTGCCAGTTACAGCGATGATGTGCATACCACGAGCTGGGTAGCCATAGCGAGCCCGCCAGAAGGCACCGCGACTCTTGCGGTAGGTGTATTCAAGACTATGGATAGCACCTGTCGGCAACAGACGCCGAGCAAGACGCTTAGGGTTAATCATTACCCTATGATACCAGTGTTAAAGACGATGATCTACGACTGAGCGGTTAAGTCATTGACCGCTACAAGGGTCGTCTCTAGATTATCTAGGGCCCTCTCGGTACTAACCTGTAGCAAATCTGAATTAGCGTCTTCTAAATCCTCGATTGCATACTCCCAGACTACTGCAGCCCCACTTTTCCGAGGATATTTAACGGCAATCGTAAGCTCGCTGGCCAACTCTTCATCTGGGTCAACTCCGTAAACTTTTAGTCGATTGCTCTCTCCAAAGCCAAGAATATTTCCTTTATACGTATCGAGTAAGACAGCGGTTTTATAGAGGTCCTTGACGGTTCTATCCTTAATATCTTTCTCGGCGCCTACAAATGCTATATCACAGAGGTCAGACTTCAAGTCTGTATTAAGAAGCACTCCTAACCGGAGCTTGTTATCTTCGACAATCTGTTCGTCTGCCCTCTCTATACGAGTATTGAGATCTTCGTAGCATCTTTCTGTAGTTTGAACACCACGCGCAAAGCCAAACCCAGGTATATATTCACGAGGCTCTCTGGCAGGTGTCTGACGTCCCATATCTAAATATCATCATATCACCGATGTATAATAAAGCTACTCCTATGAAAATTCTTGGTATTGAAACCAGTTGTGATGAAACGGCAGCAGCCGTTGTTCAGGATGGCACTACCCTGCTGTCTAATGCCGTGGCAAGTTCGATGGACCTGCACAAAGTCTACGGCGGCGTTGTGCCAGAGATAGCCGCCCGCAGCCACATTGAGGCGATGATGCCAGTCGTAAATCAAGCTCTAACAGAGGCCACATGCACCTGGGATGACATCGATGGCATTGCCGTTACCTATGGTCCTGGCCTCGGTGGCAGCCTGTTGATTGGCGTGCTGACTGCTCGTACCCTCGCAATTACCAAGCAAAAACCCTTATACGCTGTTAATCATGTCACCGCTCACTGTTTTGCCAATTTTCTGACCAAAACACCTTTGGATAATTACCAGCTGCCGAATTCCGCGCCTGACTTCCCTGTCTTAGCGTTGATTGTCAGTGGCGGACACACTCAACTCGTGTTGTTTACGGATTATTTTGACTATCGAATCTTGGGACAAACTGGTGATGATGCCATCGGTGAAGCCTTTGACAAGGTAGCCAAAATTCTTGGTCTACCCTACCCTGGTGGCCCGAGTATTCAGGCAGCAGCTAGGGGCGGCGATGATCGGGCCTATCGTCTACCAAAGGCTCGTTTAGAGCAGCCATATGATTTTAGTTTTTCTGGCTTAAAAACAGCAGTTTTGCGGACTGCCCAAGCGGCTGTTGGTAAAGATTTCACCTTTCCGAGTCATCAAATTGCACCCCTGTTAAGCGAGCAGCAAGTGGCTGATTTGGCGGCTAGTTTTCAACGTGTAGCGGTCGAGACAGTCGTCGATAAAACGTTAGCTGCCTTCGAAGAATTTAAACCACGCAGCGTTATCATTGCCGGCGGCGTAGCCGCGAGTGCAGCCTTGCGCCAAGAATTGCAAGCACGCTTACCAATTGAAATTTCCTATACAGACTTGAAGCTGTGCACTGATAATGGCGCCATGGTTGCCGCCTGCGGATCTGTTATGGCTGCCCAGCAGCTGCCGACGGCTGATCCTTTTTCGCTCGATATTGTTCCCAATTTAAGTATGTAAAATACCTCTGTAATTCGACATTTTTGTGGAAAACTTGCCCTATATGCTGCTTGTGTTAAGTATCTTACAAAGTATAATGATGAGTGAAAACAAACAAGTTTTTGCTCGTGGGCTAGAGGCATCTGGCTCACGAGCAGCAAAACTACTCGTAAACATTGTGGAATTTAGAACGATTTGGAGAGGACTGTGACCCGCAGTTTTGTCTTTTTACTGTTTAAATTTCACGTGAAACGCTGTTGTTCGTATTTTGTTCAATAGTCATTTCACTTTTCTACAACAAGAGTTAACATTTATTTAACATTTGTATGCTAACAGAGGTAATCCACAGCAGACACTAGAGGTGGTATACTGAACGAAGTGAAATTACCAAAAGTCTACGAACCAAATCAGTATGAGGCCGACATCTATGCGCTGTGGGAGAAGCGAGAAGCTTTTGCGCCCCAGGCTCGTGGCAGCAAAGACACCTTCTCGATTGTTATGCCGCCCCCAAATGCCAACGCTAATCTCCACATTGGCTATGGTCTCGCCGCTGCGCTAGAAGATATTGCTACCCGTTATCACCGGATGAAAGGGGAGTCGACGCTGCTGCTACCTGGCGCTGACCATGCTGGTTTTGAGACCCAGTCGGTATATGAAAAGCACTTGGCCAAAGAAGGGAAGAGTCGCTTCGATTTCAAGCGAGAAGAACTGTACCAGCAAATCTGGGATTTTGTGGCGCTCAACCGGGGTAATTTTGAGCAACAGATTCGCCAACTCGGTGTCAGTTGTGATTGGAGTTATTACACCTTTACCCTCGATGACAAAATCGTTAATCGGGCCTATGCAACCTTCAAGCAGCTCTGGGAAGATAAATTCATTTACAGGGGTGAACGCATCGTCAACTATTGCACCTTTCATGGCACTGGTTTTGCCGATGTTGAAGTTGTCTACAAAGACGCCACCACACCACTGTACTACCTGAAATATGGGCCGTTTGAGTTGGCCACCACCCGACCAGAGACTAAATTCGGTGATACGGCCGTTGCCGTTCATCCAGATGACGAACGCTA
This sequence comes from uncultured Candidatus Saccharibacteria bacterium, assembly GCA_947085855.1. GTDB lineage: Bacteria > Patescibacteriota > Saccharimonadia > Saccharimonadales > 2-12-FULL-41-12 > JALQXV01. The sequence goes on from CAMTYB010000001.1 coordinate 467,959, forward strand.
TAAGCAGTATGTTGGCCAAACTATTACCGTTGAAGGTTTGGATGGGCCGTTTGAGCTGCGAGTTGTAGCCGATGACATGGTAGACCCTGAATTTGGTACTGGTGCAGTTAAGATTACTCCCGCCCACGACCCGAACGACTGGGAAGCTGGGCAGCGACACAATTTGCCAGTAGTGCGAGTTATCAACCACGACGGCACCATGAATCATAGGGCAGGGAAGTACGAAGGCATGACCGTCCGAGAAGCTCGCAAAGCCGTTGCTAAAGACCTCGATGCCAAAGGCTTGCTCGTACGAGTAGATAATAAGTACAAGAACAGGGTAGGGACGTGCTACAAGTGTGGCACTGTCATCGAGCCAATGTTGATGGAGCAGTGGTTTATTAACATGGAACCTCTGGCCAAACGCGCCATCGAAGCCCTAGAAGCTGGCAAAATTACCTTCTTCCCAAAGAGCAAGGGCGATCAGTTAATCACCTATCTTAAGGGGTTACGTGACTGGAACATCAGTCGGCAGATTGCCTGGGGTATTCCGATCCCTGCTTTCCAGAACATCAATGATACCGATGATTGGATTTTTGACGATCGAGCTACGGAAGAAATTATAGAAGTAGATGGCAAGAAATACCGTCGTGACCCAGATGTTTTTGACACCTGGTTCAGCAGCTCAAGCTGGCCGTACGCCACGCTTGATTATCCAGATAGCGAAGACTTCAAGCAATTCTATCCGAATGGCCTCATGGAAACCGGTGGAGAAATCCTTTATCCATGGGTGAGTCGTATGGTTATGCTCGGCTTGTATGTCACTGGTGAGGTGCCTTTTAAAGAAGTTTACATCCATGGCTACGTCATGGCCGAAGATGGCTCCAAGATGAGCAAATCAATCGGCAACGTGGTTGACCCTATTCCTGTAATTGAAAAATACGGTTCGGATGCGTTACGGATGGGCATTATCGCTGGTCGCTCACCGGCGGTTAACAGAGGTTATGACACTCGACGCATCGAAGAAGCTCGCAACTTCAATAACAAGCTGTGGAACGTGGCCCGCTACATTGAGGGCGAACTGGGCGATCAGCTAGCCACTGGCGTTACACCAGAGCCAGTTACCGATGCCGACCACTGGATCTTAGACCGAGTCAGTACGAGTGTATCTGGTATTAGCCAGCACTTAGACAGCCATCGCTACAGCGAGGCCTACGAGCAGTTGTATCACTTAATTTGGGACGATGTGGCTGATTGGTACATAGAAGCCAGCAAACAGGCTCAGAATGCGTCTGTATTGAATTCTGTACTCGAGACTATCCTTGGCCTAACTCACCCGTTTGCGCCATTTGTGACCGAAACCATTTGGCAGACCCTCCATCCGGACGATGACAGCCTGCTTATCACCAGTCCGTGGCCTAAACCACTGGACTATGACAGCGTCAAAAGCCAGCGTTTCGAGAAGCTCAAAACCGTGGTTAGCGAAATTCGCCAGATTAAAACACTCCTACGGCTGAAGGACGGCACGCTCCAAGTGACCGAGGCGCCACTGATCCTCGACAATGCCGAACTTGTCTCATCTTTGGCTCGCTTAACAGAGGTTAAACAAGTTGAAGAGGGTAGGGGACTTCAGCTTATCCAAACTGATGAATCAGCGTGGCTTGATGTCGATATGGACGTGGCTCGTGAATTTGCTGGAAAGCTGACAGAAAAACAAGCTGCCACCCAAAAGCAGATCAGCGTCCTCGAAGGTCGCCTTTCCAATCCAGCCTACACTGAAAAAGCCCCCGAGAAGCTAGTCACCCAGAGCAAGGAGCAATTAGCTACTTTGCAGACTGAGCTTGCCTCGATCGAAAGTCAACTAAAGCAGTTTATATAAAGCTTGGCTCACACCATGCTAACGAGTGTCCTCTGAAAAGGCACACTGCGTGTGCTAATGAAGCGTTTTCAACACCTTTGAATTTGCACTGGTGACACACGCAGTGTGCCTTTTAAAATGTGGTGTGGTGACACCACACGCTCGTCTAGAAGCGGACTGCGATGTGCTGTAGCCGAAACTTTTTGCCTGGCTTGGGACCAAAGTTATTGCGGCCCTTTTGACCCGGCAAAGCACAGATTGCAAGCAAGATAGCGAGGCTAATCAGATGCAACTGCCATAGTCCAAGGAGTTGTGACCCCACCTGGATACCAATAAAGATCCAGAGGATCAACATGCCTGGGTAACCGATGTCATGGAGACGTTTCACGAATAGTACTGTGAAAAAGAAGAAGTAGAAGATACAGGGGATCAAGAATAGGGAATAGAGGACTTTGAAAAGCGGCGCGGCACCGTTTTCGGTAAAGGCACTGATCATGATGTCGAAGATGGCTACCGGTACGATGTACAACAGCGCCGCGAAGCTGAGCGCTCCGAGACCGACGGCGTTGCCGAGAATAAATGTTTTGCGATTAATGCGTCCTTTATACGCTGGTAACATGTCTAAAACTCCAATACTTTTTCAATACGACGGACCGATTCTTGAGGTGCATAGCCATCAAACCACAGCACGTGCCACCCCTGTTTTTCCGCTGCCATTAGATTGGCGCGCGAATCATCGATCAGTAAAATTTCACTTGGTTTGCAGCCGGCTTTCTGGGCCGCAATTTCATACACCTTCGGCTCTGGCTTTATAGCCTTTACCTCTGAAGAGTCAACAATAGCGTCAAAGTCTATGGCCGGCAAGGTGCCGTTAGCACGCATTGCCTCTAGAAAACCTGGCATGATGTTACTCATCAGACCAATTTTATAATGCGAGGCTACCCATTTGGCAACTTCAACCGTTTCGGTAATAGATTTAACTGTATCCAGGTAGTACGGTTGCCAATCAAACTGAGGCACATCAAATGTTTGGGCCAGCTTCTTGTTGAGGTCATCCATGCTCATGTCACCTCGGCAGACCTCATCGTTAAAGTGCCAAAACGTCGTTTCTACGAGATCTGGCGAGACGCCTATGTCTTTAGCTACAGCAGTAAAGGCCTGCTGAAAAAATCGTACCATGCAGCCATTGACGTCAAAGTAAACAAAACTAATGCCAGTCTTGGATCGTTTTTTGGCAAGCTGAGAAGTTTTGCCGGCTAGCAATACATCTACAGAGGTATTGAGTGCGCCAGCAATCTGTTGAATCGTAAAAATCGAGGGTGACCTGATAGCTCCGCGTTCGATTTTAGCCAACGTAGAATAACTTAAGCCCGATTTTTGACACAGCTGTTGCTGCGTATAGCCAGCTTTGCGGCGCGCAGTTTGTAAACGATCCCCCAGACCCTTCTCATCCATACGCCATATAATACCAGTTATTTACAGATATAACTAGCCTTAAATGGCTAGATCAGTTACCGAGCATACTGTCGATAGTAATAATGACCGTCGCAAAGATTACGAAGGCAAAAAAGCCGGCAATGGCGGCTGCGGTAATTGAGCTCTTATTATTACCACCGGTACGGCGCATAGTCTGAGAGTATACCCATGCCGCTACGCCAATTCCTGCTAAAAATCCAACTGCTACGCTACCTAACATCTTGATTGTAGTATAGCTCAGTTAGCTCAGAAGTTGTAAAGTACCTGCATGAATACATTGCGAAATCCATTGAGTCGACTTTTTCTGTATCTGACAGCGGCCTTTTTGTTCTTTACCGCCAATGTCTTTGCGTTTTATACCGTCATGGACCGCGACAACATCAAATCTACCCTCAAAGAAGAGCAGGTATACACTAAGTTGGTACCAACTTTGTTGGCCACTGCCAGAGATAATAACGCCACTACGGTAACTATCGATGGTGTTGGTCAGCTGCCATTACAAGAAGAGTGGGTAAACCAGGCTGCTCAGTCAGCTTTTCCAGCCAACGACTTGGAGCAAAAAGGGAATACTATCGTAGATGCTACCTTTGATTGGCTCGAAGGCAAAAATGACTCTTTGCAATTCCAGCTCGATTTTACGCAAAACAAACAACAGCTTGGCGAAGCCATTGGCACGTATGCCGAGCAGCGCATGACGAGCTTGCCACGCTGCACCGGCAATGAAGGATTGGCTACTGAATTTAACGCCTTTACCAGCCCGTGTGCACCGCCTCAAGCATCAGTAGATGTCGCTCGTCTCAAGGCGACTATCGCTCAGCAAGTTGCCGCCGATCAGGATTTCTTGAAAGACCCGATCGTTACGCCTCAAACTATCTCAGCCGATCCAAACCTTGGACAGCCTTCAACGTCACTTGATCAAACAGGCGGTTCAGCGCCACCGGCGTATGGCTACAAGAACTGGTTTTTGTGGCTACTGCCAATAAGTACACTGGTTTTCGCTGCACTTGGTATTTATCTAGCCAAGGATAAGACCAAAGCGCTCCGACGACTTGGCTTTGGCCTTATAGCGGTGTCGGTCAGCTTACTACTTATGGCATTGGTTGTTGGGTGGGGTTTCAAGGCCGCACTAGGCGAAGCCCAAAGTGACCACCTTATGACGGATATTTTGACCCCGGTCTTAACTAACCTGGCTCAAGAGGCTCGCAACATTTATATGATCTTCACAGCAATTGCGGTAGCTGGAATAATTGTTTGCTTCACTATTGCGAAACGACTACCAGCTCCTCGAGCTAAACAATTGCAATAACCGGAGCCAGCGTACTTGATGCTACCCGGTGTGGCGTCGGATATGAGCCTCCCATACAGCCGTCACACACTTCAGACGCATCAACTCCAACAGCTTCATGCATGTTCTGTAGGGGTAAAAACATCAGAGAGTCAGCCCCAATTGCAATGTTCATGTCGTCTACAGTTCGTTCATACGCCAACAGCTCCTGCCGAGACTGGACGTTGACCCCGAATTTGCACGTGTCAGAATATACAGCCGAACCAATTCTGACATGTACTTCTTTGGCGCCCGCATCGCGCAACATTTGGATAATGATCTTGGTCGTTGTGCCTCTGACGAGCGAATCGTCAACAACTACAACGGACCTATCCTTAACTGCTACTTCGTCCACAATAAATTTTTGGCGAACGGCTGCTTCGCGATCAAGTTGTGTTTTTTCAATAAAAGTCCGATCGCTCTCTGGGTTTTTGCGATCCGGGTTTTTGCGTAGAGCTTCACTATATTCAATTCCAGAGGCAGCAGCGTAGCCGTGAGCATAGACTTTTGCCGATCCAAGGACTGGTACAACGAGTTCGGCTTGCACGCCATCCATCTCTGCAAGCATGCTGCCGGCTTCGAAACGGGTATCGCCCACTCGAATGCCATTAATAATGTTATCGGCCTTAGATAAATAGGTATATTCAAATATACAAGTTTTTTGATCACTATCGGCCCAACGTTCCTCGCGGACGCCATAATCATCAATAATCACATAGGTTCCAGGCTGAACTTCGCCATCATATTCGTAATCGAGACGGTGATTATTATAATGATCACCTCCATGCAGGCCCCTGACCTCTGAAGCAATCATGATGGAGTCGCCAGAACTGCCAATAGCCAGTGGTCGAAGTCCATTCCGATCGCGAACTCCATAGACTGCTTCGGGGCTCAGAATAGTCAAACTGAACGCTCCTTCGAGTTGGGGCAACAAGTGATGTAGAGCCGGTTCGATGTGACCAAACTTATCAATCGCAGCACCAAATAGGGCAGCGGCCAACTCGCTATCGGTGCCGATTGGCGGAACCTCATAGTGTTTGGCCAAGCTAGTAAGATTATCCATGTCAAACTGGCCATTGTGGGCCAATTTACATGATAGATCGGGGTTGGTGACCGGAATATCAAGTGGGTGTAATGCGTCAAACGGATTATCTGTCTCTGTTGTGCCATAACGTACGTGGGCGATCGCTTGGTTTGAGCGAGTATCTGCTAGTTCAGCACCGCCACTAAACGCGGCTGCCACACGACCCAATGCTTTTTCAACTTTGATTTGAGGTTCTTCCAAGCCAGATTGTTCAACGTAGGAGATGCCGACTCCGTCTTGTCCACGATGTCCGAGCGCCTCAATCGCCACATATGCCGAAGTGACCGCTCCACCACTGGCGTCATACACGCCAACAATGCCGCATTTTTCGTATACGGTATCGTCAAGTTCAGGAGTAACTGCTGTAACCGGGAGATGCGCGGCACTAAACATAAGCTTAGCTTTAGTATTGCACACAAATGTTAGATTGGGTACGGTACAATGTTTGTATGACAATAATACTTATGCTCGGCTGGTGGTACAGTCGGGGCTGGCTCTGGACATTGCAAGCAACCGAGCGGCGACTGCAAACTATTGCACGTGTTTTTGCAGTTAAAATACTGTTTCGTACCTGGTTTTCACCTTGGAAGCAAATCTACACTGGCAAGTCCACCTTCCAAACCTTTATCCGTGATGTCGTCGACAACACCGTTTCGCGCTGCATTGGCGCCGTAGTCCGTGGCACCATTTTGCTATGGGCGGGCATTCTTAGTTTGTTCGTGCTTGTATTCGGCGTACTGCTGTTCTTGGCCTGGCCATTCATTCCATTTTTAACGATTATTCTGCCAATCTTAACGCTCACAGGGGTGGGGTTGTAATGGAGTTCGTGTACCACGCCCATAGCGCCCGCCGCTCTAAAGCACGTGTTGGTCGAGCCATTGGCAAAAAACCGCTCGCCTACAGCACGGGCACACTAGCCATAGCCTTGGCCGTCACTGGCATGACCTTACTTGTTGCTGGCAACAGTCTTGGCTGGCTCTGTATGTTGCCCTTGGCTTGGTTTGGCTCGCTGTACGCTTGGTATAAAGGCGACTTGGCGGAACTCAAGCCAGGCAGGTTTGAAGAACAGGGAACTATATTGCTACACGAGGCATTAGAGCCTTCTGCCTTGGCGCTACTACCGAGCAAGCAGGATCTGTCGGCTTTTGAGTTATGGCAAGCACTCAGCGAAACCGAAGAACGATACTTTATGCAGAATCGCTTCCTCATCGACAATACATTCTTTGAGCAATTTATGAGCAAAGAACCCGGTACTGCGCAACTGGTCTGGCAACAAGCTCAAAATCTCCAGCACAAACACCAAACCAACGGCTATCCCACAATCTTAGTGTTCGTAGCTATGGTTAAGGCCGTACCAAATGTTGATCAGCTGCTGCGAACCGTTAGCCTTGAATTATCTGATATTGAAACGAGTATTTCCTGGCTCGGCGACATTTACAAAAAACGGGCCTTGGCTCGCAAGAAACAATATTTTGGCGGCATTGGCAGAGACTGGGCCTATGGCTACACGCCAATTCTTGGCACCTTGGGATTGAATATATCAAGGGGCATCGAAGAGCACGGCTTCTTTAGCGATACCAGTATGCATGAACACATCGTGCAGCAGATGACTCAACTCCTGGGCAGCGGGCGACAAACTATTACCTTAGTTGGCGATGAAGGTGTTGGTAAAACAACCTGCGTCTACGCCTTTGCCGAGGCCTTGCTGGTCGATCCAGCTCTCAAGCGAAGCATTAAATATAGTCAGGTTATCCAGCTAGATGCTTCGACTTTGATTGCCAATGCCAAGCGACCGGGCGAACTTGAAGACTTGATGATTCAAATCTTTAACGAAGCACATCATGCCAAAAATATCATTCTTTTCTTTGATGAAGCTCATCGCTTCTTCGACGCCGGCACCGGCAGCGTCGACCTATCTCACGTATTGCAACCAATACTCGAATCTGGCAGTTTGCGCATTATCTTGGCCATGAGCCCGCAACAGTGGCAAAAACTGGCAACCAGTGGCCGAGCCGCTAAACTAACTCCTGTTACTATCCCTCCAGCTGACGAAGAAAATACCCTAGCTATACTGCGCGACCAGGTTGGTATCATCGAGTATAGACATAAAGTTGCATTTACCTATCAGGCGCTGCAAGAAGCCTTTAAGCTCGGCAGCCGATACGTAACCACTCAGTCCATGCCAGGAGCGGGACTTGAAGTCCTGAAGCAAGCCGCCTCCAGCACCCAACAACAATTGATCACTCGAGAAGTTGTCCAAGCATCCATTGAGCAGACCTACGGCATCAAAGTACAGACAGCCGGCTCTCAGTCCGGTGAATCAAGTAATCTTTTGCATTTGGAAGATGAATTACGCCGACAGGTTGTCAGTCAAGATCGCGCCATTAGTGTCATCGCTAACGCCTTGCGTCGCTCTCGCAGCGGTGTTGGTAACCCCGATCGGCCAATTGGCACATTCTTATTCTTAGGCCCAACTGGCGTTGGTAAAACCGAACTCTCCAAAGCCTTGGCTCGCTCGTATTTTGGCGACGAAAAAGCCCTAGTGCGAGTGGACATGAATCAGTACGTCGGCGCTGACGATGTTAATCGCCTCATTGCCCCGATGAAGGGAAGCGACTTGGGCTTCCTAGGTGAAGTGCGCAAGCAACCATTTAGTGTCATCTTGCTTGATGAGATTGAAAAAGCCCATTCATCGGTGATCAACGCACTTTTGCAGATGCTTGATGAAGACATGATGCGCGACAGCAACAACCAGACTGTGTCATTTCGTGATGCCATAATTATTGCCACCTCCAATGCTGGTGCTGACGAAATCCGACGCTACATTGAAGAAGGTAAAGACATTGGTGAACTCGAGGCAACCTTTATTGATACGCTGATCAGCCGAGGCAGTTTTGCGCCAGAATTCGTCAACCGTTTTGACGAAGTCGTCCTATTTAAACCATTGTCGCCCCAAGATCTAATTCAAGTAATCGACTTGATCGTTGCCGGCATTAATAAGACTCTTGATGCTCAAAAAGTTACGGTCAGCCTAACACCAGCTGCCAAACAATGGTTGGTAGAGAAGGGTTATGACTCTAAACTCGGTGCCCGCCCGATGCGCCGCATGGCCCAACGCTACGTCGAAAATATTGTTGCCAAGAGACTGCTCGAAGGCACTAATCAGCCTGGCAGTGCTATTCAGCTCGATGTGGCTGACTTTGAAACAACTCAGTAAATAACTGGGGGATATCGCCGCCTACGCGGCTCCTCCGCTCAGTCATGCTCGAAACAAGTTTCTGTGCGTGCCTTCGCTCCGCCGAACCCCTTTTGCTTCGCAAAAGTTGGGTTCTCATCTCTTTCGTTAATAGAAAAGAGGCTAGCTTGTGCTAACCTCTTTTCTATGGCGGAAGGGGTGGGATTCGAACCCACGGTACCGTTGCCGGCACGACGGTTTTCAAGACCGTTTCCTTAAACCACTCGGACACCCTTCCGTGGCAGTTTCAAATCATATTGATTTGAGAACAATTTGCCTATTATAACAGATAGGGTGTCCGTTTACGAGTGATTAAGATTAGTTAGGATTGGAAGACGCTTCGAGAGCGACCTTCACTGACAAGATCCTCGAGCAACTGATCTGCGGTTTGATCGCGCAATTCTGGAAACTTATCCATCTTGCGAGAATAAAAGTCCTGCATTTGTCGTCGAGTTTGTCGCGTAGTGAACGTTATTGAGCTCATCGCTTTTCGCCTCCCTTTAGTTGTTACATTAGTACTGTATCTTCTTGGGCTATTTTGTACTGTTAAATAACTCACGCTCACAAAAATACCGAAGTTATGCGATAATCAATTGCATGAAAAAACAGTCCGCCGTTATGGAATTTGTGGCCACTGAGCGAGCCAGAGGGAAGGGCGACAAGGAAATCCAACATGATTTGCTTGATGCCGGTTGGCACATGGACATTGTTCGACACGCTCTTGGCAAGAAGACGCACAACACTCCAAACATGAAAACCAAAGCCAAAACAGCTGAAGTGCCGGTTTCACTGTGGCAACATCCAAAGCTGCAAAGCGTTATTCGGCACCCGTACACATGGGTGACTGTTTTTATGATCTTAATACTCTTGGCGTTGTTTGCCTGACCTCCTGATTGTCTGGTATACTCTACATCTGTTGCACTGGTGTAAAATGCCGCACAACTCCATGGAGAGGTACCCAAGTGGCTGAAGGGGACGGTTTGCTAAATCGTTAGGGGGGCGAAAGCTCCCGCGAGGGTTCGAATCCCTCTCTCTCCGCCAAGTTGTTCGGCACAATCATTTCATCTGTTACAATATGCTTATGCAACCAACAAGTCAGCCGACTGAACCTACCGAAACTCAAGACAGCAATTGGGCGTTTCGCCCTGAAGACACCTCTGCGACTCCTTCATCATCACCTCAACCGGTAACGTGGACAGCTTCCGAATTTATAGCCCATCACAAAGATGGCGGTTGGTACACGCTAGTCATCGTTGGATTTATCATTCTTTGTAGCGCTATCTATCTAGTAACCAAAGATATTATTTCGGTTGTAGCCATTAGTGTCGTGGCATTTTTGTTTTTAATCGTCAGCAGTAAAAAGCCAAAACAACAATCTTACACTGTCGATGACCGAGGCGTTTCAATTGGTCAAAAATTCTACCCCTATAGCTCATTCAAATCTTTTGCGCTACTGCATGAAGGTGCCTTTTCGTACATCAGCTTCATGCCACTCAAGCGCTTGATGCCGGAGCTATCCATCTATTTTGCACCAGAAGATGAAGCTCGAATTGTCAGTGTATTAGCCACTAACTTGCCAAATGATCAGACTATCGAAAAGGGTATCGATCGCGTCATGAAACAACTTCGTTTCTAAAATTTACAGGCTCTAACCCTAGTAATTTAGTGGAAAACGTGCTAAGATAACCCCTGTTTCCGCACAATTTTATATGTGTACCCGTAGCTCAGCTGGATAGAGCGTTGGCTTGCGGAGCCAAAGGTCGTAGGTTCAAATCCTGCCGGGTATACCAAATTAAGGACCTCACGAAAGTGGGGTTTTTAATTTGGTTAATCATCACGCATGAGAACCGTCCTGCGCAGCAGTAGGTTCAGCGGAGCGAAGGCACGCGCAGAAACTTGTTTCGAGCATGACTGAGCGGAGGAGCCGCGGAGGCGGCGATATCCTGTTGGTTCTATGTTTTTAGATGCTACTATTAAATTGTGCGAAAGAAATACCTTGCTTTTGTTGCCGTAGCGCTCACTATTTTGGTAGGTGGAATTTTGCTACTTGTCGGCAAAACTAACAATCCCATTACTTCCAATACGGGAACCTTGGGAAGATCTGGCGCCGATATCGAGATTATTACTGGCGCCGGCGGTATGCCGCCAACTACGAGCCAAGGAGAATTACTGACAGGCGAACAATTTACCGTAGTATTCACAGAACCATTTTCAAGCCTAGATAATTGGCAAGCTTCGAAGGAGATAGCGTCAGTAAGCACTACTTCCGGCAAAGCAAGTATTGATCTTTCACCCGGAAAATACGGTGTTTATTACATATACCAAGGAGAAAAAATACTCTACGGAGGTTTAACACTAGAAAATCCTCGCAATGATATTCAGCGGAATAAACAAGGCCCCTGGTACATCCAGGTACATAATCTCCTCCGAACTAAACTAAACTTTTCAATAAATTCTCAACCAAGCTAGGACCTAGATGACTGAGCGAGCCGGATTCAATCCTGAAATAGCTGCCGAAGAAACCTGGGAAGCACTACTGAGCGCTGGAGTGTTCATTGAGGGTGATTTTACGTTTGCTTCAGGCGTACATGCCACCCTCAAAGCCGACGCAGAACGTTTGTATTCACGACCCAAAGAATTAGCTACCGTAATGGGTCATTTTGCTAACCATCCAAGTGTTCAAGATGCAGACGTCTTACTGTATGTACCCGATGGCATGAGGCAATTTATGACAATGCTCGGCAATGAACTCGGCAAGCCGGTTGCGGAAACGATTCGCAAACCAGGAGCAACTTCCAAATACGACTTCACCTTCGCATCTCCCGAAGATGAGGAACTGGCACATGCCGCTCAAGAAGCAGTTATTGGAGAAGACATTGTGAGCACCCTCGGCTCAGTGGCCGGCGTGCGAAAATTATTAAAACCCGAGCAATCAGTTCACTCACTAAGCATATTACTCAGAGGCACCGTCAATCCTGAATTTCAAGAAGGCCTGACTGATCACTATCTTTTGGTTCGTGAAATACCGACCGATAAAGAGGTCTTTAGGCGCAGCCTAGAAGAAAATTTGCTATAGTCTATAGGATGATTAAAGCCTCAAGTCTTTCCAAGCGCTACAAGAAAAAACTGGCCGTTGATAATATTTCCTTCAAAGTCGAGACCGGAAAAGTCACCGGATTTCTTGGCCCAAACGGAGCAGGGAAGTCAACCACCATGCGCCTCATGCTCGGGCTCGATAACGGCAGTGGCAACACACTCTATGGCGGCAAACGCCTAGCTGATTACCCTCAGCCCTCAAAAGTCGTTGGCATCATGCTCGAAGCCAAAGCCTTTCACCCAACCCGCAGCGCCCGCAATCATTTACGTATCTTGGCTGCGGCTGGTAACGTACCGGATGCACGCGTCGATGAAGTCCTCGATATCGTCGGCTTAACAGAGGTAGCTCGCAAAAAACCAGGTAAATTCTCACTCGGTATGAGCCAGCGCCTCGGGATTGCAGCTGCAATTCTTGGTCAGCCAAAGTATCTCATCCTTGATGAACCAGCTAACGGTCTCGACCCCGAAGGCATCGCGTGGTTGCGACAGTTTTTGAAAGATTACGCCGACCAAGGTAACGCAGTATTTGTTTCTAGTCACTTGCTGAGCGAAATGGCCCAAATGGCTGACAACATAGTTGTGATTGGTAAAGGAAGGTTAATCGCCGATACTTCAATCAGTGAACTAGTTGGCGGCAGCAAACAATCCTGTGTGTTTGTCAGAACTTCCAAAAAAGCCGACCTTGAAAAACTTATCAAAGCCAACAAGTTATCCTACAGCAAAGCCAACGATGGACTAAAGATTAACGGCACCACCACAGATAGTATTGGTAAATTAGCCTTCAAAAACAATATACCTTTGCTTGAACTTGCCAATCTCAGCGCCTCACTCGAAGATGTCTTCCTAGAATTAACTGAGGGCGAAGAAGAATACCGTTCTCGACGTCAGAAAGGAGCCAAGTAATATGCTAGCTCTCTTTAAAGCCGAGTTTCGTAAGCTCTTTACCGTACGCTCGACGTACATCATGACCATTTTTGCCCTGATATTTATGGGGCTCTACAGTTTTTACTTCGAAGGTTACAAAGGTAACACTGGCTCAGCCGCCTCGCAGCTATCGCCGACTGCACTGCAAGAAATTGTTACCAACGGTGCTGGCATGGGCGTGCTGTTTGCAAGCATCATTGCTATTTTATTCATGGCCCACGAGTATCGCTACAACACCATCATGTATACATTGACTATTAATGTCCGACGAACCAAGGTCTTGCTAGCAAAAATGTTCACTATCTCAATTTTTGGTGCGATTTACGGCCTGCTATTTATCTTACTCGCGATCGGTAGCTATCTACTGGGCATTTCGCTACGTGATGCTTCGCTGCCACCGCAACAATTTGAAGTCTGGGCAGAGCTCGGTAAAGTAGCCTTCTACTATGCCGGCTATTCGATACTTGGCATCATCTTAGCCATCGTAACCCGGAATGTTGTTGGAGCTATTGCTACGCTACTTATTGTCTCTACTACGCTGGAACCACTGCTTGGTGTTCTTTTAAAAGACAACGCTAAGTACCTGCCGATTACCGTGCTAGACAGTACCGTTGGTGCGGCTATATCGCAGAACGTACTTTCACCAGGTAAGGCCATCTTATTCAGTACGCTTTATCTGTCAATCGGGGCTTTTGTAGCTTGGCTACTGTTCATGCGCCGTGATGCTAGCTAGGTTATTATGCTCATGCTTGTGGTTTGAGGCTCGGCCCTTTACTATCTGAATATGATAGATTCTTCGCCTGAAATTGACGCAACACTCGCCCGATCTCCATTTGCTGAAATCGGCGAAAGTATTATTGCCAACCATGGCGAGCTTGAAAAATGGGAAACAGAAGCAGAGCGCATACAAAGCGAACGCCAAGCGGCAATTGATGCTGCTACAAAAGCCGCAGCCGAACCATTCATAGAACCTTTAGAAGAAGCAAACAGCCACCTCTCTAACCTCAAAGGAGAACTTGACCCAGATAAGCTGGGCCAGAAACTGCGAGAAGTTGAACTTGCACCCATGGCGCTTACCGCCCTTGATATTATTCTGCGATGTGATCAACTTTCAACCGATAAATTTGCAGCTGGGTTAGTCGATAGGACTTTGTCGAAAGACACACGAAACGCAAACAATGCATACCGCGCACTCGGCTCATTCATGAGTTTTGAGAATTTTCGTAGCACGGTTGAAAATCTTGACGGCAAAACGCTACCAGTTGCCGCAATACACCTCGACTGGTTTGAGCAAATAGATATCCAGGCACAACACGAGGGCAGAGACTATCATACGGGGGACTTTGTTAAAGAGTGCGAGCTATACCTCGGTTCGGTCACGGAGAGTGACCTAGTCACACTAACTCGAGACATTGCTCCAGCCGGCAGTCTTACGCCTATCTATCAACCACAAGCAGTGGGGCTAAACCTCGCACAAGCGTTGCATATTCAAACCAAGGAAAAGTGGAACCAGCTAGAATCGGAAGCCATACAAAATTTGCCTGAACCAGTTATAGTCCCTCTTCTAAAAGACCAGATAGGCAAACCAATTTTAGCAAAACAGAATCGCAGCCTTGGTGGCAGCGTAAATTGGGCTAAAAGCCAAGCTCTTGATTTCAGCATGGTGCGCCCAGGCTTACATGGAGTAGGCCACCAAATCCGCGCTGACGCCCGTTTATTCCTTGTGTGGGGAGATGACACAGAAAAAGCGTTGAACGTACTCAAAGACGATGAAGCAATTCCATTTACTACAGGCCAGGCCATCAAGGTTGCACTCGAAGTGCTTCATGATCGAAAAGGCCAAGAAAGTGTGTCATAATATTATAAAATACTCAGTTCTTGCTACAGTAAAGGGATAAAACTATGGACTTAAATAAAGTAACCGACATTCAACAGCTCAAGGCGTTGGCTTATGACGAATTACAGCGTCTCGAGATCGCCAAACAAAACCTCCAGCTTATCAATCAACGCATGGCTGAACTGGAAGAAGCTCAGCAGAAAAAAGCCCCAGCCACTTCACCCAAGTCAAAGAAGTAAAGCCCTAGACAAAAAACCTGATTTGTGGTAATATTACTCTTTATGAGTGAGGTTATCGCTGCAAAAGTAGGTGGAACTTCTAATGCGGACGCTGATGCAGTGCGCCTATCTATGGAATGGGGTGAAGGATCTGACCTCCTTGCAGTTTCGGCTCCAGGTACATTAGCGGCCGGTGGCGAAGGGTCAGAAAAAGTAACCAGAATGTCACTGAGCGCCCGCAATGACTACGTGCAAACTGGCGAGATTAATTATGATACTGTCGGTCTTATCACTGAACGCTATGAAAATATTGTTAATGATTTAGGTCGTGGCACTTTGTCTGCAGGCTGGATTGACCGAATACCAGGCAGACTTGAGCAAGCCATTATTATGGGCCCCGATGCTACCTCTATGATTGGTGAGCGGCTCCAAGCAGAAATATATGAAGGTCATGGCTACAGTCTTATTGACCCCGGGCGCGCTCCACACGACCTCGGTGCCGACCATCATGCCTGGCGCTCTTGGTTCCAGAATGCCGACGTATATACACCAGGCCAAAAACATGTCTTACCCGGCAATACAACTAAAGCGGGTGGCGATCTTGTGGTCTTTGGTGAGGGAGGTTCAGATATTAGTGGCGGTCTGGGTGCTTTCGCTATTGAAGCCGACCTTAACCGAAACCTCACCGATGGCTGCGCGTTATCGGCCGACCCTCGTTTGATTGAATCAAGTGATCGCCTGTTACCAATTGAACACCTAACATATGAAGAGGGCCGCGAGCTCGGACTCAGTGGCACAGGACTCGTCCACCCAGCAGCCATGGTGCCCCTGATGTACGGTAATATCCCCACCGAAGTACGCAGTACTTTTGATCGCAACGGATTGGTTACCTTGCTCGACAATGATCAAGAACGAGCAGCCCAAAGAGCCGGCACGGTCATGGCTTTATCTCTGATGAATAACGTATCGCTCCTATATGTACATGAACCAGGTATGGCCGAAGCCACTGGTCGATTGGCAATTTTTGAGAATGCCCTGGCAGAAAAAAATATTTCCCTTGTTGACTCACGTGGCCATGGCTTCGATTGGCAGACCTATATCGTCAGTACTAAGGACGTCGAAGCTGCCCGAGATTGCCTGACAAACGTTAATCATGGTTCAACTGTAGAAATGAGCGACGATCTATCACTCATTACCTTGGTAGGCCACCGCCTGGAAGATCGCTTTGCCGACCTCATGATCGGCATTCTTCTAAACTCCGGAATTAATGGCAAAGAATGGCAGGGTGAAGGTCATGACTTCTCACGCGGTCGACACAGCTTGCGTATTAGCGTCAATCCAGATCAAGCTCATCGTGTTCACGACCACATGCATAGCTACTTCATAGAAGACCCTCGGCGGGATCGCACAGCGTAAGGCTCAAACTCAAAGCCGAAACTTGCTATACTATAAATAGTTATGAAAAAGCCGAAAACTAAAACCGCTGGTGGAATATTCAGCTCAAAGGATCGATTTTTACCGTTTTTGCTGGCTTATGGTGGCTTAATTGGGCTCCTTGCTTCGTTTACAATTGCCGTTGAGAAAGTTGAGTTGCTCAAAAATCCAGCCTTTCAACCAAGCTGCAATATTAACCCTGTAATCAGCTGCGGTTCAGTCATGGCTACCCCTCAAGCCGAGGTATTTGGCTTTCCTAATCCTTTTCTTGGTATTCTTGGGTTTGCTGCCGTTGTTACAGTTGGTTTCGCTTTACTCGCAGGTGCCACTTTTAAACGATGGTTTTGGATTGGTCTGCAAATTGGCCTGACTTTTGCAGTTATTTTTGTTCACTGGCTCTTTTTCCAAGCTGTTTATCGTATTGAGGCACTTTGCCCCTACTGTATGGTTGTGTGGGCTATGGTTATCCCAAGTTTCTGGTACGTAACGTTGTACAACTTTAGAAATAGCGTTATTGCTACGCCAACTAGACTTAAAGGTGTAATTAGCTTTGCACAAAAGCATCATGGCGATATTTTACTCGTTTGGTTCCTGGCTATTATTTTGGCCATTGTGCATCATTTTTGGTACTACTGGAAAACACTGATTTAATTTTACTGAGCCCGAGCGAATACTACGCCGATTACCGATAGTGCACCAGCTTTGAGTAGGGTCTCGGCTGCTGCCATGAGCGTTGCACCAGTTGTAAAAACATCATCTACGAGTACGACTGGCATACCTGTTATGCGCGCAGGATTCCGGACAGTAAATGCTCCTTGCAGCTGATCAAACCTTTGCTGCCGTGCCGAACCAACCTGACGAGTTTGTTTTTGCCTGAGCAAGACTTCTTGGTAAACCAAGTTGCGTCGTCTGGCAAAGCTCTGAGCCATCAAGACGGCTTGATCATACCCACGCTGCCGAATTCTTGCGTGAGCCGTAGGGACAGGGCAAATCACTACATGAGGCGGTAGTTTCGGGACAATTCCATGAAGAGCGCTGCCAAGTAGCCGAGCTGTGGCCTTTTGGCGTTTAAACTTCATGCCGCTAATTACTTCCTTGGCGAGGCCTCCGTAAGCTGTTCCGGCCCAAACCACTATAAAGCTGTGGCCTTGACCAAGCTTTATAGAGTGCGGCGAGAGAAGCTGCTGTAGACAAGGTTCACACAGTGACTGAGCTTCTGCACCACAGCCAGCACAGAGATGAGGAGCAAGCAGGGAAGTTAACCATTCAACTGTGTTCATAACGAACAGTATGGAGTCCTTGGGTAAAATTTTGGTTAACGAACAACATTTTGTTATATGTAGTAATTATTGTGTTGTAAATAAGTAAGCGTATTGCTTGCACCACTGTCTTCATGGGGTATACTGGGTATAAAGATAAAAACACTCGGGTATACCACTCGGAAATTCTAAAACAATCTAACGAAAAA
Organism: uncultured Candidatus Saccharibacteria bacterium; assembly: GCA_947085855.1. GTDB lineage: Bacteria > Patescibacteriota > Saccharimonadia > Saccharimonadales > 2-12-FULL-41-12 > JALQXV01. Next base: position 485,892 of record CAMTYB010000001.1, read on the forward strand.
CCTGGAGGATACCAGTATGGCGCGACGAAATCGCGACGAAGACTTACTGATGGAAGACGAACTTACCGCCGCTTTCTTAGGTGACGATGAATTTGCAGCATCAGACCAACCGCAACAAGCAGACGCTTCTGCAGTTCAAACAGCACAACCAGCTGCTGACGAGTGGGATGAAGAAGACGCTGTACCCGGACAACTGGCTGTCGATGTTTACGAAACTAAAGAAAAACTAGTCGTCAAAGCCCGTACAGCTGGCGTTAATAAGCACGATCTAGATGTTAGTATTTCTGACAACACACTTAGTATCCGTGGCACCTTGAGCGCCGGCAACGAAGATGACGTCGAGAACTACTTTGTACAAGAATGTTACTGGGGTGAATTCAGTCGCAGTATTGCTTTGCCAGTACCTGTTAAAGAAGATGAGATTGAAGCTCTCCTTAAAGATGGTGTACTTACCATCAGCTTTACAAAAGTAAAACAAGATACTGTTAAGAAAATCCAGGTTCTATAGCAGCCACAGACAAAGCTATCAAAATAAAAACCTCCTGCCGATGCAGGAGGTTTTTTAGTACAAGCTTACTGGTAAAACTAGGAAGCTGTGCCTGTTGCTTTGCTAAGTACGAAGCGGACAACGAACTGGGCAAGCGCTACGATGATGAGACCAACGATAGCGTACAAGATAGTGTTCTTGGCACCTGTAACGTTACCTGAGTCGCCACCAGAGGTGATGTACTTGAGGCCGCCCCAGATAATCATGATCACGGCAACGATACCGACGATGACTGAGAAGATGTTGATGATCTGAGTGATAAGGGTGTTGACCTTGTCTTCAGTACCGTCTGCAGCAGTCGCACAGTCAGTAGTTGGAGAAGTAGATACCTCCAAATTTGTTGCACCCGAACAAAGCGAGTCGTTGATATTAGCGCCAGTGTCTTGGGCTACGGCTACACCAGCGAAGCCGAAAGTTGCAAGCAATGTGAGTACAGAGAACTGCAAGAAACTTGTTTTGATTTTTTTAAGCATCTATTTTAAATACCTTTCATTAATTCCTTAAATTTATACCATACAGAAGGCCATATTAACAACCATTACACTTTGTTTAGCACAAATCGAACAATGACTTGAGCCAGTGCTACGATGATTAGACCAATAATTGCATAGATAACTGTGTTTTTGGCAGATGAAACATTACCCGAGTCACCACTGGAGGTAATGAACTTAAAGCCGCCCCAGATGATCATGATCACGGCCACAATGCCGATAATGACCGACAGAACATTGATGATCTGTGTGATTAATTTATTAAGTTTATCTTCGGCATAGGTACCATCTCGTTCACTTTGGGTAATTTGGCCGTCGCCGTTAAGATCTTTATTGTCACACTTTGCGTCATCTTTGCTCAGAGATAAATCGGCGCCACCGCATAAGTTACCTTTGATGTTTTGTGCGCCCACCTGTGGGGCGGCTAAACTTGTAGCGGCAACTGCTAAGAGCACGGCTGTGAACGCGGTAATTATGAGTCTTGCTATGTTTGTTTGTATGGTTGTAGCAATCATTTTTGTTATATCCTGTCTAGTACAAAGCGTACGATTACTTGCGCAAGCGCAACAATAATTAATCCCACAATAGCATATATAATGCCGTTTTTGGCTGAACTGACATTATTTGAATCACCATTTGAGGTGATGAACTTGAGGCCATTAATAATGATCATGATTACAGCGACAATACCAACGATAACCGTGATTATGTTGACGATGTTCTGAATGGTCGTATCAAGTTTAGAGGTGGCTTCGGCTGATTTACAATCAGTATCCGAATTACTCAAATTAGCCCCTTTACAGGCCTCATCCACAGCGCCGTCAAACAGAGCCCCGACTGCCGGTGCTGGCTGCGCAATGAAAAAGATGCCAAACAAGCTCACGGCCAACGTCAGCATTATATTTTTTATATAAGTCGTATTCAATATTTTCATGTTCCGATCCTTCCTAGTATAAACCGTACCAACGCTTGGGCCATAGCTGCAATCACGAGCGCTACACATGCGTAGATAATTTGTTCTCGTGCATTAGCCACATCTTGTGGGTTGGTACCAGAGGTGATGAACTTGAGGCCAGCCAAAATAATGACAATCACGGCAACAATACCAACAATAATACTGAGAACGTTCAAAACACTCGTTAAAATGCCCTTCGGCCCAAACAAGGGGTTTTCGCCACCAGTATCGTTATCCTGACAAACAGCTGGCTTTTCATTGGCGGCCTTACCTTTGTACTTTTCGCACACACCAGGCTCTAGCACATCAACCGCACCAACTGCGGCCACTGGTCCAGCGATTGAAGGCACTAATACTAATGCAGCCATGATCAAAAATCGCTTTATCATATCCTGCCCACCACTGTCAGAACAATAATCTCGGCGCTGAGCGCGATTACTAATCCGATTAATGCATAAATGATGGTCCTTTTGGCTCGTGAGATATTGTCGGGATTACCTTCACTACTTGCAAAGTTGATGGCGGCAATAACAATAATTATTACCGCTACGGCCGCAAATACACCAAATACTATGGCCAATATGGCCTCGACCTGGTTTTCGCCCGCACTTACTGACGGCAGATTACTTAAGCACTTATCACCTTCGCAGTTATCAGGTTTGAATTGAGCAATGAGCCTGTGGACCATTTAGTTAAACCTTCCTGCGATAAAGCTTACGACAGCGGTTGCGGCTACCGCAATAAGCAAGCCTGCTAAGGCATCTGTGATTGTATTCTTGGCCTGGCTGGTCTTGTCGGGATTACCTCTGGAAGTAATGTACTTAAAGCCACCCATTAACACGAAAACAATAGCCACCACCATAGCAATCCGAAGGAGCAGCTCGGCAATTGCGAGAGCGATGAGCCAGATATCATTAATACCGGTTAGCTTTGGCTCACAGACATCAGCTCCTTCGAGGTACTTATACCAAGTAGGGAGGCCGAAAAAGTTCTTGCTACAGCTAGCTGCAAACAACCTCAGGCTCTCCGGCACAAAACCAGCAAGCAGCGGCATCATTTAAAAAGTCCTCCCGGTACCAGGAATTGTATGAATGAAAAGGCAAAGATGTAGACAATCAGTCCCACCACAGCATCTCGAACTCGATTTTTAGCATTTTGGGTTGCCTCAGGATTGCCTTCGGACGAGCTGTACTGGATACCAGCGTAAATAATGGAAATAACCAGCACAATGCCCACACCAAAGGACAAGAAGCGGATAATCGCAAAAGTGAGATCCATAATGGCACCGGTGCCAGCTGGCGCTTTGTCTCCTAAACAACCAAAGTTAAACTTGGTCTTGATGGCGTTGTCACCTTGGCCACACTGATATTTAGCATCGAGACCGCCATAAAAACTACCGTTCGCAGAATCTCGGCTCTGTTTATCGCCGCTTTTTTCTTCTTTACCTTTAGCATACCCGTCGCCACATTTGTTCTTGGCACGATTACTATATTGTGGCGAGTCACAGGCTCGATTTTGTTGCTGCTCGCCTTTATAGCCTTCTCGGTACCCGGTTCGACAGGCTTTTTCGACTTCATCGTCACCTTTACCGCAATACTCTTCGGCAGCAGTCTGGACTTGGTCATCGGACTTAACTTTTGCTTCAGCCTTAGGCGCTGCCAGAACGGCAGCAGACAGAAAAGCTGCCAGTATAGCCACGAAAACCATAGTTTTCACAGACCGTATAGTAAAAAGAGTTGAATTGCGTAACATGTTTGTATTGTGTTCCTGGGCTAAATTATGCCCTGATTATCTAAGAAAAGCAATACATGCGCGTCTGATTAGCTTATCTGTGGAACTTTATTTATTAGGTAGCATGGCTTATGATTAATAGAGAGAGTTCAAATCAATATATTGACATGTTCAAAACAAATAAGTTTGTGACGTACGCACTAAGGGGCTGGGCATATGTAGCGGCAGTCTTAGTTCTGGCGTCCTCATTTAGCGGCTTTTTGTTTCTCATACCTCAGTCAGTCGAAGCTGCCGGCGAACAATACGTTTACCGATACGACGAAAAAAATACTGACCTCATCAAGGACCTGCAGAAAGCTTTCAAAGATAAAGACTTCGAAGCTGACACGCTTGATAATGATGCAACGCGCATCTTGGTTCGCGGCGGTATCTTTGGCGAAGAGCAATTCATGCTCAAGTACAGTGCCGATTATTCAGTGTCCAACAAAGACGGATCTTCTAAAGTCAAAGAAACTGGCTTTAAAGAAAAAGAGAGCGACAATGTCAAGGTAAATGGCCAAAACCCATTTACATACCAGATGCAGTACTACTGCGACAAAAACTCAAAGAAAGTTACCTCTAAGCAGCCTAGTGGCGCCCGTTACTTAGTTAATGCAATAGCGTACGTTGATTTAGGCCCGAATTTCAACAAAAATCCACATAAATTCCGGGTAGCGATTGATTCAATAAGCTATCGTGACTCTACTAAGCCGAATGAACCTACGCCTGATGCGAAAAATACTGGCGAGATAAATGGCAACCCTCTGAAAGACGACCAGATACGCTCCAGTGGCATTCCTCGCGACTGCCTGCCGACATATAGCGCAACAGCCGATTACAGCCCAGCAATGCCCAACTATAACCAACTCTCTAAAGAAGATCAGGAAAAGTGGAATGAACAAGCGGCAGCGGCCAACTCTGGCGGTGGTGGCGGAGAAGAGGGCGGCAATAACGAAAGCCCTGACTGTGACGCCAAGCTATCGTCACCACTCAGCTGGATTGTCTGTCCGGTCGTAGACATGGGCACAGCCTTTACTGACTTTGTATATACCGAGTTCGTGCAAGGCCTCCTAGAAGACGTACCCATCGGTACCGACCCCAGTAATGGCGGCTTTTTAGCCTGGCAACAATTCCGTTTACTTGGCAATATTATCTTGGTTGGAACTTTGTTAGCTGTTGTCTACAGCCAGGCGAGGGGAGGCAAGTAGCATGTTAGATGCTTACGCTATCCGCAAAGCCGCTCCGCGTATTGTTTTAGCCGTAATCGGCATTAACCTTTCTATTTATCTCTGCTTGGCTGCCGTGGACATAACTAACGTGATAGGCCGAGGCATTGCCGAACTGCTCACTACGCCATTTGTGACTGCTGATAGCTACGACATTACTGTTGATAGTAGCGTCGAAAACATCGCCGCTACCGGAGGTATCGTCGGAATATTCGTCGGTGCTGGTGGCCTCGGTGCTGCTGCGGGCGGCATTGCCGGTCTAGCCACAGCTCCGCTAGCTACGCTTGGTGCCTTACTGATTATTATGATTCCAATTGCCCTCATTGCCCTCGCCGTTATGGCGACTATCGTTATTCGACAAGCTTTGTTGATATTCTTAATCATTGTTTCTCCGGTAGCCATAGCCTGTTTTGTGCTGCCAGGTACTGAAAAATACTTCCGGCAATGGTTCGATACTTTCGTAAAAACACTACTGGTCTATCCAATTATTGCCATCATATTTGCTATGTCCGATGTATTTGGTGCCATCATCTTTGGGTCAGCCCAGGCAGGTAACGACTGGAGCGGTCCAGTCAAGGTAATTACCGGTGTTATTGTCATCTACGCACCACTCGTGCTCATACCGTTTGCCTTCCGTTTTGCTGGCGGTGTTATTGGCCAAATTTCCAAGGTTGCCGCTGGCAGCGCCAGCAAGCTGGCCGATCTTGGTCCTATCAAAAACCGCCGCGCCATCGCCAAACGCGACCTGCAAAACCAGCAAATTCAACATAAATCAGACATAGCCGGAAGACTCCAAGAGCGTGGCTCACAAGACCGAGGCTTCCTAGGTCGCCATGTCACCAATCGAGCTTACAGGGGTCTAGCTGGAGCCGTCGGTGGCTATAACATTGAAGAGCAGGCTTCTGCCGCCCGCCAAGCTATGGCTAAAACCCTTAACGATCAGATCGCTACTGGCCGCGATGAAGAAATTCGTGGTTTAACAGTCAATAAAACTACGGCCGACCAGGGAGCCTGGGCGGCGGCTGCCGCTGCAGACGGTAATACCTACGGCCAGAACGGTCTGCGTCGACGCACAGCAGACGGCAGAGTCCAGTACAAAACTCTTGCTGGAGCATGGGTGGACGACGCTCACGTGCGCGCCGGTCATGCTAGATGGGGCCGAGACAGCTTTGCTCAACAGACAGCATTGTCCTATGAGATGCGCAAAGCAGCTAACAACGAGGAAGTTGCGGATGTCTCACAGCGATACATGGACCTTGCTACCGGCTCTGGTGGCTGGGGAATGTCACAGGGCATGGCTGCTGGATCCTTCAAGGGAGCCGGTTTCGAAAACCAAGGTGCTCACTTGGAGTTCAAACACATGAACTTCGATTCAGCCACTGGCGCTCCGCAACTTGACTACGCTGGCTTCAGTAAAGAAGCTTACGAGAAGAAGGGAACCTATGCCCTTTCTCAAATGAGTGCTCACACCTTCGATCAACTACGTGAAGCACACCGCAATGGCGACACCGAAACCAAGGCTCGTGTAGAAGCAGTTGCCGAATCATTCATGACCCGCTTTGGCGGCGGTGGCGCAGGGGTAGCCGGCATGGAAGGCGACGTTCCGTTGATGGAAGGCGGCAGTCCATTAGCTACCCGTGGTGCTCCTGGCGCCAGCCAGTCTCAATACCAAACTAACGCTCCTGGTGCAGCCCACGTAGCCGAGGCAGTCAGACAATTGGCTGTCGACGTTGGCGTCTATCGACCGCTTGATCAATCTACTGAAACTCATTCAGCCCAAGAACGAACTAACGAAACCAGACAAGGCTAATAGACTCTTAGACTATGAGACGAAGTTCATCGTCGCGCTGTAGTTTTTGTAACGCATCTTTCTGAGCGGCTTCTAGTATTGCTGCCCGAACTTTGCCTGGTATAAATCGTAGATCACCAACGTTTTGCGGTAATCGCTTTTGGTATCGCGCCACAATGAGCCTGCTAGTGTCATATTCATCGGGATTAGGCGCGTCTGTCGAGGCATTGTGCTTAGCTTCTTTTCTCGTATGAACAAGGTCACTTACAGTCTCTGAACCGGGCAAGCTAATGCGACGTGGTGGTCGATTGTAGGGTTTTGGTTCAACTACAAGATTACGAAGCTGAACAATTTGCTCAAGGTGACTTCTTTCGGAGTCATCGAGTAGCCATGTAGTCGGGCTAAGGCTTTCGACTGCTTTAGCAACTAAATCTTCTTCTCGGGAAAGATACGGACCAAATCTTTGACCGGTTTCCGCAGAAATGTAACGAGGCTTTGTTACTGCCGCATGATGGTCAGGAATCCTCTCTCGTGTGACAGGATCAATGGTGAAGGGGACTACGGCCTGAATGTTCTGAGCAACAAACACTCGTGACAATTTAAACAGCATGTCAGGAGTTGGCCGGTCTGGCAGCGCACCAAGACCATGGGCTATCATCTCGAGTCCTTCTTGACTAAGCTGTACTTTATCTAAATGCTCTTGAGCTACTGACGAAGCCAGCAAATCAATAAAGTCTGGGGCGTTCTTAGCAAGGGCAGAGTCGTACCCAAAATTATTTTGAGTTTGGGCAGCCATCTTTTTTGCCCCAGCGAGTGATGCCTGCATGGTGCTGATTTTAACAAGCTGAACCGGCACTGGCTCCTCGACTTCTGGCGAAAAGAATGGGTCGACTTCTGGCAGCGGCTCTGGCGGAGTTTCTGGCTCGTCTGGTTCGTCCGGCTCGTCTTCTGGCACTTCTTCGACTTCTGGAATATCATCTGGCTCTGGAATTGTATCTTCTTCCGGCTCGTCTTCTGGAATTAGTTCAGCTTCAACCAGCTCTCCTGGTTCTTCGCCACCATCTGGACCACGACCGTCCGGCTCGTCTTCGGACAACAGCGGTTTTAACGAGCGAGTAATGACCGGGATTGTTTGCGGCTCAGAAAGCGGAGGCCGACCACCATAGGAAGCCAGATCGTCAAACGACAGATTCTTGAAGGTATCTTGCAGAGCGAGAGCGCCGGCACGTATGCCTACATGCGCTGGAATTTCCAAACCGGATGGCAATTCAGACTCTCTATTGAGCTGATAGTTTGTTACTACTAAACCGTTCTCAGGAATATTATGATGAGCCAATTGCTCGATCTGCTGTGTTTCCTGGGGTGTATTGTTTATGTTTTCTTCTGGTGAGGCCATGATTGTAACTATCAATTTTGCTTCATTAATACTGTCTACTATATTAGCATAAACTTGATAAAAATGCAATAGGCAATTATGGCTTGTCCATTGTTGCTTGATGGCTTCTCGGGAAGGGCGTGTTAAAATAAGCATAGGCAATTATGGCAACACACAAAGTTATCCAAGATATTGAAGCCGAGGATAAATTCCTGGGTCCTTTGACGCTTAAACAGTTTATCTTTGCTGGTGCGGGCGTGTTTTTTATCTATTTGAGCTTTTTTGCCGTAACCAAAGGTGCAGGCTTCTTGCTTGTACTGTTTCTACCAATTGCACTACTAGGAATCTTTTTGGCAATACCGTGGAGTAGCGATCAATCTACTGAGCTGTGGGTGCTCGCTAAGCTGCGGTTTCGTTTTAAGTCACAGATTCGAGTTTGGGATCAAGCCGGTCTTGAAGAACTTGTGACCATAACCGTACCAAAGAAGATCGAAAAGCAACTCACTAATGGCCTGGATCAGATAGAGGTGAGGAGTCGTTTGAAAGCACTGGCTGAGACGATTGATAGTCGCGGCTGGGCTATAAAGCATGCCTCGCTCAGCGAGAACTACTCACCACTACCGCCAGAAGGTGAGCGTTTGATTGACCTACGCTCAATCCCATCGCAGGTGCCTGACACCAATCTTGCTGCTTATGAGGACGCGTTTGACGAACAAGGTACCATAGCGAACACGTTTAATCATATGATGGAAGAAAGTTCCGAAATTCATAAGCAAGAGTCCTTATACGTGATGGACCAGGCTCGTCGCGGCGAACCAACCCAACAACAATCAATAGGCGCCGCACCAACCAACTTTATGCCGCCCGCCAGTCCATATGCGGCACCCCAGCAGGCGCCGGCCGTGGCACCACAGGCCGCACCTGCCCAACAACAGCAGCAACGTCCTCGCCAGCCAGCCGCCAAACCACGCCAGGCAAAAGCATACGATGAAAAATCACTGAGCGATGAGTTGCGCCACCGACGTGATGAGCGCGACCAAGTAAGTAAGCATCTTAAGCGTTTCCCAGTCAACCCTGACGAGCGCGCCATCCAACCTAGTGCGGCCGACCTTGACCCAACTCTACAAACGACACCTGTCGGCAATGATGCAACTATGGCGTCCGCAACCGATGACGGAACGGCGGCTGGACAAGCACAAGCGTCGATGACAAACACCCCTGATCCTGGTATACTTAATCTTGCTCAGAATAACGATTTAAACATCGATACAATCGCCCGGCAAGCCAACAAAAATGTGGCTCGATCGGGAGACGATGAGGTCGTGATTTCACTCCGTTAAAGCGGGAACATCAATAATGTTTACTTTCAAAAGAGGTGGGAACTGATTCCTATGAATCCAAACGATCAGCTAAATCAAACCCCCGGCCAGGCTCCACCAGCTGGACAGCCCCTTCAGAGACAACCCCTGGGACCGCAGCAGCCTACTCAACAGATCGATCCTCGAGCTAATTTTTTGCCAGCTATGAATCCAGGCGTCGTTATACCTGGCAATCCGAACGACTCGGTCAAAACGCCCGCCGGATCTCGACAGGCTATCAACCCAAACAGTACGCAAAATAATCTTCAGATCGCTGAAATTCGTGACGGCGTTGTGATCATGAATGATGGCTCATTTCGATCTGTAGTGATGGTGAAATCAATCAACTTTGACTTGATGAGTCCGGCCGAGCGAGAAGGTGTTGAGTTTAGCTATCAGGGCTTTCTTAATTCACTCTACTTTCCACTTCAGATTTTTATTCGCTCCGAAAAAGTCGACATCCGGCCGTACATTGAAAAGCTCGATAAAATCCGTTCCGAACATGACAACATGCTCCTCGCCTTGCTGATGGACGACTACATTACATACATCGACCAGGTCGCTGCCCAAACTAATATCATGGATAAAAAATTTTACTTAGTTATCCCATTCTTCCCAGTTATCGAGGCCGAGAAGTCATACACTTCGAGCAAGAATTTACTTGATGGCGTCGTTAAGTTGTTTGGTAACGCCAAAACCCATGTCGTTATTAATGAAAAGCACCTAGAAGAAGCCAAGACGGAATTACGTAACCGTGTGCAAGCTGTGTTAGGCGGCCTTCAGCAATGCGGAGTACAGGGCCTGCCGCTTGATACCCAAGAACTCATTGAATTGTATTACGACACCTACAATCCGGATACTGCGACCCGGCAACAGCTGAAAAATTTTGATGATCTGCAGGTCCCCATTGTCACCAAAGGCGACGGCCAAGCTCCGCAACCAAGTCTTGATCGGGAGCTACAGTAATGGCGTTTGGTAAAAAGAATAATCAGCCGCCAGCCGACCCAATTGCGATTGCGCAGGCTCAGCGAGTCCGCGAAGAACAAGAGGTAGAGCAGGCCTTCAAAAAGGGCATCACAGCACTTCGAGACTTCATTGCGCCGAGTTCAATTGAATATTCCAAGACCCACTTTCAACTTGGTACCCGCTTTGCACGCACCTACTATGTGTACGGTTACCCACGACAACTTACCACTGGCTGGCTATCCAGCATGGTCAACCTTGATGAAATCATGGACCTTTCACTGTATGTATACCCGGTAGAAAGCCAAGTCGTGCTCGAGAATCTGCGCAAAAAAGTTGCCCAGCTTGAAGCAGGCATTATGATTGACGCCGAAAAGGGCCGCGTCCGTGACCCAGCCAAGCAATCAGCTATTTTGGACGCCGAGGAAATGCGTAGCAAGCTACAGGTAGGAGAAGAGCGCTTCTTCCGCTTTGGCTTTTACTTCACCATCTATGGAAACTCTATGGAAGATCTTGAATTTGTGGCCAACAAAGTTGAATCGATTCTTGGCCAGCAACTGGTGTATTCAAAGGCAGCTAGTAGCCAGCAGGAGCAGGGCCTTAACAGTACAGTGCCGCAGTTTACTGATCAACTTCAAGTCCGTCGCAACATGAACACCGGCGCCGTCAGTACGAGTTTTCCATTTACCAGTGCTGACCTGACCCAAGACAATGGCATTCTGTATGGCATCAATATGCATAACTCTGGCCTCGTTATCTTTGACCGTTTTACTCTTGAGAACGGTAACGCTGTCGTCTTTGCTAAGTCTGGTGCTGGTAAGAGCTTTACAGTAAAACTAGAAGCCCTCCGCAGTATGATGCTCGGAATCGAGATCTTCATTGTCGACCCAGAGAATGAGTACCAACGCATGTGCGAAGCTGTTGGTGGTGCCTATGTGCGATTAAGCCTGAGCTCTGCCACGCGCATTAATCCTTTTGACTTGCCTCGAGTTATTGACACTGAAGAGGCCGATAATGCACTCCGCAGCAACTTGATTACGCTCCACGGCCTGTTGCGCCTCATGATGGGCGGTGCGGCTGCTCAGGTAACCGGACAAGGTGTCCTAAACACCAATGCCTTAAGCCCGGCAGAAGAAGCTGACCTTGATGCCGCTTTGATAGAAACCTACGCCAAAGCTGGCATTACGAATGACCCTTTGACGCACACTGCTACGCCACCGACTATCAATGACCTGTACGACACACTGCTGCACATGGGAGGCAATGGTCCTTCGTTAGCCCAACGTTTGCGCAAGTATACGAGCGGTACGTTTGCTGGCATCTTTTCACAACAAAGCAACATCAACATCAACAATCCGATGGTGGTCTTCAATATTCGTGATCTAGAAGACGAACTACGTCCAGTGGCTATGTATATTGTCTTGAATTTTATTTGGAACCGAACTAAGAGTGACCAGAAGCGCCGAGTCCTGGTGGTTGACGAAGCCTGGCAACTCATGAAGTATGAAGATAGCGCTAACTTCTTATTTAGTCTGGCCAAACGAGCCCGTAAGTATAATTTGGGTATTTCTACTATCACCCAAGACGTGGAAGACTTTATGGGCTCCCGCATGGGTCGCGCAATCGTTGCCAACTCTTCTATGCAGATACTCCTGAAGCAATCGCCTTCGGCTGTTGACGTTTTGGCAGATGTATTTAAGCTTACGAGCGAGGAACGAAAACGTCTGAGTCAGTTCCCAGTCGGTCAGGGTCTCTTCTTTGCGGGCCAAAACCACGTTCATATCCAGATTACCGCCAGTCCAACCGAACAAAACCTTATTACGACTAACCCCGAGCAAGTGAAACAGATCCAGCAAGCAGGTGAAATTGCAGCTGGACAAGGCACCATTGACCTCCAAAATCGCTTGCAGCCGGGCAGCATGTAATTTTAGCCTTTTCTACCGTATACTAGAGGTATAGACGGTGAACCATGGGGGCATAGTAAACCACTAACAACACGCAATTATGGCAACACAAACACCTAAAAAAGATGACACACACGGCGAGGAGCAGGTAACACCTCGTTTTGGTGGTGGGCAGGAGCCTGGCGAACAAAGCTTTGGCAAGGTCTACGACGACCAAGGACCACAGTCAGGCAACTTACTTGAAACTGACAAGTATAATGACCGGCAGTTTAGTCCGACCGCTTCTGGTAGTCGCGATTCTGACCCGGATAGTCCGCGGCAACTAGATGACAAAGAAAAGGCGGCTGGTAGCGGCAGCTCCGGATCAGTCGACTCTAGTGAGCAGTCCTTTATGGATCGGATCGGATCAATAACGGCTGCTGGAAAAGCTAAGCGAGAAGCCGCCCAGGGCGGCAGCGAGAGCTTCTACCGCAACGAGGGTTCCGGGGGGCTGCTTGGTCGTCTGACATCGGTCAAAGGACTGTCCGGCAAGGTTAAGCCCAAGCATATTGCAACCAGCGCCATTATTGGACTCTTAGCCGGTGGCGGTTTTTACTCGGTAGCTATCTTGTCTGGTCCTTTTCAATTTATACACTTTGCCCAGCACCTGCAAAAACACTTTAAGCCAAACGACGATTTCGGCAATGACCGCACCTCTAAGGTGCTGCTGTACGCCCTAGCTGGTCAAGGCGGCCAAAATGGACGTCTTGGTGTTGTCGGCAACAAAGTGGCCACCAAGTGGGAGAAGAAGCTTATAGACGAAACCGGCCTGCGCCCGGTCTACCAAGAAGGAACACGCCGATTTGTTGGCTATGAAATTGTAGACGACAACAAAGCCCAACGTGTTCTAGGGGACATAGGCGAACAAGAGGGACGTAGGGCCAACAAACTTCAGCAAACGATGGGCAGAGGGGCAGAGATTCGCCAAGTCGGCAATGTAGGGCTCTATAATTCAGATAATAATACGCAACGAATTGAAGGTAGTAAGCGTTTTGTAGACTTACGATCTGTAAGTTTTGCCGACAGACGAGTCTGGATCAACACAATTACAAACGCCACCGAGACAAATGGTGTATCAGGTCGCCTCGGTGCCCGCGTTTTGAAGCAGCGCGCCGGCGTAACGCTCCACCCAGTGAATAAAGCAAAGGGCAAGATTGACGCTGCCGCAGCCAAAGCACTCGAAGATAGACGCCAAAATGCCGTCAGCAATGGCACTAATAGTAGTTCTGGAGAACTGAGGCCGCAGCCTGGCCCTGAGGACGAAGAAGGCAACGCGACCGCTCCTAATGAAGCCGACGTTGAAGCGAGCGCAGAGACAAAGAGTTATTTTGACGAATTCAAGCAATCGGGCTCATTCAAAACTGCCAAAAGCGCCGCCATTGTTACTGGTGTTCTTTGTCTTGCCAAGGCCTTTGGTAACAATGTAGAAGATTACCGTTACACGAACACGGCGCTACCGATGATTCGCTCTGGCATGTTCGATGTTGCGCTCGGCAATCAAGCAATGTCGGGCGACGATATAGACCTGGCCACAATGGGTGTCTACACAAAAGCACTCTACGATGAAGAGACTAAAACATCAGTTGGACAAGCAGCTAGCATTCGGGCAGCTAATGGCAAAACCGGGGGAGTAGAGTTACCGCGTGAGGCTGATCTTGGAAACGTGGGCGAGAAACCGCGACTATTCAGAATTATTGATGGCATACCTGTCCTTGGCACTGTCTGCGATGTCCAAAATGCCATCGGCAACCTACCGATCATTAAGCAGATTGGCGATGCCAGCTCTGCAGCCCTAGAAGAATCGGCTTCTGCCGTAGGCGTTAATTTAGATGATTTGACAGAATCAGCTGTGAAAGCAGTGGCCGGTAAGGGTGTTGATCCGTCCAAAGCAGGCGGCGTCCGTGGAGCCATTTCAGACACAGGAACTTTTATGGCAGCTGGAGATTCCTCGCGAGCGACCGGTGGCCACCCCCTAACAGATGGGGAGCGTGCCAATATTACAGCTCTTAATGAATACTATGAGCAACAAGAGCGTGCCAACAAGCCGATGCTGGCCCGGTACTTCGATCCGTTCGACCAAAAATCGATTGCTGGCACGATGATAGGCAGCGCGCCTGTTTCGGCTACCCAAGCCGCTGATATGGTTTCAAATCCTATCCGTATCATTGGGTCCAGTCTATCAAGCTTGGCTTCCACATTTACTCCTAAGGTCGGAGCCCAAGAAGCTCGGCAATATGATTATGGATTCCCAATGATTGGTCGCTCTTTGACAGAGATGCGTGACCCTCTCTATGAAAATCCGTACGAGAACGGCCAGCGTAGTCGATCGGATGATGACACCAAAGAATTACCTAAGCTCGAGGACGACCTCGACAGGCTAAACGAACAGTACGGCAAGATTTGTTACGGAACTACTGTCACCGCCGGAACCGACGGAGTTCATATTAAGCTTCACAAAGAAAATACACCGAACCCGTTCGAGGTAATAAAGAAGCACCCAGAATGCGATGTCAAAACAAATCGCAATGATCGCTTGAGCCAGTACAGTATGTACCTGGGCGATGCCTTTAATCTTGTCACGCTCGATTGTTACGATGGCAACGAAGAAGCTTGTGCCGAAATCGGCGTTGATATCGGCAACAATAACGACCCTAGTGCTACAACCAGCGAACCAGCTGAAGTAGATGGTGATTTCAAGATTAAGAAGCTTAAAAACACCTTGCCTGGCGCCAGGTCAGGTGGTGAAATTGAACCCAAGGGTATTGTTTTACACTGGTGGGGCAGTCAGTATAACGAGGGTATTAAAGGCTTAACTGACATCTTTAAGAAAAATGGATTATCGGTACAGGTCGGCATCACATCAGATGGTCAAGTTTACCAGCTTACTAATAAGCTCACGACCAAGACTAACCATGCAATTGGCGGCAACTCCACTACCATTGGCATAGAAATTGAAGGTGGTCCGAATGAATTTGGCAAAGAAGGTATCGAGGAATATCCGGAGAAATTTGAAGCCGTCGTCCAGACCGTAAAATACCTGACTAAGAAGTACAACATCCCCCTTGAAAAGAAGGTTGTTTGTAATGATGCCAGTGGTGTTCTGCAACACAAAGACTTAAATAAATGCCCCCCAGCAGCCATTAAGAGTGACATTGATGATTACTACTACAACGAGGTGATGAAGCGTGTCCGTCAATAAGTTCAACACGCGTTCTATACTACAGCGCAGCTTGATTCTGCTTATTATTAGCGTCTTTTCGCTACAAATCTTTGCGTTTGGTCGCGCCCAAGCTATCACCGAAGAGCAAAAGCGACTGTACCGCCTTGGTATTGGTTACTATGACTTGGCTGCTTGTGGCGCCGTGGCCGCCGGGGTAACCGAAGATGCTCCGAGCGAAACAAGTGACGACCTAAAAGACCTGGCTACTCGCATGCTGCAAGAAGGCAACATTACATATTGGACAAATAACGGCGTTAACACTCGTGACGTCGTAAAAGCTTTGTCAGAAGGCAAGAAGGCCTACACTACCTCGCCAGAAGCAGCCTCAAAAGAGGTTGACTTGAATCCAAATATTCTGAGTTTCATCTTGGAGGCAGCTAAAGATGGTCGCATTATGGTCAATGCCTTGACCGACAAAGATCACTCTTCAAATTCAAATCACTACAAGGGCCTAGCGGTCGACCTGGATAGTGCCTCTCAAAACACTGCTATCCCGGTAGACAAACTTCAGTCAATAGCCAGCAAGTTTGGGGGCAAAAAGAATTTCGAAACAGGGCATCATCACTTTGACTTCACAGAACGGCCAGCCGGCAGTAAGACCGGAAATGGTGGTGAAGGCGGTCCAGAAGACGGCAACGTCAAAAAGGGCGTGTATATGGTCGGGGATTCGATATCACTGGCGTCTAGAGAAGAGCTGGCCGACAGGTTTCGGGCCAAGAGTCTTGATTTCTACCTAAATGCCTCGGTAAGTCGGTCAATCACCGGCAAGGGCACAACTTCAGGCAACAAGACGAGCGGACTTGGGGCGGTCGACGAAGACAAAAAACGCATAGAAAATGCGAGTGTAGTAATTGTAGCGCTCGGCACCAACCAGAACAATGAATTCCCAAAAACTATCCGCGAACTTACCGATAAAATAAAATCAATAAACGGTGATGCCACTGTTTATTGGGTAAATGTTTTTAGCGAGGGGAAGGGTAGCAACAAAGTGGACAAACAAAGGATCAATGAGGACATTGAAGAAGTCGCGAAAGGCCAAGGCTTTAGCGTTATAGACACTGTCGAGCAAGAGATAGAGCTCGGTGATGATAAAGTGCACCCTACGCCCAAAGGCGAGAAAGCCTTTGCAGAAGCTGTCTCGGTTGGCATTGAAAGCGAACGATCAGTTGACTCATCGGCCGACAATTCAAGTATTTGTGAGTGTAACGGTGAACAATTTGACGCTGGTGCTGCTCTGCGTGGTGCCGAAAACGCCGAAAAGATATGGAACTTCTTTATTGACCAAGACTTCAAGCCATTCCAGGTCGCTGGCATTATGGGTAACATCCAGGTAGAGTCCGGCTTTAACCCACGGGCGCTCCAACCGAGCACCACTGGCGATGCACCAGTAACCGGTCAGGGATACGGCCTCGTACAATGGACGGACCGACACGAGAATTTGATACGCCGCGCCAAAGAAAAGAAGGTCAAAATTTACGATTTAGCATTCCAGCTCGACCACATTATGTGGGAGCTAAAAAATACAGAGAAAGCTGCCTATGAAAACTTCAAGAAAACCACAAACATTGAAGAGGCATGGAAGGTCTTCTCTAAGGAATATGAGCGACCAGCTCAGTGGGACAACCCCGAGCGCGGCAGAGCAGCTAGAGACGCCATGACAAAATTTGGGGGCGGCAGCAGTGATGCTGGCAGTAGCACAACCCCATCTGAAACATCATGTTCTGATACCTCAGATGAGGGCGGTAGTAGCGGCCAGGTAACAGGCAAATACAGTTTGCCGGTGGCCCGCAAATGGTACAAACAGCACAAAGACTGGTTCACCAAGCCGCACCACGGTCGAAACCCTGCCTCCGATATACCCGTGCCGTCTGGCACACCAGTTTATTCAATGACCGATGGTAAAATCATTCAAGCCCCCACAAACGACCCAAACGGTTGTGGTACTGGAGTGATTATTATGAGCGACGACGGTTATGAGTACACGTACTGCCACGGCACCGATGGAGGCAGCATCAAAAATGCCAAGCAAGGGGATACTGTCAAAGCCGGTCAACGAATCATGACATCAGGCAATACCGGTCATTCAACCGGCCCCCATTTACATGTTCAGATCAGGGTAGACGGCCAGCTTAAATGCCCTCAAAAATTGTTTGAGAGTATTGCCGACGGCAGCCCCAAAAGCGAAAAAACACTATCTAGTGTAGGCTGTAATAGTGGTGGTGCATAGGAAAAATTATGGACTTATTTGAGTTAGCAACACGAAGAAGAACCTGGGTAATCATTGGTTTTGTGCTGGTAACGTTGTTATTGTTGAACTGGCTCTACAACACATCATATATTGAGATCAAAGTACCTAATGCTGGCTCAAAAACAGTTTCCTATGAACTATTGAACCAGACTACTAACAAGCAAGACTCGTTTGAGGCTGAAGGTGATTCTGTTAGAAAGCGCGTGAGTCGTGGTAATTATGAGGTTGTTGCAAAGCTTGAAGGCAGTTCTTACTTCCAGGTTACTAAGACAAAGGCCTTTCTGCGCCCGACTACTATCGAGGCTTCACTTAAAAAAGAACGAGATCGACAATTTGTCGGCAACAACCCGGAGGGCTGTGCACTCTACGACCAAACGATTGCTTTCTCGTATGCCTGTAACGGGACGCTTGGTGAACTCATGATCCACACTCCAGCCACAGACCAAGCACCGACTGCAACTGAAAATGTTTCGAGCGACTTGGCCAACCTTGATATCGGCGGCATCATACCCTTGGGCGACAAGCGCTATGTGTACGCCCAGGGCGCTACCGATCTTGAATCCGATATCCAGGAGCCGATCATGTTCCAGCTTACTGATTCGGGTGGGCTAGTAAATCGAACTGATCTTGAAAATGCCAACGCGGAACAACAACACAAGATTAGTCGATACCAGGAAGGATTTTTACTATACGCCGCTGACGCCAGTGACCTTAAATACTACAAAAAACCCGACGCTAAACCAGAAAAAATCACCATACCACGACCAGATAAAAAGAATATTGAGCCGTTTGGCATGAGCGCATCCGGAGACACCATTGCTGTCGCTTATCAAGACGCAGAACTAGCTGAGCGCGCCGACGTCCATGACGAAAATCAAACCGGTAAAACATATATTCAAATTTATCAGCAAAGGGAAGTGAAGACTGTTGAGATAGCAAAAGCTGTATCAAGTTTTGTGTTATGTGGCGATAGGTATTTGTGCGCTATCGCAAATAATGAATTAGGCGTCTACGACATCAGCGGCAAGAAAGCCGAGTCTCTTTATCAGGTAAAAAACGTGAAGTCCGTCATACAAAACGACAAGCAGATAGCTGTTGAACGCGAATCAGAGATTCTCAATATTGATGTTTCTAGCAGAAACGGCTCTGTTGGCCTGAGTCTCGAAAAGGTCACATCTTGTGGTTTGTCTGGTGCTGCCAACGGATATACTGTTTGCGCTATCAATAATAAGAACGACAAGGTCTTGTTGTATGTAGACAACACCAAAGAAAATGTGAGTAACATTGATAAAAAGACTGCTTCGCTCCTCGAGCAACCATATATAGACTCTGTTTCTGTATATAAGAACTTCGTGTTTGTAAGCCCTAATGTGGGTAGCCTGGTGTACAACCCAGCCACTAAAGGCTACGAGTATGACGCCGTGCTTAAAGCCGACGTCGCTCAAAAACTTAACAATTTTGTTGGTTCAACGAACTTCAGCGGCTATCAAGTAATCAATACTCGACTTTAGACAGCAATAACCGTAGCTCTTTTACTAAAGTGCTCGACAGCAATATCTGCATCTGTGGTAGTAAGAATAGTTTGGTGGTCTTTTAGAAAATCTGTCAAAGCATGGCGACGACCACCGTCCAGCTCACTAAATACGTCGTCAAGCAGCAAGAGCGGTCGGTTGCCCCGTTCTTTTTCGAGAATTTCAAGTTCAATTATTTTAAGGGTCAAAACTAATGTTCGCAATTCACCACGAGATGCAGAGACAATGGCTGGATCATTGCCAAAATAAAGCACAAAGTCATCACGATGCGGCCCATTGCCTGTAAAGCCACGTGCTGCATCCTTATCTATATTTATTTCCAGCAGACGCATGAGGTCTGAAGAGTAGTTACGCGTGTCTACAGTGGTTTCATAGTTAGCACGGACCTGCTTATCTTTATTTGAAATTGTTTTATATAAATCGTTTATCTTGTTGCTTATTGCTTCGGTGGTAGCGAGTCGATGCTGAACAATTTGCTCAGCCAACTCAACGAGACGCAAGTTCCACGCAAACAACTGCTTGGTGTTTGCACCGTTTCTTTTCAGTAGGGTGTTGCGCTGCAGTAATGTTCTTTTATATTGCTGTCTAACAGTTTCGTAGCCTGAGACATATTGCTCAA
The DNA here is from genome assembly GCA_947085855.1 of uncultured Candidatus Saccharibacteria bacterium. Lineage (GTDB taxonomy): Bacteria > Patescibacteriota > Saccharimonadia > Saccharimonadales > 2-12-FULL-41-12 > JALQXV01. The sequence goes on from CAMTYB010000001.1 coordinate 505,928, forward strand.
TTAAATCATCCACGTATTCACGTCTTTTACTTGGTTCACCCTCTACTAGCTGGAGATTGTTTGGCTCAAACAAAACTATAGGCTGCTGTGAAGCCAGGGGTAGTCTTTTGTGTGCTTTGCCGTCGATTTCAAACTGTTTTTCGAGCCGGTCAGCAGTATTAGTCTGTAATTTTACTGTACGTAATGTATTAGTGTTTGTATGGACATCTATCCGCGCCCAGCTTTGGCCTGCTTGTAATAATTGAATGTCTTTTGATCGGTAAGATTTACCAACACTAGCTACCATAATTGCTTCCAACAGATTTGTTTTACCAGCTGTGTTAGGGCCTACTACTATAGTTACACCTGGTCCTAGTTCAAATGACGCATCAGTATACGACCGATAGTGCTGGAGGCGAACATCTGTAAATACCATGTCTGTATTATAAGTACTATCAACTCTTGAGTGGCATAATTAGGTGTAGGTAGTCTTTTTCGTCTATGCCACGCAACACACACGGCTCGAGCTTACCATTAAATGCCAAACTAACTTCTTGATCGCCAATTACAGCCAGTGCGTCCAAAAGATAACGAGAGTTTAGGGTGATACTAGCGGTGCCAGTAACCTTAGCTTCGGCTGTGGCTGTGTTTTCACCAAGTTGGGAGGCGACTGAGCGGATGCTTACTTTTTTCTCATCTTCATCGAGCTCAAGTGTAATACTACCGGCGCTCTCCCGAGCGAACAAACTCGAAACCTTAGTAATATTCACAAGTTCTGCTTTAGGTAGAATAGCGGAGGTAGAAAAAGAAGCTGGAATTAGCTTGCGGTAGTCTGGGTAATTTCCGTCGATCAGTCGAGTAACTAGCTCGACATCACCCACTGTAAACAACACCTGTTGGTCGTCGTGAGTCACTACAACATCGTCGTCGTAATCACTGATTATCCGAAGCAGGTCTTGCATGGCACTAGCCGGTATTAGTAGTTTTACTTCTTGTTTAAGGTCTATTATTTTTCGCTCAGCCAATCGGTAACTGTCAGTAGCTGCTACAAATAGGCTGCCTTTTTCGGTATGGAAAAATACACCGGTAAGGGTTGGTCGTGCTTCGTCATTACTGGCAGCCAACACAACCTGTTGGAGCGCTTTTTTGAGCGAGCTAGCAGCCACATTCCATGAGGTACCGTTTTTTATTTGTGGCATAACCGGATAGTCATCAGCAAGTGCGCCATTGATGGTTGATTTATACTGGTCGGCTTTGATTTTTAGTTTTGTTTCATCAACCTGAATATCAATTACACCTTGTGGCAGACTACTGACAAAATCTTGCATAAGGCGGGCAGGCACCGTGATCGAACCTTCTTCTTTCACCTTAGAACCGATGAAGTGTGTGATAGCAATATTTAGGTTTGTAGCGGCAATACACACCCGATTATCAACGGTTTTAATCAAGACATTTGACAGGATTGGTAACGCATTTCGAGTACTCGCAACACGAGCTACGTTTAAAAGTGCCCGGCTTAGGTTTTCTTGTGTGACTTGGAGCTTCATGTAATTACCTGGCTTTCCTAAAACTATTAGTTAACTTAATTAGAGTAGTAGATATAGTAGTAAGGCCTGTGGAGACTGTCGAAAAGAACCGATTAATAGATGTGAAAAATCTTACAAGCTGTGGGTAAAACCTGTGAGTTGGTTGCGGGTAATTTGTGAAAAATCTTACAAGCTGTGGGTAATAAAAATTATTAAGCACAGGGCGGTGGAAAACCAACCAAGTTATACCTGTGTTGGCCCACAGGTCGTGCACAGTATATCCACGGACATTAGACATACAAACGCTCCTTAATCTCGGCAATTGCTTCCCGAATTTCGCTATCGTACGCCTGCTCCTTGCCGATTTTATCGACTGAGTGGAGGGCGGTTGTGTGGTCTTTGCGCCCAAGCTCCCGAGCGATCTTAGGAAAGCTTAAATGAAGCTCACTACGAAGCATATACATAGCAATTTGGCGTGGTACCACGATCTCTTTATCGCGTTTTGGCCCGAGGAGCTCCTCCATAGACAGGTGGAAGTGTTTAGCGGTGCGCTCCACAATTTGCTTAGCGCTCACATGTTTCGGCCGTGATCTATTATTTCCAAACAAGGCCACTGCCACATCAATTGAAGGTTCGATGTTCCGCATCTCACAAAAAGCCAGCAAGCGATTAAGCATGCCTTCAAGCTCACGGATGTTACTTTGGCCACCACCACCAAGGTGCTGAACAAGGTCATTACTAAGGTCGACACCGCTATTCTGAGCCTTAGATTGAATAATGGCGCACCGTGTTTCGAAATCCGGTGCTTGCATATCAATTGCCATACCCCATTCAAATCGTGAGCGAAGACGATCGGTTAGAGTCGGTATTTTTTTAGGATGCGTATCGCACGTAATAATAATCTGTTTATTAGCCTGATGGAGGGCATTAAATGTATGAAAGAACTCCTCTTGGGTCTTTTCTTTGCCGGCTATGAACTGGATATCGTCAATTATCAAGACATCCGCACTTCGGTAACGACCAGCAAAGTCAGTGTTTTTCTTGTAGCGAATGGCGTCTAGAAATTCTTGAACAAACTGCTCGCTTGAAACGTAGACAATTCGCGCCTGATCATTGTTGCTCAAGATGCCATTACCGGCTGCTTGGATAAGGTGTGTTTTGCCAATACCAACGCCGCCGTACAGGAAGAGCGGGTTGTATTTTTGGCCAGGAGTTTGGGAGATTGCCTGACAAGCTGCGTACGCGAGCTCGTTGCCTGATCCGACAATAAAATTATCAAATGTGTAGCGTAGATTAAGTCCCTGACGGTAACTATGAGTTATGTCGTTAGTTGGCGCGGTGCTTGACTTGGTGACCGGCTTATTTTCTGTCTGAACGGCATTTTCTAGAATGATAGCATCGTCTTCGACCCGTCGATTAAGACTATGTGAGGATAGGATTTTATATTCAATTTTCTCAAACTCGACACCGTTCTTTTTAAGAGTATCCTCAACAAGGTCATTGAAGCGGCGTTCGAGTTGCTGTTTGGCAAAAATATTCTGAGCACCAATAACCACGCAACCATCCTTAATCTTAAGAAGACGCGAGGTTTTAAACCACGTCACATAATTGCCTTTAGAAACGCCAAGCTCAATTTCACCCAGAACTGCCTGCCAAAGATTACCAAAATCGACTTGTTGAGCCATACCCTTCCTAACATTAATTTTTATGTTGGCGGTCAACAAACAGGGGTTTATGAGGTAACCCCACATATTCTCCGACCACACCGAGCTATTTTTGAGTAAAAGATTTTTGTATACCTAAACTATAACAAATGTTCGGATCTTTTCCACAGAATTTGTGCAGTAATTTTGACATTTCATAAAGTTTCATTAAATAGGTGCGCAACAGAGGGGAAGTTATACACACCATAAAACCACCCCTGTATTTGTGTGGATAAAACCGTTCACTACGTGGAAAAGTGGCAGCAAAGGAGGGGACTTCCATTGTTAATTCTACGTTAAGTCGGAACACCGAAGTTTGACTTACAGGGGTAAAACAGGTATAGTTATACGGATTATGCCAAAAAGAACGTATCAACCAAAAAAGCGACACCGCTCACGCGAACATGGCTTTATAAAGCGTATGGCCTCTAAAGCTGGCCGTAACGTCCTTAAGCGCCGCCGCCTCAAAGGCCGCGCTCGTTTATCTCACTAAATACCGTGCGTTAGCACAAAGGTGGCGATAATGATCGCACAAATCAATCGCTTTCATGGCAGAACAGCTATCGGGCTTGTCTATAAAAAGGGCAGGGCTGTGCGCAGTGATGCAATAACGTTGCGCTACTCGCCATCAAAACGTAAAGACTACCGGTTGGCAGTAGTAGTAAGCCGCAAGGTAAGCAAATCTGCCGTGGTGCGCAATCGCATTCGTCGTCGCATATACGAAGTGGTTCGAAATGAACACAAGGCACATAAGGTTGAATGGCCGTACGATCTCGTGTTGAGTGTATTTGACGAAAAAGTGGCAACCATGTCGCCCGAGTCACTCAGTGAGTGTGTCCAAAAAATATTAAAGCGTGCCGGCCTGTTGTCGGCCTAAATCATTGCATGTTACAGTAGTAATAAGGAGTTTACTTTATGTTTGAGACGTTGTTAGTCCGTCCTGTTTTTAATCTCTTAGAATTCATATACGCTATTGTTCCTGGCCATGACCTTGGTATTGCCATTCTCATATTTACGGTAATCATTCGGCTGGCACTTTGGCCACTGGTGCACCGCCAGCTTCATCACGCCAAAGTTATGCGCCAACTCCAACCAGAGCTTAAGAAGATCAAAAAGGCAGCCTCAGGCGATCGCCAAAAAGAAGTACGCCTGCAGATGGAACTCTATAAAGAACGAGGCATCAAGCCGCTGGCTAGCATCGGCACGCTTATTATTCAGATCCCCATATTCATCGCTTTGTACCAGGCAGTGCTCAAGATTACCAACGACCCGTCAAGCCTTATCAACTTCTCGTATGACTGGGTACGAAACTTACCTTGGATTCAAACACTTGCCAATGACATCACTAAATTTGACGAAATGTTCCTCGGTTTTGTTGACCTAACGCGCAAGGGTGTCGAGAATGGTAACCTGTATTTCCCGGCCATTCTCATTGTTGCGGTCTCCACGCTCATGCAGTACATCCAGACCAGACAAATGCTCTCAAGCGACAAAGATGCCCGCAAACTATCAGTTATCTTGAAGGAATCAGCCTCAGGCAAGGAAGTTGATCAGTCGGAAGTAACGGCTGCTATTAGTCGTTTGATGGTCTACGTTTTACCAGTCTTCATATTTGTTTTCGGCCTGATTGTTCCAGCCGCTCTGGCGCTTTATATCTTTGCCAGCAGCGCCGTTGGTTATGTCCAGCAGCGCCGGGTCTTTAAAGAAGACGCTGAAGAGTTGCAGGAAATTGCCGATGAGCCAGTTGACGATGCTAATCAAACAGCGGCCACTAAATCTAAAACCAAAAAAACACAAACCAAGAAAAAACGAACTACTAAAAAGAAACGGAGGAAGTAGTGGAAGAGTCTATCCAGTATGCCAAAAAATACCTCGAGGACTTGCTGTCGTTTTTTGGTCTCAACACAGAAGTAAATGCTTCAAATAGTGATGACGAAGTAATAGAATTACACGTACCTTCTTCGCACCTCAATGGTTTTTTGATTGGTCAGCGCGGTGAAACTATGCACGCCCTACAGTTTTTGGTTAGCAGCGCTCTTAGGGCTAATGATTACGAAGTTTCACGAGTAAATGTGGATGTGGCCGATTATAAGCAGCAACGCGCTGATCGTTTGGCCGAAAAAGCCGTAACTTGGATCGAGGCAGTTAAGAAATCTGGCGAGCCAATGCCTTTGCAGCCAATGAATGCAGCTGACCGCAGAACTATTCATCGTCTGGCTGGTGAGCACGGTGTTGAAACCGAATCCCACGGTGAAGGTCGAGATCGCCACATTATCTTAAAGGCATCAAGCGACACACCAGGCGAAACTGACGATTAGTGCTGGTGAGGTGTCCGTTTCTTCCTCGAGCGCTTCTTCTTGTGTTTTGGTTGTGACGGTGCACTAGCTTCTGTTGGGGTGTGTACAGCAAAAGTGTTGCCTGGATGTATGGGCGATTGCGAAGCAGTAATATAGCGCTGTCCGGCCCAGTAAGCAACACTCGCGATCAGTATAATTAAGCAGATCACCAAGATAACGGGAGATTTACGACTTGGTTCTTTTTTGTTAACCGGGGCAGTGCTGAGTGTTGTGCTGGGTTGCACCACAACTTCTGGTTGCGTTTGATTTGGGCTTGAAACCACCCCAAGCGCGTGGCTGCTACTCCGCGACAATACGTCTTCACCCTTGTTTTGCTGCAAAGAACCGACTTGGTTTTGAGTGTTGGCAGTTGCTTGCGCCTGGGACGACTGGGCGCTTTGAGGCTGCAACCCGGTCTGTGAAGTGGTTTGCTGTAGTGAAGACTGAGCATGAACCAACTGAGGGATCGCCAACACCAAGAAAACAGTCAGACCACTCGCTACAACTGAAACCCAATTTTTGCTCATTATTTTTTGCATCAGATGTTCCTATTGTAAGTGTTTATGCCGATCTACGCCACTGCGGCCAAAGATATAGAGGAGGCTTCCAAGCATACACACAGCTCCACCAATCGTAAGCCAATCAATAGGACTTTGAACACTCTTTGAGGGGAAACTAACTCCTGGTTTATGTGCTTCGGCAGGAGAATTTTTAGCTTCAGCTGCGCTCAAAACTGATGACGAAACAGCACTAAGAATCGAAGTTTTGCCTTGAGCAAAGTTAGTGTTGGTGGGTTTGGTACCGGCGCTGAACAATAAATACGGCATATTTTGATATGTAAAAGACTTGGGTAGTCCGATTTGACCGTCACAACCATCGTCAATGGTGTCGTTGTCTGCGTCAACAAATGCAGGTTCTACGATTAAGCATAGTTCCTGGCTGTTTGGCGTGGCGTCGCCATCAATATCTTCAACAGAGTTGGCAACATAGATAACCTTCTGTATTTCTAAAGGTTCGCCAGCGGTACTTTTTATGTGTAGTCGCAGACTGTATATTCCAGGGGTCACAGAAGCGGGTATTTCAGTAACGGCAACCAGAGAACTGCCTGAAATAGACCGAACAGTAAGCGGCAGAGGCACGTTGTCTAGGTATAGTTGCTTGCTGTCACTTGGTAACACGCCCGAGGCATAGATTGAGGCACTATCACCGCGCAAACTCATTGAAGGTGTTAGGCCATTATCGAAAGCTATCCGTCGACCATGAGACACTGAGGTGTTTGCCGATTGATACGCAGCAAATGGAGGTGTTTGGTCTAGGACTTTACTGATCCCCCCGGCGTATAGTTGGTGACCAAGCTTTGTGGGGTGGTAGCTTTCACGCCCAGTTAGATGGAAGTCGATTGACCACGCTAGATCATTGAGCGCCAGCGTGAACGTTTTATCATTACCAGCGGTCAGGCCATTAATAGCTAACTGATCCCCAGTGTTTTCACATAAGCGGTGTCCGTGTAGCACGTGCGCGACATCGATATACGCTACGCGAGCTAGCTGAGCGGCTTGTTGCAAGGTTTCGTTAAGCTGACCAACGATTTCATTACCAAACTCCAACTCGTTCTTATCAAGCCGAACGTTTAACCCGCAGGCACCATCTGGATTGGCGAGGCTCGGGTAGCCGACGACGTAAATTGAAGCATTCGTGGCAGCAGCTTGCTTGATGTGCTGAAAAATCATAGTAAGCTGATCTTTCTTACTTGCGATCGTGTTCAAGAGGTCGGCTTTTTGGGTGGGATCTTTATAACAAGTTCCCGGCGATAAGCAGTTTGCAATAATGTGTCCAAAGCCAATATCATTGCCGCCAATCGAAACGGTTACCGCGCGCGGTTTATAGTGATCAACAAAGTCAATTTGTGGCCGATATCCCACAAAGAAATTATTATAGATTTCTTGGTCTAGAAGATGGTGCTCTTTGCCGTGTGACTGTCGGGCATCTGAACGATAGTTTTTGGTAGGATCGTCAAATCGGATATCTTTCATTTTGGCACCAGAACAGGCTACCGACTCCACCTGGTTGAACTGTTGGCTTTGCTTTAGTAAAAATGGATAGGAAAAGTCAGACAGGTGACATTTATTAAACGGGTTGTCGCTATCGGTACCAGTTTTGTAATCAAAGATCCCTTCACCTGAAGTAAACGAGTCACCCAATGCCAAGTAATCAAGCTGCGATTCCTCGGAAGCGTCAGCCTTAAGCAAAAAATACCCAGTTTTTCCGGCATAATTTATGTATAATCGTACGCTTTTATTGGTACTAAATTGCGCATGATGAACGTTCCGAAATCCAGGTAGCGATGTTTTTACAAATGGTAAAAAGTCTCGACTAGGACACATAGAGCGCATTTGGTTTACAGGAGTGCAATTTGCTAAGTCGTATATCTTCAGTATGTCGTAACCAGCAGCTGCTGCAAACACATAGCGACCGTCGCCAGAAATAGATAGTACGTAATGTGGCCGTATGCCAATTCCGTAATTGTAGGCATCGCCAAAAATTAACGTTTGGCCAGTTTCGGTATTGACGCGTGTTAAGCCTTGGAAGGGTACGTCGCCCACTAGCCACTGGCCATTGGAGGAGAAACGTACGTCTGCGAACTCTAAAGCGACGCCAAGATTGTCTGTGATCGCCAATATTGAGGCTGAAGCTGATAGTTGGTGGCGGATTATGCCAGTCGACTCAATAATTGGTTGAGAATTTTCTGCAAAATTTTTGACCAAATACTGTTTGCTGCCATATGTGCCACCACCCTGGAACAAAAAGTGTTTACTTGCCGGGATAGCTTGCCCGATTAACCTGTTGCCACTCTGGGCTACGACGGGCCCAGCTAGACGTGAGCCGGTCAGGGCGACAGTTGTGTCGGAGGCGCTCTGGAGCCCATACGCTGTGGCTACGGCGCAGACTTCGGTGCTCTGCTCGCTCTGCCCGTTTAATGGGCGTGCAGGTCTAGTTACGAAGGTTATCTGAGGCTGACAATCCTTGTTGCTGTAAAGCGGTATATGATCACTCGAGACAGTCTCGCTAATTTGCTGCAGTACAGGTGTTTGTCCAGCTGGGAACCAAGCATGAACTGACTGTAATTGACCGCTAAAAACAGCGAGCAGAATTAAACTGATGTATACCAACCAAAACAAGACAATTCCCCGTACTAATTAAGTGCTAGTACAGAACAGAGTGACAGCCGAGTATTTTGAAAACGTTAACGAACGAGGGCTTTGTCGTATAATTCGTGAGTTTGCTTGGCCATAGCTTGCCAGGAGTATTTTTTTAGCTGCTGGTGACCGGCGGCGACATATTTTTTTTGTATTTTTTTATCACCAAGCATTGATGAAATAGCTGTCGCCATGTCGTGGACATTGAGCGGATCAAAATAAAGTGCAGCATCTCCGTAAACTTCTGGTAGGCAGGTGGCACTGCTACTGACAAGCGGACATCCGTGAGACATGGCTTCCATGCCGGGCAGGCCAAAGCCTTCACTCAAGGAAGGCAATACATAGGCCTCGGCGTTCTTGTAGAGCCACTTAAGCTCGCTGTCACTTACAAAACCAGTGAACTGTATACGCGAATATGATGGCTGCTTCTTGGCCCATTGCTTGAGCTCCTTAAAGTAAAACTCTTCTTTACCTGCCAGAACAAGCTGTAGCTTAGGGTGATCAGCCGCAAGCATATCAAAAGCAGCAATCAGCCGGTAAATATTTTTATGTGGGAACGGGCTGCCAACGTGCATAATGAAGGGTTTGGTAATGTTTTTAGGCCTGTCTGCAGGTTCGCTGATTGGTGGTTCGCTGGACTCATATGTTACCTCTGTTTTAGAAGCCGTGAATGCGTAGTAGCGAGCTAGATCCTGGGCGACAAACTTAGTTGGGACAATCACCAAATCTGTTCGTTTGTGAACGAGATAAAACATAAGACGATAGCCAAGACGCTTCAGCCAGAAGATAGGCGCCGGAGTTTTGCCGGCTCTAACAAAGCGCAGCATGGTCAAATCATGCGTAGTCGTGATTGTTTTACCCCAGTAGCTGAGCGGCTGTTGTGTCATCGTAAAGTGCACCAAATCTGGCTTGAGTTTGCGCAGCAGGTGACCAAACGCTACATCGTTTAATGGGTTAAATGAAAACTGCCGGAAACGGCAGGGAATAACCGTTATGTTATCTGTGCGAGGTCGCCATGCGTCATCGGGCTCAATAAGTACCGTAAAACGATGTGGTGACGGTAGTTTTTGCAGGTGCTCAAGTAGACGATCAGTGTAGCGCCCAGTGCTAGAGCGACGAATTCGAGCGTCAATTACAATGTGTTTTCCGTTTGTCATAAGTCTTCTTGCTACAATTATACGAAGAATGAACGACTTTAAGAAGTATCTAACATGGTTTGTGGTTGCGCTATTTGCGTATATGCCGTTCCATATCTTCTTGTCTCAATGGCTCAGCACCTTTACCGGCGGGCTTGATATCTGGAAAATCGCCAAGGATGTTGTGACGGCGCTCCTGGTTTCAATATTGGTAATCTCTGTATTGCTACTCAAAAAATATACAAGAACATATCTGTTATTTGTTGGTTTTGCCGTAGTATTCCTGTTGCTGCATATTGGATTGCTTTTTGGTACCAATCAACCCCTTGATAATGGCCTTCTGGCAACAGTCTACAACAATAGGCTTGCCTGGTACTTTCTGATTGGCTACAGCTTGGTATTATTAGCGCCCAAAACTGTTACGTCAAAAAAGTTTATCAAGATACTTCTGGTAGCTAGCACGATTGTCTGTTTGATTGGTTTTGCTCAATGGTTGTTGCCGAAAGATATCATGACGCACTTCGGTTATGGTGTAGACAGAGGGACAAAACCCGCCTTCTTCATCGATGATAAGCCTGATTTGCCGCGGGTGATGTCGACAATTCGTGACCCAAGCTCACTGGGCGTATTCTTGATTTTGCCGGTAACTATTTTAGTGGGTGCCCTCATTTCTTTTTGGAACACAAAACGTCGTCAGCTCATTTGTGGCCTGCTTTTGTTGCATCTTCTCGTGTTGTTTTGGACGTTTTCACGCAGTGCTTTGCTGGGTGCAGTCTTAGCCGTAGGTGTTTTATTAGTACTGCGCTACGGTAGTTTACTCAAAAAACATGCGAGCAAAATCTTCGTACCGGCATTGATAGCGTTACTGATTTTAGTAGGTCTGGTTTATGTCCTTCGAGATCAATATATTGTGCAAAATGTAGTTTTTCACGCCGACGAAAGCACGACCCTTGAAGACCCTAATGAATTAAGACTTAAATTTATGGGTGAAACGATAGAAGGGATTGGAAACGAACCGGAAGGTCATGGCCCTGGTACTGCTGGATTAGTGTCGATTCGATCTGAAAGTGGACAAGGCTTATTAACAGAAAACTATTATCTGCAAATTGCCTACGAAGTAGGAATTATCGGTCTGATCCTGTTCCTGATGTTTATCAGCCTGATCCTATTTAAATTATGGAAGGGTCGTGTGTCTCAGACCAATCAGGCGCTTATTGCAAGTTTGATAGGTATTTCCTTTACGGCGTTACTATTTCATACCTGGAGCAATGAAGCGATAGCGGCTACGTGGTTTGTTATAGCGGGCGTGGCGGTAGCAGCTACAGATCAGGAATTACCGGTGGACGCTTTTTATAAAGCAAAGCGTCAACCTCGGAAACGGAAAGCTGCCTAGATCGCTGAATGTCAAAACGATCTTTTAAGATACTTGGCACGTAGGCTAGAAACACGACTAGGGCTTTCAGCCAGATGTGTAGTTGAAAGTTAATGGCAGATCGAGCGGCCGTGCGCAGGAATTGATATAAGTATTTAGGTAAATATTTCCAGTACAGTTTGGTGGGCATATTCTTGGTATAAATGATTAAGAAGTTTTTTATCGAATGGTAGCGAGAGAAGTTACCTAATTTTGAGCTTGTAGCAGACAGGTGATGGTAGACAATCGAACTTGGCTCATAGAAAACCTTCCAGCCGGCTAATTGTGCCCTGAATGAGATATCAACGTCTTCGAAATAAGCAAAGAATCGTTCGTCAAAGAGGCCAATTTTTTTTAGCATTTTGGCGCTGTATAAACTGGCTCCACCACTGGCGCCAAAGACTTCCTCGGCTTGGTCATATTGGCCGCTATCTTCTTGATTTCGGCCACGAGGGAAACCGATGCCATAAACAGAATAAAAATCGCCAGTGCTATCAAAATATTTTTTATCACTACGCATGAGCTTACAGGTGACAATACCGGCATTGGTGGTTTTCATTGCTCGAGCTAGGTTTTTAAGCCAATCTTTGTCAGCGACAGCATCGTTATTGAAGAGCGCAATGGCGTCTGCTTTATTCTCGAGCGCGTAGCGAATACCGGTGTTAACTCCACCGGCAAAACCAAGATTTTTTGAATTCTTGATCAGGACCACGTCGGGATATTTTGCCTCTATAAGTTCTATGGAGTTGTCTACTGAGCCGTTGTCGACAACTACGGCGGTGTGTTCCTGAGTTTGGGTTTTGAGCGAATCAAGACAATCTGCTAAAAGATCGGCTCCGTTCCAATTAGGTATTACTACAAATATATTCATTCCATTTACTTCTGTCTTCGACTATAATGACATACTAGCTATCACTTATGAAACATGTATTTAGTAAGCAAAACCGTGCTTTATTGGCTGAACTAGTCCGCACGGATTTTAAACTTAGATATCAAGGCTCTTTATTGGGCTACGCTTGGTCATTGCTTAAGCCATTGATGCTCTTTGCAATTCTGTATGTGGTGTTTGTTAAATTCTTAAAAATTGGCACTGGTGTCCCGCATTTTCCTATCTACCTTTTACTAGGTATAGTTTTGTGGAACTTCTTTTCAGAAATGACGAGTCAGAGCTTGTCGTCAATTGTTGAAAGAGGTGATTTAATACGTAAAATAAGAATACCAAGGTGGATTATAGTTGTCTCGGCTAGCGTTTCGGCTCTCATAAACCTCTTCTTAAACTTACTGGTAGTCTTAGTGTTTATGGTGATTAATAATGTAGATCTAATGCAGTCGGGTTTGTACTTCCCGATTATACTATTTGAAATATATCTTTTCTCACTAGGGATGTCTCTTTTCCTAGCCGCTGCATATGTGAAGTTTCGTGACATTGGACATATTTGGGAAGTTATACTGCAAGGTCTTTTCTATTTAACACCGATTTTATATCCCCTCACGCTAATTACAAACGAAACTTTGCAAAAGATTATTCTCTTAAACCCAATGGCGCAGTCTATACAAGATGCTAGATACTCACTAATTACGCATGAAACTTTAACCATAGGGCAAGTTTATGGTGATACGGCTGCTCGCTTACTGCCGATAGGAATATGCGCAGCAGTTCTTGTAATCGGCACCCTATATTTTAAGCGAGAAGCAAGAGATTTCGCGGAGAATCTATAATGAGCGAAACAGCAATAAAAGTAACCAACGTAAGTAAAACATTTAAGCTGCCCCATGAGAAAAAAAGTTCCGTGAAAGGATTGTTCCTTGGCATATTTAAACCCAAAGCCACCTATGATAGACAGCAAGTTTTAGATGGTGTTTCATTTGAAATAAAAAAAGGTGAATTCTTTGGGATTGTTGGGCGAAACGGTAGTGGAAAAAGCACACTACTCAAATTATTAGCAGGTATATATAGTCCAGACAAAGGCCACATACAGATTAACGGCAAGCTAACTCCCTTTATAGAGCTAGGGGTTGGTTTTAATCCGGAGCTGACCGGTAGAGAAAACGTTTATTTAAATGGCGCCTTACTTGGCTTCAATCGATCTGAAATGGATAAAATGTACAATGAAATTGTAGAGTTTGCCGAACTTGAAAAATTTATGGACCAGAAGCTGAAAAACTATTCTTCAGGTATGCAGGTTAGACTCGCCTTTTCTATCGCCATACAAGCTCAGAGCGACCTGATGCTTATAGACGAGGTTTTGGCAGTTGGAGACCAAGGTTTTCAGGAAAAATGCTACAGATACTTTTCAGATGTAAAAAAGACAGACAAGACCGTAGTGTTTGTGACCCATGACATGGGTAGCGTAGAAAGGTTTTGTGATCGAGTGTTATTGCTAGATAAAAGCCAGACAGAGAACGGAATTTACAAAGTAAGAGAAGCTGTCTCGCAGTATAATCAATTAAACTATCAGAAGAAAGCAAAAAAAGGCTCTCAAGTTAGAACGCAAAAAAACTTGTCGATCGAAGCTGTTAAGCTCGTCGACAAAAACGGCAAGGTAACTGACAAGTTTATGCAAGGCGATCCACTAACTATACAGATTAAGGTTGATGAGTCGCAAAAAAATACCAAGCTAAAGGCTTATGTTATCGGATTGGCAATTCACGATAATGATGACATTAGTCTGGCGGGGCCAAATAGTCTTGGACACACTTTTAGCACAGATAAAAAAATAGTTGAATATAATATACCATCGATCCCCTTTAATCTGGGCGAATACTACTTGACCGTCGCTCTTTATAATGAAGATGCCACAGAGATTCAGGATCTAATTGATAAAGACATTTCATTCTTTGTGAATACTAAAGAAGTTAAACACGGCAAATTTGTCCTGGATGGAATATGGAAAAATCACTAATTGAACAGACTCCTTTTGACCAGTTCAGCCGTCAATACCAAGTAGCTGAACAAATTAACAGTCTTCGTAAGAAGGGTGAAAAATTTAAAATTCTTGACGTCGGTGGGTACAAAGGTAAAACTGCAGACTTTCTTCCTGATGATGTTGTGATTGTCATGGATCTATTCGAGGCTAAAGAAGAAAACTATGTGAAAGGTAGTGCACTAGACATGCCTTTCAAAGACCGATCCTTTGATTTTATAGTTAGCTTTGACGTTCTGGAGCATATTGAAAAGAAAAATCGGAAGGTTTTTATTGATGAGTGCAACCGGGTTGCTTCCAGGGCTTTCTTTATCTGTGCTCCTCATATGTCGAAGATAAACGAAGAGTCTGAAACAATACTCAACTCCATGTATAAAAAGCTGCATGGTAAAGACCATGAATGGCTCAAGGAGCATATTGACTACACAATCCCTGATTTTGAACAAATGGAAAAAATTGCAGAAGAAAAAAAGTTATATATACGAAAGTCTTTTAGCAATAAAACTTATTTATGGCTGGCAATGCAGCAGGCAATATTCTTAAATTCAAAGTATCCTTTAGGTGCTCAAAGTCTAGTAGAGCTTAATAAGTTTTATAATCAGAACCTAAAATATGACGGGGGGGCTGAAGAGGACGAAACCTACAGGATAATTTTGTGTTGTTTCAGGCAAAAGGCTGATCATGCAAAAACCAAAGCCATCTCAACCGTTATTGATAAAGAAACTGATGGTCTTACGGAGATCCAGCTGATCAGTAAAATAGGTGACTACTATATGTATCTGGCTGAGAAGATGGGATCAGTCGCTAAAGATTATGAAGAAATGTATAAACACGAACAAAATCGGGCGCTTAAACTTGAGGAAGACAATAAGGTTTTGTGGGCTAGAATTAATTACATAGAGGATAATAAACTAAAAAATAAGCTAAAAAAATACACTGAAAGAATACTGCATAGAGTAACTTTCAGAAAGAAAAGTTAAGCGGCATCAAATGAAAAAGAATTTGATAAAGAAACTTGCGCCTGAGCATTCTAGAAGACGTAAGGTAGCAAAAAAAATCGTTGATCGTGTTAGAAGTGCACGGAAAAACCTTCCGCCATCCGAGTCTTTTTCTTACGATAATTGGATTATAAAAATGGAGCCAAAGCTTTTTGGTGGCTACAACAAAGCTTCGCTAAAAAGCACCCCCTTAATAAGTATTGTTGTGCCTTGCTACAATACCCCCTTAAAGTACCTGGAGCCTTTGGTTAGATCTGTAATTAGTCAAAAATATGAAAAGTGGGAGTTAATTTTATCTGATGGCTCGGTTGATCCCACTAAATCTCGGGCCATCCGAAAGATGAGTGACCAGGACGAACGGATAAAGTACGTAAAACTTGCCGAAAACAAAGGAATTGTTGGTAACACAAATGAAGGACTGAAGAAGGCAACAGGAGAGTTTATTGGATTTTTGGATCATGACGACATTCTTTCAGAGCATGCCTTGATCGAAGTGATCTTGGCCTTAAATAAAAATCCAGACACAGATTTGTTTTACTCCGACGAAGATAAACTTAGCGATGACGGCAGAACTCGTTTGCTCCCGTTTTTTAAACCTGATTGGTCGCCCGACTTACTACTAGCAGTTAACTATATCACTCACTTCACAGTAGTTCGCAAGACCACTGTCGACAAAATTGGTGGACTGCGTCCTGGTTTTGACGGAGCCCAAGACTACGACTTCTTGCTAAGGGTTACGGAAATTACAGACAAGATAGTTCATATACCCAAAATACTTTATCATTGGCGTCTTGCCGAGGGTTCGACGGCGAAACAACCTTCCGTCAAAAACTATGCAGACGCAGCTGGCCAAATGGCACTCAAAGATGCTGTTAAGCGGAGAGGAATAAATGCACAAGTTGTTGAAATTCCCGAAAGACCTACAAACTATCGCTTAAGATATGCACTTCCAAAAGAAAAGTCGCTAGTATCCATAATTATTCCGTTTAAAGATAAGGTTGAATACCTTGAGAAGTGTGTGCCTAGTATTTTGGATAAAACCACATACGTTAATTATGAAATCCTCCTCATTTCTAATGGTAGCAAAGAAGAAAAAACCCACGCCTATCTTGAAAGCATAAAACAAGACAAAAGATGCAGAGTATTGGAATGGAACAAAAAATTTAATTACTCTGCAATAAATAATTTCGGGCGTATGAAGGCAAAAGGTGCTTACTTAGTTTTTTTAAATAACGACACAGAGATAATGTCTCCTGACTGGTTAGATGAGTTGATAGGTGTAGCGTCTCAAAAAGATACTGGAGCGGTCGGACCACTTCTGAGATACCCAGACAAGAGAATCCAACAAGCCGGAGTCATCTTAGGTATGGGAGGTATGGCTGGAAATGTATTTAGGTTCCTGTTACCTACCAACTGGACACATTTCGGTTTGCCGTGCTGGCCAAGAAACTATCTGGCGGTTACAGGGGCGTGTCTTGCAGTGAAGGCAAGCAAGTTTGACGAGGTGGGCGGTTTCGACGAGAAGCTTACTATTGGCGGCAACGATGTCTCTTTGGGTATAAAATTATTTGAGGCCGGGTACAGAAATATTTTTTGGCCATTTGCGGAATTAATACATTATGAAAATGTGTCGGTAGGTCCTTATAGTTCCAGTGTGCCAATAGGTGACTATAATAGATCCTTAGAGTACTATCGTCCTTACCATGAAAATGGTGATCCGTATTTTAATCCAAATCTTGATTTAATGAACGAGCAAATTGGCATGAAGGGTAGTAAGTAAGATGGTAAGAAAATTTAAAAAAGCAGTATGGACATTAAAAGAAGAAGGCATAAGGGAATTCCTTAGAAAATTACTTATTTTTTTCAAATGGGCGGCTCGTAATATCCACTATAGGCTCAATAAGTATCTACCTGTTTTCTTAAGAGCTAACAAAAGTCAGTATGATCATGATTTTCTATATCTTAATAACTCATTGTTTAAAATAGGGGCAGATGATCTTAAGTTGAGCAAGGAAGTCCAGCTCTCTAAGAAGCCAAAAAAAATAAAAACAGCAACTTGGTTTGTGCCATATTTCAATCACTTAAGCTTCGGTGGTATATATACTATATTTCGTTTCATAGATTACTTTTCTGCGCAGGGTGTGCAAAATCGCATCATCATATATGACAATCCAAGTGTGGACAAGGAGAAGATGCGCTCGGAGATATCGAAAGCATTCCCCGGCTTGTCCGATGTCGAATTAGTAATATTTAATCCGGCGTCCGATAGCGTATCAGATCTTCCAGCTACGGACATCGCTGTCTGCACGTTTTGGGTATCAGCCTATTATTTGCTTAGGTTCAATAAGACAAAAAGGAAGTACTATTTTGTCCAAGATTACGAACCACTCTTTTATGAAGGTGGTTCAACTTATGCTCTTGCAGAATCAACGTATCGCTTTGGTTTCTCTGGTATTGTAAACACTCCAGGTTTGTTGAGGGCAGTAAATCAGAGGCACGGCATGGAGGGAGTAAGCTTTACTCCGGCTGTCGACTCAAGGTTTTATTTCCCGTCTAAAAATCAGAAAAATAATAAGAAGATTAAAATATTTTTCTACGCTCGTCCTAACAATCCTCGAAATGCCTTCTACTTAGGCATCATGATAATAAAAGAACTCCTAGATAAGTATGAAGATCAGATTGAAATCGTAACAGCCGGAGCTGAGTGGAAAGAAGGCCACTATGACTTGAAAGGCAGGATCAATAACCTTGGCCTACTAAAGAGCTTGGATGATGTGGGTGAGCTCTATAGAACCTGTGACATAGGTTTTGTTTACATGCTTTCAAAACATCCTTCATACCAACCATTTGAGTTTATGGCTAGCGGTGTGGCAACAGTGACAAATAACAACGAGGATAATTTGTGGTTCCTGAGAGACGGCACAAACTGTCTAATTGCTGAGCCTTCTCCTTCCGCCATGGCAGAAAAAATAGGTTGGCTAATCGAAGATGCCAAGTTGCGTAAGAAGATCCAGGAGGGCGGTTATGACACTGTTAGCACTGACTGGGACGCCCAGACGTCAATTATCTGGAACGATATATGTAAATCAAATAGGTAACTTATCTACTTGTAAACTTCAAGGGTTTTGAGAATTGTGCCAGACGTTCGCGGCGGGACATTTTCTGCAGTATCAGTATGTCCTGACCGTTAGAGGCCTCTTTTATGCCTGACCATCCACCGCGATGTACAAAACCGCCATGTATACCGAGACCACCTCTATTTAACATGCTTTTAATTTTTTTAGGAGTGAAGCCGATTGCTCCTTCAGGATACTTTTCATCATTTATATACGTTTCGCTGTTAAGTTTATGCTCAAAAGTTAGGGGGTGGCGATGCTTCTTACCTTTTCCTTTGTGGGCTAATTTTAAAGAACTCTCATCGATCACAAAGAAAGATGCCAAGACCAAGCCATCCGGCTTAAGCACTCGGTTGAATTCTTTTAAGTAATGTACGATGTCCTTTTCGTACATATGTGTAAATACAGAGTGCAGAAAGATTCTATCAACTGTACCGTCCTTTGCTGGTAGCTTTATGTCGGTGCTATCGATCTTGCCACCGCTGTTGTGTATCTGGCTTTGGATATCATAGTAGTGGAAAACGAAATTTTTATGTTTCTTTGTAATATTCTGCTTACACCAATCAATGCTTGGTTTAATGATGTCGAATCCGACGTATTTTCCTTTAGGAGATAATGTGTTGGTTAACTCAATAGCGTCACGGCCAACACCACAACCAACTTCCAGAATATTGTCGTCAGGGTTTATTGGCGTGTACTTTCGATACATTTCAGCATGATATTTTGTTATTCGATCCCAGTCATCAGTCCCGCCACCGGTGAGAATCACTAAGTCTTCTGGAATTGAATAACCATCATATTTAAACATTTTGGGTTTAGCCACAGGAACCTCCGCAGTTTTAGTTAAGCCTTAATCTTACCCATACTATACTGTGCTTGCGTAGAACTCAAGGGTTATAAGAGCCATTTACTGGATAGCGACTGGCTGTCAGTGGATCAACGGTAATAAGCTTGTCGTACTCGAGACCTGGATAGTTAATTGAATTCACGGTCTGGCTATTGGAGCCGTTGACACGGTAAATCTGGTGAGGGTTATCATTTACTTTATATAATCTACCGTTCGACATGTGCATTCCACCATATGAAAATCCTGGGAGGTTTTCTACGGACCCAGACAAACGACGGATGGCTGCCGGGTTGAACCCTAATCGGAAGAAATCGTCCATAGTAGGGAAAACAAACCGTTTCTTTCCGTAAACTGTAAATATTTGTCCGCTTCCATCCGACAGATAAACATTGCTTAGAGGAATTGCTGGCATCCCTGAAAGCATACCAGGAATAGTAAGAGCTGAATCGGTTGGCCATTGTGCTGTGTCGTTTGCCAGAGGGAGTTTGTAGCCTTTGTCGACGACATAGAAAGAATCTCCTTCTTTCGCAATTTGGGTAAGTTGGCCGCCCATCGGAAGAGGGTCCGGGGCGTTATAGCTTGCTGGCAAGTCGGTGAGGCCTTTATGCATGCCCCAATTTACGAAGGTATCTAGTGAAGCAACTGTGTTTAATTGGCCGTTATCGTAAAGATAAACTACCGGTGAGTTCGAGAAACGAACAGGGTAACCATTGCGCATTATTATTTTGCCTTCAGGCTGCAGAGCGTTAGAATCCTTCATCCATCGAACATTATTCCAGCCGCCCAATACGTCAACGATTAATCCATCGACAATCCGGCGCTTTTTGCCACCTTCTAACTTCCAGACAGAGTTCTGGTAGGCCATCATTGGAGGTAGTGTAATGTCGTGGGCCGTTGCATTTTCTATAAATGCCTTAGGAAAACTCTTGGATACGTTTGTATTGAAGCAGTCTAGGCCCCAAGTGGTTGTTGGATTAGGAGAACCGTCAAGGTTAAAGCCGCAAGCATTACCTGGTATAGGGTAGCGCTTACCATCATCGAATAGATATAGTGGGCTGTTTGGGTCATCAGACATTTTAGCTATATTCGAAAGACTGGAATCCGTCGTGAGATTGGCGATCGTTTGATCGCTAACGACATTAACATTTTGTCTATGTAGACCCCAGGCAATCATTATATCCCAGCTAGGTATATAATATTTTTTACCGTCCCATACTGCATAAAGTTCCGTACCATTTTGTCCTTTGTATACTACAGAAAGACGCTGACCGATAATTGTTGAACCAAACCAATCATTAAACAGCCTCCAGAAATTACGATTGCCGTATGCACTACAGCCATCCCCTGTCTCGTAGAGGTTGTCTAAGGCTGCCTGGTTGGGTCGGTAAGGTGTATAAACGTACAGTCCAGCAGTTGCTTGATTTTGCAAGTATACAGTAGAGCTTCCGCAAGCTGTATTCGGGTTATACAGAATATTGTTATTGCGGTATGCTCTGTAGCCGTAGTTGTTAGGGTTTTTTGCATAATTCTTGAACTGGCGAGCCGCATAGAAGACTTGGTAGAAGAAGCCCCCGAATGCTGGATCACATGGAGCGGTATCTGGGCAACCAAAGCCAGTAGCTTTTGCATATTGATTGCCCCAAGGCCAGTCATCGGTTACCAGACTTTGTTCCTTCTGTAGTAATACGATTAACACTTGAGGGTTAATACCGCATGACTTACCAACTTCATAAATAATTTCAGCAGCAGATTTAATGCCGCCATTGTATTGGTTACATAGACCAGCCTCTGCGCCCATGGTTGGCGTGTTTTGAATATATTCCTTTAAGCAGGTGTATGGAGGGGGGTAGCCTCTGCTAGCCCCATATGCTGCCCTTGTATCGCCGCCATAAGGTTGTGAACCATTTGTGTCGCAAACAGGAACCTTAGCATTTAAGAAGGCCTGAATTTGTGAGGGTACCATTGTCGCTGAGTTGAAGAATATGTCATCGTCAATGATTCGCCCAGCTTGAAAATCATTACCAGACAAGGCCTGAGTATGAGATGGGAGCAAAATAACAAAACTAAGGATAGAAACAAGCAGGGTACTTGAGATTAAGTGAGCCGATTTTCTTATGCTGACGATCATGCTTACTTATTTTACCTTACTTTATGGTTATGTTTTGTGGTGAACTTGATCCAGATGCTTTATCGGAAGAATAGTTTAGGACAACTATCCACTGTCCACCACTAGGGAATTTTGAGCGGGGAATATCTATAGCTCCGCACTGAGTTGTGGTGGCGTCTTTTTGGGCTGAGGTAGATTGCTTTATGGTTTTTTCATCTTGTGTAAAAGTTGCTGTACAGGTGCCGCCGTTTTCATAAATGTTCGAAATATATCCTCGAACTTCAACGGTTTCAAAATATTGATTTGCATCAACTAATACAATATTGGCGGTAGTAGCAGGTTTATTGTTCTGCACAGCCTTCTCGCGTGCTTCATTAGTTGTTTTCTGCTCGTCGCCAGCTGCAGCTTCTTCTTTTGTAGGTGGTCCGTAATTTATGTTGCTATCTGGAGACTTATTGAGATTGTTATCATTCTTGAAGAAAAAAAAGTAGCCAACGATACCAGTTAGAGTCAAAACTATAACTAGAACAATAAGGATTTTTTTAGAAGCGATTTTTTTCATTTTAATTTTACAGTCATCTACTATATTATAAGCATAAAAGATCTAGAAAGTCAAAAGCAGGACAGTCTCTAAACTAATTGAATATATATTTTTGGCGAACGAAAAAGTTCCAGAAAAAAGTCACTGCTATTGCCAGAATTTTTGCGAAAAATGGCAACATATTAATTATCTCAACACTGATAAATACCACAGTAATTTGTATGCCCACACCCACAATACTAGCCAGCATAACAAACACAAATTCTTTATGTGCCTCATGTTTCGACTTTTTGAATATAAACAGGCGGCCAATATACCAGTTGAGGACTATTATAAGTACTATGCTTGCTGGAGTTGCGATTAAGTAGTTGATTCCAAGAGTAGTGTTGAGGAATACAAAGCTTGCCAATTCCAATACAACTAAAAAGCCGGACATAATAAAGTAACGGATAATTGACTTCTGTAATACTGATGCAAGGAAGTTTTTTGACTTACTCATACTGCTTGAGGAATTCGTTAAATAGTTTTACGGCAGTCGCGTAGAATACGGCTACCGTTTCCGGGTTGATAGTTGCCCTATACGTGAGCATTCTGCAGTAGTGAACACCTTCGTGAAATAGGATGGACTTGTAGTCTGTATTTGAGAGAGATTTGTGGAGTTCTTTATCTAGGAAATTGAAGAGTGCTTCATATTTCTGCGACTTTGATTCCTCGAATGAAATACTGTTATTTTTTATTTCGCACCGCTCAAGTTGTATTAAGAATTCGTAACCCGAATTAAGTGATTGATAGAGTTTACCATAGTCAACAACTGCAGATGAGACTTGATTTTCGTTATTTGGGTCTATAATCATGAAGTCGCCTTCACCAGAGACTATAAGATTATCTATAGTCAGGTCGCCGTGGATAGGGCTTTGGCTGTAGCTTGCCAAATCCTGCATGGCTGCTTCGTTTTTTTTAATTTTCTCGATGATTTGCAGCATGTTGTCATAAGATTTACCGTTAACACTTAGTTTTTTATGAGCTACGATATGACTAATATCACCATTTATGTTGACTGTGTCAGTGACTTTGCCTAGAATTTTACTTTTAATATATTTATCTAAATTATTTCGCTTGTCCTCGCCTTCGGTAGGCCTGTAAATGTTCTTGTTCATAAAACTGAGTACCTTTTTGAGAACGGCTGAGTTTTCTGCTGACGTATGGCTATGGATATATTCAAAAAACGGAAAATAGTCTTCGTGATAGGCTAAATCAAATGAGTAGTAATGATCTGTTTTTTCTTGCTCAACAACCTTGGGAAGATTTGATAAGTCCTTATAATCGATCAGCCAGTTGGCTTGCGCTTCGAGTTTATCAGCATACTGTTTGAGAGTTATTTTCTTAACCCTCATCT
Organism: uncultured Candidatus Saccharibacteria bacterium; assembly: GCA_947085855.1. GTDB lineage: Bacteria > Patescibacteriota > Saccharimonadia > Saccharimonadales > 2-12-FULL-41-12 > JALQXV01. The sequence continues at coordinate 529,145 of CAMTYB010000001.1, forward strand.
CATTATTTTGCCAAACTAGCATAGTGTGAGCGTTCGAACCGCCTTTAAATGACTTAATAAGCCTGAAGGCGTCATTAAGTTCAGCCTCTGTTAAGATTTTATTGATTCGCTCGCCTTTAAAATATGCATCAAGGAAGTGTCTAAACTCCGAGCTTATATCATTCTCACGGTAAAGTTTGTTTATGAGAGTTTCTTGTTTAGGTGCTTCCTTCTTCTCTCCTACTTTTTGTCGCGCAAGTACGTAAAGCCCGATTAGTGAGATAGGTGCGACCAGTATGACCCAGGTTAATACGGCAAAACCACCAGCCGACACAATACCAATTTTTTCTACTTGAGATGTGACAATGGAGAAGAAAGTACCTATGTATCCTGGCCCAATTGGAGTTCCGACTCCTGCAAAACAAGACTGTATAACATACCATAACTCGTCAAATTGCAGTGCCTTAAAAAAGGCTAACGCAATACTAGCGATGGATCCGAAGTATATGATCCACATTGCAATAGATGCGAAATAATATTTTCTCAACCTACGCTTATCACTGAGCATTAGTTTGATGCCGTATATACCAGACCAAGCCATTAGTCTAATACGACTGGAAATGCGATCATTAAAGATCCCACTGAATGAATGAATCGTACGAAGAAGAAGCTTGTTTTCGGAACCAAGGAAAAGCAAAGTGATTAACAAGACTACTGATACGACTACTATTCCAATGCCGATTTGTGTCATTAAACCATGTGCACTTTCTGAAGATCCCTTAATGAGTAGTCCGCTAATAAAGAAACACGCTCCGAGTATAAATCCGTCTATTACTCTTTCGAAAATAATAGCCATGAAAACGGTCGTCTTACTGACAGAAAGTGCGTCTCCAGTGTAAAAGGCTCGAATAAACTCGCCGAGCCGTAGGGGCAGCAAACTGTTAAAAAGATTTCCGACTGCCAAGCCTTTAAAGAGTGTGATGCTACTACTCTCTCTTATATTATCGAGCAAATACTTTGACTTTGCTGCTCGAACGTAGTGAGCAGTTATTTGCAAAGTGACTGCAAGTGCAATGAGTACAAAAAACCCAGTACTTAATTGCGCTCCAATATCATGTTTTTCGTTCAGGAAGTCTATAAAGTAGGTGACCCCAAAGTATAGACTTATCAATAGCAGTCCAAAAAAGAATAGCCTTAACTTCATATTTTAATCCTAACTACCTCGCCACCAGCTGCCTTGGCTGCCTCTACGCCTATGTCGCTATCTTCAAATATTACACATGCTGAAGGGTCCACATCTATTGCATCGATTGCTTTTTTGTAGCATTCCATATGTGGCTTGCCGTGTGTTACGTTTTCGCCCGTGATTATTACATCGAACAAATCAGCAGATATATCATAATGAGTCAGTACATTTTCGACGTTAACTCTACTAGCAGTCGTTACAAGCGCAGTATAATAGCTTGGTCTAATTAGTCGCAGAAAGCTAATTAGACGCTCATTTGGCTTAACTAATGACAAATTTTCTTTGTATGCCTCAGCTTTACGTTCTTTAATTCTTTTTCTTGTTGATTCATCAGTGTTTGGTGCTAAGCGATCCATCATTTCTGGAAAGCGAAGGCCAAATGCGTGTCTGTACTTACTTTCATCGAAATGTAAGCCTTCAGCCTGAAATGCCTCAGCGTAAGAAGCGATGTTTGCCTCAGCAGAGTCAAACAGTGTACCGTCAAAGTCAAATAAGAAACACTTGAACATGGTTATTTGTAGTGGATATTAAAGACAACATCTCGATTACTCGGCTGTCCATTAATGAATGTAAGACCTTCAATGTACACATCAGGCTTGCTAAGTTGTACAGCAAGCGGGTCTGAAGGACTACCAGGATCGGATGCTATGCTGAAGCAGTAAGTTTTATCGGTGGAGTCTGTTTGCACTGGGAATTCAATCAGATGATATTCATTATCTTCGATCTTCTTGTTTGCCATTTTAACTGATGCGATTGTATTTTTGCAATCTGCGTCCATTAACTTAAAGTTGAAAGATGTGTCTACTCTTTCGGTGAATGTAGACAAATAAACATTTACTCCATCAAGTTTAGCTTGAGGTGACTTGAACGTTTGCGTGAAGTTGTTCTTCTCTCCTAATCCGGCAATATATTGGTTGTCGGCGGGGGACAAGTCGAACCTCACAATCTTGGGATAGTAATTCAAGGCATCTTCGCTGCAAAGCTGTGATCGTTGGGCGTTTTCGTAAAACATTACATTAGGTGAAGGGTAGAGGGGTATATTGAAATTTGAGCTGTCGGAAGCACATAGCTTTTTCGCATTTACATAAATTGTTCCAACCTGTTCCGACATAAAATTGTTAGCGCCGTACGTTCCAGATTTCGGTGCCAAAAAAAATACACACGCGGCGAGTAACACCAAGTAGATACCAGTTCTGTATCGGAACAGTTTAATCTTACTTATCATCTCTACTACAACAACACTTAAGATAAAAGTAAAAATCCAATTTTGTGGATAAAAGAACTGGTCAGGCCCACCGCTTCTGTAGCCAATAAAAGAATCACTTATTCCGGTTCTTTTTATTACAAACAAAAAAGTACCCAAGAATATAGTTACCAGTCCGAAGATAAAAATTTTTCTGTATTTTCCTGAAAATAAAACGCCTAATCCTATCAATACTATTGATAAAATTACCACTACTACGTCGGACATAACATTGTTTATAGGGAAGGTAATAGCATAGAGGTAGGATCTTGATACAAAAATCTCGATTGTTTTGCCGAAATCATACGGTGTATCCAAGTAGCCGGGCATAACTGGTATGCCATCTCTGTAGACTATGTAAAGCTGTGGCAGTAACGCGACTCCCAGTACCAGTAAGCTCAAGAAGGTTTTGTCGGCCAGTATTTTTCGGTGAAAGTTCTTTGTCTTAATTTTTGGTGTGTAACGCAAAAGAGCGAAAGGTAACATGAAATAGACTGTAACGTTTGTATACGCGCAAACTAATAGAGCGACATCTACCAGGTACACCTTTCTTGATCCTTCTGGCATCAAGTGTCGATATACAAGCAATACAAAAGCCACATAGATAAACGCAAATTTTAGGTTGCCCAGTACGCCAATTATGGCGTAGTCGGAGCCTTGCATGGGCACAAAAAGTCCAAGTAAAACAATAAAAACGAGTGCCATAGGCCTTAGGTATTTCCTGAGTAGCAACACTGGCAGGGTGACCGCCAATCCGAAAAATCCATAGGAAGCAATTGCAAAAGATTTAGCCAAATTAACGAATTCAGCCTCAAATAATAAACTGTTTAGCGCAACACCGAAATCTGCCAGGATATAAAGACCCCAGATGTAATAGCCATTAAAAGTTGAGAAAAATGCATCAAAAACGCCGTATTTTATAATGTTTTCAGCTAATACATGTCCATCCTCTGCGTAAAAATTAGGCTCTAAGAAATTATTTGGGAAGCGTAGGTAGAAAATATAACTGGCTGCTAGCCATAGAAATACGACAAATATAACAAACGAGTACTTGCTGGACACCAGATTACTTGCAAGTTTATGGTACTTACTAATTTTGGTGGTAAGCTTCGAGTTCTTCTGGAGTGCCAAAGGAAGCAAACTCATCCACGCGGGCGGCTTTGATTTTTTTACCTTCATCTATCAGTATATTGTACAGCAGTGACATGTAATATTCCGGCATTTTCTCATCGAGGGGCCTTTTTAACAACTCTTTAGCCGCATGCAAGAAGTCCTCAGTAGTGGCAAAGAAGTAAGCGCCGGTGATAGCATCGCCTGAAATGACACTTTTTTCAGCCGTTTCACTTACGATACCGTCCGTGCCAAACTTAGCATAACTGTAGCGAGGATTGTCGGCAGGAAAGGTGAGTAGACCACCAGCAATATCTGACGTGCCATTAAGTGAATCCTGGACCATTTGACTGTAGCTTTCGCTCTGGAACCACATATCGCAGTCCATAACCATCATGCCTTCGCCAGATATTACATATTTTTCAGCTCGATAAGCGTCTACTACCGGACCAATTGGTTCCTCTGAGGTAATGATGATATTAACTTTATATAGATAATCGGCAAGTTTTTTTGCAAGGTCATACTGCTCGACGTGCTCTGATCGAATAATAATTGTATATTTTTTCTCACAATCGATAGCATCGAGACTTTCTAATGCTTTCATGAACATCGGCTTACCATCGACAGTAATGAGTGGTTTTGGAGTAGAAATACCAGATTTAACAAATCGAGAGCCTCGCCCCGACATCGGCATAACAATGTGTAAAATTCGAGACATAGCTACTTACCTTTTTTATATGGTGAAGAAGTATACTTGCTAGCTGGTTGCATATTGAGCGGCAATTTACCTACGCGCCAGAAAGCAAGCTGTGTTAATGCTATTTTGCCAATAGTGAAGTTACGCGCGTTGCTAACTTGATCGGCCTCACTCCAACTTATCGGAACAAACGTAATCTTCGTTTGCTTGGTAAAGTAATCGAGGAGCAAGTCGATATTAAAAGTCATTCTATCATCAAATCCTAGGTAACGATGGTCGGCCAAGTCTTTAAGACGAAACAAGTTTAAGCCTGAACCTAAATCCCGGCTGCCGCGCAGAGCAACCAGACTATAAACCCAGTTAATAGCCCTGTTTCCCCAGATTCTTTGCCAAGAATAACCTGACAGCTGCGAACCTTTCATGAAACGACAACCCAGGATAGCTCCAATACTAGGATCTTTTTCAGCAACATCAATTAGATTATTAAGCTCTTGAGCCTTTGCCTGATCGTCACCATGCAATATGGCGACATAGTCGGCTTTCATTTTTTCACCGTACAAGAATGCCATTTTATGAGTGCCACCAAGTCCTAGATTTTTATCATTCTGAACAATTTCAATTTTAGACAAGCCAAGTTCCTTAACTTTTTTGTAAGCCACTTCGGCAGTCTTGTCACCGCCTCTATCGTCAATAACAATAACTTTAGCCACGCGATCGAGCAGCTTTTTGTCGAATCCAGCTAGGACTCGCGGTATTTGTTTTTCACAATTATAAGCCGGTATGGCTACAAGAATTTTAGGTTGCACTACAGTATCATAACTGACTTATGGAACAGGGTAAAGACTCTATGAGCTGGTAAGCTCGAAGCGATTGTACGGAGTGAAGACAAACCCTTCAGTTGGAGTTGTATAGAAATAGCCGACATCAATTGTTGAGGGTTTTGCAGGGCCTATTGGAGGGGTTTTGTTCAATAGTTTCATAAGCTCAGTTACTGATTTGGATTGTGTGTCTTGACCTTCAAGAAAGCGACTCATTGTCATATGTGTGCCCCAGGTGCCTGTTAAGCCGGCGCCAGCTTTTGCGCTCTCTGATAGAACTTGTTGGTTAATTTGCCAGACAGACTCGGTCGGAATACCAGTTGCGACGACACTTTTGCCATTAGTTAGGTTGCTTATAAAATCAACTTCACAACTGTTGATAGTTTCTCTACCACTTAAATCGAGTGCTTTTTGAACGGCTCCAGACAAGATATCTAACGTTTCTTTTTCATCAATATGCATGTCGGGCACAATTACATAGTTAGGATTCAGCTCAAGGTCCGAGATTGTGGTGTGTGCATTCTGTGGTCCGTACGGAATTGCATTAGCAACATCGGCAATTTCTAGAGACAGCTCTTCGACCAGAGTGTTTATTTTGTCCGGATATCTCCAGGCAACTAAAAATGCTCCCTGGGGATCGGTACCAGGATCTTTCTCGATCCCACGCGTAACACCGATATTTGCATGTGTTTCATGGAACTCACTGAATATACCGTTCTGTTTTTCTAAGAAAGATTCGTAAGACATATTAGACCTTGCGGGCAACAACTATCATGTCTTCACTACCGAGGTAGTACCAGGGTCTAAGCACGAAAGAGGCTGATTTTACGGCCACTTTTTTGAAAAGCGAGACGTCATTACTAGTGTTTTTCAGTCCGAGGCGGTTTGCCAATGAAGACAAGAAAAACAAAGAGTCGGCACCGACATATTTGATGTCATCTACTTTGAAGCCGGTATTTTCGAGCAAATGAGTGATTGATTTATCGTTGAAGTGGTGGAGGTGTACTGGTGTTTGCCAGTATCCCCAGTACTTGCCAAATAGCTTGCGAGTGCGAGCCTGTGAATTGGGAACAATGAGAACGAGCATGCCGTTCTTGGATAGCTTCTTGTTGAGATGCTCGACTTGTTTACGTGGCTCGGCAATGTGTTCTAGCACATGACTCATAATAACTGCATCATGTTTTTTGGCAGCGCTCTTATTCATGTATTTTTCTAACGTCGTATTTTCGACGTCGAGGCCAAGATTTTTACAGAACTCTACGGCTTCAGGGTCAAGTTCAACACCCTTGGCTTTTACGCCACGCTTTTCTAGTTGAGTTAGCAATAAACCGTGCATACAGCCGATTTCGAGGGCGTTTTTGGCGCCTTGGTCAGAAATGTATTGGGCGTATTTGCTGGCTCGTTGTTTCTTCTCGGGATCGATGAGGGCATGGATGCCGTAGGCATAGCTAGTCTCATAAATATTACCGAGCTCTTTGGTGGAAGGAACTGGGTTGGTGAAATAGTGACCACAGTTTTTACAGCTGTAAATATTGTAAGGTTTGCTGCTATAGACTGACTGAACTCCTGTTAGGTAAACCTCTGTATTACTTTTTTTACAAACACTACATTTAGCCATGCTTTCTCAAACCCTCCTTATTTACTAGCAATTCTAACACTTGTACGGTGAAACCCTAAACCAGACGCATCAGATATTTGCCGTAACCGCTTTTTACAAGCGGTTTAGCGATTTCGGTCAGCTTTTCTTTGCTGATAAAGCCTTCTCGGTAGGCTGTTTCTTCTGGGCAGCCAAGCTTTAGACCGGTACGCTTTTCTATGACTCGAATATATTCAGCGGCATCATTCATTGAGCCGAAAGTACCGGTATCGAGCCACGCGTCACCACGTCCCATGATCTGAACCTTTAGTTTACCGCGCTTAAGGTACTCTTCGTTGACAGTGGTAATTTCTAGCTCACCACGTTCACTCGGTTGAATATTCTTGGCAATTTCGATGACATCATTATCGTAAAAATAGAGTCCAACCACGGCGTAATTTGATTTTGGTTTAGTGGGCTTTTCTTCAATAGAAAGTGCTTGCAGGTTTTGGTCGAATTCTACTACGCCGTATCGTTCTGGGTCGGCAACTTGGTAGGCAAAGACTACGCCGCCGTCTTCGTTGATACTGCTTTTAAGGCTTTCTCCAAAGCCGTGTCCATGGAAAATGTTGTCTCCAAGAATTAAGGCAACTTTATCGTCGCCAATAAAGTCTTCTCCAATAATAAATGCCTGGGCCAAACCTTCAGGCTTTGGTTGCGAGGCGTACGTTAGGCTTATACCCCAGTCTGAACCATCTCCAAGTAGTCTTTGAAATTGTGACTGATCTTCTGGAGTAGTAATTATGAGGATGTCTTTGATGCCCGCCATCATAAGTGTGCTTAGTGGATAGTAGACCATTGGTTTGTCGTAGATTGGCATCAGTTGCTTGCTGATACCTTTTGTTATTGGGTACAGACGTGTGCCTGAGCCGCCGGCTAAGATTATGCCTTTCATGAGTTGTCTCCTTTTACGTAATTAAGTAAATCTGTCTTCCAGTCTGTCGAAGTAAAGCCGGTGCTTTGAATTTTTGACAAGTCCAAGCTGCTTTCAAGTGGACGTGGTGCAATGCCTTCTTTTTGGGCGAAGTATTCTTTGGTTGTGGTATTGGTAACGGTCAAGTTGTCTTTGCCAAGTTGCGAAAATATTTCACGAGTGATGTCTGCCCAGCTGGCCGATTCACCTTCGTTGCTGACATTATATGTGCCAAACGGACTCTCACTAGCAAGTAAATGATCAATTGCTTTTACGAGTTCGCTCGTAAACGTTAGGCGTCCAATTTGGTCATGGACAACGGTCGGAGAAATGTCTTTTTGAGCCAGTCCTACCATAGTTTGGACAAAGTTTTTACCTTCGCCGATTACCCAAGAGGTCCTCACGATGTAGTGCTTCGGTGTTAGGCCGGCAGCTACATCGCCGGCAGCTTTACTGGCGCCGTAAACCGACAAGGGACTGAGAGGCTCGGCTTCAGTATGCGGAGTGTTGGTGCCGTCAAACACATAATCACTTGAGATATGAACCAGAGTCAAGCCATGTCGATTGGCAATCGTAGTTAGGTTTGCAACTGCGGTGGCATTGATAGCCCAGGCAGCAACGCGGCCTTCATTGGTTTCGGCTCCATCAACGTTGGTGTAAGCTGCGGCGTTGAGGATGTGTGTAATGTTGGACCAATCGAATGCCTCTAGAGCACTTTTGTCCGAGATATCTAGAGCGGCACGATCAACGGCAGTAGCCTGAGGGTACTGTGCCGTGAGGGCTTTACCGAGTTGGCCATTGGCACCGACGATTAAGAACTTACTGTCGTCCACATTACACCTCCATCGGCGTTACGTCTTTGAGTAGCGGATGATTGTCATCTTTGTCAGACGTTATGGCGTCTTCTTTAGGAATTGGCCAGTCAATCTTTAGTTCTGGGTCAAACAAATTAACAAAGGTGTACTTGGCTTCAGGTGACCAATGGGCATTTACGAGGTACGTGTACGTTACGTTAGGTTCTAGTGTCTGGTAGGCGTTCGCTACGCCACGTGGCACAAACACTGCCTTATCCGGAGTAAGGGTAGTTGTATAGACAGTGCCAAAGCTTTCGCCAGCTCGCAAATCTACCCAAGCACCAAAGACACTGCCATTGGCAACTGAAATAAATTTTTCCCATGGTTCGGCGTGGAGGCCACGGGTGACGCCTTTCTCCTCGTTATACGAGAAGTTATTTTGGACAATGTCAAAACTCGGTAAGCCGAGGGCTTCCATTTTTGCTTTTTGATAATTTTCTTTAAACCAACCCCGGTTGTCACCGTGGAGCGTTAATTGAACTTCGAAGAAGCCAGGTATAGGTGTTTCGGTAACCGCTAAGTCTGCCATTAGCGTCCGAGTTCCTTATATTTGGCTTCGGTCTCATCCTTTTGCGGCTTCCACCAGTCTTCATTGGCTATATACCAGGCAATGGTTTCACGCAGGCCAGCCTCAAAGTCAGTGAATTTCGGCTCCCAGCCAAGTTCCTGTTTGAGCTTGGTGGCGTCGATCGCGTAGCGAAGATCATGTCCTGGGCGATCGTTGACGTGTTCGAGCCATGACCCATCTTTACCCATTTCTTTTAGGATGAGCTTAAAGACTTCCAAGTTATTTTTTTCGCCGTCAGCGCCAATCAGGTAGGTTTCGCCAATTTTGCCTTTCTCTAAAATAGCCAAGACGCCAGATGAGTGGTCTTCTGTATGTATCCAGTCGCGGACGTTTTCGCCTGAGCCGTAGAGCTTAAGTTTTTGACCCGTTAATATGTTAGTAATTTGGCGAGGGATGACTTTCTCGACATGCTGGTATGGGCCGTAGTTGTTTGAGCAATTGCTGATTGTAGCTTCTACGCCGAAGCTTCGTACCCAAGCCCGGACCAAAAGGTCAGAACCAGCCTTAGTGCTGGAGTATGGACTCGAAGGATTATAAGGTGTGTCCGGAGTGAATTTGGCTGGATCATCTAGCTCTAAGTCGCCGTATACTTCATCAGTTGATACGTGATGAAAGCGCTTTTTGTACTTGCGAGCAGCTTCTAGTAAATGGTAGGTACCAACGATGTTTGTTTCCACAAAAGGCCACGGTGAGTGTAAGGAATTATCGTTATGTGATTCGGCGGCAAAATGAACAATGGCGTCATGTTCAGGAACAATTTTTTCTAGAAGTTCGGCGTCGCAGATATTGCCGTGAACAAATTTCACGCGCGATTCATCTAAGCCTTCTATATTTTTGATGTTGCCGGCGTAGGTGAGAGCATCAAGTACGGTAATCTGCCAGTCCGGTCTTTCCCTGTAAATGTAGTGAACAAAATTGGAGCCAATAAAGCCTGCTCCACCGGTGACGATGATCTTATTCATATCTGTAATTATACCATTCTTTCTTGTAGGATTTTAAGGGCTCGCGTAGTATCTTCGAAAGCCAAATTGTCTATCTCTTCTAAAGGGAGCCATGCATATTCCGAGTTTTCGCTGGAGAGTTGGATGTCGGTCGAAGGGGATTTAAGTACGTACACTGTAGTAAGGACCTTTTCCAGGTCTCCGTAGTTTGATGGTTGTACGGTTAAAATTTCGACAAATTCCAGGTTGGTTAAGCCGGTCTCTTCTTTTATTTCGCGCTCTATTACTCCAAAGCCAGTTTCGTCATATTCGGCAAAACCGCCTGGCAAATCCCAGGCACCCTTTTGGGGGTCGAAGTTTCGCTTGATGACGAGGTATTTACCGTCATGTTCTACAAAGGCGGCCGTAGAGGCAACAGGCGTTGGGTACTTAGTAAAGTGACCCTTTGGGCATGTTGGTCGACCTTCGGAGTCAGGAGTCATTTCAGTAGCGCAGGCAGGACAGAATTTCCATTCAATCATGGGGTAATATTGTACTCTGTTTGAAAGTAACAATCCACAACTAAATAACTAGGCGTTTTGAATAGTTTTTTCTATGGTTGCTCGCAATGATTGCAGCTGTTCAGCATCCTTAGCTTCTACATTGAGGCGCATAACGGGCTCTGTGTTGCTGGCCCGGAGGTTAAACCAATAATCTGGGTACCAAACGGTCAATCCATCGAGCTCATCGTGAGTGCCGTCTGCGAAGGTTTCTTTAAGCTTGGCAAACACGACTTCCTTCGGCACGCTTACCTGGAGGTTGATTTCAGGTGGCATAACGTATCGTCGACATTCATCGACTAGTTCTGATAGTTTTTTACCGCTATCCGAGAGGGCCTGGATAGCTACCAAGGCAGTAATGAGGCCGCTATCGGCATCATAATTTTCTTTGAAGAACAAATGACCAGTTGTTTCACCACCAAATGGCGCCCCAATTTTACGCATCAATGAGCCAATGTTTACGCGGCCGGCTTTTGTTCTGACTGGCTCGCCACCGTTTTCTTTAATGATCTCTTCGGTGGCTCGACTCGTCCTGACATCATGCACAATCTTGGCACCCGGGTATTTTTGTAAGTAAAGCTTGGCAATAATGCTGATAAGGTCTGTGCCTAGCACGAGGCGACCTTTATCGTCTATCAGTACGGCCCGGTCGCCATCACCATCAAAAGCGATGCCAAAATCATAGTGATTAGCCTGGACGACCTGTATAAGATCTTGTAAGTTCTCAATTTTTTGTGGATTGGCTTCGTGGTTTGGGAATGATCCGTCAAGTTCGAAGTACATGTTTTCGCTCACGAAAGGTAGTTTAGGTAGTATGTGTGGCAAGATTGCACCGGCCATACCGTTGCCGGCATCTATGGCAATGTTGTATGGCTTAAGGTCATGCGTAAAGCCAAGGCAGTGCTCAACCCATTCGTCGGTGATAGTCTTAGCGGTGCGCTGGCCAGGTTTGTCGGCTGGCGTTTCAAATCTCTGGTCCAAAAAAGCATCGCGAATTTCAGCCAGGCCGGCTTCCAGGCCAACAGCAACAACTTCGTCGCGATACAATTTGATACCATTATCTTTACCGGGGTTGTGGCTCGCTGTAATAACGGCACCGCCGGCCAGCTTCCAATTGCCAACTGCAAAGTAAATCATGTCACTGGTAACGAGACCTATATCCCAGACGTCATAGCCTTGCTCTTGCAATCCTGACATAAACGCCTCGGCTAAATCTGCCGAATCAGGTCGCATGTCGTGGCCAACCGCCACAGTGCCCTTGGTGGGGAGCCAATCGGCATAAGCGCGGGCAATGTTTTTTACACTTTCAGCGTTAAGCTGTGAATCGACTTCGCCACGTATATCATATGATTTGAAGATTTCAGAAATGTCGTGTTGCATATACATCCTAATGATTAGTCTTACTATGGCAGTATAGTTGGCCTGGTCTTCACTGGCAAAGGTTATTTGATCAACGATTACAGTGTGTAGCTACAAGGTTTTCTTGATGTAGTTTATTAGCTTTTGCTGAAATGTCTCGGCCGAGAATTGAGACGCAAAGCTTTTAATATCACGAGCGTCATAGCTCGAGGAATCGAATTTCCTCAGCGTCTTAACCAACGCTTCTACGGTTTGCTCCGTAAAGAACTCTCCTGTTTTACCTGGCACGACAAAGTCTAGGGCGCCACCAGCTTTGTAAGCAATAACTGGTGTGCCAGCTGCCAGGGCTTCGACAGGCGCGATACCAAAGTCATCAACTCCTGGGAATATGAATGCTTCGGCACCAGCGATCAAACGCGAAACTTCCTCGTCGTCTTCTACAAAACCAGTAAATGTAATGGTTGGGCCGGCCATAGCCTTCAGCTTTTCGAATTCGGGACCTTTGCCAATCACCGTCAAAGGCAGCTCGAGTTCAGTGCAAGCTGCTACAGCTAGATCCACTCGCTTATACGGGGTTTGGCGACTCGTGATTACAAAGCCAGTGCGCTTACCAGCTTTTATGTTGCCAAATTTTTCTGTGTCAACAGGAGGGAAAACAACGTCACTCCCTCGGCCGTAGTAGGTTTGTATGGCGGTTTGGGTGTGGGTAGAATTGGCAATCAAATAATCTGGACGCTGAGCAGCTGCATAGTCCCAATTACGAAGAGGGGAAACCAGTAACTTGAGGCCAAAACGGGCTAAGCCATCAAATTTTCCAAAACCTGGACGTGCCAAGTACTCTGCGTACCGGCTCCAGTAGTAGTGTGTCGGAGCGTGAATGTACGCTATATGTAGTGCTGTCGGCATAGCGTGCACACCCTTGGCTTCCGCGCCTGAACTACTGATAACAAGATCATATTTTCTAAGGTCAAGCCGTGTAAACCACCAGATCCTCAAAAATGGCACAAATTTTCGCAAGGCTGGAAACGGCCATTTCTGCAAAAAGCCAGTGACCACCTTGTTATCGAGTTTTTCCCGCCACTCGGGCGTGCAATACGAAGTGTAGATGGGTGCGTCAGGGAACATCTTGTGCAGCTCATAGACGACCTTTTCGGCACCACCACCAACCAGCCAGTCATGAACGATAGCAATTTTTTTTGCTTCCGGCTCCGTAGACATTACTTGGCTCCGATGCCAGCCAAGACTGCTCGAATGGTCTTGAATAGGATTGTTATATCGAGCCAAAAACTCCAATTCTGAACATAGTAGGCATCCAGTTTACGACGTTCCTCAAAACTTAAGTCGCGACGACCAGAGACTTGTGCGAGGCCAGTTAGTCCCGAGCGAACGCTTAAAATATGTAGCTTGTGGGGGTAGTTTTTCAGTTCATCTGGCACCAACGCCCGTGGCCCAATGAGACTAATATCACCTTTAATGACGTTAACGAGTTGCGGTAATTCGTCGAGACTCGTTTTACGCAAGAAAACCCCAAAGCGTGAGAAGCGGGGGTCATTGTCGATCATATCACCTGATTCACGATACTTTTTGGCTAGCTCAGGCTTGCCCATTGCCGCAAAGGCTTGTTCGGGACTCATGCCATTAAATCTTGTTCTGATGGTACGGAATTTGTAGACCACAAAAGGTTTATCAAATTGCGTAAGACGGACTTGGCGGAAGAAAACATCGCCGCGGGGTTCTTGTAGCTTAGAAACAATTGCCACGAGCGCCATGATCGGGCTGGAAACAAGGAGTAGAATGATACCTCCAACGATGTCAAACAAGCGTTTTACAAAACTACCCCAACCTACGAGAGCTGTTTGGTGAACGGTAATAACTGGGGTGCCCCGAAACAACTCGACTTCAATATTGCCGATGAACAACTCGCTGTTGCCAGGAATGAAGCGATACGTAATGTGATTGTTTTGGGCGTAGCTCATGATTTCATCATTACGCGTACCGCTTTTGTATAACTCAGTCTGAATGATGGTATGGATAGTTGTATTCGGAAGCGTTTTCAACGCTTCTTGGAAGTCCTCGAATTCCTGAAAGCCGTCTGCCTTGCCGACTACACCTACAATCCGATAACCAGATCGTCGCGTGTCCTGAATCTCGGTAATTAAACCAGTCCGAGCTGTGCTTTCGTTGCCAATAATGAGTACATTGGTAACCCCGCTGCCGTATGAGAAGAATATGGAGCGCATCAGTCGTGCGATACTTCGGAACAAAAGAAGATAGCTGAATCCAAGTAGGAGGGCATAGACTACGACCAGACGAGCTGGGAAGAGCGCTTCGTCGGACACAAAGTCGTAACCAATAACTACGAGAATTCCCAGGAATGAACCAATAATTAACTTGCCAAGTTCCCGAAAACGATTTTGGTACGTATTACGACTGTATAAGCCGATCAGGCCATGAACGGCGATCCAGAAGGGCAGAACGGCCAAAAAGGCATAAACAAACGTCATGGCAGGGATTTGTTCTATTAGAGGTCGATCGTCAAATTTAACACGTAGAACGTAAGCGCTGATAAAGGCGGCGGTTAATGCTAAAAAGTCGCCGACAATTAAAAATATAGCGTACACCAGTGAGGTATTGTGCTTCATATAGTAACCCTATTGTATCACCGTACGGGCGATACGTTTCATCATAAATACAGGGTAAAGCAGCAAAATGATATACTACAGTTACAGATATTCAAAACAAACACAAAAAACATGAAATTTACCAAAAAGCAGACCCGCGAAGCCAAGCGATTTACTGAGTATATGATCAGTGGCGGTGCCTATTTTTGGTCTGGCTACGCGGTCTTTTTCTTGATCGATAAGGGCCTCGGCGCCAGCTTCTTCTGGGCAAAGTCTATCTCTACACTGGTTGGTTGGACCGTCAACTACCTATTGCAACGCTACTGGGTCTTCCGTAATCCGGCACTCAAAAAGCATCAGACCGAAGTCACGAGTAGGTACATCATTATCACCCTCGTTAATTTTGTAATCGACTACTTCTTGGTTTGGGGTCTCAAACTTGTCGGGATATCACCGTATATTGGCCAGTTCGTTTCGGCTGCATTCTTTACGGTCTGGAGTTATCTGTGGTACAAGTTTTGGGTCTTTCCAGAGAAGTTTGCCAACCATAAAACCCGTCGCGTCCGTCAAACACCAGCTCGCGTTTTGGCTCATCAAGCCCATGGGCCGACCGCCTATCGGGTAACTCACAAATAAGGAACGTCAACCATATGACAAAAACAGTTCGTCCCACCAAAAAACAACGAGAACTCCTGACATTTATTGATGCTTTCATCAAAGAACATGGTTACAGCCCAAGCTATCGCGAAATCATGAACGGTTGCAACTATAACTCGGTGGCCACAGTGGCAGTACACGTTAATAATCTCATTAAACGTGGTCATTTACAGAAAAAAGGTCGCTCTGCTCGCAGCATTGAAGTTGTTGAGCCAACCGAACAGATCACAAAATTCCAGACCACCACCATCAAACCAGGTGAAGAGAAGTGGCTCGTAGAAAAAATTGACTACCGCTTCCGTCAGTATGAAGATTCCGAAACCCTGGCACAACATGAGCTCGACGGATTGTATGTTTTAGTTGGTTCACTAAAGGTCCTAGGACTCGAAGGGGCGGCGCGATCATTTATGCCGCGTTTGAGTCAGCTAAAAAAGCGAGTGCAGCAGGTATAATAATCTAAATGGATATATTACAAGCCATCCTGCTGGGAATTCTTGAGGGCTTTGCCGAGTTTTTGCCAATATCCAGTACGGGTCACTTAATTGTCGCCAGTGATTTAGTTGGCTACAAAGATACAGCCAAAATATTTACTGTCGTTATACAGATGGGAGCAATTGCTGCAGTCCTATGGTTCTTCCGTCATGATTTACTTGAAAAGGTTAAAGGGCTATTTAAACGTGATCCAGTCATTATGCGCTTTTGGCTGGTGTGGATTATTGCCACCGTGCCCGGTGGACTGGCTGGCTTTCTCTTTAAAGATGCGTTGTCGGTCTATGCTGTCTCATTGACCGTGGCGATCGCCTTGATCCTTGGTGGCATTGCTATCTGGCTGATTGAGACCTATCACCAGGCTGCTCGCAACAAAGCCGGCGAACCTCGTCTCGACACAATAACTACCTCGCAGGCAGTTAAAGTTGGTTTATTCCAGATGCTCGCCTTGATTCCCGGCGTGTCACGCAGCGGCTCGACAATCATGGGCGGCCTGCTTTCCGGCCTGGATCGTGTTACGGCGGCTACTTTTTCGTTCTACCTGAGTATTCCAATCCTATTGCTGGCCGGTAGCTATCAACTGGCGACGGGGTATGATGAGCTTGATACTGTAGCCGGAGGCGCCTGGGCGCTCGTAGCAGGTACGGTTTCGGCCTTTATAATGGGACTGTTGGTTATTCGTTGGTTGCTGCGTTATGTAGCTAAGCATGACTATAAAATTTTTGCCTACTATCGAATTATTCTGGGTGTAATCATTATTTTGGCACTGACTATTTAGCCTATCTGTTGGACGCTATAGGTGGTGTAATTTTTACGGCTAGAACGCTAGCAGTAGCGTGTTATAGTTAGACTACTTTTTCATAATGAATATGAATTGTTCATAGTAATTAATAAATAAAAATGCTGAAATCACGTGCAATTCGTGAACTGTGCCGCAACGGTGAGCTGCCTACAAAGCAGTAAGTCCGATTCAGTTAAGTCTTCCGAGCAGAAGCAGTTGTGTGTGCGCTTCACACTCCTGCAAACTTCAAGGAGTGAGGGTATATCGTGGAAGAAGATCCACAACACAGACAATCAAATCCAGAAGCCCACGATTACCAGGCCGAACAACGTCGGAGTTTTGACCTGACATCCGGTATTTACTTGATGCGTCATGATCTAAAACACAACAATAACCAAATACATGATGAAACTATGGACCGGATTCGTGATGAAGAGTTGACCTATATAGCCGAAGGCATTAACCGTCGGGCCTACACAAAATTTACGCTTCAGCGCGACGATAACAATAACTTAGTCTTTTTCGATCAAGGTGAGTGGAAGCCGTATATGGGAACGTTAATACGAGGCCAGCAAATAGCCCAGCAGGAAGCGCAGGCAGACCCACGACGAAAATTCTTGGCCGATTGGTCAACGCGTGATCTTATAGTTGGTTATGACATGCAAAATCTGAGTCCGGGCCAGGTTATGGCGTGGTCTTCGCCGTTTGCCAAAGCTGCGTGCGAGCGATACGGCAAAGATTTTATGAAAGAGTGTGGCTTGCAACCTGATCGCGAAATGGGCTTTTTGTATCGAGCTGAATGTAACGAGGATGGTAGCGTAACGCTCGAAACACACACTATCGATAACAGCGACCCCGAAATATTTGCTCGGGTTGAGGCTATTCTTGAATATGATCAACAGGCTGACCTTGAAACTTTGGTACGGAGCTACGATGGTTTTCTGCGCATGAAGTATGGCGGCACGTATCGAGCGGGTCGCAGTGTACAAGAAGGTTTAGACGAAGAAGATGCCTACGAATTCTTGCTCAGCAACGAAGACCTACTTAATTATTATTTTGGTCAGATTGTAGAACTGGCCCGCCAGCAGGACTTGAATGGGAAGGCTTTGGAAAAGGCCAAGCATCGACTTACGCTCGGTGTCTGGGCCCGTGTGAAAGAGCTGCTCAACGAACGGGAGCGACATCCGGGCACGGCTACTACTCCTCAGTATGAACCCCTGGCTTTTACTGACCCTAACCAGCAATTCGCCTACGAGATTCAACGCGCCTTCAATGAAGCTCAGCTACGCAATGACATGTTGGTTGGTTGTGGTGGCAGTATTGGTGGCAAATCGCTTGATGACATGTCGCCAAGCGAAGCCCTTGAGACAATCTTTGGCAGTGACAGTCCAGCCCGCAGCAAAGAAAAAGAAGTCTATTCCTTTGACAAAAAAATGTTCTGTGTCAGTTGTCAGGCGCCGCCCAAAAACGACGAACCTAAAAAAATGTGTGGTCCCTGCGGATTGTGTCAAACTTGTGATGCGCAGTTTGAAGACTAGAAGCTAGTCGGAGTCGGGCCCAGGAGCGTTTAAGTGGGCTTCTAGGTATGCTAAATGCTTTTGGCGATATTTCTTGAACTCATTTTTATCAAGACCGGTGCGTTTGATAAAGGCACTCATGCGCTCGCTACCGATATGATGTGGGATCATGACATAGCTGGCACCGGCTTCATACAGCGCGGTAGCCTGGTGAATGTTGTCAGCGTGGCAAATAATAGCTACATCCGGGTTCATTTCCTCGATCTGTTTAATTAAGAAAAGGTTGGTTTGGTGATCGGTAATCGTTGAAACAATCAACTTACTCTTATTGATGCCGGCTTCGTGCAGGAGGTCCATATCAGTGGCATCACCGTACAAGTAATCGATCTTTTGGGTATCAAGCAAATCAATTACTTCAGGGTCATAGTCTATGACCAAAAAGCGTTTGTTGAGATCCTGGAACGCTCGTATGAATTCGTGACCGCCATGATGGTAGCCAAAAAGAACGAGTTGATAGGATCGAGGGCTTCGCTTTTCGGTGTGCAACGCCCCGCGCTGAAACAGGCGCAATTTTATCTTGTCAAAATACCTAAATAACTGTTCGTCGTACTGCATAAGATAGGTAGAGGTAGCAATCGTAATAATTGCTACAAGTGTCACGATGGCGCCAATTTCTGGCCGTACCATACCTTCTGCTATGGCAAGAAACACGAGAATGATCGAGAACTCACTTATTTGCGATAGATTAATTGCGGTTTTAAAGCTAACTCGCTTGGTGTAGCCAAGAATGCCCATGGCAAGGGTTATGATAAATGGCTTACCGAGGATAACAATGAGAGACAAAATGATGGCCGGGAAGACGCTCGAACTAATACTACCCAGGTCCATACTCTCACCGAGGGTGATAAAGAATAGGACAATAAAGAAATCACGAAGTGGTTTGAGCCGGGAAGCGATCTCGTGTACGTATGGTGATGAAGCTAACGCGACACCGCCGAATAACGCCCCAACTTCAATAGAAAAACCGGCTAGTTCAAACAAGGTAGCGATGCCAAAGCCCCAGGCGATAGCAAACAAAAACAGCAGCTCTTGCGTGCTTGCCATATAACGAGAAACGCGAGGCAAAATTTGAGTACTACATAGCACTAATAGTCCTGCTAGAAGCAGGCCCTTACTAATGAGCTCAGTAATTTGCTGAAGATCGATACCACCATCTTTACCGGCAGCTATAAACAGCAGGGCAAAGGTAGCAATAATATCTTCAAGTAGGATAACGCCAATAGCAACTTGACCGTGTAGGCGATTAATCTCTCGCTTGTCAGAGAGAATTTTAAGAATAATAATGGTGCTGCTGAAGAAAAGTGCCAGACCAAGAATAAAGGCTTCGGTACGGCCAAAGCCCATGGCTGAGCTGGCCGCAAAGCCGAGTGATGTAATAACGGTCAGAGATGATAAGGCCACCAATACAACAACCCGGCCGAGCTTTTTAAGCTCACCGATGTTCATACCGAGACCGATAATAAATAGCAGGAGAGCAATGCCAATTTCAGAGAAGGCTTCGAATAGCTCGGTTGAATGGATGAGGCCAAGGAATGACGGCCCAACAAGTAGTCCAGCCAATATGTAGCCAAGAATGAGTGGTTGGCGGATTAATTTCATGAGCAACGAAACAGCCGCGGTGACCACGATCACTAGGCTAAGTTCGCTAAATATTGATTCCATACTCGCTCGTTTTTTGTTTGAATTTTAAGGATAAACTATCTAGTACGATAGCATGAACTAACTGATTGTGCTATTGGTTTTTGGCTAATTCTTCGTCGATTAACTTCTTGAATTCATCAACACTCTGCGGATTTTTATCAATTTTTTTGCCGTTCAGAACAAAGGTAGGGGTTGAAGTAGCACCGAGTGCTTGAGCGGCCTTGGCATCGGCGTTTATTGTGTCTGACACAGTTGAGCTGCTCATATCTGACTTGAATTGATCGAGGTTGAGAGCAAGTTGCTGAGCGTAGGCTTCAAAAATTGGGGTTGGATTACCGTTTGACGCCCAGTCATCCTGGTTTTCATACAGCAGGTCATGCATTTCAAAGAATTTATTTTGCTTGCCAGCGGCTTCGGCTGCGCGGCTGCTAATGAAGGCGTTGGGATGAATTTGAGTCAGTGGGTAGTGGCTAAATTGGAAGGCAACACGGTCGCCATACAGGCTTTTTAATTCTTGAACCAATGGGAAATATGACTTGCAGGCTGGGCATTGGAAATCGCCAAATTCAACCAGCTTTACTTTGCTATCGACTTTGCCAGCGACGTGGCTGCTTGCTTTAGCAGCTGAATCCCCACCACCGTTACTGTTATTTTTGTCATCACCGGTTAAGGCGAAAATACCAACTAGTATACCAACGACTATGGCGACAATAACCAAAAACTGTTTACTCATGAATCCTCATTTTCCTTTTGATACGTACTACCATAATAGCAAATTGCCCAAATGTTACTATAAGGTCATGGATAGCTATCTCGCATTTGTGTTAGCGCTACTGGGGCTAACCGCTCAGGCGCTGTTGAACGCCTATTTTTTCTTGGCACCACATGAGCTCAAGCGCCGCAGCAGTCGTGGTAAAGAAGTCTTTCGGCGACTCTATTTGGTAGCTCAGTTTGGCTCAACTGCCCGACAACTACTAGAGGCTATTATTGTCATCAACATCGTCTCGGCGGTTATCTTGGTGAGTCGGGCTGAAGGTTTTATAGTAGCGCTCAGTTTTGCGCTCATTTTGAGCTTGCTCGTAGCTATAGTGTCACACATGCGCCTGCGCTCAATGGTACACCTTGCTGCCTGGTTGGCACCGTATCTTGTGCCGATACTTCATTACTTGGACATTATTAAAGCCTGGCTACGTCAAGCCCTGGCAATAATACATATTAGATCTGATAGCGACCCAGAAGTAGTGACCGAACTATATACTCGCGAGGATCTTGAGCATTTACTCCAACTACAAAAGAAGGCTCTCAATAATCGAATCGATCTTAATGAGCTGGATAGAGCGCTCAATGCTTTGGATTTTTCCGGCAAACACATCAAGGCCCATATGCAGCCGCGAAAAGAATTAAAATTCGTTACGGGCAAGGAACCTATCGGGCCTATCTTACTGAGCGAACTCCATAAGACTGGCCAGACAGTATTTCCGGTGCGCGGTAACAGTCGCCATGAAATCCTAGGCATGCTCGAGCTACAAGACTTGAGCGGACACGACGAAGGCGGCACGGTAGCAGAAGCCATGTCAAAGAAAGCTTATTTTGTACGGGAGACAGAGCCGCTGGTCCATGTGTTGCAAGCATTTAGCAAAACCAAAGCCGACACGTTCATGGTAGTAAACATGCGTGAAAAAGTCGTTGGTATGATATCTGTTGCCACAGTCGTAGAGATCTTGCTTGGACACCCAATTGCAACCGATTTTGAGGAATTTGATCAAATCGGTAGTGTTGCCCACGCTTCAGCCAGTAAAGACTCGGGCAAATAAGCTAATTTGATGGTATAATTGGCGAAATGAGTCAACAACTGCTGATCACTAATATGAATCTATGGACCGATACGTTTTGCTTAGTAATGCGTAGCGAACGGTGCCAAGGTCCAAACAAGCAGCTACATTAGATAGAAATTTAGAATTTAGCAAAGGAAGAATACCAATGCGAACACTTAGTTCAGAATTGAAAGCAGCTGTCGGAAAAGAAGTAACAGTAAAAGGCTGGCTACACAAAAAGCGCGCCCTTGGCGGCTTAACGTTTATCAATATTCGCGATCGAAAGGGCTTAGTACAGATACTTATTGAAAATAAAGATGAAGTCGAAAAGCTACGGGGATTGCAAATTGGTACTGTGTTAGAAGTAAAAGGTACTGTGATAGACGAAGATCGAGCGCCAGGTGGAGCCGAATTGCACGAGCCAGAACTTACCATTCTGGTGTCAGTAAAAGATGAGCCCCCGATAGAAATCGACAAGCCGTTATCTCATAAATCTGACAATCTTGACACCCTCTTTGAGTACCGGGCAATTGGCCTCCGAAATCTGCAAGAACAGACAGTTTTTAAGGTCCAGGCCAAGGTACTTGAATCGCTGAGAGCTTACCTGATTGAAAATGATTTTACCGAGATGAACACGCCTAAGTTACTAGCAGAAGCAACCGAGGGCGGAGCCGAAGTCTTCAAGCTAGATTACTTTGGTAAAACAGCCACACTTGCCCAAAGCGCCCAGTTCTATAAACAGATGATGGTAGGCGTGTTTGAGCGAGTTTTTGAAACTAACCCAACATACCGAGCTGAACCGAGTGCCACTACGCGACATATGAGTGAGTACATTACTATCGATGTAGAAATGGGGTTTGTTACATTCGAAGAGCTGCTTGCATTCACAAGTGGACTCGTAAATCGTGTAGTCGAGCAAGTTTGGGATAGTTATGGTGATGACCTCAAAAAATGGAACGCCCAGAAACCTGTCTTGACTCCTGATTTCCCGCGTATGAGTATGGCAGAGGTCCACGAGCTGTATGGAAAAGCGCACAATGTCGATATGTCAGATGAGGGTGACCTTACACCAGACGAAGAAAAGTGGATTTGTCAGTATGCCAAAAAACAGCTCGGCAGTGAAGCAGTCTTTATTACTGACTGGTCAAGTACCGACAAAACCTTCAAATTTTATCATCGCAAAAGTGCCAAGAACCCTACTTTAGCTGATCGCAGTGACTTACTGTTCCGTGGTATTGAAATTGCGACGGTACCAATGCGAGAGAACAATTACGATGTACTCGTTCAGCAGATGAAAGATGCTGGCTTAGATCCTGCGCACGAGGGCTTCAAATACTACCTGCAGGCATTCAAGTATGGCTTACCTGAGCATGGTGGCTTTGGCATGGGGCTGGAGCGACTTACCGAAAAACTAATAGGACTCGATAACGTCAAAGAAGCCACGTTGTTCCCGCGTGACATCAACCGTCTTACGCCCTAACAGGGGTAACACTTTTGAGTAAGCGTGCTTTCTGGTATCCTTAGGGATGTAAATTCTCTATAAAAATACAAAAGCTATGCCAGCAAAAAAAAGATCTAACAATAAGAATCAGGCCGAACCGTTTTTGGGCGCTAATAAAGATGCCGAGCTTGAGAAAAAAGTCGATCAGCTACTCGACATTACTATGCCCGAGAAATCTGATGCATCAAAAAGCACTCTAAGCGCTGAAGTAGCTCCGTTACTGCCAACTGATAAATTGCCCAATCTCGATGCTTCGAGTGACATTAAGCCAGCCATGACCAAAAAGCCGACTCCGATTAAAGTGACAGAGTCGGGGGTAGGCACGGCTCCACCGTTGCCGGGAGCAGCTGCTCCGGCCAAACCTAAAAAAACTGCCAAAGTAACTCCTATTCCGATTACTACTGAGATGCCCGAATTGCTGGATATGTCTGGTTCGACTGATGAGCCACCAGAAGACATTGTTGGTTTGCGCGGTTCCATTATCCCAAAAGCGAAACAGGAAGAGGATCCACTGAAAACCCCTGAGGAATTAGAACTTGAAGATGTTGGTACGAGTAAGGCTGTGGACGACATCATAGCCGAAGAATCAGACAAACTACTTGATTCTGATGATCCAGACGCGCTTGACTACGAAGAGTCTGCGCCAACCCAGCCGGTCAAAAAAAAGCGTAAAGGCTTGCGCGGCTTGTTAGCGGGGTGGTGGCGTACGAAATGGGCACGTAACCTAACATTTCTTGTAATATTTGCAGCTATTGCGGCTACATTCACAATTCCAAAGTCACGATACTATGTTCTGAACACTGCTGGCGTGCGTTCGGCTGCCTCGGTTACCATCTATGACCAATCAACCGGCCAGCCACTCCGCAATGCCGAGCTTACTATCGCTGGAGCCACCAGTAAAACAGATAATGAAGGTAACGCTCGAGTTGAACAGCTCAAACTTGGGCCGACTACTTTAGTAATTAAAAAAGTTGCCTATGCTGAAATCAACCAACCAGTAACCATAGGTTGGGGCAGTAATCCATTTGGCGAATTCAAGCTGCAACCGACTGGCACACAGTACAAGTTGGTAACTGTTGATTTTGTATCCAAAAAACCGGTCAAAGGTGTCGAAGCCAGTAGCGGACAAGCGACAGCTACATCTAACGACGAAGGTGAAATTGTGCTGACTGTTCCGCAAGCCAATGAAGAAAAAGTTGAAATTACTGTTGCGGGTGCTAGTTATCGTATAGAAAAACTACAACTTGAGCGTGATACTAAAGATTCCAAAACTATTGAGTTGGTTCCAGCTCGTAAACACGCCTTTATTTCAAAGCGCAGTGGCGTTTTTGATGTCTACAAAATTGACCTAGATGGCAAAAATGAAGAAAAAGTCTTAGCGGGTACTGGGCGAGAACGACCGGAAACAATGGCGTTAGCAGCACATCCGACTAAAGATTTTGCTGCCCTTGTATCAGTCCGTGACAATAATAAAAGCAAAGACAATAAATTGCTGAGCACGCTAACGTTGGTTGACTTGAGAGATAATAGTTCCAGCAACGTCGTGCAGTCGGAGCGTATTCAACTGGTTGGCTGGAGCGGAGACAATCTTGTTTATGTCAAAATTACTGATGGTGAACCGCAAGATAGTCAAAACCGTCATCAGCTCGTAAGCTACGACGTCGAGAATCAAACCGAAAAGGAACTTGCGAGCACCAACTACTTTAATGATGTTATTGCTGTTAAAGATTCAATTTATTACAGCCCAGCTGCCTATAACGTAAAGGGCGCAGTTGGATTTTATAAAATTAATGTCTCCGGCAATGATAAAAAAACTATCTACGATAAAGAAATCTGGAGCATCATTCGAGCTAGTCATGACAAGTTAAGTGTCTCAATTGGCCAAGAGTGGTTTGATGTGAATCTCGATAACGACGTTATGACCAAAGCCGCCAGCCCACCCCCCATTCTTAAGTCTCGCATTTACATCAATAGCCCAGATAGCTCAAAAAGCCTCTGGATTGACGAACGTGATGGTAAGGGTGTTTTGTTAGCATATGACGTAAAGGCTAAAACAGAACAGACACTGCTTACTCAGGCCGGTCTCAAAAATCCGGTGCTTTGGCGGTCAAATGAGCAAATTATTTACCGTATTAATACCAATCAAGAAACAGCAGATTATATCTTGGATATACCAAGCGGAAAGTCGCTCAAAATCCGTGATGTAACAGATACAGCTGGTATTGATAGATGGTACTATTACTAAAAAATTAGCGGGAACAATCGTGGCGTATGCTCACACCTGGCCAAATTACTGAATTCCAAAGAATGGTGTGGCGCTATTATGACGATTCTGGTCGCGCATTACCATGGCGAGAGCCCGAGCTAGATGGCACGTACAACGCATACAAAATACTCGTGTCAGAAGTTATGCTGCAGCAAACCCAGGCTGCCCGAGTTATACCTAAATACAGTGCGTTTCTTGAGCGATTTCCGTCACTGGTAGATCTAGCTGACGCTTCGCTGCATGACGTGCTACTTGCTTGGCAGGGTCTTGGCTACAACCGACGAGCACGCTATCTACGCGAAATAGCTCGTCAGATCAAAGAGCAGCACGATGGTTGGTTGCCCGATACCTTGCCGGAGCTTACGGCGCTACCGGGTGTGGGTCATAATACTGCTGCGGCGATTTTAACCTATGCCTTCAATCAGCCCCATGCATATATAGAAACAAACATTCGTTCAGTGTATTTACACCATTTCTTCAAAGATGAACCGGGCGTGGCAGATAAGCAAATCCTTGAACTAGTCGAGCAAACACTTGACCGCAAAAACCCGAGGGAGTGGTACTGGGCTTTGATGGACTACGGAGTCTTTATTAAGCAAACGGTCGGTAACCCAAACGTATTAAGCAAACAGTATGCCAAACAAACAAAATTTCATGGCTCTGCCCGTGAAATTAGAGGTGCTATTTTGCGGATACTGGCGGCCGGACCTCAAGAGATTCAAGATCTGCACATGACTATAAATGACTCTCGTTTGGACGCTATTTTACGTCAACTTATCAAAGAGCAGCTCATCAAAAAATCTGGAAAGTCAGTTCGAATAGCTGATTAAGTTTGCATGCTATACTACAGCAAACGAAAGCATAACAATTTCCCATGCCAGAAGATATCATTCGTCGGCCAACCGAAGCGCCGCCAGCCCGTCGACCGGACGTGACAACTCAACAGGCTGCTCCAATTCTGGATGTTAAGCCAACTCCAGCTGAGGCAGCTGAGACTACTTCAGTTGCCAAGGGAGCTATGCCGCAAGCAGTCGAAACTACCCCTGCAGAAGCAGATACTGAACAGTCAGCGACAGCTACCGCCAAAGGCGCAAAATCCTCGAGACCGATAGGCGTAATCATAGTGGCTGTTTTGGTCAGCGCTGCACTCATTGGGCTAACCGTGTATCTTGGCATGAACGGTTAGTTATTTAGACGTTTTTCGAGCTGTTTTCTTGAGAGTTTTCGGTTCATTAGGTTTATCTGAATTGGCTTGGTGTATTACAACTTGCGCAAATGGTACCTCAAGGTCAGCTTTTTGAAGTGCCACAGCCAATCGACGGTAGAATTCACCACGGACTTTCCATGAGTCGCCAGCGACAGTTTTAGCAATTACCTTAACTTTAATGCCGTTACTATCGAAGCCAGATACCCATTCAAAATGTGGTGGCTCTGTGATCATCTTGGCAAATTCTTGATCGGCGGCCATATCAAGACCAACTCGGTCAATGACAGTTTTAACCTTGCCAAGGTCCACATTTTGGGCAAAGACAATGTCTTCATCAAGTCCGCCATAGTTCATAGTCATGTTTGCGGTTACGCCAATGCTGCCGTTAGGCACATGGTACAGGGTGCCATTAAATGCACGGAGGGCAGTGGTTCGCAAGGTGATTGCCTCAACGACACCGCCGACACCATTCATCTTAACGACATCACCGACTCTGTACTGATTGTCGGCGATGATAAATAGGCCGCTACTAAAATCTTTAACCAAACTCTGGGCTCCAAAGCCTAGTGCGATACCGATAATACCGGCACTGGCAATCAATGGAGTAGTGTTTATGCCAATTTCACTGAGTATCATGATGGCAGCAACCACTACCACGCCAACGCTAATGATAGCGCCTGTGATACTGTCTAATGTCTCTATGCGCTTCACGCGGTCATTCTTGGTAGGGTAAAGGTCTGGTCTGATTGTGCGCCGGAAGACGCGGCTGATTAGCTTGGCGCCAAAGCGTTTTACGACCCAAGCACACATAATTATGATAAATATGGTTAGGCCATGGTCGTATAGCCATAACTTGGTGCTCTCCCACACGGCTTCTGGGAAGCTTAGCTCATAGTTAACATCGAACATACTATAATGATAAGTATACGGCGATAAGCCATAAGCAGTAAAGGAAAAACAATGACCCTCGACGAATATCAGAAGCAAGCTCTTACAACAGATCATTTTGCCGCCCAGGCCAAATCTGCATCCGTAACTGATCCAGCCTACATCTCCAAAATATTGGGTTTGGTAGGTGAATCAGGCGAGGTAGCCGAAAAATATAAAAAAATCATTCGCAACCAAGGCGGTGATATGACTGACGGCAATCGGCAAGAGTTAACCAAAGAGCTCGGCGATGTCCTCTGGTATATTGCAGTGTTGGCTCGCTATTTGGATGTAGACCTGGAGGCAGTCGCAGCTGCTAATCTTGAAAAACTGGCAGATCGCAAACAGCGCAACGTCATCGCTTCTAGCGGAGATAATCGTTGATGTACGACACGGCTACTCCCTATCTTGCTAGCTTTGTAATTATCCGTAACAAAGAAGGCAAGATAGCCTTTGTTTTACGCAGCAATACTGGCTGGATGAACGGTTTCTACGGCTTGCCGTCTGGCAAAGTTGAGAAAGTTGAAAGTTTTGCAGACGCAGTAGCCCGCGAAGCTAAAGAAGAAGCAGGCATTACATTCGACCCAAAAAATGCCAAATTTGTGCATATTATGCACCGCTACACTCCGCCGGAGCCATCTGACTGGGTAGATGTATTCTTTGAAGTCAGTAATTATGAAGGCGAAGCGTATAATGCCGAACCAGATGTGCATGGCGAGTTAGTATGGCTCGACCCTACCAATCTTCCTAAAAATGTAATTCCTGCTGTCAAACAAGCGATTGGATATATCGAAGAAGGCATTCGTTATAGTGAATTTGGTTGGCCTAACTCCGAAGACAGAACGCACTAAGCGTTCGTGAACGTGGTGCGTAGCCACTCGTCAAGACTGCCCCCGCCACCGCCAGACAGACAGACTACAACGTCACCATCGTCAAGATGTTTTTTGATCTGTTGAGCTAACGTTTCGTCCAATTCAGCCGGTTCAGCTATCTGCGGATTGTCGAGGTATGCAATGAGCTCAGCTGGTTTTAGAATGGCTTGGTCATTATCTTCACGAGCCAGATAGCTCGGCACCCAGTAGAGATGCTTAATGTCTTTGAAAAGGGTGGCGTATTCTTGCTTGATGTAGTGCTGCCTCCGGTTGGTTAGAGGCTCATACACAACAACTATATTGTCTGACACCTCATGGGCTAATTGCAGGCAGCCAGCAATCTTGGGTATGGTGTGAGCGTAGTCGGTATATAGGTTCGGAATAAGTTGCTCAAATCGACGACTGAGGCCAGGGAAGGTACTCATTTTTTCTAAAAGATCGTCAATGGGGAGTTGCGTAAGTTGATGAACAGCTTGGACCACTTGCCACGCGTTGCGACGGTTAACCTGTCCAATAATAGTTTTCATAGCTGGTACGGTATTATCGTCTAAAATTGAATAGCGTTCGGTATTTTCAAGCTGATTAGTGTCGATGTCACTTTGCCAGACAATATTCTGGGCAGATTGGCCTAGGAATTGCTTGAATGCAGCCTGGTAGTCTGCACGAGTTGGAAAAATTTCATGATGATCGTAATCAATGCCAGTAATGAGACTCAGGTGAGGATGAAAGGCAAGGAAGTTTTTATCAAACTCGTCACACTCATAAATGAAATATTCGCTCGTAGCATCGAAACGACCCATATCTCCAAATGGTATTTTGGCACCAACCGAGTAACTGACGGGGATATTGCACTGTTGAAAAAGCCAGATCGCCATGGCAGTAGTAGTGGTTTTACCGTGTGTGCCAGCAATTGCTACCAGCTTTTTATTTCTGTCCTCAAGAACTGTATTGAGTAGTTCATCACGTTTTGACATGCGAATATTGTGTTGCTCGGCAAAGACTAGTTCTGGGTGATCTGTATTTTCTATGGCTACTGCCGAGGAGTAGACGAGCCAATCAATTGGGTTTTGCTGATGAACAGCAGCAATGGTAGCTTCATCTTGGCCAATTGTGATGTTGTTGATGCCCTGTTTTTTAAGGTAGTCGATGTATTGAGAGGTTTGTTTATCTGATCCCGAGACAGTATAGCCAGCCTGATGCGCAATCAGCGCCAAAGGACCGATAGCGGTGCCGCCTATCCCTGAAAAGAAAATATGCATACCTCAAGCATAACGGAGGTGTATGCTATACTGCAATTAAATCGACAAAATAAAAAACATCACTATATGCTCAGAAAACTTCTTAATCGTCTGATAGCGCCACGACACTATTGGCGTGACATCGGCTTCGATCAACTTGGCGAGCTGTATACCAGCATCATGTTCCGTACTTTGGCAATGAGTCTGATCAACATTTTTGTGCCAATCTATTTGTATCAATTAGGTTTTGCACTGTGGGAGATCTTTATGTTCTTTGTAGTGCTGCACGCAGTTAACTCAGTTATGGGTATCGCAGCGGCTTATCTGATAGCTAAAGTTGGCCCCAAGCACACCATGCTCGCCAGCTATATATGTCAAACAGTAACTATGTTTTTGCTGGTATCGCTGCCAGAGCAACAATGGCCACTTTCGTTAATAGCTTTTGCCTACGGTTTAACTAACGCCTTTTTCTTTACTGCTTTTCATGTTGACTTCTCTAAAGTTAAGCATCGAGAGCATGGCGGCAAAGAATTGGGCTGGATGATTAGCATGGAGAAAGTCGGCGCTGTTCTCGGGCCGATCGTAGGTGGTGTGGTCGGTTTTATCTTTGGAGCGCAGTATATCTTTGCAGCCGCAATCCTCTTATTGTTTGTAGGTATTGTGCCGCTCTTTTTGACCCAAGAACCGACGGCAACCAATCAGAAACTAGACTTCAAGGGGCTTAATTTCAAAGACATTAAATACGATATTTTTTCATGGGCCAGCATGCTGGTTGAAAATACCTCTATGATTATAGTTTGGCCTCTGTTCTTAGCTATTTTCGTCTTCAGTAGCAACCCGTACATTCAGGTTGGAGCAATCACATCCT
Source organism: uncultured Candidatus Saccharibacteria bacterium (assembly GCA_947085855.1). GTDB lineage: Bacteria > Patescibacteriota > Saccharimonadia > Saccharimonadales > 2-12-FULL-41-12 > JALQXV01. Next base: position 559,507 of record CAMTYB010000001.1, read on the forward strand.
TATCTGTCTTTGTGTCACTCTTTTTGGCTCGAATGATCGGCAGAACAATTGATAAAAATAAAGGGCGACAACTTTTGCGCTTTGGTGCAATCGTTAATGCTATCTTGCACCTATTTCGGCCGTTTACAGGAGGATTTCCGGCTGCGCTCGGCATCAATTTAGCAAGCGAAGTTGCAACGCCGGCTTATCGAATGCCACTTGTAAAAGGTTTTTATGATGCCGCCGACGACTTGCCCGGTCGCAGAATTGTTTACATAGCTTTGGTTGAATCGTTTGGTAACTTTAGCAAAGCGCTATTTTTCCTGATTTTCGGTGTGCTGGCATTTTACGTTACAAACCAGAAGATATTCTTTACAGCTATCTTTTTCTTTGCGGCCTTTATATCACTTGGGATAATGTTAGAGAGATATAAAGCATTGGATCCACGATAATGAATAAACGCTTACTCAACCACTACCGGCACAAACTCGTATCTGTAAAAGCAATCTATCTGTTGGTGCCAGCTGTAATTTTTGGAGCGTTAGCCATCTACGGCTTGCGTAGCAACTATGCGACCATGGTTGAATTACGTGAAGCAGTCTATGTGGCCGATCGCAACAATGATGATGTCGAAGGTGCCTTGCAGGCTCTGCGTTCGCACGTGCACGGTCATATGAACACTGATTTATCGAGTGGTGACAATCCCATCAAGCCGCCGATTCAGCTAAAAACACGCTACGAGCGGTTAGCGGCCGGGGAGCAGGAGAGAGTCAAGAATTTAAATGCGCAAGTAGCGGCCCAAGGTGAGGCTGTCTGTGGTCAACAATTTCCGGGTGCTGGTTTTAATGCTCCGAGAGTATCGTGCGTGCAAGACTACGTAGCCGCCCATGGCGTCAAACAACAGTCAATTCCAGAGCAGCTCTATAAGTTTGATTTTGTTTCGCCTCGCTGGTCACCAGATCTAGCTGGCATTAGCTTGGTGCTTAGTGCTTTCTTTTCTGTCCTGTTCCTGACTCGCTTTATTTTGCTGAAGATAAGCAAGCAACTTGTTACATAAAAAAAGCCCGGTAAGGACGGGCTTTTTTAGAAGCTGATTACGTGCTAACGGTTGGTGGCAGCGCCAGTACCAGTATTGTTGGTCGTACCGGGAGTGGTGCTGCTTTGCTGATTTTGCTCGTTACACTTTTGGCCATTAGGATTGGCTTTGTTGTACTCTTCAACAGCTTTGGCAACCTGTCCATCAGTTTTGAGGTTTTCCCAAAACACAATTTGTTCGCGATTGATTACCATAGTGTCTTCAGGTCCGTGGAGTTCACAGCCAAGTTTCACAAGTGAAATGTCATTGGCGTTGGCATTATCAGTTTGGCCTGGTTGTACTTGTTGGTTAACGCGCAAGTAATAAATGGTGTCGAGGGTGAGTGATCGTGAGTTAACGGCCGAGATTTTACCAAAGTAAACCTGACCACCGTTTAAGAACACGGCTTGTAGCTGGTTGCTTTTTACTTTGCTAGCTTCAACTGAGTTGGTGGTAACAGTCTTCTTGTCGCCAGTAGCAATTGAGAAGACAACTGCAACTACGAGCACCACGAGTGCTACTAAGAAAGCAAATTGACCAACCCGAATCCACTTAGCTTTGTCGCTGCTTTTTGCTGGTTTTTGGGGCGGCTTAGGGCCGTCATTTATAGGTCCAAAGCCATTTGTAGCTGGTTGACCATTTGTGTTTTGTTGAACAGGGCGATTGCCATGATTCATGAAATCCATGTGTGTATTCCACCTTTATGACATTTTTTAGTTTCGAGTTCCAGTGTAACATAACCGTAATAAAGTGCAAATATTGGTCAGAATTTAGGGTAAAGGGTTGACAAGAGAAAAGGCCGAGGAGTATGGTAGGGGTACCATCAGTTAATAACAGAGGGAGATGTAAAGCTCATGGCATACAAGCACACGAACAGCAAAGGTGTAACATATTACCTTAACTCAAAGAACGTTACGCTCCGTGGCGGCAAACAGCAAACAATTTACTACTTCAGCAAGGACGAGCGAAAGGATACTGGCGTAGACCTACCAAGCGGTAAGGAAGTCAACGAAAATCCACGCAACGGTTTCTTGACTCTCAAGAGTAAGTAAGCGCTTTTACAGCCAAAACGTTGAAAAACAGCGTCCCAGCTTCGGCCGGGACGCTTTATTTTTATGATGTATATTTTAACTTCGATTCATAGCCGTAGACTTGGTATAGTAAGTATCTATGGTAGTAGTAGAAGTTAAAGATTTGGTTAAGAAATATAACGGTAAGGCCGTCGTGAAGGGCATCAGTTTCGATGTCAAAAAGGGCGAGATATTTGGCATTCTTGGCCCTAACGGGGCCGGTAAAACCACCACGCTTGAAATGATTGAAGCCCTGCGCCCGATTGATGGCGGCACGGCGTTCCTCGAAGGTTTGGATGTTTCTAAAGAGCCGGATGCCGTCAAGGCACTCATTGGCGTTCAGCCCCAGTCACCATCTTTTGAAGAAAAAACAAAACTGACGGAATTGATTGATTTCTTTGCGTCAACGTATGGCGAAAAGGTGAATCCCAAAGATTTCCTCAAAGATTTACAGTTGCTCGACAAAGCTGACAGCTACCCGGAGCAATTATCTGGTGGCCAGCGGCAGCGCTTTAGTATTGCGGCAGCTTTGGTGCACGATCCCAAGGTATTTTTCTTGGACGAACCAACGACTGGTCTTGACCCGCAAGCACGGCGTAATTTGTGGGATCTCATTCGAGAAGTGCGCGATCGTGGCGTAACGGTCATTATGACAACGCACTACATGGATGAAGCTGAGCTGTTATGTGATCGCGTAGCGGTTATGGATAATGGCAAGATTATTGCTCTTGATACGCCAAAAAATCTGGTAAAAGCCCTGCTCAAGAAGGGCTTCAAGAAAGAGGTTGAAGTTCAGAAGGCCAACTTAGAAGATGTGTTTATTGACTTGACTGGTAAGGAGTTGCGCGACTAATGAAAAAGCTTAGAAAACAACTGCTACCGGTATTTACCTTTGTAAAAATTGATGTTCGTCGTTTATTTCGCGATAAAGTCGCTATTTTCTTCACGTTCGCTTTTCCGCTCATTTTCTTGTTCATATTTGGCGGTATTTTTGGTGGCAACAATGATGTGTCCTTCAAAATTGGCCTTATTAACGAGTCGTCGAGTCAGTACTCAAAAGACTTTGTAGAGCAAGCCAAGCAGAACGGGGCGCTTGATGTTGACACAGAAGTTGCCACCATGGACGAAGCTAAAGAGAAAATGAATCGCAGTGAAATTGATGCCACAATTATCCTGCCGAGTGACTTTGGCGAGGTTCAGCCTGGCAAAACTGTGCCAAGTGGGCAGGCGACAGTTTTGTATGACCAAAATAATGAACAAGCTGGGCGAACACTGGCTTCAATTCTAGAAGCCTCGTTTAAGGAAATTAATGCCAAGCTTGTTCCCGCCGAAGTTCCGTTTAGCGTCAATGCTGAATCAACTGCCACCAAGGGTCTGACTGGTTTTGACTACACATTCTCGGGCTTACTCGGTTTTGCTATCATCGGCCTCGGTATCTTTGGTCCAACCACTGTCTTTCCGCGGCTCAAGCAAGGCGGGGTATTGCGCCGCTACCACACGACCACGCTTAAGGTTTGGCAGTATTTCCTCGGGAATGTAATTTCAACGGCTTGCATAGGACTTTTATCGATAGCAACTATGTTTGTTGTGGCGTTAACGGTCTTTGATCTTAGTATGCGAGGTGACTACATAAGCTTTGCCTTATTTATGGTCCTTGGCACAACAGTTCTATTTGGTATTGGGTTGGCGGTTGGTGGTTGGGCAAAGAACGAAAATCAGGCGGCGCCACTGGCCAACTTACTGACATTTCCGATGATTTTCTTGAGCGGCACGTTTTTCCCGCGCTTCTTGATGCCCGAATGGCTGCAAGGTGTATCGGCCCTCATTCCACTAACGCCGGTGATTGATGGTGCTCGATTAATTATTACCGAAGGTCAAACCATCTTTGATCTTGGTCCACAGGTCGGTTTGCTCTTGATATGGGGTGTAATCATTTACGCAATTGCATTCAAAACATTCCGCTGGGAATAAAAAGGGAGACGTATGGAACCATCAATTTTCACCAAAATCATCAATGGTGAAATACCATGTCACAAAATCTATGAAGACGATAAGACCTTTGCTTTTTTGGACATTCATCCATTGCGGCCGGGACATGTGCTCGTTGTTCCTCGAGAACAGATTGAGTATGTTTGGGACTTACCAGACGATCTCTATATAGCGGTGATGCAGACTAGTAAAAAAATTGCCCAGCGTCAACGTGAGGTTTTTGGTGGACTGGTGCACGAGCGGATTGTGGGTACAGATGTGCCGCATGCGCACGTGCATCTGGTGCCGTTTGCTGCCGACGAGGACATCATTGAGCCTCAAGACATGACAATCGAGCCCGACCACGATGCTTTAGCGGGAATAGCCGAGAAACTACGGTTTGAGTGAGCCTGGACTGAGCGGTTTGGCGTCAGTATTGCCAATAATGCGTTTGTAGACCAGCTGGGCACTGATGAGACACATTGGCAGACCAATGCCGGGTGTGGTGTTGGCGCCAACGTAGTAGAGGTGATGCACTTTACGTGATACATTGCGTGGCCGAAACGCAGCTGTTTGTTTGAGTGTGTGGCCAATGCCAAGCGCTGAACCCTGGTAGCTATTGAATTGCTCTTGGAAATCTTTAGCCGACACCAGTTTCTTGTATTCGATATTTTGTCGAAAATCTTTGAGGTGCATGGTTTGCTCGATAGTGCCAATAATCCACTCAGCATATGTTTCTAATTCTTTGTCTGTATATCGCAGAGTTGCGGGTAGAGGTACGACGACGCTTAGAGTGTCCTTGCCACGTGGTGCTAGGCTTCGATCTGACTTGCTCGGGTTGGAAACATAGAATGATGGATCGGACGGCCACTTCTTTTTATCGAACAGTGATTTGAAGTTATCGTCCCAGGCTTGGCTAAAGATAAGATTGTGATGTTGCAAATTACGATATCGCTTCTTGATGCCGAGATGAATCATCAAGGCGCTTGGTGCCAGGACTCGCTTTTTAAAGTAATGTCGTGAGTAACTACGATGCTCTGGATTCAATAAGGACAGCTCGCTGTGGGCAATGTCTGTATTGCTAACGACAATGTCTGCGCTCATGCGAGTGCCGTCTTCTAAAATAACCCCGCGCGCTACACGATTACGGACTCGAATTTTTTTAACCGGTTGATTGAAGATAATTTTAACACCCCGCGCCTTGGCAAGTCGTACCAGGGCTTCGACAATTGTATACATGCCACCTTTGGGATAGAAGACACCTTGCTGCAAGTCAACATGATTAACCAAGCTATATAAGGCAGGCGAGTGCTGTGGGTTAGCACCAAGAAAAACCAGTGGCCACTGCATTATTTTTTGGAGTTCTGGGGTAGAGAAGTACTTTTCGACATGTTTTTGCATTGACGTAAACGCATTGAGCTGTCTGGCTTGGCGGATGACTTTTAGTGACAAGAAATCAAAAGTTGAATTGTAGTTACGGTATAAGAAGTGGTCCATGGCGGCATTGTATTGAAAGGCAGCTCGATCCAAATAGGCCGGCAAGCTCTGGCGTACACCCGGTTCAATTGATGCAAAAGTTTTAATATCTTGCTTGTAGTCACCGTAAATGTCGACAGCTCCGTACAAAGTGTCTTTGAAGAAGACCCGATAGCTTGGGGCCAATTTTTGTAGGTCGAGCAGCTCATGAACGTCTTCGCCGAGGAGCGAAAAGAACTGCTCAAAAACATCTGGCATCAAGTACCAACTTGGCCCAGTTTCAAACTGGTAGCCCTTGGCTTTCAATGTGCCGGCTACGCCGCCAGGTTTGCTATTTTTTTCGTAAATCGTGACGTTATAGCCGGCTTCGCCAAGAATGCAAGCAGTGGCTAGACCACCCACCCCGGCGCCGATAATAATGACCGATTTTTGCATGTATGTGTACATCATAACAGATGAATATGGTAGTGTTAGAGGGAAAACAGGTAAATCCAACTATTATGACCATTCGAGGCCATGTAACCTTCCGAGAAACTGTAGCAATTAGTCGTCCCTTATGGTGGTTTGCGACCTGCATACCATTTGTAGTCGGTGCGCTTTTGGCCGACGCTAATCTAGGTGTCACATTCTTCCTTGGTGCATTGTATTTTTTGTTCCCATACAACTTACTGCTCTACGGCACCAATGACATATTTGACTATGATTCTGATGAGCATAATGTTCGCAAAATTAGTGTGACCCACGGTACGACCTTAGCAAAAATTAAGCAGCCAGCTCTTCGCAAGCGAATTATCTATGCCAATGTACCGTTTGTGGTGCTGCTGATGGTGCTCGGCAATATCGAATCGAGTGTATTTTTAGTAATGATGCTCTATCTCGTTCTCGCCTATAGCGTGACGGGCCTTCGATACAAAGAAATACCCTTTATTGATTCACTGACGTCGGCATTTCATTATGCATCGCCGTTCTTATTCGCGTTGCTGTTATTCTCGAGTCCTGATTTGTGGACACCAGCTTTTGCTAGCTTTTATTTCTGGGCCGTGGGTAGCCATGCCTTTGCCGCCATTCAAGATATTACCCCGGACAAAAAGGCAGGTATCAAGACAATTGCAACGTACCTCGGTGTATCTAAGACGCTGATTTTTGTGGTGATAGCCTTTGGCTTGGCAGCGATTGCACCAATTTTGAGCTATGGACCATACGGCTTTATTGCCGTCGGAATCATTGTGCCGTATCTGATTGGCGTATTGTCAACCTGGCGTTATCGAGATAATGATCAGGCGCCACAATTTGTTACAGTTTGGCATCGCTTTCTTAAACTGAGCTATGTAGTAGCTATCGTTGGTTCCATTGTGCTGCTATATCTGTATAATAAATAGACTGATATGACAAATTATCTTGATGATTTACCAAAGCAATTTTTGGTGCTGGCGCCTATGGAAGACGTGACCGACACCGTGTTTCGACGTGTCATCGCTCGTAACGCACCGTTTGATCTCTACTTTACTGAATTTGCCAACGTTGATGGCTTGCAGTCGCCAGGTAGAAATGTCGTTGGACGTCGCTTGCGTTTTGAGCCTGAAGAACAACCCCTCGTGGCTCAGATATGGGGAAAGGATCCGCAGAACTTTTATAAAACTGCCCAAGAGCTCGTAGAGATGGGCTTTGTGGGTATTGATATCAACATGGGCTGTCCGGTTAAGGCTGTGGTCAAAGAGGGCTGCGGCGGAGGCATTATTGCGTTTCCAGAACGAGCCAAAGAAGTCATCCAGACAGTCAAAGACGGTTCTGGCGGAGCAATTCCCATCAGCGTCAAAACTCGCATTGGCTTGAAAGACTACCAGCCCGAATGGCTGAAAATGCTCTTGGAGCAAGATATAGCAATGTTGACCGTGCACCTGCGAACTGTTAAAGAAATGTCACTCGTGGATGCGCATTGGGAATTGATGGACGACATCAAGAAGCTTAGAGATGAGGTTGCTCCACAGACTAAATTAGTAGCTAATGGTGATATTAAAAATCGTCTGCATGCCGAAGAGCTCATGCAAAAGTATGGTCTCGATGGGGCCATGATTGGTCGCGGTGTCTTTCACGATCCATTTGCTGCCCTGAGCGATAGTCACTGGGCAGATTTGCCGCCGGCCCAGAAACTTGATTTATACCGTCAGCATATCGAGCTATTTCAAGAAACGTGGGTAGGGGAGTATCGTCCGATTGCACCGCTCAATAAGTTCTGCAAAACGTACGTGAATGGCTTTGCTGGAGCTAAAGAAATACGCGAACGATTAATGCATTGTAAAACGATCGAAGAATTACACAAAAAAGTTCTGGAGCACCAGCAGGCGTTACAGCTCGTTACGGTTTAAGATGCGATCCACACGGCTTGGCATGGTGCTTAGCGCCCCATTCAGCCATTTTCTCTAAGACAGATTGAAGTTCAAGTCCTTTAGTCGTCAGCGCGTAGTTAGAGCGTGGCGGGTGTTCGCAGTATAGTTGCTTGATGACGATTTTTTCATCCTCAAGCATGTTAAGTCGCTGGCTAAGCGTGCGTGGACTAATAGCTGGCAGGGCAACTTCGAGGGCAGAGAAGGTGAGGGGAGTGCCTGATGATAATTCTTGAAGAATTAATCCGGTCCACTTGTCGCCCATGATACGTAATGTGGTTTCTATGCAACCGGGCTTATCAGTTATTTTATCCATAAATTTAGTATAACCCATAAATGACTTTACAAAGTATAGTTAGTATATATACTAAGTAAAGTAACAAATAAAATAAGGATAGAATATGACAAAGATACAGATAATTACTGGCAGTACTCGACCGGGTCGATTAAACAAGCAAGTGGCCGACTGGGTTTACGAAGTTGCTCAGCAGCGCACCGATATTGAAGTAGAGCTAGTAGACATTGCTGACTACAACTTGCCGTTGCTAGATGAGCCAGCACCTCCAGCAACTGGTCAGAAAACCAAAGACCACACCAAACGTTGGGCAGCTAAAATTAGCGAAGCCGACGGCTATGTGTTTGTGACACCAGAGTATAATCATGCACCATCAGCAGCGCTCAAAAACGCTATCGATTTTGTTAATCATGAATGGAACAACAAAGCTGTAGCCTTTGTAAGCTATGGCTGGCCAGCCAGTGGTTTGCGCGCGGTTGAACAATTGCGTCAAATTGTAGCTGAGGTTCAGTTGGCGGACATCAATAAGCATGTAGCTTTCGCTGTCGGCCAAGATTTCAAAGATGATTTTCAGACGCTCAATGCCAACGACAAGCACGTTCAGGATGCACAGGCTATGCTTGATCAGCTAGCAGCGTGGGCGGGGGCATTAAAGACAATTCGCACCTAAGTTAAACCAATTGTGCTTGCGCTGACTCCTTATCTGCGCTATATCTATGGCTAATGAGTATCAGCACATATGACTACTAGTCAGGCTTGTGAGCCTGCGCCAATGTCACCCGAATTGGCGGTAAGGCACGCGCATCATCACGAAATTCCAGAATTTAGCGACGCTATCGATAAATGGACGGGGCGCCAACAAACCTGGGCTTGGCGTCCAGTATTCGCAGCGCTTGAGTCTGAATTGCCAACAGAACTACTAGCTATTCGTGATCATATCGTCAATGACGATGCTGCCATTGTTGAACTTGGTGGTTTAGTTATGGCCTATGCAATTCCACCCGAAGGTGAGAAACCAGACCAAGCGCAAGCTATGTTTATGCAGGCAGCACTGCGTTTTGGCGAAGCCTATGCTCATGAAGATCCAACTGTTCGATCATGTTTTGTAGACATGGCATTAGTCGATACCGATTTCTCGCTGCTCTATGCTTTGGACGCCAAGCAATTTGAGCTGCTTGAGCAACCTGATTTTGCTAAAAGCTTTATGACTGAAGTTTTGGCCGACATACCCGAAGCTTTGGACGAGATGCTTCAATTTACACCATCAGATACCCAACAGCAACACAAAACCAATGATCAAAAAGTCACGCTACTTGCTCAAGTCATGTATCGTATCCGAAATAATCTTCCACCGAAGGAAATGGTATCGTGGCTCTATAAGCCCAAGTCAGAGCTTGGCCAGAAAAGTCCGTATGAAGTTATCAATCAGCCGAAGTATGACTCGTATGAACATCGATTGCTGATGGATTTGGCACAGCGAACTAACGCCGTTTAATCATTTGCATGTATGTTTCTATAGATCTGACTGCCTTAGAAGCCAGGCTGGTAGTTTCAGCTGTAATTTCTGAATAAATCTCAGAATAAAGAATTATTGCACGTTCATCCCAAGGCAAAGCCTCGAGGCGTCGCATCTTTCTTGCAGCGACCCATTCGTGAACATTGGTGAGGTTTGCAAACGTAATCGGCAGCTCATGTGCCTTGAGTAATGCGGTCATATGACCAATGAATTCCTCATTAGTGACATCAGCCAGAACGTAAACCGGCGTCTTTTCTTGCAGCGCCTCAGCTACAGGGCCCAATCTCTCAGGATTTGCCCAGTGCGACTCGCCAATGCGCTTGGCTTCATCATGTAGCCTATTTCTAAAATATGCGGGAGTAAATCGTAGTGGACCATTTCGGCTCACATCAGCATAGACGTCTGACAAGGCATGAGATGCGTAATCTATCACTGCCTGATCATTTGGCAGAGACTCTAGGTCGTCACCATACTCCACGATGAGTTTGCCTAAAACTGCACTACATTCGAGCACCGCAAGATTAAGGTCTGTAACGACAGGAAAACGGATATCGAGCTCGGGCAATAATGAAAGATGTGCTCCAGTGCCAACAAATAGGCCAACACCATCCGAATGTACGTCTTCAAAGCCTTCCTGGATAGCTGGCACAACTCTACCTATCTGGCGATCATTAGTCACAATGTGCCCGGATACACGATAGCAACTCTCCGGTTCATCAGAAAAAACACCGGACAAGGCTTCGATTTGGGCAGCCGGCCCAGCGTTGTCTTGAATATTATCACCGTAGAAGAAAACTTCGGGATTAACAACACTACCTAATTTTTCAGGTTCCAAAAATGACATAATTAGTATAAAAATACCATAAAACTGCTAATTTGTCTATACTATTGCTAGGATTCGTGAAGACCAATGATATACAGCTCTTCGCCAACGCGGGCACTGTAGTGTGGGAACAGAATGCATTCATTTTTCTTGGCAAGGTATTGCTTGGGGCCATCAACGGCGATGAGTTGACCCTCGGTTAAGTTATCGAAATTCTTAAAGCCTGGCTCCAGCGTAATGGTTTCGGTGTTTTTCTTTGCGGCGTACAGGGCCTTCAGAATTTTCTTTGGTTTGTCTGAAAGGGGAACTTTTGATTCGATCATGTCGTAGTACTGCAGGAATTGGTAGATGGTTTTGACGGCGTAGTCTTTTAGCTCGCTCGATTGGCTGATCGGCCCGCATTCTACGCAGATGCCAACTTTTCCATTAAGGAACATGTAGCCGTCACTGCCACCCTTTTCGACGTTTGTGAAGTTAGTGGCAATGAGGGGTAAGTCAAAGACACTGGCGACATCGATGGAGGGTTCTTCGCAGATGGCAAAGGGTTCGGTATTGCCATCCGAATAAAACATGTGCAAATCAAGTAGGGCGTCGCATTGGTCGAGTACGGCCATGAGCTCACGTGCGCGAGTATCTTCGTAGCTATCGCCATCGTTGCCGGCGAAGAAACGACGATTTAAGTTTTTGTTAATAAAGCGGACATTAGCTTCGATGGCTGGTGGATTGGCAAAAGCTAGATGCAGCGTACCTTTGGTAAGTTTTAGTTTTGGAATCAATTCCTGTAAAGCATAAATGCCGGCTCGTTCGTTGCCGTGAACTCCAGCAAAGATAGCCACGGTAGGTCCGGGCTCTGAGCCAGCTATAGTGATGATTTCTTCTGTAATTGGTGCGATTTTCATAGTGTTTCCTGATTGATTGTGGTTAGTAAAATAAAAAAGTCCCTGATGAGGGACTGCGAAAATCGATGAATACGCAAACTATCCCTCGTGGGAGTGATGAGTGCTATGCCAGCGATTTAGATCAGACATGATATTACAGTAATGGACAAATTATTAATTGGCAAATGCTATTTACTGATGGGCTGGAATAAGCCTACGGCTTGCGACCTGCAGCCATGCTCGAAGTAAACTTCTGCGCGTGGCTTTGATCTTCGAACCATTTTTGCTGCGCAAAACTTGGTTCGCTTCAGCACTCCGCTGAGCAAAATAAAAACCACTCGCTGAGTGGCTTCCATTTTGCTGGTGGGGGTGGTTGGAATCGAACCAACTACCAAGCGGTTATGAGCCGCCTGCTCTAACCGATGAGCTACACCCCCGGCATTTACACGTGCTGTAACAGATAGAGTATACCAGAAATTTGCCAAAGATTGGTATAATATACGCTGATAACCATCATGAACAAACAATCAAAAACAATTTTAGAAAAAGCTCAGGTGCTCACAGACGCTCGTGCACTTGGTTTATTAGCCTTTGGCGTGGTAGCAGTGCTCGTGACCTGGAGCGGCATTAAAGTCGTTCAAACTAACTATGAACTTGAGAAAAAAATTGCCGTAGCAAAGCAGCGCAATGCAATTGAACAGCTAGCCAATGAAAATCTCAAGCTCAAGAATAAGTATTACGAAAGTAATCAGTATCTAGAGTTATCGGCTCGTCGACAGTTTGGCAAAGCGGCAGCAGGAGAACGATTGTACATTGTTCCGGAGAGTGTGGCGTTAGCTAAAACAGTGGGACCGGCTGAGCCCGTTACCGAATCAAGTGAAGTAAAGGTAGAGTCAAAAAAACCACGTTACCAGCAAAATTTTGATGACTGGATGGAGTTTTTGTTTAGCACCGACCCGCAAAGAGGCTAAGCAGTTATGAGCGTGCTGGCTGACTGGTCGACAAAAGCTTTGAAGAGCTGCTCCCACTCGGGCTGCTTGTGGATGAGCGATTCTGGGTGAGATTGAACGCCAACAATAAAACGACCGTCGGTGGTCTCGAGGCCTTCGATGATGCCATCAGGCGCCAGGGCTGTAACGCGTAGATTTTTACCAAGATTTTTGACCGCTTGATGGTGGTGAGAATTGGTGTTGATAGACGTAGTTTGCAAAATAGCACATAGCTTTGAGTCCGGTGAGATGGTGATGTCGTGGGCAGCATGCGATAAATTCTCGGCTTTGGTGGAACTTTCGTGGTCATGGGCATCGGGTAGATCTTCCGGAATATCTTGATATAAGTCGCCCCCGTAGTAGATGTTGAGCATCTGCATGCCGCGACAAATAGCTAAGATTGGCAGATCTCGCGTAAGGGCTTGTTCTAGAACGTACATGTCGGTGCTGTCGCGAAGGTCAGATAGATCGACTAATTTGTCGTATGGTTTCTGGCCGTAAACTTGCGGGTGGATGTCATTGCCGCCACTTAGGAGTAGACCGTCTAACTTGTCACAAATGCCGTTGAGAACGGATTTATCAAAGGTTAGTGGCAAGATAATTGGTATACCGCCGCCATGAATAACGGCATCAATGTATGTATGACTTTGGCCAAAAGTGGCTGGGGCCCATGGTCGATCACGATTAAAGACTTCGCCGGCAGTTACCCCAATGAGCGGTTTGTTCATTACCGCTTATTTTACCATAAGAAAGTTTTAAGCTTTCTGAAAGCTCTATCGTATACAATAGATTGAATGCGAGCTTACCAGAAAAGACGACTGTTTGTCGTAGCAGTTCTATTATTGAGCGCTTTGAGCGGCTTTATCTATGAAGCGAATCAGCCCAAACTAGATTACCGAGACAGCACAGTTCAGTCTTCGCAGACTGCAGCTGCGCCTGGCTCGGCCCAGCAAGCCTTGCAAACACTTGAGGTCAAAGGCCGAGCGCCAAAGACCGGCTATAGTCGCGATCAGTTTTCGACCGGCTGGGCCGACGCTGGCGGCTGTGACGTCCGTAACTTTATCCTCAAACGCGATATGACGGCCGTCATCACTCGATCAATGGCAGATTGCACTGTCATGCAGGGCACACTCAATGACCCATACACAGGCAAGACAATCCAGTTTGTTCGTGGCAGCGACAACAGCGGTGTGCAAATAGACCACATGGTTGCTTTGTCGAATGCCTGGCAAACCGGTGCCCAACAATTGACGTCCGATCAGCGCTTTTTAATTGCTAATGACCAGCTCAACCTTATGGCCGTTGATGGCCCGACCAACCAGAAGAAAGGCGATGGTGATGCAGCCACCTGGCTGCCGCCAAACAAAGACTATCGATGCCAGTATGTTGCCCGTCAAATTGCAGTCAAGCAAAAGTATCGTTTGTGGGTCACCCAAGCTGAATCAGAGGCGATGCAAAAGGTTTTGCAGGCGTGTCCAGGTCAAGCTTTACCGAGCATAAGCCAGTAAACATCTAGATTACATTCTGTCTCTAAAGTTGATGCTATGGTTTGGCGCCAAAGCAGACTCCACATTTCATGGCTTATCGGCTGGTTATGCCTTGGCTTTGTGGTTGGAGTCTTTGTTTCCAAATTTGCACCCAGCTGGCTGTTTGGGCTAACAAATTCCTTTTGGATGGTCGCTATAAGCTTAGTTGTAGCACTGAGTTTATTACGCTACAAGTGGTGTTTGGTGCTGATATTTATTTGTGGTGGCGTACTCGGTGTTTATAAGGCCGGCTTTTTAATTCATGATCTCCAGGCGTACCAGCCGTATTACGGGAATACTCTGACAATAAGTGGCACGGTAGCGCAGGATACTTCTTATAGCGAAAAGGGCGAGCAGCGCATCAGCTTGAATAGGATATCAATTGACGGCCAGGCTTTAGCGGGAGAAGTGTGGGCAAGTGCCGGTAAGGCAGATATCAAACGTGGTGATCAAATTAAAATCCGTGGCCAGTTGGATGTTGGCTTTGGCACTATGGCGGCAACCATGTATCGAGCTGAGATTGTAGAAATTGTCAGACCTAATCCTGGTGATGTGGCTCGGCGGGTGCGAGATTGGTTTGGAGCCGGAGTGAGAGTCGCTATTCCAGAGCCAGGTGCTAGCTTGGGGCTTGGCTATCTAGTTGGTCAGCGTAGTGCTTTGTCGCCGGAGCTCGAAGAAGCTATTAAGACAGTCGGGTTATCTCACGTTGTAGTTGCCAGTGGCTACAATCTAACGATTTTAGTTACCTTTGCTCGTCGTCTGTTTGTGAACTATTCAAAATACCTAGCTACTTTATTTAGCATCATCATGATACTTGGATTTATGCTGGTCACTGGCTTTAGCCCATCGATGTCGCGTGCAGGACTAGTGGCTATACTGAGTCTGCTTGTCTGGTACTACGGGAGGGGCATGCATCCATTTGTCATGCTGTCATTTGCCGCAGCTGTGACGGTCTTTATTAAGCCCTCATACGCGTGGGGTGACCTTGGGTGGAGTCTGTCATTTACGTCATTTGTAGGCGTTATTGTATTGGCACCACTATTACATCATTACTTCTGGGGCCTAGAAAATAAACCATCTTTGGTACGAGGACTGTTGGTCGAAACATCTTCGGCCCAGATATTCACCACGCCACTTATACTCGGTACATTCGGGCTGCTGTCTGTTTACTCGTTGCCCGCAAATATGCTGGTGCTACCGTTTGTGCCCTTTGCAATGCTGTGTACCTTTATTGCTGGAGTGGCTGGCTTGGCCGTGCCCATATATGCCGACTTAGTTGGTTTACCGGCACACGTACTGCTGACTTACTCAATAAAAGTTATTACTACCTTCGCCGATTTGCCATTTGCTCGCAGCGAGCTAATGCTTAACCTTCCGTTAATGATCGTTAGCTATATTGGACTTGCTTGCCTAGTAGTGTTTTTAAAAAGGAGGACCAAACATGACTTTCGCAATACCAAACATGATCCGTTTGATTAAAGTAACACTGTACGCACTTTGTTTGCTGTATGTCTGTACCCAAGTTCATGCAGTGTCGGCATTGGCAGCAAGCGAAGCAGCTGCTCCAAGTCTGGTAATAGCAGAGGTGGTACCGGGCACACAGCAATCGGCTTCTCAGGAATTTGTAGTTGTTGCAAATAACAGCGATGCTGCCATTAACGTCACAAATATTTGTTTGATCTATTCAAGTGCGAGCGATGCTACATCCACTACGCTGGCTTGCATTACTCCTCCAAATCCCCAAACGCAACTGCACTTGCAGGCGCGAATGCGACTGGTGTTTGCGAGTAATGAGTTCGTGCAGTACTATCCGTCAGCTCAGCCATACGCCACCTTCAATGCCGGCTTATCTGCGAGCGGCGGTCACATAAAGTTACAGTCAGCAGACAAAACTAATCTGGATGTTGTGGGCTGGGGAAGTGCGACGCAGGCAGAGAATCAAGCGGTTGCTGCACCGCAAATAGGCAAAATGCTTCAACGCAAAACTTTAGAACAAGTGTTTATTGATACGCAAAATAATCTGAATGACTTCCAAAGTGTTGCCATGACTGTGCCAGCTTCTTCAAGCGATGTTCTATATGAAGAAATAGTAGAAGTGACACCGATTGATTTACCCAAACTACTTATTACAGAGTTGCTTCCAGATGTCGCTGGCGCTGATAGCGGTAAAGAGTTTATAGAACTATACAACGCCTCAGACGAAGCAATTAATTTGTATGGTCTTCGCTTGCAGTTAGGACCTGGCTTTACAAAATCATACCCTTTGTCGAATGTATCACTAGCTGCCCGTAGTTACTTTGTATTGAGCGATACGGATGTAGGTTTGTCTTTGCCGAACACAAGTAGCTCGCTACGTATTGTCGACATAGAGGACAGAATCATTACAGAAACGGAAGTCTATGTAGATTTAGGCGAAGACGTGGCCTGGGCATTGTCGAATGGTGCGTGGTACGCAACGTACCATCAAACACCTGGTGTAGATAATATTATTTTGGCGATCAAACCATGCGAGCCTGGGCAAGAACGAAGTGTCGACACTGACCGATGCATAAATGCGATTAGCTCAGCAGTCTCTCCATCTGTTGCTTGCAAACCGGATCAAGAACGGAATCCTGACACAGGCAGGTGTCGAAAAATTGCTACTGTTGCCGCTGCAACCACATGCAAGGCTGGCCAGGTTAAAAATCCGGAAACAGGTAGGTGCAAAAATGCTGCAGCTTCAACTCAAGCCAAGCCCTGCCCAGCTGGCCAAGAGCGTAACCCCGACACAGGTCGTTGCCGAAAGGCGGCTTCAAAAGTTAATAACAGCCAAAACGTAAAGGACGTTGCCTCACAATTATTAAAAAATAACATGTCGTGGTGGATGGCAGGGATGGGCGCTGCCGGGTCGGTTGGGTATGCGGCGTACGAATGGCGCAGGGACATTTTAGGTAGACTCGGAAGATTGCGGTCAAAATTTTTCAGCTAAATGTCATCCAAAATTTACATACTAAACTGTACTTAAGATTGAGCTATCTTGGTACACTAGGAACAACTAATTAGCCGAAGAAGGGAATACCACATGGATGATTCATCACAAGATAAGGGTAAAAATCCAGTTATCGCGGGCATTATAGTCGTAGCCATACTTGGTCTGCTGGTAGGTGGAGTGATCTTTTTCAACAAAAAAGACGAAGAGCCAACAGCCTCAACTACAAGTCAGTCGTCCAGCACGAGCCAGCCTTCATCTGACACTGCAACCGTAGAATCTGCCACCGGAACCTACAAGGACGGCACATACAGCGCTACAGGTAGTTATAACTCGCCTGGTGGCAATGAACGGATCGCTGTTGAATTGACGGTTCAGGGCGGCAAAATTACGAGTGCATCTGCCACCTCTCGTGCTGTTTCGCCCACTGGTAGCCAGTATCAAAAGCAATTTATTGGTGGTTTTAAGTCTGAAGTCGTTGGCAAGAGTGTCGACGATGTCGAGCTGACGACTGTATCCGGTTCTTCACTGACCCCACAAGGCTTTAACGATGCCCTCGGCCAAATCAAGCAGCAAGCCAAAACCACCAGCTAAGCACATCAGCTTTGAAGCTATTGGCACGAGCTGGACAATCCAGCTCTGGTCTAGCCAGATTGACGAAAAAAAACTGTTACAACAGATACAGTATCGTGTGGAGTTGTTCGACAAGGCCTATTCACGCTTCAGGGACGATTCGCTCGTCACAAAAATCAGCAAACGTGGCGGCACGTATGAATTGCCAGACGACGCTGACAAGCTCATTAAATTGTATCGAACTATGTACGATCTAACAGACGGCCGGGTTACTCCGCTGATTGGGCAAACGCTTGCGCAAGCTGGCTATGACGCCGAATACAGCCTGCGACCTGGTAAGATTACCAAGCTGCCAACGTGGGATGAGGCAATGGTATATAAAAGTGATACACGGGAGCTTGAGACTAAATTACCAATTCTGCTCGATTTTGGTGCTGCTGGCAAAGGTTATTTGGTAGATATCATCACTGAGCTTCTGAAAGAAGAGGGCGTCAGCAGGTTCCTAGTTAATGGCGGGGGAGATATTCGGTATGTCGACAACAAAGCGGAACCAATCAAGGTAGGGCTAGAAAATCCAGACAATACAGAACAGGTGATTGGTATAGTTGAGCTGGCCAACCAAAGCCTGTGCGGTTCAGCCGGTAATCGGCGGCGGTGGGCGAATTTTCATCACGTTATTGATCCGCATATGCTCACTTCGCCCGAAGCTATCAAGGCAGTCTGGGTAGTAGCCGACAAGGCTATGGTGGCAGATGGTCTGACGACATGCTTGTACTTTGTTGAACCAGAAGAATTGCAGCAACAGTTTTTGTTTGAATATCTAATAATTACTGCTGACAATTCAATCCAGCATTCACAGCATTTTCCAGCAGAAGTATTTACAAGCTAAATGGTACTATCTAAGTATGTTTAAAACACTTGATTACTACTTGCATAGAGTCACGATGCATAATTTACTACTCTTCAATCTTTCGGCTTTGGTAGTTCTGAGTCTTGTGTTTAGCCTGACTGGTTCGCTGCAATTTGAAACTACATCCTTGCTAGCAAGTGCGGTTATCTTAATGTCGGTATGTGTGGGCTTCAGTTTTCTATTTGCCAAGCTTTATGGCGCCACACTGACTGTTGGTTCGAGTGGCATTACTGGCTTGATTTTGTTCTGTATTTTTACACCACCCAAAGATGTAGGGGAGGCCATTACCTTGGCGCTCGTTGGTGCGCTGGCAATTGCTTCGCGCTATGTTTTGGCCATCAATCGACGACATATTTTTAATCCGGCTGCCATCGGCGCGGTTATTATTGGGCTGCTTGGTATTGTTCATGCCAGTTGGTGGATTGCCAATGACGTAATGGCGCCATTTGTCTTGTTGCTCGGCTTGTTGGTTATACGCAAGCTGCGACGCTGGGCGCTATTCGGCAGCTTTTTTGTTGTTGCCACTGCGCTAACGCTCGTTATGAACGCCGACACTGCTGCCACCACATCAGCGCTCCTGAAAGATACATTCGTTTCGTGGCCAATCTTGTTCCTTGGCTTTTTCATGTTAACTGAGCCACTAACAACCCCACCACGACACAGACAACAGATAATCTATGGCGCTCTAGTAGGTGCCTTGGTAGGTTCCCCGCACCTGCATGTTGGGTCGGTGTTTTTGACACCTGAATTAGCGTTAGTTATCGGCAACCTGTATGCCTACAGCACGACCATGCGGCAGCGGTTGAGCCTGAGGCTGCAGTCGAAAAAGGAAATTGCACCCGGTATCTTTGAGTTTGCTTTTAAGCCCAATGCTCGTCAAGAATTTCTGGCTGGCCAGTACGCAGAAGTCACCTTGCCAGTGCCTTTACTCAAACTGGACGCGCGCGGTAACCGACGCAGCTTTACGATAGCTTCAGCGCCAGGTAAGCAGGAGATGAGAATCGTTACCCGTTTTCCAGAGCGGGCCAGTAGTTTTAAACGGCAGCTTACTGGCCTCAAAAAGGGAGAGGCAATCTATATAAACTACATTGGCGGCGAGTTTGTGTTGCCAAAAGATCCAGATGAAAAGCTGGTTTTTGTAGCAGGTGGCATCGGCGTTACTCCATTTATAAGTATGGTAGAACATTTGGTTGAATCAAATCAGAAGCGAGACGTTACCTTGTTTTACCAAGTAGCAGATAAGAATCAGCTATTGTATGCGGAGCTCTGGCAAAAAGCAGAGAAGGTTGGTTTAAATCTGGTTCCGATGGTGGCAGGCAAGCAGTTTGATGCTAAAGTATTGCGCAAACACGTGTCAGATTTTAAAAATTGCCAGATTTATGTCTCTGGCCCACCGGGATTTGTGACGCATCAAGAGTCTGAACTGCGCACAGCAGGAGTGAAGCGGTCTCGGATTGTGACTGACTACTTTTCTGGCTATTAATCGGTGACGTTACGTGAAAAGACCTTTTCGTAGCCGTAATTATGCCAAAAATATGAACTGAGGGCAGCGCCGACGGCTGCAAAAATGAGAATTACCGCTAGTACAGCGAGCGTGGCTTTCCATTCACCGCGCTTTGTTTTTTTCATAGCTCTAGTATAGCGTATCTATGCTGTGGCGACGCTTTGGAGTTTACGAAGAGCGGCTTCCTTGATTGCTTCAAGAGACTTCTTCTTAACACCAACCTCAAGTGCCAATCCACGGAGGCTACCCGGGTCTTCTCGACAGCTCATGGTATCAAAGATATCTTCATAGGTACGGCCCATAAAAACAAAGCCTTTCAGATCATCCATCTGGAAGCCAAAATGAACGCTAACTACCAACATCTCGTCAAATGTTAAATCAGCCAGAAGAATGTACTCATTGATTTTTTGTCTGTCTACAATAGTGTCCAGCCTTGTTTCGACGAATTCTTTGGAGGGGATAAAGTCAACGAGAGTGTCAGCATCCACGTCATCACTTACTGGCTGATCAAGTGAGGCTAGGTGGTAACTGCCGAACTGTTTGAATCTCTCAATGTCTTCGAGATCAGAGCCAGTGTGCGCAGCCAACTCCTCATTGGTCGGCTCTCTTTCCCATTCCACCAGCAATTTTGACGCAGCTTTTCTGATTTTATCGTACTGTTCATTGACGTGAACCGGTATTCTCACAAGGCGACTTGTATTGTGGATAGTTCGCTGTATTTCTTGTCTGATCCAGATCATACCGTATGTAGAAAAAGTAAACCCACGGTCCTCATCGAATTTTTCAATAGCTGTGCGTATACCGAGCATACCTGCCATTAGTAGGTCATCTTTGCCGAGTGTATTTATTGACGTAGCCTTTCCTGAGGCAGTCCTCGCAGCCAATCGTATATTTGTAGTGTAAATTGCATGATACGCATAAGCGCCTTCGCGACAAACGTCATATAGTATAGACTCCTTGCTGGGATCTTGATTGCGATAGTACAACTGATCGTAGGCTACAAGACCACGCTTGAGCTTCTTGAAAAGTATGCGAGCTTCCCACGGTTTTGGTATACGGTACATTTCTGACTGGCCAAGCAAATCGTCAAAAGCTTCACCTGTTAATTCAGGTAGGTAGCCGTCACGCTTTAGCTTCGAAGGGAACTGCTCATTAATGCGCGCCTGGGCTGAAGCATCATCTTTGAATTCATCAGCCAAACCGTTGATCAGCAGTCGATGAGAATTTTCACTATACTTCCACAAACCTGTAGGCTCATCGGCAAAGAGTTCAGGAAGTTCCTCTTGTGCTCTTTTATAGTTAACAAAAGGCCTATCCAGGCCAACGATCACATGATCGTTCAAAGTGTTTTTTGATTTTACTGTGCTCACAGTACGCTGTTTGGCGCCTAACTGACTGGCTGGTCGAACTGTTGAAGCTATATGTTCGTTTGATTCATCTGAGTGAATATCGCTCAAGGGTTCAACAACATGCAGGTGAGGATTTACTCCTGTTATCGCAGTTTCACCAAGCTCGGCAGACGTAGCCGGAACTGGAACAGGGATTGGGCGCTCAGGCTGGGTGCGGGCTGGATCGAGTTCTTGGGCTGAAGCTGTATGCATAGAATTACCTTTAAAACAGCTTGTCACTACTGGGCGATGAATGCAAGCATAAGCAAACCTTAAAATATGCAAACGCCCAGGTTGTCCTGGGCGTTGTGCGTATTTAAACCTCGTGTGGTTTAAATATAGGGGTTTTTCTAACTATTTTTCTTCTTCGAGCTTTTTGACATCAAGCGCTAAGGCGAGTGTCAACGGTCCGGTTATCAAGGCGTAGAGGCCAAGTACCCAGACAAAGGCTACACCAGCACTTTCTGGCTGGAACAACAGCACAATACCAGCCAGCGCAGCGATGAGACCGCCAACTACCATGACTGTTTTATACATTGCGCTGCCTGACTCAAACAAGCCTTGCACAATATCGACTACGCCAATCAAAACAAGCGTAAAGCCAACCAATAGGATAAAGGTGGCAAACGATACGAGCGGATGTCGTAACAGATAGACACCAACGCCGATCTCGACAATGCCAAGCACCATCATTAGGACTCGAGACAAGAATGACGAGTCAGAACCATACAAGTTTGTTAAACTGCTTACCAGCGTAACGAGACCGATTGCCAAAATGAATCCGGCAAACAGATATACCAATGTTACGAGTGTGAGACCTGGCCAAAAAACGGCTGCAATACCGAATAAGATGGCAATGACGCCCCTAAACGCCAAACTTCCCCACACGTCATTTGCGTGCTTTTCCATACCGTACCCTCCAATTATTTAAGTACTGCTCTTGTTATAGTACGTTTTCCTTAAATGTCAAAGCATTAGCGTTATAGTTCGCTTGAGTTTGTGCATAAAAAGTGCATAACTCAATATAATTACAGGGGTCATAGAACTTCAGGTAATTCTCAAGCCAGCCTCGTACTATACCTAGGCTGTCGACAGCACATAATAGTAAGCAAAAGGAGCAGCAATGAATATAAAGAAGCCGTTGTTAGTGGCTGGCGTTGTTACAACCATCAGCGCAGCTGGATTAGCCGGGAATAACCTGGCTTCAGCGGCCACAACAACATCTAGCACCGACTCACTTGTCGGTAAAATCGCTCAGAAGTTTAATTTGAAAGAGTCAGACGTTCAAGCAGTATTTGAAGATGATCGTAAAACCAAAGAAGCAGAGCGACAGGCCGTCATCGAGAAGGAACTGAGTGAGGCAGTTACTAAAGGCACCATAACATCCGAGCAAAAGGATAAGATATTAGCCAAACGAGCTGAGCTACAAGCTCAGCGAGAGGCAGCGCGAGATTCGATGAAAGATAAAACCGATGCCGAGCGCAAAGCAGCTATGCAAACAAAGCGTACCGAATTGGAGCAGTGGGCAAAGGATAATAACATCTCAACTGACTTTATGAAGTACGTCATGGGCCATGGTGGTGGCCGAGGACTCGGTGGACCTGGTGGTCCAGGAGGGCGAATGAACGAATAGAACAGTTTATCCATAACCGACCAACCCAGTCACTGCATGAGCAATCGTGCAGTGACTTTTAAGTTTAGAGCAGGGCAGCTATTTCAGTTTTTTCTCAGCCAAGCGACTATACTAGATAACATGAGAATACTTGTTGTTGAAGATGAACATAAGATAGCCAATGCTATAAAACGTGGCCTCGAACAGCAGTCATATGCAGTCGACGTTGTATATACCGGAGATGATGGTAAGGCAATGGCGCTGACCGAGCCGTATGATCTGATGATTCTTGACCGCATGCTTCCAGGTGGAATTGACGGGGTCGGCATTGTACAAGCCATGCGTAAAGAGGGTATCCATACGCCAGTCTTGCTTCTAACTGCTAAAGATAAAGTTATCGACAGAGTCGAAGGTCTCAACGCAGGAGCCGATGATTACTTAGTTAAGCCATTTGCCTTTGTCGAATTGCTAGCTCGTGTGCGGGCATTGCTACGGCGACCACAGTCTGCTCAAGGCACCGTTTTGAAATACGCTGATCTACAGCTTGATCCCGAGGCTATGTTGGTTGAACGAGCAGGCACATCAATTGCTTTGACTAGCAAAGAATTTGCCCTTTTGGAATATATGCTACGAAACCCGGAGCGTATTATTACCAAAGATGCCATCATCCAACATGTATGGGACTACGATGCCGATATCTTGCCAAATACGGTTGAAGTCTATGTCGGTTATTTGAGAAGAAAGGTTGATCGTCCTTTCGCTAAAACCCCACCTTTAATTAATACCAAACGGGGATTTGGCTATTATTTTGGAACTAAATCATGAAATTATTACCTATGACATTTCATCGTAACTCACTTAAGTTGGCAGGTGTATATCTGACCATATTGATGATCATCAGTTTATTTTTTAGCATCAATGTTTATCAGCTTTCTGTTCAAGAGCTAGATCGAGGTCTGCGTCGGCCGGGCCCAAATTCAGCTATTAATCGATTACCGGCGGATTCGCCAGGGCGTAACACACTTAACAGTTTCTTGGACGAGCAGGAGGCCCAGTATGAAGCGGCCCAGCAACGAATCTTGCAGCGCTTGATAGTTGTAAATCTGATTATCCTGGCGTGGGGCGGTGTTTTGAGTTATTACTTTGCTCACCGAACACTTCGCCCAATAGAAGAAGCTCACGAAGCTCAAAGTCGCTTTACGGCCGATGCCAGCCATGAGCTGCGGACGCCCTTGGCTGCTATGCGTGTAGAGAACGAAGTAGCCTTAATGGATCCTAAACTTACCGTCAAAAAAGCCAAGCAAGTGCTAGAAAGCAATATCGAGGAACTTGCCAAGCTAACCGAGCTTTCTGCTGGGTTGTTGCGGCTGGCCCAAGTTGAAAAAAGCGCCCTCATAAGAGAACGCGTAGATATAGATATGGTCGTACAGTCAGCTATAGATCGGGTTATGCCACTGGCTGAAAAGAAAAATATCCTCATTCATGGCACTGTCGAGCACGGCAAGCTATTGGTTAACGCAGACAAGACAAGCCTCATCGAGGCGTTTGTTACCATTCTTGACAATGCCGTCAAATACAGTCCAGATAAGACCGAAGTCACAGTCACAATAGAAGCAGCTAGCAAGGATGTTGTAGTGCGAATCACCGACCAAGGAGTTGGCATTAAGGCAACCGAACTACAACATATATTTGATCGCTTTTACCGAGCAGACACCGCTCGCAGCAAGCAAGAAGTTACCGGCTATGGCCTTGGCTTGGCTATAGCGCAGCAAATCGTGCAGCTACATGACGGCAACATATCTGTTACCAGTCAACCGGCTAAAGGGAGCGTATTTGTCGTGACGTTACCGCTTGTTAAGCAGAGATAAACGTTAGAGCGTAACCAGTTTTACCGGCTCGTCCGGCACGTCCGATTCGGTGAACGTAGTCTTCGTATGCTTCAGGAGCTGAGTAGTTGATAACGTGACTCACGTTAGCTACGTCAATACCACGAGCGGCTACATCGGTAGCAACCAAGATATTTACCTGATCCTGTCGGAAACGGTTAAGAGCGCGTTGTCGATGACCTTGAGTTTTGCCACCGTGGATTGCTTCAGTCGCAAAGCCGCGGTCGTATAATTCAGTGTTAAGTCGCTCAACATTTCGCTGTGTTTCGTCAAAAATAATAACCTTCTCAACATCAGGGTTGACCAACAGGTCGTGTAGTTTATCCATCTTTTCGCTTGTACCACGATAACGAACAACATTTTGATGAACGTTCTCACTGGTAGCACTTGGGCGAATAGAGATAGTTACTGGATCTGAGGTAAAGCCCCTGATCAATCGTTGGACGCGATCATCCATAGTAGCAGAGAAGAACAATGACTGTCGCTTATCGGCTACGTTGGTAAGTATTTGAGTCACGTCATCAACAAAGCCCATATCAAGCATGCGGTCAACTTCGTCGAGTACGACGATATTGCACGTATTAAGTTGTAGGGTGCCACGTTGGATGTGATCTTTGATACGGCCCGGTGTGCCGATGATAACTCGGGGTTTCTGGCGTAGATCACGCAACTGGTGAACCATACTGGCGCCACCAATGAGGATAGCACCACGTAGGCCACTGTTTTTGCCAAGTGTACGGCATTCTTGCTCAATTTGCTGAGCGAGCTCACGAGTTGGAGCAACAATCAAAGCTGAGCCTTGTTTATCTTCCATTAAGCGATGGAGCATTGGTAAAGCAAAGGCAGCCGTTTTACCGGTACCGGTGCTAGCTATGCCAATAACATCCTGGCCGTTAAGAGCGGCAGGAATAGCTTGGTCTTGAATTGGTGAAGGTACCACAAAGCCCTTTGCAGTTAAGTTAGCTTGCAGCGTATCATTGAGTGCAAAATCTCTAAACTGATGTGTTGGTTCGTAAACTTCGACGTCAGCTGCTTTAGCTACTTTAACGAAACGTTCGGGGTTAATGCGTTGTCCAGATCGGCGATTTGAACGGCGGTTTTGTGATGGTCGGGTGTTACTTTTGTAACGGGTTCGACTAGAGCCATTGCGGCTACTAGAAAAAGAGTAAGACATTGGTATCCTTAAATTTTAAGTTGTTTTATGCTGATTGTCGGTTGAAATCGAGCAAAACGGCACACAACTCGGATCCAATTAAACAATGTATAGTATAATAACTCAAGAATGAGCTTTTGTCAAGCATAAAGTTGATATATATTTACTTATGGATTCCCAGGCGGTGGCGGTGCGACAAAACGATAATCAGGCCGTCAAACAACGCAAAGTAAAGCGGGAAGAGTATAGCGGTCAGTGATCGGTCAGGGCTTATGATGACACTCAAAACGCTGGCCACAAAGAAGAAGTACCAGTGGTAAGCTCGCTCACTCGTCTCTTTCTTGATCGTGCGCCAAATTGTTGGTATACCGCCAATAAAATGCGCCACCAAACTAATAATGAGTCCAAGAAACGGTTCATCCAAAATTGCCCATGCGAGGCCGCTAGCGACTAAGAGTCCAAGGCTTATTTTTTCGGCTGCGCCAAAAATCCGTGAACCTTTTGAATAGCTAACTGCAAATACAGCTGTATTACCAATCAGCAGGGTGGCCGCTA
The DNA here is from genome assembly GCA_947085855.1 of uncultured Candidatus Saccharibacteria bacterium. Taxonomy (GTDB): domain Bacteria; phylum Patescibacteriota; class Saccharimonadia; order Saccharimonadales; family 2-12-FULL-41-12; genus JALQXV01. The sequence goes on from CAMTYB010000001.1 coordinate 586,035, forward strand.
ATAGTATTGAAGCGGTACTGCCATCACCAAGAAATACACCAGCAAAACTATTGATCCCAAGCAAAAACCAGACACCCCGGCTAAAGAAACTAGGCTTGTATTGACCGGCAAGCATTTGCCAGACGGCAGAAATATAGGCAGTAATGCCAAGTATAAAAACAAAGCTCAGCAACATTATTTGCATGGATATAGCATAGCAGACCACTGGCTATTTGCAGGAAGCAGCCTATAATACGGGCTATGCCGATTAGCACAACACAGGCTCACCGTTACTTGTTGGCTTTAACTGCCTTTGTATTGCTTATGGGTACCGTCTTTTATCATTATGTCGAAAAGTTTTCGTGGCTTGATGCTTACTATTTTTGTGTCATCACGTTAGCTACCATTGGCTACGGAGATTTCGTCCCCAAGACTGATGCTGGCAAGCTGTTTACCACCTTCTATGTTTTTATTGGTGTCGGTATCATTACAGCTTTTATCACCACCACGCTACGCAATCGTGCCGAAAAAGCTATCGAAAAACGCCAAACCAAAGCAAAGCCCAAAAACTAGTTATAGAGCCAGCGAGCAACACCATCGTGGTGTGAGCAAGCTCCGCTGCCAGTAGCGGTACTGCGTGTCCCGTCTCGGCAGATTGCTCCGGTACGGGCTCCGGTTGATTGTTGAGTTTGAGTAGGTGCTACATACGTCCCGACGGTTGTAATTTCGGTGACTGGTTCGACTGTAACTACTTCACGTTTGATGACTTTACTTGTTTCTTTGCCGTCGTTATACGCAACTTCGTAATAGATGATTTTTTCACCATTTTTGCCAACCTGAGTAATACTAGTCTTACTGCTTGGTATAGAGGGGTCCTCTTTGCGTTCCTTGCTGAACGCGATTGGTTGTTTTTCTTCAACTTCTTTCGTTTCTGCCTTTGGTGCAACTTGTTTAGCTTCATTTGCCTGATTTTTTTGTCCTTGAATAAGGCTCGATTCTTTCTGAGCTTTTTCGCGCGCCAGACGAGCCTGTTTAACGTCGGCTGGTTCGGTTGCAGAAATAATGAGACCGCAGGCTACGAACAAGGCAAAGCCACTGATAGCAATCATTTTTCGAGTTGTACGACTTCTCAGTAATTTGCGCCACATCTTAGGTTTAATGAGGCCCCAGACTGTCAGGACCATAACTGCAAATAAAGCCAACGTAGTCAGGTAGTAAGCAATTTCCATAGATGTTAGTAAATATCTCGTTTGCTAAAGATACGCCAAGCGATGACATAGCCAATACCAAGTACTACCAAGAAGAAAATTATATTTCTCCACTCATACGTGCCGCGCAAAATGGCCTCAGATTGATAATAATGAAATGGAAAAATTTTACTTGGTATCTCGAGCCAATCAATCGTTCCAGCCAGTGAGCTGACAATATAGCCACCCAAAGCAAAGACCGAAGCAACGCCCATACTAGCAGATCGAACTTTGCCAAACGATGTTAATAGGAGCGCAACGACACCAAAACTAAGCGCTAGTAGCCAGCACACGAATGTCACTTCAGTCAGTCGAACAATAGCTATATCGATATCAACGGCTATAGCCGTAAAAATGGTTAGTGCTAGAGAAATGAGTGTAACGATGGTAACAATTGCAACAGCTGCCATGGTTTTACCAGCTAGCAAGCGAGCCCTGGAAACAGGTCGAGCCAATAATGATTCTATGGTATGATCCTGCTCTTCACGGGCTAGAATACTCGAACCCAAGCCGATAGCTAAAATACCCAACAACAGGGGCATCATAATGAAAAATATCTGACTATTCAGAAATCCAACAGGCGAAAAGAAGTCAGTACTGCCACCAAAAAGTTGAACTGCCGTATCGGGCAGATTTTCGAAGCTTTTCTGGAGTTCGCCAGCTTGATCTTTGAAGCTCGGGTACAGCGCCATATTAATGAAAATGAAGAATGCTACACCAACCGACCACCACATGGTGCTCCAGCGTCGTTGCCACAAGGTCCATTTAGCAATTGCAAACATCAGCGTGCCTTTTCCTTATAAAAATGAATGAAGGCTTCTTCGAGGTCAAGGTTGTGGGCGTCAATGCTGCGGACTTCGTGCTGAGCCAAGACTGCAAACAAATGAGATAACTTGCCATTGATGTGGACTCGAACCTGTGAGTTATTGTGGCTGACAATTTTTAGGCCCTTAATCTTCTTTAAGTCTACAAGTGGCGCTGTTTTGCTAAAGACGATGTCAAACGTTTGTGCTGCGTCATAAGCCATCTCCGAGATATCTTTCTCGGCAATTAATTCGCCTTCGCGGATAATGCCTACTTTGTCGCAAATTTTCTGTACCTCACTGAGGACGTGACTACTCATAAAAATAGTGGCTTGGCGCTGCTTGGCCTCGCGAATCAGCTCAAAGAATGTTTCCTGGACGAGAGGATCGAGGCCACTGGTTGGCTCGTCCAAAATCAGGATACTTGGTTTGTGCATAAAGGCCTGAACAATGCCGATTTTTTGACGATTACCACGAGAAAGTTCTCCGAGTGGCCGGTCAAGGTTAGCTTGCAAGCGCTTGGCGAGCGTACGGGTATAGTGCTTGTCACAGGAGCCCTGTAGCTCGCTGAGATAAGAAATATACTGCCGGCCCGTCATCTTGGGATACAAGGCTAGGTCGCCCGACAGAAAGCCGACTGACTGCCTGACCTGTAGGCTCTGTGCGTCAATATCATAGCCATTGATAGTGGCACTGCCGCTGGTTGGCTTGATGAAGCCCATCAGGGTCCGAATCGCGGTAGATTTACCAGCTCCATTCGGACCCAAAAAGCCATAGACTTCGCCGGGATATAACTGGAGGGACAAGTTTTTTAAGGAAAATCTGTCTACGCCAGGATATTGCTTGCTAAGTTTGTTGATTTTTACTGATGGGATAGCGTCGTTCGACGCTGCTTTTACTTTGTTCATCTGGATAGTGAGCTCATGAAAGAGCGGAATCTGACTATTTCTTGTCGTCTTCACTGCCTTTGAGGGCAGCTTCAATCACATCACGAGGCAATGCAGCGGTTGAAAGTAGCGCATTACGGACGGTGTTTGTTGCATCGCCACCGACGCTGGTTGCAGCATCAAGTGCGCCACCGACGGCTGCTTTAGCAGCTTCTGAAGTATCGGCACCAACATCGCCAGCTGACTTGATGGCAGCTTGTACGGTGTTTACGGCAGCTGTGCCGACGTCACCGCCGGTTTCAGCGGTAGCCTGAACGATACCTTGAGCAGCACCGCGAACGGCTCCAATCACGTCGCCACCGACTTGGCCTGTACCTTGTACGACACCACTGATGGTACCAAAAATGGTATCTGTGGCAGTGCCACCGACTTGGCCAGCACCTTTTATGGCGCCACTGGCAACTGAAGCAACTGCTTCTATGCCGGCACCAGCGACTTCGCCGCTACCTTGCAAAACATTAATCACTTGGCCTTTTACAGTTCCGGTCACTGCATCCAGAATGTTGTCTACGCCATTAACAGCTGCTGCTACGGCATCGGTTGCTTCTTGAATTACTCTTGCTAACATGTTTGAACCCCTTTGATTTTTATTTTAGTGGTACTAAATAAACAATAGCATATATTACGATTTGTCAAAATCATTGACAGTAATCACTACTGGTTTCTTTGGCGCCACCCCGAGAGGGAAGACCACTTGCAATTACCTTGTCGTTACCCTGTAGATGGTCAAACCAGCAGAGTGCAAAGAAAGACTGCTCTTTATCAGAAATACGTGGTGCGTCAGTTTTGTAGAGGCTTGTCTTTGAGGCAGCATTGGGAGATCGTAAATCATATACACCAAGATCAAAAAAGGCATTTTTATTGTGCTTGATGCCAATAGTAGTAGCTATGAGGGTACCCTTTTTAACCAGCGGGTTGTCGTCAAATTTGTACGTTCGTGAATCATCGACTTTTGGTTCGGGCAGTTTTGCAGCATAGCCAGCAAATTCATCTGTTAGGGTGCCCAGGTGGTCGAGTCGATACATGACCCCACAGGAGTCCATAAAATCAAACATATACTGCACTTCATTGTCTTGAATGTAGCGTGAGCCACGATACAAGTACGCGTCCCGAATGGCTGTAACGTCAACGATGTTATTCGAACTATCGCTCATAGCCAGGCCCCCATGCGGCTTAAAGTCGGTGCCACGCATTTGACCGGGCATGAGCCTGGCGTTGGCTTTTGATATATCCATTGGTGAGCTAATTGCCAGCGGTTCCTCGCACTTGGGTGCAGAGCCCATTGCCTTCCAGCTTTCGCCATTAAAGCTCCATTCTACAAAACCAGCTTCCTTGGTGCTAGCTGGTGTAGATGTCTGAGAAGTTGGTTTTCTTTCCGTATTCAGGACTCGCCAAGCTGCAAAGCCGACTATGCCAGAAGCGATTACAATGATTAAGATCAAGCCCAAATGGGCGACACCCGCTTCGTTATGTCTGTATTTGGCCATAGTATTGCCAACTATAAATCTTTAATGTGGCAAATACAACACATTTAAGCTGAGCTTAATGGTTTCAACGCTTGAGTAGATGATAAATATCAAGCGCGAGCGTCACAAGGGCGATTGGTAGGAGGAAAATGAACATAAAAGCATGGCCAATGTTTAGGCCGGCTCCGCCGAAGAATATGGACAAGGAGAGGATTATAACGCACGGTAGGAGTGCTAAAACGTTGAACCAAAAGAGGCCAGAGTGGACATATTTTCGCCAGCCAGTCTCTGGTTTTTTGGGCTGAGCGGCGATAACTTTGTCTTGTGTGCGAGCATATTTCAAAAGAAAAACTATATCAAGGAATACCGTGATGATAGCCGGAAATACGAGGAAATTAAAAACGCTTACCAAGTTTTTGTCTTCCGGTGCAACTTTACCTGAGTCAGGCTCTACTACGTAGAATAAAATTACTGCCGGGATTACAAACAACACATTGAGTAAAATGAGCATTAAAAGCTTGCGGTTCATTGTAATTTATTTAAACACGTTCCTCTATGCTACGCGACACTTTATGCTGTCCAGAACTGTATTCCGCGGACTCCCTAATGCGACTTGCGTGACTAAGTGGGTGGTGGAGTGAACTCGGTCTGATCTACTTGGCAATACGCTTAAGGGTGCGAAGAAGCTAATTTTATTATCGAGCTCCGTTGACCCGTCTGGCTTAACTATACTGGCCCCAATCTGTGCTGTGCAATTCACAGGCAATTTAGACGAATTTGACCTTGGATTGAAGTCATAAGCATTCTCCGGTCCATCGTATAGGATGACGAAGAGATTGCTGGCTTCGCTGTGTTTGCGTAGTCGGATCATTCGAGCGCCGTACGAACCCCCATGGGGGCCTTCTGAACGAGTATTCAAGCGAATGTGAACTATTTCATCTTCCAAAACATGGCCAAGGTCAAAGTAATGACCTTCTGCGGCTTGTTGCTCAATAATATCTTTGCGTTCATTTTTTCGGGTCTCCCGCTGGACTTTTTTAGCAGCGCTTTGCAGAGCTCCTAACACGGTTTCGTCATCAAAGCGTTCAGCGTACATGCTCAACAATGTTTCAGGTGGTAGTTCGCCTAGCTTTGCTTCAATATGCTGCTGGACCATACCCTCTTCGACGTCTTTCATGGCTCTGTCAAAAGCGGCGTCCATATCTTCGGCGTCAACTTGTTCAGTGCGCTGTTCCACCCGCTCTTTGAGTGCCTCTGCGATAGGTATGAAAGGCTCAGCGCTAGTGTATATAGTGCGCATTCGCTCGGTTTCATCTGCAAGCCGACCATTCTCAATCTCAAGATCTTCTATATATCTCGCTTTTCTACCAAACACAACGATTCCTAGGCGGTTTCGTCGAGTTGATTGATGACGCTTACTCGAGCTTCACCAGTTTTCCGACTAATACTTTTGACGGCAATAGCAACGCGATTATCGGTATCGAGTACTTCCCACAAAGCTTCGGCAGTTGACCTGGCTGTGTTGGCAACAGGAACTGGGTACGGATTGCCCTCGAATGATGGGAGCGGGTTGCCATCACCTTCATAGGTGTGTACGCATAAGCCGGCGCCGGCAGGCAGTTCGTCTAAATCGCCTCGAGTCATCGTACGAACCGAATTTCCGGTTAAGCCGTCTCGAGTGATGATAGAAAAGCCATACGCGCCCCGGAGCGCTATGTAGCCGCTAATGCGTGGTGTGTAGTTAGGTGCGTCTGGTTCGTAATCCCAGCCCATGAGGGCTTTGCTAAACTGCCCACCATGCTCTGAAAGCGGGAGCGCTTTATTGAGGCTCGCGGCTATGCTATCTGTTTGGTGGCCGTTTGAGACTACATGAACAGCCTCTCCGTTGCTGGCCTCGGTCATAGCCTTGTAGATGATCAAACTTGGGTCAGTAACTCTGCTTGGATCATGAGCTTGTGTAGATACGTTGTCATTTGCGTCAATCTCAAAGATGCGGTTGCGTGAATTTTCACTGCGTCCCATTACCCAATAGGCTTGCAGATACCGTTCGCCGTCCTCGCTTAGACCCTGGACAATACCTCGTCCGGGGTAGGGGTTGGTTTGCAGGTATTCTTGATTTGCTGCTAAATGCTCTGACTCAAAGCCTTCATACGTTCTTGTCATCATGACCTCCTAGTACTAAAGAGTATTCATGCAAAATCTATTGATTGCAAGCATAAGCGCAAAAAGATTTAACTGTACTTGAGTTTTAAGTAAAAGACCGAGAGCGCCATTACCAAGGTAATGCTGCTCATTATTACCAAAGAGTAACTGGAGATTAGTAGTCCATAGATAATCCAAGCAATTTGTCCGGCAAGACTTGTAATGCTCCAACCCAAAGAAATATCGTGCGTAGACTTAGTCTTCCACGACTTTAATACTTGGGGCAAGAGAGAGCTCGCCACCAGTATCCCAGCAATGAAGCCAACAATCTCTGCGTTCATTTACAGATTTATTTCTGTGCGGTTAGGCACTAAAAGCTTGTAGCACGTTATAGACTAAAATAGCTGGCCAAACGGCAGCTTTGAACAGGGCTTCTATAATATTCCAGAAGCCATCAACTTGGTTTACAAAGTAAACCGCTGCGCCAATAAAAGTCATGAACATTGGGTAGCCCAATGGTCCACCGGTCTTGTTATCGACCTTTATAAAATTCTTTTCATTCTTTCCCATACCTACATTTAAGCATAGTTAGAACGAAACTATTAGTCAGCGCCAGAGGAAATTACGGAACGTTAACGCACCTTGAGCATCAGTCGCAAGTTGGATAGATAATGTGCTGGGTCAACTTGCGGATGTCTTTTTAGATAATTCAAATGTCCTTGCACAAACGGGACAGCATTGTCAGGGTACGTATCGGTGTCGGCACTATACCCAGGCATCGTACGAAAGGAATCATCCTTAAGGAGTGCCTGGAGCTCTTGCGTAACCTCTAGTTCCTGCATAAAACGTTTCATCTTTAATTTCATATACGCTGACGACATAACTAAGCCTTATTGACTTTCTTGGGCTTTTTGACTTCTTTGCGCCCTTTATCTTTCGCCATTACGCGGCTACTTTCTTGGGTGCAAATTGAATCGGCGTTGTGTATTTGATTGTTGATAGTAGGATTGTTGCCCTGGTCATAGGATGTCCTTAAGATTATCTTACTCAACTAGGTCGACGACAATCTTTCCTTCATTCTCCTCTAAACAATGCTTTAGGGTTGAAGTGGACTAAGCTACCTCTCATTATACGCTGATAAGAGTTAATGACCTAATTGAGCAATTCGGATACGCGCTTAATTAAGCCTGGGCGAGCTTCACCATTAAAATTATGGTCACCACTAATCTGCTCTAAATCTATAGACTCGGTGGTATTGTCGAAGTTTGTTATGCCTAGAACATCATCTTCGTTGGCAATAATGAAAATAGTTTTTACACGCTGCGCCAGATTATTGTAGAGCTGCATTACGTTAAGAGGCCGGGCGCTTTCCCAGTAAGCTTTGGGGACTATGGTAATAGAGCCGTCCCGGCGAACAATTTTTGAGACACCCTCAAGATCAATTTTGCTACCTGCGGCGTTGCGGAAGCGTCCGGCTATTCTTTCCACGCTCACATTATCGGGTGGAGCCAAACATATGACACGCCTGACATTGTCTAGGTTAGCCAAAGCTGCCACAATGCTGCCTTGCGAATGGGCCACAATATCGATTACTTTCTCCTCGCCATCATCTAATGTGCTTAGTATGGTATTGAGTCGTTTGACTTGTTCCTGGAAAGGATTGACAGTTAGCTCATTATTCTCTGGATTAATATCGTTATAGTCGAACAAGATATGCTCGTATCCTGGCATGGAGGCAGAGATGTCAGCCAGTAAACCTCGGTCGGTTCTGTCGACTCCAAAACCATGTGAATAGACAATGAAATGTTTCATCTCAATATGATAGCAAACGGTTGGCTTACGTTCTGTGGTGATCTACAGCCAAGCAAGCCACGCGTGCGATCAAATCTTCCTGCGCAGAAGCAAACCGGGTCTCGATGTGTGTGCGGGGAAGAGCTCCCTGGTTCGAAAAGACTGCAAAAAAGTCACCTTGCTCGGGTGCTGGTAAGGGCTCTTGTCTGATGTGAATTGTGACGTCAGAGTCTAGAAGCGTAACCTCAAATAACCTGAAATTTGGCTTGACGGTGTATTCGTCCTCCGCACCCAACGGTATTTCTGCTATTTTTGTACGTTCACCGGCATTTTCTATGATCGGTATTTGATCAATATGTATATTTGCCATACTAAGACTATTCCTTTTGTGTGTAAATTTTGCAAGCTTAAGAAAAAAGATTAACCCATGGCATTACTTTTGTAGAAGCGCTTGCCTGAGACTATAGAATGCTGGCTTTGGTTTGTAGTTAGCGTCAAATATCAAAGGGCTAGAATTCGGCGTGCCTGGTAAGTAGTTGTACCACGTTTCTTTGTCGGTTATGCCGAGCAGGGAGAAGCTAGGACAAACTTCTGACTCTATGCAGGCGCGCATCATCTCGTAGTAAATGCCTGACTGTATGTCGTCTCGGGCTTTCGCGTCAGCCTTGACATCATTCATGTTGACATCGAGTTCTGTGACATAGACCTTGACGCCGAGTTCACCAAATCGTTTCATGTTTGCAACAACTTCATCTTTGACCGGAGGATGGGAGCCGTCAATGTGCATCTGCATGCCAATACCATCAATCGGTATGCCGCGTTGCTTGGCGCCTTTTATATAGTCGTACATTGCGTTTGATGTCTCGTTCATGCTTTCGTTATTAAAGTCATTTAGCAATAACTTTGAATGTGGGTCGGCCTGACGAGCCCAAATAAAAGATTGGTCAATGTAGCTCTGATCGCCAATATTATCGGCCCACCAGTCATTCAGGCCGTACAGGTGTTGATCGCGAGTAAATGCTTCATTTACTACTGACCATTGCAACACTCTGCCTTTATAGCGATTTCCCATCGTTGAGATGTGATTCTTAATTAGGCCCATGAGCTGTTCCTTTGTGTAGTTGCCGTTAATAAGCCAGTTCGGCAGCCATTTTTCTTCACCCCAAATGTAGTGGTGCATTTCGATGTCCATATTATTCTTTTCGGCAAATTCTACAACTTGATCCACGCGGCTAAAGTTAAATGTTTTTTCAGAAGGACGTAAGTCGGTATCGGTAAAGTGCCAGTTCGGCTGGTTATCGGCAAGAGCAAGGTCAAATTGGGAGGTCAATATATCGGTGTATGGCTTCTCGTCAAAAAGCTTGGGCATCGCAAAATTACCAAGTTGAATATTCTTTTCGGCTGCCAGTGACTTGAGCGAGGGCTCGGGCAGATCTGGGGTGACAGTTGTATTAGTTTTGTCGCCAGCCAGAAACAAGCCGAGGACTGTTATTCCCGCAACAGCGACTATCGGCACACCAAACTTTTTAGTTCGTATGAATGACAGTAGGCGTTTCATGAACAGTGGCCCCAAAATTTATAGCAGTGCGGAGACTGGCTAAATGCAAGCCCCCACTTAGTGCTAGCTACTCTCAGTTTGTTCAGGCTTAGTTGTTTCTGCCGGCTTTGTATCTTCGTCAGGTTTGTCGCCCGTACGAATATACTCAGAGAAGTGTACTTTTTGTTTAGTGTCTTTAATCGGTGTAAATACTGACATATGGATGCCTTTCGCTAAGATTGTTACTTGCAAATCCAGTAACAATCTTTATCGATTAGCTCCCGCACGAGATATTTAGTGTTGTAGTGGTTTACGTATCTCTTACTATACGCTTGGCCTTGACATTATCCTAATCTCATATTATGACATATAAAGATACCTCTGTTGGACGTATTAAGCATTACTTAAGAGGTCGCTTCTTCTTTTCATGTTCTACTACCAAAAAGGAGCCTAGTGCAGCACCCAGGGCAACAGGGACTATATATAAGTAGTTTGAGATAATCGCAACTATTTCAACAGCTAGAGTTATATACAATATGAAAGTCACTGCCGCTGACCTTAGGGACTTATGCTGGACCAGGGAAAACGTAAGTGAAGAGTCCAGCATCTCTATAAACAAATAAAAAACAAAGAATGCAATTGCCGCCAAGAAGTTAAATTTTGCCCAGGCTTCCGAAAGGGTCATCAGTTCCAGATCCATGACTTAATCATAACAAACCGACGACCAGCTTGACTAAAAGTTATATACATTATAAAATTTTATTACTGTCTTATGACAGCATCAAGAGTACGGCGAGAGATCTAGCTCTGCGACCCGTCAGCAACCTGCTCAGCAAGGTGCTCCACCTAGACCAATTAATTACTAATTGGAAGGATGTCGCTACAACCAAACTATGTACCAACATCCTTTCGTAAGAAAGGATTTTTATGTTTCAAAGAGATTTAAGCGAGACCGAACAAAAGCGGCTTACGCCAGAAACAATACCAGAAGGGTGCAGTCCATTTGAGCAATATGTACTCACGTCGCCATTTCAGCGTGAGCTATCACACCACCAGGGTGTCATGTTGGTGGCATCGGCTACTATAGGCAGAATAGCTGTGGCCGACAGGTACACTCGCATTAGTCAGGGCGTAGAGAGTGAGGACTGGAAAGTAGGGGTATTTCACTCACAAAGAGACGGCTTCATCGACATGCGTTCGCCGGACGAATACCGTACAATCCATTTTTCTGACCTGTATCGATCTCCTGAACTTGTTGATTATCAATGGTTTCTGAAGGAACAGATTGAATCTCAGATTGCTTTTGAGAGGCGATCAAATTTAGACTGGAGTGAGCAGAAACTTAAGATCTTGCTCGAACAATACCGAAAAGCTAGGATTGATCAATAGTGTTAATATCTGCGCCGCCGCCGGCTTACTTGTGCGATGCCCATCACTGTGAGCACCTTAGGCAAGTCACCTGCATTAGCAATGCCTGCTTTCAGAACAAGAGGAAGTCGAGTATCGTCATTGCTTTTACTTTCGACTGCAAATACTAAACTAGGCGCACGTATTAAATTCCTGCTGGCCGTAAAGAGTACTCCATTCGCAAGTGATGAGTTTTCAACTTTACCTATACCGGAATGCGGATTGCCTGACAGCACCGACGAAATCCCGCTAAATAAAACCGACTGCAAGCTCGTAGAATCAGCATGAGTGACTGAGCCGGCTATTTTGCGCACCGAGTTACTTAAGCCTACGATGCTTCCATACAAAAATTCACTATCGGCGATTTCAACAGCCACGGTAGATATATGTGCAGAGGGTGTGTTTATCCATGGATAATTTTCGCCACTGACTTCAACAGATGGATGAGGCCTTACGGCAACTTCTAAATTCGACATAACACTACCAAGCTTATTTTTGTGAACCAAGGTCGACTATATCGCCAAGAAACTGACCTTGCTGCAAAACCACATGGTCGGCATTGCCTTGTACTTCAAGTTGCCCAACAAATTCATCCCACTTAGCTGCCATTAAATTAATGAAGCCCTCAGGACTACCTCTATCTTCAAAGCGTTGAATGTATTCTTCTTTCAAATCTCGTTCTGGGTATGCGAGTGTAAAGCGTATTCCATGATCGACTAAAGCATTTCTAACATCTTCATGAGTAGACACGAGGATCAGGGAAGCAGAGCCGATACTTTCGGTAATGTGCTCCATATAGTTAGTGGGAAAATCCGGATTTCTAACTTTTTCAGCACCTTCGCCAAGCCAAGAGTACGAACTAGAGTCAGAGTCTAAGACCACTCCTTCGCCTGTATAGTTTTTTGTAAAGTGTGATTTGCCTGTGCCAGGAAAGGCGGATAGTACCTTATTCATTACTATAATTATAACATACTTTACCGTATTTACAATAACTTATAGACTGCCTAAGCCCCAGATAAACATGAAGATGCTGCCTACTATGCTGGAAAGTATGCTTATTGCTAAAGAAATTGTTGCGGCACCTTCTTTTGATTTGTCCGCTAGGGTGCGACCAATCGTCATGCCGAGCAAAGAAACGAGTAAAAACGGTACGTTATATATGCCGATTAATATAAGCTGCAAGCCGGCGTACTGCTGAGTTTCTGTATCTGCCCCAAACATGAGCATAAAGTTGGCAACTACGGGCATGAAGAATAATATGACAAGTAATACTGTCGCAACTGTTTTGAGGGTTGATAACTTCATAATTCTTTATTTTAGATCTACCTAGAACAAGTATAGATTATAAAGTCATAAATTAGTAAAAAAGCTCCAACTTTAGTTGAGGCGTTTTTCTTTGCAGGGTATGTCCATTCGAATTGGAATCCCTCATCAGAACCAAAAGCCGACGGAAGGAGTTATCGAGGGCAATAGTATACTAGGTTACCCTAAGAACTAGGATTGGAATTAGGTTGGTCTTGTAGGGGAAAGACAGTATCGCAAAACTCAGGAATTTCCTCAGTTGAGGCGACAGCTTCCCAGGCCGTGACTACTGCGCTACCAAGCAGGCAGGCCTCCTCTGCTGTTATTGGAGGTTCTGTTCTGTAAAGTCTCATGATCGTTGAGTCTCCTTTAGTGCGCTCGTCCTCAATATCCCCAAATTGTTTTTCAATCGATGCACCTGCTTGCAGTACTACAGCGTGCATAATTCCTTCTAGCTTTTCACGGTATTCCCGCCAGACTTTGCCTTGAGCATCGTTCTCTATTCCGGGTCGGAATTGGTCGTAGATAAAGGAAGGGTATGAGTCCGCCATATTTTCTCCATATGATTAAAACTTAAGTACAATTATAACATTTGTTTTAATATATTACAAATTTAGCAGAGGGCAGGACTATAGTTTCTCGCTGGGTTCGACATACTATTCTCGCTAACCGCTCGATTATTGAACGTTCGCAGCCTAGACTCTGCACAAGAAAAAAGCCCCAACTTTCGTTGAGGCGTTTTTCTTGGTAGAGCATGTCGGTCTGGAACCTCACTATAGAGGTGAGTGAGACAAATGAGACACAGAACGCCTTAAAAGGGGATGTTTCATTTTTTGCTGGCTAACAGTTATGTTTATGACATACATATCGTAAAACCGAACAAATCCCGCACTTGCTCCGCTTAATAGTATTATTCCATCGGAATAGCCACTGAATCCTTGCGAAAGTGGCTATTTTGCTTTCTGCTCGGCATCAATAAGCGGCTTATACCACTTAGCCATGTCGTCAAAATTGGCAAAGGCCTGCGGCACAGGATTATTGGATATAAACTTAGCTTCCCAGTACTGATTCCAGTAAGCCTCAATTGAACGTCGAGGATGTTTGGTAATGAATGAGTCATAAAAACTATCAAGCACATCAAAGTGGTGGGTATGGATAAAGGGGTCCCAGGTTTCCCGAAGCTTATCATGATCGGCACCCGGGCGGTTGATAATTTCAGTCTGCTCCATTGCCCGGTCATTGTTATCACCCCAGCCTTTCTTTAGTAGCTCAATGGCCTCTTTGTCAGTTGTTGGAGCACTATAGCCAAAGGCCGTAAACATGAAACAACCCTTCAAATAAAATCGGGCTGCCTGCCACTCGCGTTTAATGAAGCTGTCTGCCTGATAATCTTTGTTTTCAACCGGGTATAGTAACTCAGAAGGCATGAATGGTTCCCGGCACTTGCTACACGGTCGACCAGCCAACCCGCTCGTATTGTCTTTCCCGCAGAAGCCCACAGTTACATTACCATGTAAAAAGAACAGCTTCGGGAAGCTCGTGGTAATGCCAAGTTTAGCTAGCCGGATTCGGGATTGCATCAAAAACGGATCCCAATTAAACGTAAAAATAGCATCTTTATCACGCAGGGATAGATTGATTATGTCGTATAGGTTCGGCTCATCCGTCAGCTCAAGCTCCGAAAAATATTCACGCACCAGTGAATCAATCTTGCGCAATTCTTCAGATGGACCTAAGCCGAACAGTTTTGAATAAGCAGCCTCAAAATCTTGTACTGCCAGTACTTTTAAGTTGTCAGGAAATAGGTCTACCAGCTTTAGACCTTCGGCTACATCGCGAAGCAGCGGTACTGTCCGGCCATACTTATCACCGTCAGGCAAGGCGGCTTTACTTGCTCCAGCCCCCAGTAGAAGTACATGCGGCTTACCATGAAACGGGTTAGCAATTTCCTGTTCAACGGTGATTTCGTAGCCAGACGTCATATAAAAGCCTTTAATTCATTAGCTAAGAGGCTAGTAACTCTGGTTTCCGTACGACTTGAATTACGGTACCACCAATTAAACCCTCCCAATTATCTTGAGGATTTATGACTATCGGTTGAAAATCTTGCGAAGACTCAGAATGCAATACTATCAGCTCGTTTTCATAATCAAAATGGACACTTTTTATATTTGATAGTCCTTCATGAATCACCGTCACTACCTCACCTTCTTTAGGTGTCTTTTTAGAACTGTCTACGATTACGTATGCTCCATTTTCTATATGATTTCCTCTAATTTTAGCTTTATTCATGGATTCGCCATCTACTTCTAATGCATAGAGGTCACTATAATTTGAGTTAGGCAGTAAAGATGCAGAAACTTTTAGAGTTCCAAGTTCATCTGATCCTGCAACGTGAGTTGCTGGTCCAGCATTTGCCTTTCCAAGAATTGGAATAGTAACTAAGCGAGCAGTTGTAGCGACTATGTTGCCCGCATTGCTAATGAGCCCTTCTTCCTTAAGCTTAATAATAATGTTCTTAACAATTTGCGGGTGCACGGAGCCACTGACTGGATTGGCTATTTGACGGCCAATTTCCCTATAACTCAGCTTATTGATATCCATCACCCGTGCTAAGCGTTGTATTTTTTCACGAGTTTCTAACATATTCCTATATTAACAGAGGAGAAGCGTATTCGTCAATTAGAGTTGATTAACTATATTATTCTTGACAGCCCCCTGTCAAAACTCCTATAATTATTGGTAGCTAATGTGTGAAATAAACATATAGCAAAATCGCCGCGAAAGCCCTAGGAAAGCACAAACGCAGCGATTTATTGGACGATTGAGTCGTCCTCTCTATATTAACAAATAATGGAGGGTAAACACCATGGGTAAAACCACCAAACCAACACCAAAGTATCGAGACGCCGGCTCAGGCCAATACGTCAAACCTTCATATGCGAAATCGCATCCGAAGACAACGGTTAAGGAGAGCAAATAATGGCTGACCGAGCAGTTAACCGGGCACGACATGATAGCGACGGCGATGTCACTGCAATCGGTAATCCAATCATGGCATGGTCGCCTCGTCTGAAGCGCGACGCGATCGATGACATAGAAAATGATGTGCACACCTATTATGTTCCGTGGAAAGTCAGTGGGCGATCGGAAATCAGAGTGGTTAATGGCCCTAACGGTAAGTATCTGCGAACTGATCGAGACGATACCCCAAAAAACAATCTTGATGATTTGGATGAGTGTTAGCGTGAGCTGTTTACTTGACACATCAAAAGCATAAACTTTAGTATGTAATTGTACCTTTACACATAAATCAAATACGACGTTAAGTAAGGAATCACCTGAAAAAGTCGAACTAATTATGGGCCACAAAAAAGCTTTAAAGCTTGGTCAATCGATTGTTCGGCATGGGGTGATTCTTTTAATTTAGAGCCATTCCACGCCTCATGTAGAGGTACGTTTATCAACTAAACGGAGGAATGGAGCTATGAATAGTTCACTTTCAAATCAAAACAAAAATATCCAAATTAAATCAGTTAAAGTCAGCGAGCTAAAGGCAGCTGAATATAACCCTCGCAAATGGAGTGAAAACTCCATAGCGCAACTAACAAAAAGCATTCAGCAGTTCGGATTAGTTGATCCTATTCTTGTAAATGGCTCTCCCGCAAGGAAGAACATCGTAATCGGCGGGCACTTCCGGCTAAAGGTTGCTAAGGATCTCGGCTATAAAGAAGTTCCGGTTGTCTATTTGCATATTCCGGATATTGAGCGGGAGCGAACACTTAACTTGCGGCTTAACAAAGCGGTCGGAGACTGGGACTGGGATTTACTCAAGGAATTTGATGAGTCACTATTAGATGAAGTTGGTTTCACCAGTGAAGAACTTGATACCATCTTTGATCTCGATGATGACGAACCGGAGCAATTCGACCTCGATAAGGAACTCAAGAAATTAAATATTTCTGAAATCAAAGTTAAAAAAGGTGACGTCTACCAGCTGGGTGATTCCAGACTTATGTGTGGAGACTCAACCATTGAAGCAGAAATGCTGAAATTAATGAACGGCGAAAAAGCCGATATGTGCCTAACTGATCCTCCGTATATTTTAGATTATCTAAAAAGCGGTATTCGAAAAGGCAAACCAACTGAAGGCTTTGGTGCAAAACGCAATCGTAAATATCTGGAAACTGACGAATTGCCGGACGACTTTACCGAACTGTGGATGGGCGGTATAGCAAAAATTGCAAAACCGGACTTCAGTATTATCGTATACGAAAATTGGAAGAATATCCCAGTTATCTGGGAAGAAATGGCTAAACGCTGGAAAGTAAAAAACATGATTGTTTGGCATTTGCCGAACCGACACCAAGGGTTCGGTGGTAAGTATAAGTTCTTCTCCAAACACGATATCGCGATGGTCGGTGCCAGCGGAGAAGTGCAATATAACCACGAAACTGAACCGGATGGTTTGCAGGAAGAGTATGAAACAGCTTTGTATGCGATAGCTGGGAAGCCCCATTGGCAAAACTACTCAAAAGGTAAACATCAACCAACTGACTTTATCGACTTCAACGCAGCAGATGAAAAAAGCAGCGGGCAGGGAATCATATTCGGAGTAAAGCCACTTGAGATACTGATTCCATATATAAAGGTACTCACTAAACGCGGTGACCTTATAGTTGAACCGTTCTGTGGCAGTGGCAGTACGCTTTGTGCCGCGACGAAGCTAAAACGCCGATGCTACATAATGGAAAAATCTCCGGTGTATGCTGAGGTGGCCATGGACAGATGGGAGAAAATGACTGGGCTAAAACGAAAGAAACTGTCATGAGTACGGCTACTAATAAAACGAAGGTGCTAGAGCAGCTCCGTAAAACTCCGCTGGTGCAAGTTGCTTGCCAGCGGGCGGGGATTGGCCGGGCAACCTATTACCGTTGGTTGAAAGCCGATGAAGCGTTTGCCGAAGCAGCTTTCGAAGCAATAGATCAGGGCACATCACTGGTAACAGATATAGCCGAAAGTCAGCTTATTAATGCCATTAAAGACCAGAATATGACGGCGATTATCTTTTGGCTGAAGCACCACCATGCAGCTTATGAAACTAGAGTCAGAGTTGATGGCCGGATAAAGCATCAAACCGAAGAATTAACACCCGAGCAGTCCGATTTGATTGAGCGGGCTCTTAAAAACGCTGGCTTACTGCTGGCAGAAAGTGAGACAATCGAATGAAATACGAATCACCCTTCTCGCCTGAACTATGGCGGGAGATAAAAACTACGCGAAGTGTGCGTGTGAAGCTAGCTAGTGAGAGTTTATATAACTTTGCACACATCTATTTTCCAGGATACTTTGGATATGCAACTGCACCGTTCCAGCGTGAAATGTATATGATGCTAGAAGATCCAAATATTCGTCATCTTGGTATTGTCAGTTTTCGTGGTAGCGGTAAATCCAGTATTGTAACCACGTTCTTCTTGATGTGGGCAATACTCGGCAAGCAGCAAAAGAAATACGCTCTAATAGCCAGCCAAACTCAAGTCCAAGCCCGTAAGCACTTAGCTAATGCCAAACAGGAATTTGATAGCAACGAACTGCTTGGAGATGACTTTGGTCCACTTAAGGAAACCAGTGATGAATGGGGTTCAATGTCACTGGTGCTACCAAAATACGGTGCACGAATCAGTGCCGTATCAAGCGAGCAAAGCATCAGAGGTACCAGGCACGGTTCACACAGGCCTGATCTAGTAATTGCCGATGATGTTGAAGACCTGCAATCGGTTAAAACTAGTGAAGGCCGGGAGAAAACCTTTAACTGGTATACCAGTGAGATATTGCCAGTTGGCGATCATACAACTAAGTTTGTATTGATAGGTAACTTACTTCATACCGACTCACTGATGATGCGGATGAAAGCCTTTAGCGAACGTCAGGCTGATCGATTTGTATTCAAAGAGTATCCTCTGCTCGATGAAAACGGAGTTTGTTTGTGGCCTGGTAAATATGACACCCCGGAAGCTATTGCGCGGGAAAAGATGGAGGCACCGAGCGAACGGGCATATTACCGAGAGTATCTGCTAAAAATTCTGCCTGACAATATGCAGATAGTTAAGCCAGAAAACATTAAATATTACGATAATATTCCTCAGCAGCTGGCTGGCGGTTCATACCGCGTGGCAATTAGCGTTGACTTAGCAATATCCAAGAAAACCTCTGCCGATTATACGGCAATTGTCGTACTTGAAAAGCATGGCTACGGCAAAGATACCAAAATCTACGTTCATCCTTACCCGATTAATAAGCGTAATCTCTACAGCGAAACCGTTCAGGACATAGCTTCTCTAAAAGCCCGACATACTTCAGCCGACATATATATTGAAGATGTAGGCATGCAGCGGGCTATTATAGAAATGTTAAAGCAAGAAAATATACCAGCTGAAGCAGTTCCGCTTAATGGGCGGGATAAAGAAGAGCGCTTGCAGGTGGCTTCCTTTTGGATTATTAATGGTACCGTTCAGTTTCCATACGAGGGCTGTCAAAAACTACTGGAACAAGTCATTGGTTTTGGGGTTGAAAGAGATGACCTTCTGGACGCGCTAACGCTCGGCATCATTCACCTTATGGAACAAAAGAATAAAGGACCAAGTATACGAGTTGGGTCAATTAGAGGGACGGTGTTTGACCGAGATATGCGTATGAAGTCAGTTTTTAGCGGAGCAGGTCGTTACCGCGTGTCTACTGCTTCAGATGAAGCTTTCTTCAGCTCGCCCACGGGGATTAGCATTTATTGACAAGCAGACTAATATACTATACCCTATAGGGGTATAAGGAGATAGAGTATGGAAGAAGGCAAAGCATTAAATTCAATGGCAAAAAGCGCAACGCTTCATTGTCTAACAGGTTGTGCGATCGGTGAAATTTTAGGTCTCGTCATTGGAACAGCGATAGGGCTTAGCACTATAGCTACAATTGCCTTAGCAGTTACATTAGCCTTTTTCTTTGGGTTTTTACTGTCAACACTGCCATTACTTAAAGTAGGGTTAGGTTTCTTCTCCGCGCTCTCAATAGTTTTTGCCGCTGACACATTGTCAATCGCAACTATGGAGGTGGTAGACAACGCAGTGATGGCTATAATACCCGGGGCAATGGAAGCAGGATTGGTTAATCCGCTTTTTTGGATCAGTATGCCGATTGCATTGACAGCAGCATTTTTTGCGGCTTACCCCGTAAATAAGTATCTATTAAAAAGAAATAAAGGCCATGCGTTGACCATGAAGTATCACGAAGGTCATGGAAGCCACCAGCATTAGGAGAATTACTATGACTAAATATGGATACGCCGAAAATAAAGTTTCAATCAATAAGCGACTTAAACGAGCCGAAGGTCAGGTACGCGGTATTGCGAGAATGGTCGAAGAAGACAAATACTGTATAGATATACTAACTCAAATCACAGCAGCACAAGCCGCCTTGGATAAGGTTGGTTTGCAACTACTATCTGAGCATACTAAGCACTGTCTATCGAATTCAAAAATCGGACCAAATGGCATTGATGAAAAGGCCGATGAAATGGTGAGCGCAGTAGGTAGAATGCTATCTCGATAAATTAATTTACTAGGAGAATATTATGGAAACTAGATCACTATTAATAGGAATTAGCAGCTTTATGGCTGGAGGCTTGTTAGTCTCAATTGCTGCAGTTACATTTGAAAAAGATAAGGAGACTGCATCAAATAGCTCTATGTCGTCTAGTATGCAGATGTCAGCAGATTCATTAAAAGGTAAGAGCGGTGATGACTTTGATAAATCATTTATTACTGAAATGATTGCTCATCATGAAGGAGCAGTTGAAATGGCTAAATTAACTTCATCAAATGCCAAACACGATGAAATAAAACAGTTATCTAACGATATAATTTCAGCCCAAGAAAAAGAAATTGGTCAAATGAAGCAGTGGCAAATGGATTGGGGTTATAATAACTCTAATGACACTATGCAAATGGATCACTCAAAAATGAATATGGGACAATAACTTGGTCAAACCGAAACGGCTTGTAGATATTGCTGCAATAATAGGCGTAATCTTCTTTATAGCTATAGTCGTTTATTTATCAAATAAAGAAGAACCAAAAGATAATCAACAGTTAAGTAATGTGAACGCAGCTCAGACGATTTACTATAATGATGGTGGATTTGATAAGGCATCAGTAACGATTGCTAAGGGTGAAACCGTAAAGTTTGTAAACAATACCGACAATGATCTATGGGTTGCTTCAGATCCCCACCCTCGCCATACTGATTTGCCAGGATTTGACGCACTCGGTCGAGCAAACGATGAATACGTATTTACATTCGATAAAGCTGGGACTTGGAAATATCATAATCATAGCGCGGCAAGCCGTGAGGCCACAGTCGTGGTTACTGAGTAGATGAAACGTATTCTAAGTCCCAAATTGATTCTAATAATAAGCGCGTCGATAGTTCTTTTACTATCCCTCCTTATATTTAGACCGAAAGAAAAAACAGTGACTCAAAAAACGCTTACACCAGTTGCTTCAATTACGCACGCTCATGGTTTAGCAGTTAACCCAACTGATAATAGCAAAATATATATAGCTACTCATGAAGGTTTGTTTACACTAATTGATGAGAAGGAAATGTACCAGGTAGGCCAGAGCAAAGACGATTACATGGGGTTTACGGCGCACCCAAATAATCCAGATATTTTTTACAGTAGCGGTCACCCTGTGGCTGGCGGAAATATTGGATTTCAAAAATCTACTGATGGAGCATTTGAATGGAAGAAAGTTTCTGACGGAAATGAAGGACCAGTTGACTTTCATGCCCTTACAATCAGCCCTATTGATACTAATTTACTTTATGGTTGGTACAGAGGTAATATTCAAAGGTCTACAGATGAGGGTAACACGTGGCAAAGTATCCGGACTGCAAATCCAATTGTAAATCTTGTAGCCGATACAGCTGATAAAGATACGCTCTATGCGTCTGGCCCAAGAGGATTACAAAAGAGTACGGATGGTGGTCAGACGTTCACTACACTATTAGTTGGCTTCACTTCGGCAATAGCGGTGAACCCAAGCAACGCAAAGCATGTCTTTACTTACAATGAAAAACTTCAGTTGGCTGAGAGTAAAGACGGCGGCCAAACCTGGCAAACTCGCCCTCAGGACTTTTCAGGCCAGACACCGTTGTTTATGGCGTTTTATAAAGCTGATCCAAAGATAGCCTATTTACTGACCGAAAAAAGTAATTTGTTCAAAAGTACTGATGGTGGCCAAACCTGGTTAAATATTACGAAATCGTAAAAGTTATCTTACATCGACATTTGATGACCTTGCATCGAAGGTCCGCTTGAGCTAATATCATAACCCCACATCTTTGCCCAATCTTGCATATTGCCGATTTCAAGTGTCTGAGCATTAAAGATGTCTTCACTTAATTTTTTGATTTCATCATGTTTGGCATTTTGGGCTGACTGGTTTGCCATATCGATTGCGCCCATATGATGGGCAACCATATCAATAATAAACTGCTTATCTAAATCGTCACCGGTTTTACCTTTCAGGCTCGCGGCCATAGCATCAATACCAGACTGACTCGGTTCTTTGTATTCATAACCCCACATCTGCGCCCAGCTTTTCATATCGGCAATTTCTCTAGTTTGCGCTTCAATAATTTGTCCGGCAAGCGTACGCAGTTCAGTGTGTTTGGCTTCCGTATCAACGAGCTGTGCCATAGCAATGGCACCCGCATGATGTTCCGACATTAAGGTGATAAATGCCTTATCATATTCATCTCCAGTTTTTCCTTTCAATCCATCCGACATAGACATCATGGAAGAATTAAGGCTATTTTGGTCATTTGATGGAGCAGAGTTATTAGTCTGCTCTGCTTTCTTATCATCCTTTTTTAACGCCGCAGTTCCTGCACCTGCTAAGGCTAGTAAAATTATTACCCCTATTAAAATTGTTAACTTTTTTGATTTACTCATAAAATATTCTCCATCAGGCCGTAGCCTTATTAGGTATGCTTGTTATTCGGATTAATGTTGGCGCTGCTTTATATATTGATCGTAACGCTATCATAATTGCCAAAACGTTAAGTCCAATTGTTAACATCTGCAACCGGCTATAACCTGCTCCTATGTAACTTCCCCCAGTTCCACCAACAAGACTTATAAGCGGTGCAAGTAAAGATCCCCCGCACGCTATGCAGTGCGAACTGATGAGCATGGTAAGTGTACCAGCAACCCTGCCTTTAGTCGATTTTGTCACGTTACGCATAAAGCGTATGACTTGAAAGTTAACCGCTAAAACTACAGACAGAATAAAAATACTAAAGGTTACTGGTTCAAAGAAAAAGCGTATAACACTCGCGTAAATATCTGTCAAAAAACCTAGTTTATCCAGCGGTGAAAGCAATGGTTGGTTAAATGTTAACTCCAAAATGAGCGCGATATTTGGTACTAATAACAAAAAACTTAATACTAAAAACCAATAGTATACAAAGCGTCCCCTTTCACCGGGTAAGCTAAGTAATCTTGCAATTGCTGTTGGTATACGTTTCACGGATTTATCTTATGCACCTGCCTCAGGTGCTTTGCCGACATTTTGTCGGTACTGATCCATCAGTTTTTGCTCATCATAATTATCGAATTCAACGATATGATTCCATGATGCCATTACGATCGGTTTTTCTTGACCTTCCCTTGGCATAACTAATGCTTCAGATGACTGAAAATCTTTACGAGCAAACGGTTTTGTAAATAAGCCCTTAAGCTTTTGCACTGTAGCCGGATCTGTATCGGGGCGATAGCTTATGACAACGCCACCATGCTCAAGGTTGTGAATATAGTCTTGAGCAGGTAGTTCTGATGGGTAGGCTTGATACGGAGCCACAACAGTATGTGGACCCGAGGTAGGTATTTCTGCCTTGTAATCCTTATACTCAGGTTGTCCTTGTTCGAGGTGATCGCGACCTTCATCGGCTTGATCATGCCCCAGGCGGCTTACCGGCGGCGGGGCGTCCTTCTTTTGAAATGCAAGTAAGCTAGCCATTCCAATGACCGCGAATGCAATAATTCCTATAAAAACTTTGTTTGACACGTTGTAAGCTCCAGTTAGTTAAACATTAAAATATACAGTCAAACCGAAATAAATCGACATGACTTAAATAATGAATAAGGCCTAGTTTCGGAATTTACCGTATTCGAGTATTAGATCTGGCGGTCTACGTTTCAAATATGCCCAAAATAAGACAGCGAAGGCGAGGCTATATGCAAAGTTTGTTAAAACAAGTTGGTTCTTTAAAATAGCAAAAGCTGGATACGGATCGTTATCTTCTTCTTCAATCTGTGGTTGCTGTTGCTTACCATTAACCATTGGAGCACAAACAGATTGGCACGGGTTATTATGACTCATCTTCATGCTGTCGTGAGGCATAGTTTGTTGCATCAGAAGAGAATGGCCTGCGCCGACACCTAAAACGAGAACTAATCCGGTAGCTAAAGCTAGAAGTAATTTATGCAATTTTTTATGTATCATAACGATGTAGGTATTATATCAAATTTACTAAGCTATTAAATCTTTGCTGTCAGATTAGGTGCTTATTTATTTCTGCGGCATTCTGACTGCATAAATTCTATAGGAGCGTAATTGTCGGTTAGCTTACGACTTTCAGACAAACCAAGAGTTATGCCGTCTTTTGGAAGCCAGTTTTGTTCGTTCTGACTATATGTAATAACTATATTCTGGCTTGATTCTAATGTTGTGTCTTTCAGAGGATATGCTTTTGAGAAGGGAAAATAGTTCTGGTAAGAGTTGTGAATGGAAGACAAAAGTTCACCGCAGGATCCTTGTTTTGAGCCGATAATATTGGCTGCTACTATGCCTCGCGGGCTTAAGGATCGTTTTAGCTGTTTAGCGTATTCATCCGTGGTTAAAGAAAAAGGTATCAGCGTATCAGTGTAAACATCCACAAGTACAATGTCGTACCGCTTACTATTTTTGTTTAAGAATATACGTGCGTCTTGATTAATTACAGATACATTGGGCAGATCGGTATAACCAAAATACTTTTTAGCAATGGCAAGAAGCTCAGGGTCTATCTCGACAACATCAATTGCTGCTTCGGGATACTTTTGAGCCAAATGTTGAGGCAGTGTAAAAGCTCCTCCGCCTAGAATCAAAATACTGTCTTTTTTTGGTGCATTTTCTACCAGCTCTGCCATTTTTCGGGTGTAATCGAACACCAGTTCATTATCGCCGTCGCGATAAATGCCTGATTGTAACCCGCCGGGCCCAGCGGTAATGGCGCGAACCGGCCTGCCCTTATAGTCAATATCAACAATATTATATGTTGCTGAGGGCGTATCGATTGTTGCGGCAATAGCAGGGTTCTGAGTGACAGATAGAGACAGTAAGGCAACAATCGCTATCAAAACGGCCGCGATGAGGCGTTTTTTTACTAAACGTTGCGGTTCGATTAACCAGCTGCTACAAAATAACAGGAAACCTATAATTAAGAGCGTTTCTTTTGAACCAATGTAGGAAAGGAAGATAAAACCGGTGAAAAAAGTTCCGGCGATGCTGCCGAGTGCGTTTAATGAACTTAGAGAAGCAATTGTGGTTCCGGTTGTTTGCAAGGATACATTTTTAAGCCGGGCAAGGTAGGGGCTTACGGCACCAATCAGAAAACTGGTTGGTGAAAAAAGCAGTAATGAAGCAATTAAGCCTTGTAATCGCGGATCATTGGTTAACTGCGGAATGTCAGTAAGAACAGCAGGAGCAATAATCAGTGTTGATACGGTAGCAAATGAACTTGCGAGAAGTATCAAGGCTATATCGAGTTGCTCTACGCGTTTGTCCGCAATCTTACCCCCGAATATATAGCCTGCAGATAGGGCGGCAATAATAACTCCAATAATACTTGTCCATGCGTAAATTGAACTTCCAATAGTTGGAGCAAGCAGGCGAGTAGCAACTAATTCATATGTAAGTAGACTAAAGCCAGTTATAAAAGCAATGTAATCGTAACGGTGTAATGATTTAAGACTCAACATATGACTATTATATGCCCAGGACTCATTAGATAATCGAAAATTGCCTAGACTTCCATAACCAGTGCGGTACTGTTGTGTTGTATGGAAACAAAAGCACCCGAACTCAAATACTGTCTGTATGCACGTAAATCGAGCGAATCAGACGAACGACAGATAATGTCGATTGATTCACAGCTTAACGAAATGAAGCTGATTGCTCAAAAAGAAGGGTTGAATATAGTAAAAATCTTAGAGGAGAGTCACTCCGCTAAAGAATCGGGTAAGCGCCCAATCTTTAATGAGTTACTTAGTGGATTTAGAAATGATGAGTATAACGCATGCTTAACGTGGGCACCTGATAGAATGAGCAGAAATGCCGGGGATTTGGGGTCACTAGTAGACCTTATGGATAGTAAGAAGCTAGCTCAAATCCGTACGTATTCGCAGACGTTTACAAATAATCCTAATGAAAAGTTCCTTCTGATGATTCTCTGCTCACAGGCCAAGCTTGAAAACGATAACCGCGGCTTGAATATTCTACGAGGTATTAAAAATAAATGTGAAATGGGATGGCGGCCTGGCGTTGCACCACTAGGTTACATGAATCGCCACTTTGGAGGGGTTAAAGATATAATACCCGATCCAGATAGAGCACATGTCATTACGGAGATATATCAGAAAGCTGGCTATCACGGCTGGAGTGGTCGGCGTTTGAAAGAATGGTGCGACGAAATAGGTTTCACGAATCGGTCAGGCAAACCAGTAGCTTTGAGTCAAATCTTCTTGATTCTCATGAACCCGTTCTACTACGGTGAATTTGAGTATCCAGAAGGTAGTGGCAAATGGTTTAAGGGATCGCACGAGCCCTTAATATCCAAAGATATGTACGAACTTGTCCAACAATTTAGAGGAGCATATAAAGGTAAATGGGGATCCAAACAGTTTGCGTACCGCGGTTTATTGCAATGTGGACACTGTGGAGGTGAAGTTACAGCAGAGGAGAAATTTAAAAAACTTAATAACGGTGAAATTAACCGTCATGTATATTATCGATGCACAAAGAAAGTAGATTTAAAATGTCCAGAAAAGTACGTGAATGAAAAAATACTTGAAGAATTAATAGAGAAATTTATTACTCAGAATTTGGTGAAGCTCAAGATTGCAGATTCACTCAGAATAGATATTGAACGGCACTATGTTGTAGCTGAATCACTTGCCGATTACTACAAAGTATCGATGAAACTAGATAAGCCGCTGATTGAATACACGCGCTATGTGGTAACAAAAGGCAGGTTTGAAGAAAAAGTTGCTTTTACAAAGGGCATTACTAGTAAGCTACTTATTAAAGATGGAGAAATTGTTTTTGCGAAGTAAAACTTAGTTAGAGTAAACTTGTTGATTCAATATTGCAGCCTAGAAGATCTAGACCGACTACAGTTAATATGCTAATGTATATAGGCTAAGATAAAAAATAAAAACAGTATGAATATAAAAAGTTTACGTTTAAATAGAACAGTTTTAATCATTAGTTTAATTGGCGTAGTTTTATTTTCTGCGTCTAATCTCCCTTTTGTTCAGGCTCAATCGCAACAAATCAAGGATCTTCAGCAGCAAATTGATCAAGTTCAAAACGACAGTAATCAGAAACGGCATGAAGAAGGCGTACTGAGTATCGAGGCTTCATCGTTAAGTGATGCAATAAATAAGCTGCAAGGACAAATTAATTCTTCACAAGCACGTATTAGCCAACTTCAGAGTGAAGTAAACACACTTAAGCAGCAAATTACCGAGGCAGAAGCAGAGCTTGCTAAACAAAGAGGTATACTCGGTGAAACAATAAAAGCAATGTATCTTGAGGGTGATATAACAACTTTGGAGATGCTTGCAACAAGTAAAGACTTGAGCGAATTCTTTGATAAGCAACAATACCGTGAAAGTGTTAGTTCAAAAATCAAGGTAACACTAGATAAAGTAACCCAACTCAAACTAGAGCTAAATACAAAACGCGAAACAGTTGAAGCAACGCTTGCTGAACAACAAGCCTTACGAGATCAATTGGCGTCCCAGCGATCTGAAAAAGATCGAATATTAGCGCTTAATCAAGATCAACAAAATCAGCTAGAGAATCAAATAAAGGCAAACAGTGGAAAGCTTGCTGAACTCAAGAAAAAACAAGCAGAAGCTGAAGCAGCGCTTGCTCGTTCGTTGAGTAGCGGCAGTTACAAGACTGCTCCGGCTGGACCAGTTTCAGCAGGTAGCGTAGTGGGAGCGGTCGGTAATACAGGACTTTCTTCTGGCGCACATCTTCATCTCGAAGCACGTAGTGGCAGTAGTGTAGTGAATCCAGTCCCTTATATAAAGTCCAAGCCGGTTAATATGCCTCCTGGATGGATTAGCCAAGGCTACGGAGTGGCTAATTCCTTATATCGCAGCGGTTATCACGGAGGCATTGACTACGCGTCTTCTAACGGACAGCCTATATTTGCAATTGACGGCGGTCAAATGTATCGTGGTTGCTCAAACCAAATGCTCGGTACCCGCAATAACGATTACGGCTATGTGGCAATTGTAGAGCATAGCAACGGCGTAAAAAGTATCTATGCTCACATGAGTGGCGGCCCTGCTACTTGTAACTACAATACGTATTACTAATCTAGGTCGGTGGCAGAAAACTTACAGCAAGTAACCCATTTTAGAATTTAAAATGTAACGATTAAACCTTAAATAGGAGTCGTTATGGATCAAGAGATGCAAGAATGCATAAATAACTGTAATAATTGCAAACAAGTATGTCTAGAAACGCTTGAATATTGTAAGGATAAAGGTGGTGAACACGCTGATCCGGATCATCTAAAATTATTAGAAGATTGTGCCAAGATATGTGAGACGAGCGCAGACTTTATGGAACGCGAGTCTAATTTTCACACTAAGACATGTGCCGTTTGTGCTGAAATATGTGAACGCTGTGCTGAGGCTTGCGAGAAAATGGGAGACGATGAGCAAATGCAGAAATGTGCGCAAGCTTGCCGCGAATGTGCCGAATCATGTCGCCAGATGAGTAGTTAAAGTGGTTATGTACTCTTTTTATTTTTCAAAGGAACGGTAGAAGATGCGATGCCGATTGCTACTGCAATAACAACTGCATTTTTAATAATATATTGACCTTCCAAGGTAGGTATGAGAAAAGCTTGCCATGTATACTCCGGCACAAGTATAAGCGGTGAACATACGATGCCCATATGAACAAGTAGCATTGGTATTACGATGCGTGTTAATTTTGGAAATAGAAAAAGCAGTCCAACTATACATTCGAGCAAAGCCAGGACAATAAAGAGAAAATCAAAGTATTGCCCTCCCACCGTTTTGTCTACTAGAGCTTGAGCGAGGGGACCGGCTGGACTTAAGCTGAGTAACTTTATAAGTCCAAACCAAAAGAATATTAAGAATACAGAAAATCTTGCAACTGGTATAAATGTCCGCTGAAAAAAGGCAATTAACTTCAAGTCAAGCGATTCATAGTTGATCTTTTTATTTGGCATAAGCAGTATAAGTATAGTTGTATTGATTACTGGGTGACAAGTAAGAAACGGTCAAGGAACACGGTCAGTACTATAGATGTCCAATCGTTATATAGGCTTACGGTCACTTATAGAACCGAACTAAGAAGTAAAATGCCCTTTTCTACAGATATAAAGGTTCGAATGTTTACTCGCTATCATAGCAAGTAGACTCGAACTCAAAATAAATAGGGTTTGTAAGGGGTAAATAGAAAGACCGGTCATAGGAACCGGTCAGGTGTTTTTGAGTGTCCAATCTGGTAGCGGGGGCAGGACTCGAACCTGCGACCTTGTGGTTATGAGCCACACGAGCTGCCACTGCTCTACCCCGCGATAGGGTGCCGTGCTTGCCGAATAATCACTCAGCAAAACAGGAAACTAAATTGTACCAAACAGAGGTCGATATGTCAAGATTAGGCGACTAGTTGAAGTTGCTCGTATTGGCGGCGGTAAACTGCGGCATCAAAGAGCTCGACCTCAGCAGGCTTAATAGCATGACGATGGTTTTGGTATTCATCCAGGCAAGCGTTACGTGACTCGTCGAGTTTACCAAGTTGGGCGTTGAAATAAAAACCGGCCATCTTAATGTATTCTGGCCACATATCGCGTTGGTAGAGGTTGACGGTTAGGGCTCGTTGGCTGGATGCGAGTTGATCTGGGTTAAGCTTGCGCTGCTGACCAGAAACTTCAACGATTCGTCGTAGTTCGGTGTCGGCTTGGCGAAGAATTTCTGCAGCATTGCTTGGCAGGTATCTGACTGGTGGTTGTGAGCGGAATGAACGCATATCGATTCGCAAACCATCTCTTCGCTCGACGATCTCTAAAGCGAGCTTATCAATGGCGGCTATTTTGCTGGTCATTTGCTTAGCGACCGAGCTGGTAGATTTGCGTTCACGTTCCTGGCGATTGTCGGTATTGAGACGGATCGGATTATTACTAAGTGTTTTACTATGGGTGTGGTCGCGCAGAGCTCGTGAACTGTGTGCAACCTTTCTATAATCGTCTTCATGAAAAGCGACGGCTATATCCGAGGGTACGACTCCGCTAATGTCTAGCGTGGTTCGTCCATGATAAACGCGCACAGCCTGGCTGACGCCGTGTTCGCGGAAACGTTTGCCAGGGCGTGTTGGTATGTACAAGCCAGATTCAATAGCTGCAATGTCAACAAGCTTGAGGTCTTCAAAGCTGACGCCAAGCTCAGGAGCTTCATACTTTACGCTATATTCTGAATGAACCGGTGCGATCAAGTGACCAATGTGGGCAGCCATTTCGGCTGTTGATATAACTCGCGGCAAGCCTTCGTACTGACGTGGTTCGTTGGGGAGGGTAGGTTGTGCTAAGAAGCCTCGATTGTTGAGTGCATCCATCCATAGCGTGTCCTGAGACGGCATCCCGTCATTCCATAGCGGCTGTGGTGCTAGTTCCTGATTGGACATTAGGCGGCCTTGTTGGTGTTAGAGTTACGCACAGCGAGTGTGGCAAGTCGAGCTTCAACGTCATCAAGTTTGGCTTCCATTGCCTTTCGGTTGTGTGGATCAAAGTACTTTGAAGTTAAGTCCGCATATTCCGACCGAGCTAAAACTTTTGATTCATCTCTGGTAACGAGCTCAGCATCTACTAATGCGTCTTGTGCGAATACAGGGTTGGCAAACTGAACTTTAGCTGCCTTTTTGAGACGCATATTAGCTTCCTTTGACTCTCCAACTCGCTCTTCCATAGCTTCCTTGCTCAGATTCATCTTCAAACGGATTGCTGTGTATTGAGCGGAGTCTTGTTGGTCAGTATCTTGGAGAAATTTAATATTTCTGTTAAGTGGCTGAGCTAATTTTAAAAGACCTTGCAAGCCAGTGTAGTAGTCAACCAGGCTAACCGAAACAGCTTCTGGATCTTCAGCTATAGCAGGAGTAGGTGCGGGAGTGTCGCCTGGAGCTTGATTAATAATAGTTGGTTCTCTGTTTGTAACGGCGGGCTCAAAGGTCATAACAGGGGGCTGAAGAGCCTCATGCAAAGGAAGTTCGGGCTCAGTTGGCTCGAGCAAAGAGATTTGTTCATGTGTTGGGACATGCGCCATATCTATATTATAGCACAAGAAGTATAGAAAGTAAATAGCTCGTGCTTGATTAACTGGGGTAATAAAAAGAACTCCGGATAAAACACCGGAGTTCTTTTTGCAATCGGGTAGTTAGACTACCAGCTGCGTGGGCCGCCGCCACCACGGTTGCCGCCATCGCGAGGAGGACGGTCAGTTTGTGGACGGGCTTCGTTGACACGGATGGTTCGGCCACCGAGGTCGCTATTGTTCATAGCGGCTTCAGCTGCTTTACCTTCGTCGTCGTTTTCGAATTCAACAAAACCAAAGCCTTTGCTGCGGCCAGTTTCGCGATCAGTGATGATGCGAGCACTCGCTACGCTGCCGTGTTCGGCAAAAGCGGCTTTGAGTTCGTCTTCGGTGGTATTGAATGGTAGACCACCGACATATAGTTTGTACATATAAATGAAACTTTCTTTCGTTTACTTAGCAATCGACCTAAAATCTTCTACTTTACTCGGGTGAGCTCGGTATTAAACGAAAAAAACTTTCATCTAAACACTTGCACGGAACCAAGAATCTGTGAGATCTTGCCCGTATAGCTAACCATTATTTTTGATTTTACACAAGAGGTTTGCTATAAATAGGATCAAGATAACTAAAATAATCAAAACTAAAAATGAAAATACTACTGAAATTTAGCTGCCTTCTCATCATAGCCGTCTTTGTGTTGAGCGTAGCGAGCCCGGCTGTTTTAGCCGGTACTGTTAAGCGAAGCTACAAAGCTAACCCTACTCCGCCGCCAAACGACGACTACAATCCCGACGCAGATCCGCTGCCAGAATGGCTGGTTTTACCTGAAGGCGTGGACGAGAATCAGCTCGAGTTCAAAGGAAACGTTAACTCACAGCAGTCAATCATTAATCGTCAGGGTGCTGCCAAGTGGACAATCGTGTCCAAGAATAACGGCAAGAGCATTGTCTACCGCTACTACGAGTCAAATAAATTGATGTTTGGTGCCAAAACTACCAAGAATTACCTCAAAGTTACGCTCTATGATTCCAACCGTAAAAAGCTCAAAACAATGACCGGCGAAGATTTTTTCAACGATGATATAAGCGTGTCGGACGCAAAAGACGTTAGTAAGGGTATTAAAGTAGCCAGCACAAAATTGGCCTATGATGGCTGTCCAGGCAAGCAAGTCCGTAAAGATGCTCGTACCTGCGTCTCGCCAGACTACAACAAGGTCAGAAAGAATAAAAAGCTGAGTAAACGTCAACTCAAGAAGTTAGCCCACAAAGCGGGATTTCGGGGTGAGGGTCGCAAGATTGCCGTGGCTGTAGCTCAGGCGGAATCGAGAGGTCGTATAGGAGAGGTTCTGTGTAATACCAAGAACCCTTATAATCCACGGCACAAGTTTGAGCGGGGCGTCAGAGCCTGTAGTGGCGACAACGCAAGCGCTGATCGTGGCTTGTGGCAAATTAATAATCGTTGGCACAAAAACGTTAGCAACAAGTGTTCCTTTAATACAAAGTGTAATGCTACCAAAGCTTATAAAATTTCAAACGGAGGACGTGACTGGTCGCCATGGAGTACCTATAAAAACGGACTCTATCAACAGTACCTATAGACATGCCGCTCAAACAATCATTAGAAATTGCTCACTATCGGTATCGCTTACGCAAGGCCCAGGTTCGTCTGGTGCTGCGCAAAGTACCGCACGTTCTGGCTGCTACCACTAACTATATAATTGCCGCTTTTATTATCACTACCCTGATAGCTCTTATGAAGTTCATGCCACTTAGTATGTTGGTGCTTGGGAATGAATCTGGCTTGCCCAGCAACTATGCGGGCGAGACAGTGGGGGAGTATGTAGGCGTTTTGTTGAGTGCATTAAATGACATACCGTGGGCTGCTACGCTTATTACGATGTTGACGTGGGGATTGGTTGGACTTGTTTGCTACCTCATTTACTTTGTTACAGCCAATACCCTGATTGATGCTCGCAACGAAATTATTTCTGATATAGATAGCTACGTGGGCGCGCACGTATCACCGGGCTTACTAGTACGACATGCTTTTAATAAATTATCGGCAATTGTTATCTATATCATGCTGATTGCGGTCAGTTTTACATATTTACTGGGGCTGTGGCTTGATATGATGGGGATTTTTGTTTTGTCGGGTATGCATTTGGATAGCACGCTCGTATATATGGTGGCGGGATGCGTGGGCCTATTTATTAATGTTTATCTGATTATAGCGATGGCATTCCTGATTTGGCGCAACAACAGTTCTATAGTATAACTATAAGCAGTTAGAGGGTCCTGGACAAGATAAAAATATGCTCAAGAAAAGGTTGCAATTTAGCCGAACGGCTGCGCTGATTGTCGTGCTTTGTATGGGGACGTCTGGTGCCTATGCTCTTATTTCTTCGCGAGCTGCCTCCGCACCTTCTGGTGCGATAAAAATTACCACCTATGCTTGGGATGGCCAGCCAGTTGCTATTGGCAATGTGCGCGTTGTGGTTGAAACAGTTGGCGGCTCACAACGTTGCGACAGTAACGATGGCGTAACGAATGCTGCTGGTGATAATTCAGTGACACTGACCGACTGCAAAGTTGCTAATAACGGCAGTCAAAAGATGTACCGGCTCGTTGATGCTCAGCGAGAGGGCTATAGTTTCCGCAGTCTGCACATGAACAATGGCGATATGGCGATTGGGGACAACAATAGCTTCCCAGTACGCAAAGGTGTTACCACCTCGTTGTCGGTGTATATGAATCCGCCACCGACGTTTAATCCTCCGCCAGCTGCACCAGATCCAACTCCCGCTACTAAGCACAAGGGTTCGGTCAAAATCACCTCATATGCGTTCGTCAGTGAAAGTAGCCAGGTTGGCATCGGTAACGTTAAGATGACGGTAACTGCTGTAGATGGCCCAGAAAAATGTACTGCTAACACAGGCACTACTAATGCCGCAGGTGACAACTCTGTTACACTCGAGGGCTGTGAAGTTGCCGATAGCGGTGGTCCTAAGACATATGAAATTAAAGCAGAACGAGATGGCTATACGCAGCGCAGCGTTCGTATAGTCGAGGGCACCAATAAAACGGCTGCTGACAATAATCGCTTTACTATTAAGAAAGACGAAATTACTAATCTGCACGTATGGATGACGCCACCGCCGAATTTTGAGCCACCGGCTGTTGGTGGCACAGGTGGGCCGGGTGGCGGTGCTGGAGGTGGCGCAGGCGCAAAGAATGGCCATCTAGAAGTCACAAGTTACACGTATGAGTCTGACAGCAAGCAGACTCGTCAAGCTAATGTAAAAGTCAAAGTTAATTCTATAGGTTCTAACGGTGATAAGGCACAGACCTGTGACGATACCGAGAGGACAACTGATGCCAATGGCGGTTCATCGCAAGCCAATGCAAATTATGCTCAAGCCAACTTCTTAAACTGCTGGACTGGTCCCGACGGTAAGAGGCAGTACCAGTTATCGGCTGTTGAAGCTCCGTCTGGGTATGCCTTTAGAAGCTTACATGTGATTAGTGGCGGTACGTTTGTGAGCGGTGGCAAAAGCTCACAGCGAGTAGACGAACCGTTCTTGCTGACTGCCGAAAAGGTGAGTTTGGCTGTGTGGCTTACGAAGCTTGAGCAAGCACCATCGCTTGCTACTATTCAGAACAGTATTACGGACCCAACCGTAGCGGCTCAGGTTGCCAACATAGTTGCCAGTTTGCCGCCTAACGCGGGAGCAGGCGCAGTGCATCAAGTGGCTACCAAATCTGGCATTGTCTATGTACCAGCCAAGAATAATGAAGCTTCTAAGGCTTTGGCCTTGTTAATGAATAGTCTTATCAATGCCGATCAGCTCAGCCCGACCTTTGCCCAGCCTAAGACCCCAGAAGACGATGATCCACTTGAAGAAGAGGGAGAAGATGGCGATACCGCTGAGGGTGATGAGGCAGAAGGCGAAGAAGAGGCTGAGCCAACACCACCGACAGCTCCGAGCAATCTCAAGGCCGAGCAAGATTCGGCAGGTTCGATAGTGCTTGTCTGGGATGCAGCTAACGGAAATCCAAATGGTGAAGCAGTAAGTTATGATGTCGAACGACTTGATGCAAATAGTACCGATGGTGGCGAGCTAGAGACTGTCACCGAAACACGCTGGAAAGATCAAGAAGAGATCAAGTATCCGCAAGAATATACCTACCGAGTCTACGCCAAAGACGACGAGGACAATGCATCTGAAGCCGCAATAGTTACCTTTACTACAACACCACTGGTTACGAATGTGCCTGGCCCAGCAGCCGATGCTGCCACGCCACAAGGCGGCGAAGAATCGGGCAGCCAAAATCAAGCTGCGGCGCCACCGACTGTCATCACGAATCCAAACAATGGTGCAGTATCAGTCAACATGCCGGCAGGGGCGGTCTCACAACCAGCTGCTTGTGCTGTTGGAGAGGCAAACGGTGACGACTCAAGCCTAGAAGGTCTGGGGGAGATTGTCGTGTCACCTCAAGAGGTTGCTTGTCGCGCACAAAATGGTGATGAAATTGAAGAGTTTGAAACCGAGGTTGAGACAGACGTTGAAATTGATGAAGAAGAAATTGATGGCGATGACGAACTCGACCTATATGCCTTTGATGGTACTGACTGGGTAGAAGTACCAACCAGCGATGACGAAGATGGTGAAGAACGACCAGAAGACAGCACTGCCGATTACACCAGTGCCAAGCTCGTTAAAGGCGAGAAAGGCAAAAAGAAAGCCAAGTACACTGTTAAGTCTAAGAAGCCGACCAAGTTAGCAGTCATGAAGAAGAAACAGGAAAAAGGTGGCTTCAACCCAATATTTGTCATCCCGCCGATCATTTTGCTGGGAAGCGGTGTCGCCTTTATCCTCTATCGAAAGCAGCTTATCTTTAGCTCTGCCAAGTCGTATCCTAATGGCGATGTCGATCTAATGCTGACGCCACGAGCTCCAGAGATCACCCCAGTAGCTCCAGGTCAGCCAGAAGAAATAATTGCTATGCCAACAGCAGAACTGCCCCAAACCGAGCCACTTCCAGATATAGAACCACCCGCGACTCCTCAGGAAACTCCGCTGGCACCAGTGGAAGCAGATATTCCCGAGGTCTCCCCAGAACCAGAAGTTGCACCAATTGAAGCTAAAGAGCCGGTAGCGTTTGCTCAACCTGTCGAAGCTAATCTCATTCAACCGGTTCCATCGGAGTCCGCACCACAACCTCTACAAGAGGTTCCTGTCGATGAAGTCACAGAATCACAGAAGTTATTGACTGTAGATGATCTGCCAACCGATTACTCAGGACTAGAGCCGGAACAGATTGTGCGGCCAACTAAAACGCCAAAAGATGGAGGCGGTGCATCATCATGAAACGATCACGTACATTATTACTAGCTATTGGAGCAGCCTGCTTGGTAGTTGTGACTGCAGCTGTGCTAAAGGTTGGCTTGCCTGCTTTTGCTCAACAGCCCGAGGCAGCAGTTGAAAAGTCGAGCACTTGTGAAATGCGAGTGACAATTCTTAACAATCGCAGTCGACTACTGACGTCGTACCAGAAGACAGAAAGCCAAAAGTACCAGAAAGAGCGTGACAAATGGGCTAAGCGAATTGCCTACGCTGGTCGCTGGATACCACAAGAAGCAGAAACAGTGCGTGGCAAATTGTACTATCAAGACACGCTTTATCGCAATCTAGATAACGAGCTCACGAAGCAAATCGAACAGTACAAGAGCCTAGAAACTCAGCCGCTTGATTGTTCGCCCGAGAAGCGACCTGAATTAGTGGCCAAACTCAAAGAAGTTAATGGCGTCCAAGACAAAAAGATTGTTGGTGGCCAAGCGCTTATTGAAAAACTTAAGCGCCAGCAAACAAGCTATAGTAATGGTGAATTTGAACAAGTTACTAAGGATATGATGAAACATTTACACGAGCAAAAAGAGAAGGCCCCTTATAACAAGAACAAAGATATAGAAGTTACTGCCTACTCAAAGCAGTAACCAAGCTTACCTAGGAGGCCGGTGTTGCTGCAGCTGGCTCTAGGGGCTCCACTGGTTCTTCTACATTTGAATCTTCGGATAAGAATTCTTCATTATCAAACACGTCATCAGCTTCTTCGTCTATCTCCAGGTCTTCAGGCGCAAGAGAGCCTTCTACTTCAGTTGGTGATGCTAGGGCAACTTGCGTAATTGTGCCACGATCACTAGCTAGTTTTGTACGAGCCTCACGCATGGCGAGGATGGCTGGACGAACCTTGCTCTTATAGATACCAGTTACGGCTGTGGCTTTTTGCTTCAGCACCTTTGCGTCGTTAGTACGGGCTTTGATTTTGTCGCGGGCGGCGCCCCGTCCAGGTGCCGTGTCGCAGTTTGCCTTAAAGTGTTTATAGGTCTTGATTTGACTGTTGCGTTCAGCAATGTAGGCACGTTTAGTTGTGTTGTAAGTCTTCGTAGCTTCCTTGAATTGGTTGATATCGCCATTGAGCTCATTAACTTGAGGTACGAGTCGCGGTTCGTTGGCATATTTGGCAGCGTACTTTTTGTTAACAGAAATTTTGTTTTTCCAGCCAGTGTTGGCCTTTTTGTAACGTTGCTGCAAAGACTTGCTCTTTTTAGCCATACTTTTGCCCCGGTTATTGATAATCTTGACTCGGCGTTCACACTTAGCCTTTGGTGATAGGGCGGCTTCAACTTGTGTAGGAACAATAAACATTGCTAGCATTGAGATGGCTCCAAAAGCAAAAGCCATCAGAATAGGGAGAATTTTGATATGTCTCATTCTGAATCTCCAGTATCGTCGGTATTATTTTCTGAGTCGTCGCCATTAGCGGCTGTCGGATCTTCATCTTCGTCGATGTCTGAAGGGACATCTTCGGCTTCTGTGGCAACCGAGCCGTCTTTGGTTTGCTGACTATAGACATAGTAGCCGGCACCACCGACAGCAAACAGGGCGATAATGACTACAATCAAGAAGTGGGCAACGCCTTCTTGGGCTAGTCGTAGATTTTTTTGCATTTTTATTTCCTTTAGTTTAATGGCATGGTACCATAGGTGTAACCATAATCGCAAACAAAAATAAGTCGCCTGCCAAACAGAGGTGACACGACGGTTATCGTTGACAAAACATAAAAAATGTGTATAATATTAGTTGTTAGTCGACTAAAATAAACACACCAAACACAAAAAAACAAAACAAAAAGGAGCAGAAATCTTATGGCCTCACTGGTCTACGAATTCAGCAAAACCGCAGATAAGAATGTCCTAAAACTGGATAATGTCATCAAGAAATTGATAGCATAAACAATTAAACCTGCAGGTTACAAAAATACCCCTGTTTGCGCAGGGGTATTTGTATTTGAGAACGATAGTAGCTTAGTCGATATGAATAGCTTCTGAGTCGTGCTTTTCGCCTTTTGTATGCTTGATAGCGATGGCAGCGATAATCGAAGCAGCTAGGGTAAAGAACGATGCCACAATGAAGGCGTCATGATATCCAGCAACCTGGGCGTGCTCTGGGCTAGCCGCTCCTTGCAGGGTTGCGTCCTTTACTGACGCTGCATAAACACCAGACAGAATAGCTAGTCCGAGTGAGCCACCAATCTGCTGCGAAGTATTCAAGATGCCCGATGCTAAGCCTGACAGATGCTTTGGTACGCCTGAGGTTGCGGCGATAGTAACTGAGACGAATGAAAAGCCGAGACCGAGTGCTAACACTATCAAACCAGGCAATACATCAGTCCAATAATCGCCACCGACTTCCATGCGACTAAACAGCAGCATGCCAGCTGTGATAAAGAGTGGCGCAATCACCATTGGGGTTTTGTAGCCAATTTTACTAACGAGATTCGAAACAATACCCGAGGCTATACCGATCACAATGGTAACCGGCAAAAATGCCAGACCAGTCATAATTGGTGAGTAGTTAAGAATCTCTTGAACGTATAGCGATAAGAAGAAGAACATGGCAAACATACCGGCTGTAATGGGTAGTTGCGTTAAGTTAGCACCAGTCAGGTTGCGAATTTTGAAGATGGATAGCGGCATAAGAGGCTGCTTAGATCGAGCCTCGTTAAAGACGAAAGCTGTCAGTAATACAAGCGCTGTGCCTACAAAACCAATCGTGTTGCCATCAAGCCAGCCGTATTCAGGAGCCTTAACCAGGCCGTAGACTAAGAGCATGAGACCGCTGGTGGCCAGTACGGCGCCAGGCAAATCGAGGTGTTTGTGCTCTAAATCGGCTTTACTTTCGGGGATAATCCTCGGCACAAAATAGGCAACAGCAAGGCCAATTGGCACATTGACGAAGAAATCCCAGCGCCAGCCAAACCATTCAGTTAACATGCCACCAAATAATAGACCAGCTGCGGCTCCACCGGCAGCAACGCCGCCCCAGACACCGAGGGCTTTGTTCCGTTCCTTACCTTCTTTAAAAGTATTTATAACAATTGATAGGGCGGCCGGAGACATGAAGGCAGCTGCTAAGCCCTGGATAGCTCGGACCATAATCAACATAGTATCGCTCTGGCTGAGGCCTGCTAGAAACGAGGCAGCTGTAAAAGCTAATAAACCGCCCAAGAAAACGCGACGACGGCCAAATAGGTCAGCCGTTCGTCCACCAAGTAGTAAGAAGCCACCAAAGGCAAGGGTGTAGGCAGTGATGACCCATTGGAGATTTTCTGGACTAAAATTAAGATCTTCACTGATTGCAGGCAGGGCAATATTAACAATTGACGTGTCAAGCACGGCAATAAACTGTGCCAACGCCAACAGAATCAGAATTTTAGTTTTACTGACGGTTTTTTTCACAAAAAATCCTTATTTTATTACATGTATAAATATTCTTAACCCCAGTGTATTTCAATATACTTGACTTTGTCAAGCATTGACGTTGTCAAGTATTTATAAAAACGGGTATACTATAAGTTACAGTTATGAACGCAGTTACATCCACAAAGGACACTACTATATACCGACAGCTTATTGCTCTTATGATGCGGGCTAAGCGTCATATGTTCATTGCTTGCGAATCAGGGCAGCTGACGCCAGTGCAAGGCATGTTGTTGGTGGTGCTCGAAGAATCAGACTCAAAGACTATGAACGAGCTTTCTAACATGATGGGTTGCGACGCTTCAAACATTACCGGTCTCATTGATCGCCTAGAGGCGAACGGTTATATCGAGCGCACCGCAGATGCTGCTGATCGTCGTGTCAAAAAAATTAAACTATCTAAAAAGGGCTGCGACTGTCGCTGCTCACTCTTGAATACGCTGGCTGAAGCCGAATCGGTCGACATGAGCCGACTATCAAAAGAAGAAATCGAAACACTCAAGAAGATCTTTAGTAAATTGAGCACCTAAGTTATGCCTCGCTTTCACTTCGGCAAATTAGTACGTGATAAGATCGTTGAACAGCAGTTGGCGTCCGGTTTCAAGCCAGATTTCCGGAAACTGACCGATAAAGAGCACGTTGTGGCTTTGCGGGATAAACTAAAAGAAGAGGCCATAGAAGCGGCCCAGAGCGGTCATGAAGAATTGATCCACGAGCTAGCTGACGTTCAGCAAGTCATCGATGACTTACTGCATAAAATTGGTAGTACCAAGGATGAGCTTATGCAGATTCAACAACAGAAAAATGCCAAACGAGGTGGTTTTGGACAAGGTTTATATGTAGAAGCGGTTGAAGTGACAGAAGATGATCCGTGGACCGAACATTTCAGAAATCGTCCGGAGAATTATCCGGAAATTCATGAAGAATCGATAGATTCATAAAACCACTATCTGGTCGCAGACTGTTAGCATATAATTAATGTAGTATGGCGCAGTGTCAGGCAAACATTCTCAAGATCAATTCAGCACATTGTGGTTAGAGGGCGACCATGATTGAGCTGCTATTTATTCTGATTTCTATTTTATTGGTTGTGGCGTGTGGAATTTTTGTGGCTGCCGAATTTGCTTTTGTAACAGTTGACCGCAATCGGATAGATAAGCTAGCCGGTAAGGGTGATGTGCGGGCCGCTGGTGTTCAGTCGGCATTGCGATCATTGTCGACTCAACTGTCTGGTGCCCAAATAGGTATCACCATTACCAATTTGCTTATTGGTTTCTTGGCCGAACCGGCTGTAGCCAAGCTGTTGCGTGGTCCGCTGGAATCAATTGGCGTAAGCGGAGCTGCCGTATCGGCAATTGCGATCGTGCTTGCCATAACCGTGGCTACTCTAGTGACCATGTTATTTGGCGAACTCGTGCCAAAAAATCTGGCAATTGCCAAGCCTGTCGAAACAGCTCGTTTTGTCCAAGGGCCACAGCGATTTTTTACCTATGCTATGCGCTACCCCATCGCCTTTATGAACGGCACGGCCAACAGAATTATCCGCCGCTTTAATATTGAGCCGCAAGAAGAATTAGCATCGGCCCGTTCCAGCGAAGAACTGCTGTCGGTCGTTAAGCATTCGGCACGTCGTGGTACGTTGGCGCAAGACACGGCTATCTTGGTAGAGCGATCTTTGGAATTCAGTGAGCGCCATGCTTCTGACGTCATGACGCCGCGGGTTAAGCTCGAAGTTGTTTCGGCCAGCAGTCCATCTAGTGCTGTCATCCAGTCTGTTAAAAAGACGGGCTATTCGCGGTTCCCGGTCATTAAAGATTCAATCGATAACATTGTTGGCATAGTGCATATTAAGCAAGCGGTAGCGGTACCGTTTGACCAGCGGGATGTGGTTGCTATCAAATCAA
Source organism: uncultured Candidatus Saccharibacteria bacterium (assembly GCA_947085855.1). Lineage (GTDB taxonomy): Bacteria > Patescibacteriota > Saccharimonadia > Saccharimonadales > 2-12-FULL-41-12 > JALQXV01. The sequence goes on from CAMTYB010000001.1 coordinate 628,056, forward strand.
TCATGCAGCCGGTGACTTTTGTGCCATCAAGCATTGAACTTGATACGCTCATCGAAAAAATGCGCGATGAAAAAACCGAAGCTGTCATTGCCATTGATGAGTTTGGCGGTATTGATGGCCTGGTTACCCTAGAAGATTTGATAGAAGAACTAGTGGGTGAAGTTAAGGACGAGCATGATGAAGCCGGCATTGCCATTACGCATATCCGTAAAGACGTTTGGTCAGTATCTGGCCTCTTGCGTCCAGATGAAATTGGTATGGTAACTGGCCTTGTTATACCCGAAGATGAAGAATTTGAAACCATTGGTGGTTTGGTGTTTGACCAACTTGAAAAAGTACCGAGCGTTGGTGATCAAGTGGTAATTGACGGCCTTAATCGGGCCGGCGAAAAGCGAACTATTCGGTTACGTGTCACGAGTATGGATGGCCGTCGCATTGATCGTCTTGAGCTCAATGCCGCGCCACTCAAGGAGGTTCAATAATGGGTCCGGAGCTCGCTATTTTCGCCGGTATTCTGTTGTTGCTTGGCAACGCATTCTTTGTGGGTGCTGAATTTGGCTTAGTGTCGGTGCGTCGCAGCGCGATTGAATCAGGCGCAGCCCGTGGTTCCAAGAGGGCCATAATTACCTTAAAGGCTTTAGAAAACATCTCTGTCCTATTAGCTGGCGCTCAGCTTGGCATCACCTTGTGCTCACTTGGCTTGGGTGCGCTGGCGGAACCAGCCATTGCCCACTACCTAGAAGAACCACTACATGCCTTGCATGTATCCGAAGTTTGGCTACACCCAATTTCTTTTGTAATAGCTTTGGTGGTAACGGTCTTCTTGCACGTCGTGATTGGTGAAATGGTTCCTAAAAATATTGCCTTGGCTAAGCCAGAACGAGCCGCCTTATTACTGGCGCCACCACTGGTTTTTATTGTTCGCTTGCTTCGCCCGATTGTAAGTTCGCTCAATGCTATTGCCGGCGGCATACTGCAATTCTTCCATGTCCAAGCTCAGGATGAGATAGGTAGCACCTATACGCGTGATGAAATGGCTGACTTGGTTAAGGAATCCCGCCGTGAAGGTTTATTGACAGAGGATAACGAACAATTATTAAGCGGTGCCTTGAGTTTCGATACGCGGGCCGTTGGCGACATTGTTATTCCTGTCGAATCGCTAGCAACGGTTACCAAGAAGATTACCCTCGAAGAACTCGAAGCGCTATCAACTCGCACTGGTTTCTCACGCTTCCCAGTTCTAGATCGCAAAAAGCGCATGTGCGGCTACGTCCACATCAAAGATGCCATCCAAGCTGAGAATAATGGGCGTAACGAAGCGTTGAAGTCACGCTACATCCGTAAGCTCGTGTCAGTTAAGTCGAGCCAGTCTATCCGTATGACGCTCAAAATTATGCAACGTAGTGGCGCCCACATTGCCGTGGTGACAAGAGGCAAGACTACACTCGGTATTGTCACGTTAGACGATGTGCTCGAAGAGCTCGTCGGCGAAATGTAACTAAGCAGGCTTGGCCAGGTGTCGTCGCATGCGTGCTGGATGGTGATAATCGTAACGATATTCACCAATTAGATTTGAGGAAAACATGAGGACTTCTACGACCATGCCTGGGTACGATCCAACAAGCAGACTGTAGGTAAACCAAATTGGTGAGGCAATTAAAAACCAGCGGCGAACATCTCGCGGTTTACGATGCCAAGTTGCAATGCCGCCACACGTGATGCCTCCAAAAGCGAGCAAGCTAACCGGCCCATGCCACGTTATTGCTGTGGCAATACCGGCAATGATAATAAATAAGTACAATACCCAGCGGTGTTTTTTGTCAGTCGGCATTTTATAGAAGATATATGTTCGAATAGCTCCAATAAGGTTCATAGCGGCACCGGTGTACGCTCCGAGTAAAAAATAATGCACCGTATAGATTGAGCCAGCTGTCATTCCAAAACGTAGCATCTTGTTACGTTGATTAAGCTGAAAAACCATCAAAGAAAAAACGACACCGCAGCAACCAATGAGCTGCGCAATAACAAATAATGACATGCGCTTATGATAACAAAAAGATTGTGAGCACCTATCGTTTAGCGGGTAGCTTTTTTCGACGCCAGATTAGCATGATCGAGAATAAACCGTTGCCGATAGCCCATACCAATGGCCATGAGACGGACAAGAATGTATATTCGCTGATTGCAAAAAGCGCCAATGAAAACCTGAGCGCGTTTGTTACGTATAAAGACAGAGTCTCTGTGTAGGGCTTGTACCAGGATTTGCGTACTGTAGGTATGAAAGCCAATATGTCGGCAGCTATAACCAAGATCATGGATATAACTGGTTGCTCTACAATCAGCCAAAAACCAATTGCAATCAGACCCAGGCTCGCAACCACGGTATCGGAGGTTGTTATATCTCGTCTACCATATTTAAGCCCAAGCAAAACAACGCCCCAGCAAAGTAAACCGGCAGCAGCTGTTACGTAGGTTGCCGGTCCAGCGCCTCCTTTGATTTGTAGAGCTACAATTAAGACCGTGAGCAGGCCCCATAACGACCAGCTATAGACATGTGGATGGGTTTTGCCTTGTAGTATGTCTCGGTAGTAAGGTATGTACGCAATAAAGGTAAGGGCAACTGCTGCAAGTCCAATTATTTGTTTGATTTCATTGAGACTCACAGGTTCAGTATAGTACAACTATAACTCTGGTGAAATGCAGTCTCAAGCAAAAATAAAAACTCCTCGTTGCCGGGGAGTTCGAATATCTTTTGGTAGCAGCGACTGGGCTCGAACCAGTGACCTCAGGCTTATGAGTCCTGCGCTCTAACCAACTGAGCTACGCTGCCAAAGTCATAAAGGTTTTGATACTTCAGTCACAAGTGCATTTATTCATCTGGTGACATATTTTGTAAGTAACGGAAGCTAATATAACATTTTTCCTCTCTGTTAGCTAGTCTGGTTTGTGCCAGGAAGCCTGGTGTACTAGTATAAGGTTTTAGATGTACGGTAAATCTATCGATACTTTGAGTGAACAAGAGCGGGCGAATTTAAGTCGCCCGTTTTTTATTGAGCCGGCAATCGATGGTGTGTACGAGTTTGTGGATCCTGCAGAGCCGTTTCTCTCTTCTCACTCTGCTCTTATTGCCAAGCGAGCCCAACACCTCGGCTTCCCACACATAGTACTCAACAATGTTGAAGGTTTAGACTATTGCTCTATAGCCACAGATGCCGAGGCTAGCGGTGTGATGCCGGAGTGGTGGATAACAGCCAGAAGCGAAGAGCAGACTGCGGTTTTGCACGGTACGCTCGGTTTTTCTCATACACGCTGGAACTTATTACGAAAGGACAATCAAGGGAGGCTTTACTTCAAAGATGCAGTCCGTGATATGCCGGGTGAGATTAACTCGTTCGTATTAGCTGCAATAGCAAAGACTGATCTTCATAAAAAAAGTGCAATAATACTGGATGCTAAAGAAGCCGTTAGAAAACAACACAACGAATGCGTATACAGTAATATTGAAAAGTCCATAAAATATGGTGGTCGCAACAATGAAGCCAAGCGACTGCTCGCTGTATACCACACGTTAGGCTTTCCCCAATTAAATTCTCATAGTGCAGATAAAATTATTTTCCCGCCTCAATACGACGAGCAAGCTCGCCAAAGAACAGAGCTGCCTATGTGGCTGCAAAAGGCCATGCGTGACCGAGACTTTGATGCTGAAGTCATGACTAAGATGCCGAAGGGGCCTCAAAAAAATGAGGAGCCTGTTTCTGTAACTCAACCACCGGCACAAACAACGGCGACGGCAGCTTAGCTGTATCGAACCAGTTAACGTCAACGAATTTGTCGGGCTCAGTAATAGTAGTCTCGCCGTCTGCCCAGTCGGCGCTTAGAAAAACTGTAATCGAATGTTTTTGTTCGTCCGGAAACAGATTATTGGTAACGGTCATGAGTTGCAGATTTTTGATATGGATACCGGTTTCTTCTAAGCATTCACGGGCGGCAGCCTCTTCGAATGTTTCTCCATATTCTTGGTACCCGCCCGGCACACTCCACATGCCTATGCCGTGCTTGCTAACACGCCGGCCCATCAAGAGTTTGCCGTCTTTCCAGACAAAAATACCAATACCTACAGCTGGTCGACTCGTCATAACAGGCGTTCCGCCTCGGCATTGCTAAAGGTTTTGCCGCGAACATGAAGTGGTTTTTTGGCAACCGAACGCCGTAGTGCTCGGCCAAATGCACCATGCCCGACCACCAGGATTGTGTCGTGAGGTAGTTTGTGTAGCTCCTCGAGCATTTGATCGGCTCGCTTTTGTAGGGCCTCCAGTGATTCCACATTTGGAAAATCATCTATAGCCGACTCATCCAGTAAGTATCTGGTGGCGGTGACGAGATCTTTACGGCCTTCTAGATCGCCAAAACTTCGCTCCACTAATGAGGAGTGAAGCTTAATATTTTCAGGTGGATATTCAAGCGCAGACGCAATGTGATGGGCTGTTTGATGAGCACGGGTGAGCGGCGAGGAAAGGATAATATCAACCGCTAAACCCTGTTCTCGGAGATTTTTACCAGCTTTTTTGGCTTGATCATGACCCTTCTCGGTGAGAGGGGAATCAGTTGAACCGGTCCATTTGTGTGCTTTGTTAAATTCGCTTTCGCCATGTCGTACAAAATAAAGTTGTTTCATCTTGCTACAATTATTACAGATATGAAGATGGATATACAACCAGGACGCTACGTTGTAGCAGTATCGGGCGGCGTTGATTCAGTTGTGCTGCTAGACATGTTGACTCAAGAATCCGGCCTCGAACTTGTAGTGGCTCACTTTGATCATGGCATTCGTAAGGAGTCGGTTGAAGACGCTATATTCGTGGGCCAGCTCGCTCAAAAATACCATCTACAATTCTTGAGCGAGCGTGCTGAGCTGGGAGTTGAGGCCAGCGAAGCTACGGCTCGTCGTCATCGCTATGAATTTTTGAACAAGGTAAAGCAGACTGTTGATGCGCGGGCTATCATTACAGCTCACCATCAAGATGACCTGATCGAAACGGCGTTGCTCAATGTGCTGCGTGGTACGCAGCACAAAGGCTTGGTGTCGCTACAGTCATCCGATGAATTAATTCGCCCATTATTGAACATGTCAAAAGACCAGTTGGTGAAGTATGCGCAATCGCATGAGCTGGAGTGGCGCGAGGATACGAGCAATCAAGACATGCGCTATAAGCGAAACGAGCTACGTAATGTATTGAAAGATTCGTTATCTCCTAAACGAAGGCAGCAAATTGTTGAGCAGCTACAACAAGTAAAAGATCAAAGCCAGCAGATCGAAGCGGTCGCGCAGGTGATTTTATCTAGTCAGCCGTCCGGTGCAATCGATCGAAATTTACTGAAAGATCTTGATGATATGGTTGCGTGCGAGCTTGTTGCTGAGTGGTTACGGTTGAATCAAATTGGCTTTGATCGTAAGACAGTTGAGAGGGTAGTACGAGGGAATCGACAGCTGGGCACTGGTTCGCAAATTGATCTGCAAGCTAATTATTATTGTCTGTTGCAAAAACAACAGATTGTCTTAATGCGGCGAGACTCTGTATAATACACCAAGCATATGGAAAAGAAGTCTTTTAAGAACTCACCGGGTGGAGCACCGAACCGTAAGAAGGGATTTAGAAATGTCGGCTTTGTTGCCCTCATAATTCTCTTTGGTCTTGTTATCTTTTCGGCCATGAATCAGCCGACAAAACTACAAGAAGTTGCTCTCTCTGACACAATCAAACGTGCCAACAGTGGCGAGGTTAAAAAGCTCGAAATTTCTGGTGATTCAATCGAGATAACCAAGAAAGATGAAGATAAGGCCACGCAACAGTCTCGTCAACAGGCTGGCTCAAGCATTTACGATCAGGGTCTCAACAAAGACGCACCAGTCGAAGTTGTTATCAAGCCGGAGTCAAACAGCAGCACAATATGGACTAATATTGCCTTGAGTTTATTGCCAATCCTGGTAATCACCGCCATCTTGTTTTACATGCTCAAGAGCGCTCAAGGGCAGGGTAATCAAGCGCTGAGCTTTGGCAAGAGCCGGGCTCGTTTGTATGGTAATGAAAAAGAAAAAGCAACCTTTGCTAGTATTGCCGGTAGCGAAGAAGCTAAAGAAGATTTGCAAGAAATTGTTGAATTCTTGAAGTACCCAAAGAAGTTTGACGCCGTCGGTGCTCGAATTCCCAAAGGTGTTTTGCTCGTAGGCCCTCCAGGAACTGGTAAAACTATGCTGGCTCGTGCAGTTGCTGGCGAAGCCGATGCCCCATTCTTTAGTATTAGTGGTTCAGAATTTGTCGAAATGTTTGTGGGTGTTGGCGCATCTCGTGTTCGCGATCTGTTTGCCAAAGCTAAAAAGAACGCCCCATGCATCATATTTGTTGATGAAATTGACGCTGTTGGTCGCCGCCGAGGCAGCGGTATGGGTGGTGGTCATGACGAGCGTGAACAGACCTTGAACCAGATTCTGGTTGAAATGGATGGCTTTGAGCAAGGCCAAAACGTCATTGTCCTCGCCGCCACCAACCGAGCTGATGTACTTGATCCAGCCCTTTTGCGACCGGGTCGCTTTGACCGCCGGGTTCACATTGGTTTGCCTGACCGTCGCGATCGTGAAGCCATTCTAAAAGTTCACTTGAAGAAGAAACCAATTGCCAAAGCTGTCGATATTCCTGCGTTGGCTGGCAAAACTGCTGGTAGCTCTGGCGCCGACCTAGCTAACATCGCCAACGAAGCAGCGATTTTGGCTGCCCGCAAGAACAGTAAAGAAATTACCAACGACATTATCACCGAAGCCTTCGAAAAAGTTGCGATTGGCCCTGAGCGCAAGAGCAAAGTCATGAGTGACTTCGAAAAAGAACTGACAGCCTACCATGAAGCCGGCCATGCCATTGTCGGCCATGTTTTGCCAGATAGCGACTTAGTACACAAAGTGACGATTATCCCGCGTGGTGGTACTGGTGGCGTAACGTGGTTTATCCCGCCGGATGATAAGAGCTACCACAGTATTCGTGAATACAAAGATATTTTGGCACGTATGCTGGGCGGCCGGATTGCCGAAGAAGTTATTTACGGTCAAGACCGAGTAACGACTGGTGCTGGCTCTGATCTGCAAAAAGCTGCCGAGCTAGCTCGAGAGATGATTATCAATCAGGGAATGGGCTCAAAGCTCCGCGATCAAGTTTTCCAAGTTGAGTCTGGCATGATGTTTGATCGCATGACTCACGAGCGTCAATATTCTGAAGATACCGCCAAGATCATTGATGACGAAGTCGAAGCTCTGATTACTGAAGCAGCCACCCGTGCTCGTGAAGTCATTACTTCAAACCGTAGTCACCTTAAAGATTTGAAAGATGTGTTGCTCGAGAAAGAAACAATCGAAGCCGATGAAGTCATTAAGATTCTCGAAGGCTCAAAACTGCCTAAAAGCGCCGCACTTTACTAGACATCGTAGTTTCACCTGTTAAAACAGGACTGACATGCTTATAATAGATGGTTAGTGAATCGTCCAAGACGTTTAATGACCCGTGCCAACAAGCGAATTAGTCTCGGCAATGCCGCGGCGTTGTTAATTGTAGCTTCGTTAATTGGCCAAGTCTTAGGTTTCTTGAGAACCAAGATGGTCAATGCCAACTTCGATGCGTTTGGACCTCAAAGCACCGATGCTTACTTTGCCGCCTTTAAAATCCCAGACCTCTTTTTCTTCACAGTTGCCGCCGGTGCACTTGGCGTTGCATTTATGCCATTCTTGGCCGATAAGCTTGCCAAAGGCGACCGTAAAGCCATCTGGGAGTTGAGTAATAGCCTGTTGAACTTGTTGGCAATTGTCATGTTCTTTGTTGGCATCATCATTTTTGTATTTGCTGAGCCGCTCATCAACTATGTGGTGGCGCCAACCATGACCGACGAGCAGTTGCATAACGCGACGACAATCATGCAACTGATTGCGTTTAACCCATTACTGTTTACGATTTCTGGTATTCTTACGAGCGTCCAGCAGACGTTTGGTAGATTCTTCTTCTTTGCAATTGCACCACTGTTCTACAACGTTTCAATCATCGTCAGCATATATGTATTCCAAGACAACGTTGGCATTGTCGGACTCGGCTTAGGCGCCATGATTGGTGCAGTCTTGCAGCTACTCGTTGCCTTGCTCGGATTCATCGGCCTACGCTACAAGTATAGCCAGAAGATAAGTTGGCGTAGTCCTGATTTTCGTCGTATGCTCAAGCAACTTCCGCCGCGCTCGCTGGACCAAGGCATTGATTCGGTTAACAGTATTGTTGAAACCAACTTGGCTCGTCGACTTGGCGAAGGTAAGTTGAGTTTTTACGAAAACGCTTTTATTTTACACTCAGCGCCAACGCTATTGATTGGCACGACAATTTCAACCGCAGCCTTTCCGCGCCTCAACGATCGATTGGCACAAAATCGGAGCGACCTGTTCCGTAAAGACTTCCTGCAAATCCTACGGGCTATTATATGGATAACCTTGCCGGTGGCCGTTATTACGTATTTTGCTCGTGGTTATTTTGCTCGTTTAATTTTTACTAACCATGCACCCGAGATTGCTTTGATCCTAGGCTTCTTTACCGGAGCAATTTTATTCCGAACTATCTATGCGTTTGTGTCACGTTGGTTTTACGCCCAGAAGGATACCCGGACGCCGTTGTATGTCTCTATTTTTGCCATTGTTTTGAATATTGTATTGGCGTACATTTTGTCACGGCCGACAGCCTATGACGTAGCCGGTTTGGCTATGGCCCAGTCAATTGTGGCTGCCGCCGAAGTCTTCATTTTGTTTATTGTCATGATTATGCGTGACCATAAACTGCTCGATCGTCATTTTTGGGGCGGATTGTACCGCATTTTGTCTGTGACAGGCTTTACGATCATAGCAGCCTACACCATGGTAGCGTTGCTGCCATTGAGCACGGGCGACCGAGGATTTATTACGCTTGGCTCAAAGCTGGGGGCTATTGCTATCGTGACGCTTGGAGTGCACTTTACTATGTCAGCGATCTTCGGGCTGGATGAAGTTAAGCCGGTTGTGGCCAAGGTCAAAAAACTGATTATGACGCCTGTTAAGATCTAATCTGACGTAAACCACCATCACCTCTGTTATAATTGAGCCAACATGAGTCAAACAGATATTCGTAATTTTTGCATTATTGCTCACATTGATCACGGTAAGAGCACCTTAGCCGACCGGCTATTGGAAATTACCGGCACTGTTCAGAAGCGTGACATGAAAGCACAGCTGCTCGACAAGATGGATTTGGAGCGTGAGAAGGGAATCACCATTAAATTGGCGCCAGTGCGCATGGAGCATAAAGGCGTACAACTTAATTTGATCGATACACCTGGTCACGTAGACTTTTCTTACGAAGTCTCTCGTAGCCTGGAAGCCTGTGAAGGCGCGGTTTTGGTGGTTGATGCAAGTCAAGGCATTCAAGCCCAAACCATTGCCAATGTGTATTTGGCGTTAGGTGCTGATCTAAAAATCATCCCAGTCCTCAATAAAATAGATTTGCCAGCAGCTGATGTGCCGCGCGTTACGAGAGAGGTAGTTAATCTACTTGGCTGTGATCCGGAAGAAATTTTGCATATTAGTGCCAAGACGGGCGAAGGGGTAGAGACAGTACTGGAAGCAGTGATTGAGCGAATTCAGCCTCCACAACCAGTTGAGCCTACAACGACGCGAGCACTGATTTTTGATAGCTATTACGACGACTATCGCGGTGTAGTGCTCTATATTCGAGCGGTTGATGGCATCATCAAAAAGAACGCTACTGTAAAGATGATGGCCACCAGTGCCGAAGGACTTGCCCTAGAAGTAGGCTGCCTCAAGCCTGCCATGTCGCCGCAGTCTCAAATTGGCACCGGTGAGATTGGGTATATTGTTACAAATTTACGCAGTACACGTGAAGCTAAGGTTGGCGACACTATTACGCTAGCGAGTAGTCCTGCCGAGAACCCGTTGCCGGGCTATAAAGATGTGATGCCCTTTGTGTATGCCGGCTTTTTCCCTGAGAGTAATGAACAGTATCAGGATCTCAAAGATGCTATAGAAAAGCTTGCTCTGAGTGACTCAGCTTTGCAATATGAACTAGAGAATTCACCGGTACTTGGTTTTGGGGTGCGGATTGGCTTTTTGGGTTTGCTCCATATGGATATTGTTCGTGAACGACTCGAACGCGAATACAACCTTGATCTTATTGTCACCAACCCAAGTACAGACTATAAAGTACGATTATTAACCGATGATGAAATCGACATAAAAAGTGCGGCTGATCTACCTGATCCAGCCAAAATTGCCGAGATTGCCGAACCATGGATCAAAGGTGAGATTGTGGTACCCAATGATTACGTCGGTGCCGTTATCCAGTTAGTTTCTGGCAAGCGTGGCGTTCACAAGAATGTTAGCTATATCGATGATCAACTAGCGTTAGTGAGTTTTGACGCCCCACTTGCGAATTTATTGACTGATTTTTATGACCAGCTCAAAAGTGTTACGAGTGGGTACGGTAGCTTCAACTATGAACTCGATAGTTATCGGGTTGAAGATTTAGTGAGGCTCGATTTTTATGTGGCTGGCGAAATGGTTACTGCGCTATCTATCATGGTACATAAAACCGAAGCTGAATCGGTTGGACGTGATGTGGTGTCTAAACTAAAAGAAGTTATCCCGCGCCAGAACTTCCAGGTTCCGTTGCAGGCAGCAATCGGCGGTCGTTTTATTGCTCGCGAGGACATCAAAGCTTATCGCAAAGATGTTACGGCAAAATTATATGGTGGTGACGTTAGTCGTCGCAAAAAACTATTAGCTAAACAGAAAAAAGGGAAGGCTCGCGCCAAGCGATTCGGCAATGTTGATATACCGGCTGAAGCTTTTACGGTGCTACTGAAGAGGGATTAAATGAGTCGATTATTAACTGCCGAAGAAGCCAGCCGCTTCAAAAATTTAGTCGGTTTCTACGCACCGCATCCCGATGTGCTTAAGGCGTTTCAAACAAGTAATTTCGCAGTTATTGCTGGCCCTGCCGGTGCTGGGAAAGATACGCTACGCAATGCATTGTTGAAAAACTACGCCGATACATATGTTCCAATTTTATCTACCACCAGTCGCCCGCCACGGACGGGCGAAGTTGATGGCGAAACATATCATTTCCGTGAAATTGAGCAAATAGAGGAAGGAATTATTAACCAGGAGTTCTTTCAGATTGCCCTCGTACATAACCAGCAAGTTTCGTGTCTACATGTTGATGAAGTCAATAAGCTAGCCACCGGCCAGTGTGGTTTAAGTATCCTCGTTACCGACACGGAAGAGGAAGTGAGGGAGATTAAACCTGATCTCAAGACACTTTTTTTGGTGCCACCGACGATCGAAGAGTTTCAACGACGCATGCAGGAGGGTAGGGAGCTAAGAGATGATGAGATTAACCGCCGAACAACGGCTGCAAAACAAGAAATGCAAGCTGCGCTGAATAATCCCCATTACTATTGTCTCGTGAGTGAAACGGTACCAGCTGTTACTACTTTGGCGCACCAATTTCTTCAGACGGATATGCGAAATCAGACCGAAGATGAGCGAGCCCGACAAATCATGAAAGAGCTCATCGAAACACTTTAAGGAGTCTTTAATATTGCAGTAATAAATGGATGGTAAAATAAACGTATGAATAGTCAAAATAAAAATCCAGACCCAGATGCCGATAAGATTTCTTTTACTGAGGCAGAAATACGATTCATCAAGAAACTAGATGAGAAGCGCGTTAAAACTGAAGATCGCTTCCCGCTCGTAACGGCGTTACTAGCCACTTTTGGCTTTGTCTCTCTGTTGTACGGGTTTGAGAAGCTCATTGATCAAAATGATTTTCTAACCCGCAACCCATTGCTGCTATTAGTTATCGGCCTGACCACTCTCGGTATCACCGGCAAGATATACAAGAAACTTAATTGAGATTGACAATAGTTGAGAATGTATATAATAATTAATTCTTTAATGAGGATTAGCGTATGAGCATTGGTCCCGACTTACAGAAAAAGCTTCAAGCATATACTGTACCTTCGCGTGCGGTCGATCTCATTCGCTCGTCCAAAATCGTATTTTTAGTTGGCATTACCGCTGCCGGTAAAGACACTGTTATTGGCCAATTGTTAAAATCTGGTGATTATCATTATATTGTCTCGCACACCACGCGGCTTCCACGTTATAACCAGAGCGTTCTCGAGCAAGACGGCCTCGATTATCATTTTGTGGACGAAGCCAAGATGGCCGAACTGCTTGATAATCAAGAACTTATAGAGGCCAAAATTGTTCACGAAAACATCTATGGTACGAGTATTTCGGAGATTCAAGAAGCTCATGATCGTTCTGAGATTGCAATTAGCGAAGTTGATGTGCAGGGTGCAGCCGAATTCAGAGCAGTCTCAGCTACTGTCCTGCCTATTTTTATGCTGCCTCCAAGCTTCCCTGTTTGGCAGGAACGGTTAGTTAAACGCTACGGCGGCAATGTTGACCTGGCCGACCTACATCTTCGGATGAAAACAGCTAAATCTGAACTGCAAGATGCGCTTGAAAAAGATTATTTTGAATTTGTTATTAATATTGACTTGGCTGAAACGATTAAAACAGTCGATGCTATCGCCCACGGTAGTTTATCGTCCAAGAAAAACGATAAAGCCAGAGCCGTGGCCGAGCAGTTGATGGCAGATATTGAAGCATACTGCCAAAATAACGCATAGCTAGCACTCTTGACTCCGGAGTGCCAATAGCAGTACAATGGCCATAGATATATGGAAGGAATTCCACTGATATTCCAAAGAGTGGATACGATGTCATGACAGCAATAACGGTAAGACAATCTGAAATTTTGAAGGCTGTTGTTGAAGAATACGCCGAAGTAGCCAGCCCGGTTGGTAGTAATCTGCTAGCCAAAGTTTTTGGCGTTAGTAGTGCTACGATACGAGCTGAAATGGCTGAGCTGGAACGACTTGGCTACATCATGCAGCCGCACACCAGTGCCGGCCGCATCCCGACCGACAAGGGTTACCGATTTTACGTAAACATCGTAGCGGAATCGCCAGATGTGCCGATTGAACGTCGTGCCGAACGTGCTCTCGCAGCCCGTGTTGAAGACGGTGGCCTCCCAGAACAAACTATTAGAAATGCCGTCGATACACTCGTCGAATTAACGCACAACCTTGGCCTCGCAACTATTGGCAATCAGCTGTATATGTCTGGTTTGAGTAACCTATTCGGTCAGCCAGAATTTTCGACCGGTGCTCAAGCTCAAGAAGTTGCTCGTTTACTCGATAATCTTGAACCATGGCTTTACGAAGCAGCTCCTAATAAACCGCTTAGTGTCTATATAGGTGCCGAAAATCCAATTGGCCGTAACAGTGGCTGCAGCTTAATTATCAGCCGCTTTAGGAGCCCGTACAGTGACCGTAGTTACATTGGTGTGCTTGGTCCAACACGACAGAGTTACAAGGGCACGATGGGCTTAGTTCAGCGAGCCGGCCAAGCTTTAGAGGAGGTCATGTATGAGTAGCCCAATTTCTGACATTAACAATCCAGCCGGCAATCCTGCTAAGCCAAATAAAGGCGTAGCTAGCAAAGTAAAAGCTGCCATCAATAATGACCGCAAACAGCTCGAAGCCCAGGTTGCCGAACTGACCGAAGCCTTGCAGCGTGAGCGAGCTGATGTTACTAACATTCGCCGTCGTCACGACGAACAGATTCAAAACCTGCGTGTGAGCGTCAAAGCGAGCGTTATCCGAGACTTGTTGCCGGCTATCGATAACTTGGAACGAGCCCTCAAACACACCCCCCAAGACCTGGCAGATCATGACTACGTCAAAGGTGTATCTGGTGTTGTTAAGCAATTCGAGAAAACCCTTCAAGTTCTTGGAGTAGAGCGGGTTAAAACTGTCGGGGAACCCTTCGACCCACGCTACCACGAAGCTATCAGTATGGAGCAGGGTGATGGCAGCAAGGAAATCGTCAGCGAAGAACTACAGGCTGGCTATACCCTTGGTGGCGAAGTCATTCGTCACGCCATGGTTCGCGTCAAGAGTTAGTTTACGCAACTTGTCATTCATGGTATGTTCGGTTCATACAAGCTACTTAGTAAGGAGAGAGCAGATGGCAATACCTCAATTTTTTAGTGGCCATACAGGTCCGTGGTCAAATGGCATAGAAACACTAAGAGTAGCTGAGGCTATGGCTTCCGTAGCCAAAAATGGCGAAGCTCCAGGCGTTGAAGTGCTGGTTATCGAAGCGCTTAGAACAGGTACTATGTTACAGCACTCTACTTCACCGGAAGAAGGTCCACGCTTTGTTGAGTCTAGCTATGTGCAAGCTGAGCTTGGGCTGTATAGATATGATAAAGATCTTCCATGTCTTGTTGGCATTCGTAGCCATGATGAAGATACGCTTACAAGGTTCCACCAGGCTGTCACGAGAGAGCTTAATCCGAACGCTTTTACTCCAACTTTTGAATAAAAAATTAGAATCAAATCTAGCCAAAACAGAGGTGAAAAACATAATTAGCACTCTTGACATGTGAGTGCCAATTGTCATATACTGGCAGTACATATATACGACTGCTAATTATCATTTTGAAGAAAGGATAATCATAACATGGGAAAAATTATAGGAATTGACCTCGGTACCACTAACTCTGCGATGGCAGTGATGCAGGGTGGTAAGCCAGAAATTATTGCTAACTCAGAAGGCAACCGTACTACACCAAGTGTGGTAGCTATTAATAAAAATAGCGAACGCTTAGCTGGCCAAGTTGCCAATCGACAGCGCGTTACTAACCCTACTAACACTATCTTTGGCGTAAAGCGCCTAATTGGTCGCAAATTTACCGATAAAGAAGTGCAGCGCGACATCGACCTGATGCCGTATACGATCAGCAAAGCTGGCACCGGTGTTAAAGTTGAAATGGCCGACAAGAAATACAGCCCGGAAGAAGTTAGCGCAATGATTTTGAGCAAGCTCAAAGCCGATGCCGAAGCCTTCCTCGGTGAACCAGTAACCGAAGCTGTTATTACTGTTCCAGCTTACTTTGATGACTCACAAAGACAGGCGACTAAGGACGCCGGTAAGATTGCTGGCCTCGAAGTTAAGCGTATTATCAACGAGCCGACTGCAGCTGCTTTGGCGTACGGTCTGGATAAAGGCAAAGAAGAAAAAATTGCTGTCTTTGACCTCGGTGGCGGTACTTTTGACGTCTCTATTTTGCAACTTGGTGATGGCGTGTTTGAAGTCCTTTCGACTAATGGTGACACCCACCTCGGTGGTGAAGACTTTGACCTGCGCATTGTTAACCACTTTGTAGATGAGTTCAAAAAAGAATCTGGACTTAACGTCAAAGACGACAAGGCAGCTATGCAACGCCTAAAAGAAGAAGCTGAAAAAGCCAAGAAAGAACTCTCAACTACTGAAGTCGCTGACATTAATCTGCCCTTCCTGACAGCTGACGCTGATGGTCCAAAGCACTTTGAATATAAGTTGACCCGCGCTAAGTTAGTCGACCTTGTGCAAGATCTGATCGACAACACTGCTAAGCCTGTCGAGAAAGCCTTGAAAGACGCTAAGCTCAAACCAGCCGACATCAACGAAATTGTCTTGGTTGGTGGTATGACTCGCATGCCTGCGGTCATCGATAAAGTGAAGAGCATTTTTGGCAAAGAACCAAAGCAAGGTGTTAACCCAGACGAAGTTGTAGCTGTTGGTGCTGCCATCCAGGGCGGTGTTTTGCAAGGTGACGTCAAAGACGTTTTGTTGCTCGACGTAACTCCGCTGAGCCTTGGTATCGAAACTCTGGGCGGTGTAGCCACTAAGCTGATTGAACGCAATACAACCATCCCTACCAGCAAGAGCGAAGTGTTCTCGACTGCTGCCGATAATCAGCCGCAAGTAGAGATCCATGTTGTTCAAGGTGAACGAGAAATGGTAAACGACAACAAATCACTCGGTCGCTTTGTACTTGATGGTATCCCGTCAGCACCGCGTGGTGTGCCGCAAATCGAAGTTACCTTTAATCTCGATGCTAACGGTATCCTGAACGTAACCGCTAAAGATAAAGGCAGCGGTAAAGAACAGAGTATTACTATCCAAAACAGCGGTAACTTAAGTAAAGACGAAGTTGAAAAAGCTGCCAAAGAAGCTGAAGCTCATGCCGAAGAAGACAAGAAAAAGCGTGAATCAGCTGAAGCTAAAAACCTCTTTGACAACGCAATTTACCAAGCCGAAAAGATGCCAACTGAATTCAAAGACAAGCTATCTGATGAAGATAAGAAAGTCATCGAAGAAGCTGTTGAAGTTGCCAAGAAAGTTCAGTCAGACGAAAAAGCTGACAAAGAAACCCTAGGAGCTGCTACCAAAGCTCTGAACGATACGATCATGCCAATTGGTGCCAAAATGTACGAGCAAGCCCAAGCCGAAGAATCTGATGAAGAGGACAAATCTGATGACAAAAAAGCTAGCAAAGATGAGCCAATTGAGGGCGAAGTTGTAGACGACAAAGACTCTAAAAAAGACAAGAAGAAAAAGTAACCCCCTACTGTAGCTTCTCCTGAGGGCGATAAACATAATAATAAATGGTACGATAGATATCTATGGCGAAGCGTGATTACTATGAAGTTTTGGGCCTGAAGAAGGATGCCTCTGATGATGAAATCAAGAAGGCCTTTCGTCGCGTTGCTGTAGAGCATCACCCAGATCGCGGTGGCGATGAAACTAAATTCAAAGAAGCCAACGAGGCCTATGAGGTCCTAAAAGACCCGGCTAAGCGGCAGCGTTATGATCAGTTTGGTCATGCAGGCGTCGGTGGTGCGGCTGGTGGTGCTGGTGGTAACCCATTCGGCGGCTTTGGCGGCGCGGGTTCAGACCAAGAAATTCACTTTGACTTTGGTGATCTTGGCCTCGGTGACATCCTTGGTAGTTTCTTTGGTGGTAACGCTGGCGGTGGTGGCCGATCAAATCGCCGTGAAGCCCGAGGCAATGATGTTGAGATAGTCATTGAGCTATCGTTTGAAGAGGCTATTTTTGGTGTCGAGCGTGACGTAAAACTTAACCTTAAGGACACCTGCTCACACTGTAAAGGTACGACTGCCGAGCCTGGTCACGAGCTCAAATCATGCGATACGTGCAATGGGTCTGGTCAAGTAACTCAGGCTATGCGTACGGTTTTTGGTAACATCCAGCAAGCGACCGTTTGCCCGACCTGTAAGGGCATGGGTAAAGTTCCAGAAAAGATTTGTACGGTTTGTCGTGGCAGTGGTACCGAGAAGAAGACACAGACCATTCCACTAAAAGTTCCGGCTGGTATTGATGACGGAGCGACGATTCGTTTACGCGAGCACGGGGAAGCAATTGCCCACGGGCCAAAAGGCGACCTGTACGTTCACGTGCGAGTTAAACCGCACAAACAGTTCACACGTGAGGGCGAATTAATATTGAGTGAAGAACATGTTGATATGGTAGACGCAGCACTTGGTACAGAAATTGAAGTGGCAACGGTCGATGGTCCAGTGCAGATGAAGATTCCAGCTGGTACCCAAAGCGGCACGGACTTCAAGCTAGCTGGTCATGGAGCGCCTCGCTTGCGTAGCGACGCCCGTGGTGCCCACATAGTCACCATTCTTGTTGACACACCAACCAAGCTTTCTAAAGAGCAGACTGAGTTACTGAATTCGTTCAAAGATTCCAACAAAAAAGGCCGATTTGGCTTTTAGTATTGCTGTAACTCCTTTCCAGTTACTAAGCATTAGCGTACAATAATTACATGAAACTAAAAGGCCAACAAGAGGGCTTTTTTACCATGATTGTAGTTCTCGTCCTGATCTTGGTAGCCGCTGTATTTTTTGCATATATGCGTGTAAAAGGTGCGCAACAGGGGTAGAGTATTGACATTAAGGCACGAAAGATGCTATAATAAATAGATGTCTTCACGTGTTATCGGTACATTTTCGCTCGTAGATTTCCCAGAGTTTGGCACTGAACGGGTAGCCGCCAAAATCGATACGGGGGCCTATACTGGTGCCTTGCACTGTTCAAGTATTGAAGAGCGTGAAGTAGAAGGTGGCACTGTTCTCTACTTTGTACCGCACGGTAGTGTAAACATTGTCCAAAGAGATAATTTTGCCGTTAAACACGTCAAGAGTTCTAATGGCAAGCGTGAAACTAGATATTTCATTACTACAGTTATTGCTGTCCAAAAGCAAAGCTTTGAGATTACGCTAAGCCTAACTAATCGTAGCGAAATGCGTTGGCCAGTGTTAATTGGTCGCCGGTTCCTAAAGCAACATAAATTTTTAATTGACCCGACGCTCGGGAGCGGGTATCGTGTTCAGGCGAGCTCACCCTCTAAACCTGCAGCTGACCCCAAATAACCAAAAAGCAACCAACCAAGAAAGACCAAGCTTATGCGCATCGCAATTCTATCTAAAGGTAGTGCCAACTTCTCAACTCTCCGACTTAAGGAAGAGGCGATAGCTCGCGGCCACGAAGTCCGCATCATTAACTATGCTCAGTGCTATGTAACGGTAGAACGCAGTAATCCGATCGTCCGCTACAAAGGCGAAGACCTGAATGACTTTGATGTCGTAATTCCTAGGATTGCGGCTAGTTTGACGAAGTATGGTACTTCAATTGTCCGTCAATTCGAGATGCAAGGTGTCTATACTACGGCTAGCTCCATTGCTGTTGTTCGTTCCCGCGATAAGCTTCGAGCGACGCAGCTGCTAGCCAAAGCTGGCGTTGATATTCCTAAAACGGTCTTTGCTCGCGACACGGCTGATCTGCATGACGTCATTGACCAAGCCGGTGGTACGCCGCTGATCATTAAGGTAGCCCGTGGTACTCACGGCAACGGTGTCGTACTAGCAGAGACAAAAAAGGCCGCGCAAGCGGTAATGCAGGCCTTCCATGTTGAGGGCGTGAGCTTCTTGGTGCAAGAATTTATCAAGGAGTCGGCCGGTACCGATATTCGTGCCTTTGTAGTCGGCGGTCGAGTAGTTGCTAGCATGCAACGCCAAAGCCTAGATGATGATTTTCGATCCAATATTCACCAAGGTGGTGCAGGCTCACCAATCAAATTGACACTTCAGGAGCGCAAGACTGCTGTTAAAGCGGCTAAAGCTATGGGCTTGCCAATTTGTGGTGTCGATATGATGCGATCTGACCGTGGGCCACTGGTTTTGGAAGTTAATTCTAGCCCGGGCTTTGCTATCGAAAAAGTTACTGGCCGCAATGTGGCTGTTAAAATAATTGAATATGTCGAACAGAATGCTCGCGGCAAGCGCAAAAAAGATAAAGTCGGCGCTTAAGTCACCAGTTTTTATTGGTGTCTTGATTGCGGTTAGCTTTGCCGCAATCGGATTTTTTATTGTATCTCAAAGGTCTGACGACGAGCCGGCTAATCCAGCTGTCTCGTTTGTAACTGATCAAGTTACGCCAGAGGAGCCAGCTCCTGCGTGTGGCAGCGGATTGCTCGTCCGTGGTGTCTGTCTGAAGATCGAAGCTGCCAAGACACCAGAAGCTCGTACGCAAGGCTTATCGGGTAGAGAGAACTTGGCAGCCGACACGGCCATGGTGTTTTATTTTGATGCCCCGGGACAGCAGTGCTTTTGGATGAAAGATATGAAATTTAGTATTGATATGATCTGGCTGGATGAAGATAAGCGAGTCCTCAAAGTCGCCGACAATGTCAGCCCGCAAACCTACCCAGAATCGTTCTGTCAGGCAGACGCTCAGTACGTGGCTGAAGTACCAGCTGGCCAGGCTCAAAAGTACAATCTTGTGGTCGGCCAACAGGTAGAATTCGAGTGATTATTTGTAGCTTGTTTGTGCTAAAGTAGGTTCATGACTGAAATGCTTATCCTTGGCGGCTTAACCGCTGGTCTATGGTTGGTGCTGCTGTTTTTGCGCGTTACATCGAGTATTGCTTTCCTCAGCCTACTGATTGGACAGCTACTTTCAACAGAGGTTGATGACGACATTTACAGCCTGATAAGTTCGATGATGAACGTTCCTGACCCACGATATGTACAAATAGGTTTACTGATAGCACCACTGGCTTTAACTATCTTGATTCTGCATGGGCGAGTCGCCAAATCTAAAGTCTTTATAGAAGCAGTGCCGTTACTGCTACTGTCAGCTCTGACTCTAGTACTCTTGGGTCCACTTCTGGATCCTTTAAACAATCTATTGCAGACAGCGACCAACGGTCAACTGACGGCCTATAAGAGTATTATTGTGGTGGCAGCTTCAGCTTCTGGTTTAGTAAGTGCTTGGCTCAGCTATCCGAAAGCTGTCCACCTGGGCAAATCAAAGAAGCACGCTAAGCACTAGCTGGTGGTTGCTGCTGGTTTGGGTCATTTGGGTCAGCTGGAGTTGGAGTCGGTGGTACTACAACGGGCTCAACTGGTGTAGTTTCCGGAGTTGGTTCTGGTACGACTGGTTCTGGAGTCGGGGCCACTACAGGTTCAGTTGGTTGAGGGGTTGGCTCAACCGGTGCTGGATCTGGGCTGATAGTTGTGTCTGGTGTGGCAGGAGCTTGCGCAACTTCAGTAGTTGGCTCCGCTGTTGGCGCCTCGGCTACAGTTGGCGCTGCGCTGCCCGTGACAGTACCGGCTGCAAATCCAGTGCCTGCGGCTGAAATAGGTGAGGTAGCTGGTGGAGTTTGTGGTACAGAAGTAGTATCAGCCGACTTAGCTGTACTTTTATCTTTTTTTCCTTTGCGACCCAACGTAAAGATTCTTACGAGAGCGGCAATTACAGGGTTACGTTTCTTTTCCATAATAGTATATAGAGTTCCTTATGTATGTTTAGTGCGTAACTTAAGCATAATATCTTTTGCAACCCGAGACAAGCTAACAGATAGCAACAGATTGACTTTTTTCTTAAATTAAGCATAATAGTAGAAGTTATTTTCGTTCGGGGCCATAGCTCAGCTGGTTAGAGCACCTGCCTTTTAAGCAGGGTGTCCTGGGTTCGAGTCCCAGTGGCCCCTCCATACAAAACGCCTCACGTAAGTGGGGCTTTTTGTATGGCTGGACTCAGCGGACTATTCGAACGTTCGGCGTAGCGACAGCTTGGCTGGCGCGGAGAAGCGACGAGCACAACGTGCGAGGGAAGCGCTGTCCCAGTGTCCCCTAACAGATGGTCCGAGTAAGAAAGTTCGAACTGAAGAGCCCTGTCGCCTGTTTTTTTGTTGACACGGGAACGATAATTATATACCCTAGGGGGGTATATAAGAAAACGTAATGAAACAAGCGAGACCTATGAATAATCATCAGCACACAACTCATGATTCGCATACCATGGCTGTCAGCGCGACACTGCACTGTTTGACGGGATGCGCTATAGGTGAAGTCCTAGGATTAATAATCGGGACAGCACTCGGTCTTAGTACTGGGATGACAGTTCTTTTGGCAGTAGCGCTTGCTTTCATTTTTGGTTTTAGTCTTTCGACTTTGCCACTAGTTAAAGCAGGTATTGGCTTTACGGCCGCGCTTTCTGTGGTTGTGGCAGCCGACACATTGTCGATAGCCACTATGGAGTTGGTGGATAATCTTGTAATGGTCGCCATACCCGGGGCACTACACGCCGGGATAGTTAGCCCGCTATTTTGGGTTAGCATGCCGTTTGCACTAACTGCGGCATTCTTCGTTGCACTACCTGTTAATAAGCACTTACTAAAGCGCAACAAAGGACATGCCCTAACCATGAATTTATTAAATGAACACAGCCATAAACGAGATCACTAAGGAGATTTTATGAAATACGGATACTCAGACAACAAGCCAGATTTACTGAAAAGACTTAATCGCGTAGAGGGTCAAGTACGCGGGGTATCAAAAATGGTACAAGACGATAAGTATTGTATTGATATTCTGACCCAAGTCAGTGCAGCAAAAGCAGCACTAGATAAGGTTGCGCTTGAATTGCTGCGCGAGCACGCCAATCATTGCTTAACAGACGATGATGTTCAGGCACGTGGTACAGAAAATAAAGCCGATGAGTTAGTCGGCGCAATCAGCAGAATGTTATAGGAAGGAAATTATGGAAACCAAACCACTACTGTATGGGTTAATAGGCTTCTTCATTGGCGGATTCTTAGTCTCCGTTGCGGCCACTACGTTTGATAAACCAGAGGACAAAAATTCTGCTATCAACACCTCCTCAATGAGTACTATGTCAATGGACGATATGTCGAATGAACTAAAAAACAAAACCGGCGAAGACTACGACAAGGCATTCATTGCAAACATGATTGTTCACCATGAAGGTGCGGTAGAAATGGCTAAGCTATCTAATGTGAACGCCAAGCATGATGAAATCAAAGAACTTTCAAAAACAATTATGAGTGCTCAAGAAAAGGAAATTGCCGAAATGAAACAATGGCAAAAAGATTGGGGCTATGCGCAGTCAGGCGAGAGTTCACACACGAGCCATTAAATCAAAGCAATGAAAAGTTCCGAACTGCCTATGCCTCTGCACCAGAAACTATTGCAATACTGTGATGTCACATCAATCGGCGAAATTAGATGGGCGCACGCTGTTAACTCGCAGCAGCGCTTAGCAGATGCCTTGGAAGATGGTTCAATCCACTTTCTTGAAGTAGATATTAACGTGTCCAGCGAACAAACAATCGAGGCTACTCACGATGAAGGAGGCGAGAGCGACTTACGATTCGAAACGCTGATTGAATATGTTCGGTCAAGTCGTAAGGGGCTCAAACTAGATTTCAAAAACGGTGCAGTTATAGCGGAATGCCTGGATATGCTTAGCGCCGCAGCTTTGACTCAGCCGGTTATACTGAATGCTGACATTCTGAGCGTGAAAGCTGCCGATTCAGCAGAAATTGATGGCTCCAGATTTATTGTGACTGCTAGCCCAAAATATCCGGAGGGATTGTTATCGCTCGGTTGGCGAACGTCAGACACATCTCCAAGCTACACCGAGCAAGATGTCGAGCACATGCTCAGCTTATGCGAGCAATTTCCTGAAATTACCTTTCCAGTTCGAGCTTCGATGCTACCTAATTCCTGGACGGCTCTGAGCAAGCTACTCGACGGTACACGACACTCTTTGACTATTTGGGATATTAATTCCGTCGGTGCCGAGTTACAAAAGTGGATAGAGAAAGAGACCGATCCTCAGCGCTGCTTTTACGACTATCGTTTGGTATAGTTCAGGTATGCCAATTATTTTAGAAACGAAGAATTTAATCGTTAAAGCGCATGATGAACCGCACCATTCTCGCGAGAATGGTGGCCACATTGTCGTCTCGCCGAAGCAAACGTATGTGCAGCGTTATGACATTCCGCTCGATGTAGCGACCGAACTTATGCATACTACGATGTTGGTCGGTGAGGCGGCTACTAACGTATTGCGTAAAACTGGTATCGACGTGGTGCGCATTAACTACCAGGACAACGGGAACTGGGCGTATAAAGATCCGGAACCAAAGCCCGGTGTGCATGTACATCTTTATATACGTACTACCCATGAGCGTCATCCGGCCAATGACCCACGCTTCCAGGCCTTTCCGGATGCTTTGTACTTCCCAGACAGGGCAACCGGCTACTATGATCAATTCAAGTCGCTAACAAGTGAAGACTGTGCAGCAATAAAGGAAGAAGCGATTCGTCTGCTAGCAACTGATAAATATGAGCAGGCATCGCTGAGCATTTAGTTGGTTTATGCTATAATATACCTAAACGAAAGGTGTTATTTTTATGGCAGGTCACTCCAAGTGGGCAAAAATTCATCGTGGAAAAGCAATCGAAGACGCTAAGCGTGGCGCTGTCTTTACCAAGCTTGGCAACACTATTGCGGTAGCAGCTCGTGCTGGCGCAGATCCAGATATGAACTTTTCGTTGCGCATTGCGATCGATAAGGCTAAAGCTGCTAATATGCCAGCTGCTAACATACAACGAGCGATCGACCGCGGTAGCGGCAAACTTGGCGGTGATCAAATCCAGGAAGTCATGTATGAAGGCTATGGTCCGGGCGGCTCAGCGATTTTGGTTGAATGTGCCACCGACAACATTAATCGCACCTACCCAGATGTTCGCTTGGCGTTTAGTAAACATGGCGGCAACATTGCCGAAAAAGGTTCGGTAGCATTTCAGTTTGATCGCAAAGGCGTCATTACCGTAAAAGGCGGCGGGGAAGATCTATTGCTAGAAGTTCTGGATGCTGGTGCCGACGATGCAATCGAAGAAGATGGTGAGATTATTGTTTATACTGAACCAAAGAAATTAGCTGAAGTGCGTGATGCGCTTAAAAATAAAGGCGTTGAGATTACCGAGGCAGAACTGTCGTATATTCCGCAAAATACGGTTGAGATTACCGATGCAGCTACGGCAGGCAAGATTGCACGACTTATGGATGCCCTTGATGCGCTTGATGATGTTAGTGAAACGCACGTTAATTTTGACATTCCACAAGAGTTAATCCCATCTTAAGTACGGTCTAACATAATGAGAATACTTGGCATTGATCCTGGCACTGGCATTCTCGGATTTGGCGTAATCGATGTTATTAGACCCGGCAAACTTAAGCTGGTGGACGGGGGTGTTATTCGTACGCCAGTTAAGCAGCCTGACAGTCAAAGACTTAAAACAATTTACGACGAACTACACGAAATTATCGAAGCTACTAAGCCAGAAATTATGTCAGTTGAAAAATTGTTCTTTGCCCAAAACGTAACAACTGCCATGAGTGTCTCGCAGGCCCGTGGCGTGGTTTTGCTCTGTGGCGAGCAGCATGGACTAACTCTGTTCGAGTACACGCCACTACAGATTAAGCAGGCGGTAACTGGCTATGGCAAGGCAGACAAGAAGCAAGTTCAAGAAATGGTTCGAGTTATCTTGGGTCTATCGGTGATACCTAAGCCAGACGATTGTGCTGACGCTTTAGCTGCAGCGATTTGTCATAGCATGACGGGGCAATTTGCCTGAGGTATACATAATGAGTCAGCCCGAGAGACTACTTCCAACTATCCAGCCAGAAACAGCCGCCTACGCTGTCGAGGCAATCGATGAAGTCAATGATTTATATATGCAGGGTGCCCGCACGGTTCTGCGCCGAATCTTGAGTATACCCGACCATGATCCGAGATTGGCTCAGGAAAACATTGCCGAGCATAGCTGGAGCGTGGCCATGGCAGCCAGAACGTTGTGGGAGAATCGCGGTGAGTTAGGCATAGGCTTTCATCCACAGTTTGACATTAATAGAGCGCTCAGCTACTGCGATGTTCATGACTTAGCAGAAACGAAAACTGAAATTGGCGACATCGACGCCATGTGTCAGGACGAAAAAGTATTGCAAGCCAAAACCAGTCAAGAAATCGAAGGTTTTCGTCAGCTCGGACGGGAAAGCAAGTATTTGGGCTGGGTAGTGCAGCTCGGCATAGAGGCCGAGCAGAAACGAACGCCAGAAGCTAAATTTATGTCCGATGTCGATAAGCACGTGGGTACTCGTATAATTACTAGGTATGCTCGATATAGATGGTGGGGCTTTGCAGGAGAGATTGTAACGCGTGATGAACACACGCGGATTATGCGAGGAAAGCTACAAACGCCTTTTGGTCACGGAGTATTTGATGCTATCGAAGAGGATTTTGATCGTCGTGAAGCAGCCATTTTTGCAGAAAGCTCTACGGCCATGGGGCTTTTTCCGCCGTCTCACGAAATTGCAGAAATCATGCGCACCAGTTTTCTGCATAAGATGCTGATGGGTAAGAAAATATGGCCCGATGAATCGAAAAAAGCCTCATAGGCTATAATAGCTATACCATGATTGCATATCTTAACGGGGTTGTTGCGCAGAAAGAGCTTGATAGAGTTGTTATTGACGTCCAAGGTGTGGGCTATGGTGTGCGCGTAACAACAAATGACGTTGCCAGCTTGGTGCAAGGAGCGCCGGCTAAACTGTTTATCTACGAGCATATTCGCGAAGATACCCATGATCTCTATGGCTTTCAGGAAGTCACCGGCAAGCAGCTATTTGAACAACTATTGAGTGTAAAAAACGTCGGGCCAAAGGTTGCCTTGGCCGTTATGGATCTTGGCAGCGAGGCAACCATACGCCGTGCTATTGCTAATGGTGATGTTAAGCAGTTACAGACTGCTAAAGGGGTTGGCAAGCGAGCTGCCGAACAGATGGTGGTGGAGTTGCGAGATAAGGTTGGCTTGGCAGCGAGCGCTGGAGCAGAAGACATCGTCAGTCGCGGCGGTGTTGATGCCAGAGATGAAGCCGTCCAGGCCTTACTAGCACTTGGCTATGATGAAGTTGATGCCCAGTCTGCATTGGCACATGTGCCTCAAGACCTTCCAACCGAACAGCGTGTCACGGCAGCACTCAAGGGGCGACAATAATGGCAGTCGAACGAATTGTAGAACCAGTCACTGCCCAGGACGACAGCGAAGAGCAGTTAATCGAAGTAACGCTACGACCTAAGGACTTCGAAAATTATATTGGTCAGGAACGGCTCAAGAAGAATATGCAACTCGCCATCGCGGCGGCCACAAAGCGAGGTGAGCCAATCGACCATGTGTTATTGTTTGGCCCGCCTGGCCTTGGTAAGACTACTATGGCGAGTGTGATTGCTCATGAAATGGGTGCGAATATTCGAATTACATCTGGACCGGCGATTGAGCGAGCTGGTGATTTGGCGAGTCTCCTGACTAATTTAGAGGACGGCGACATTTTGTTTATTGATGAAATTCATCGTTTGCACCGTAGTGTTGAAGAGGTGCTGTATTCGGCCATGGAAGACTTCAAGCTTGATATCATGCTTGGTAAAGGTCCGAGCGCACGCAGTTTACGGCTTGATCTGCCAAAGTTTACCATTATTGGCGCTACTACCAGAACAGGTTCACTGGCGGCACCGTTGCGTGATCGCTTTGGCTTGCAGCATCGCCTCGAGTTTTATAGCAATGAGGAAATTGCTCAAATTATTATGCGAGCAGCCTCTATTCTGGGAGTCGAAATTGATGCGCAGGCGGCTAGTCATTTGTCAGAGCGGGCACGTTTAACACCACGGATTGCTAATCGTTTACTCAAACGAGTTCGTGATTACGCTGACATCAATGGTGATGGTATTGTCGACTTAGAAACCACCAGGCAAGCAATGTTATTGCTAGAAATTGATGAACTTGGCTTGGACCCAGCGGATCGACGAGTCATTGAAACTATTATCGAGCACCACAAGGGTGGTCCGGTAGGCGTCGACACTATTGCTGCACTCACAGGCGATGAGCGCAGCACTATCGAAGATTTCTTTGAACCGTATCTCATGCAAATTGGCTTGCTAGAGCGCACACCACGTGGCCGTAAGGTTACCCCCAAAGGCTACAAGCATGTTGGCAAAAAGGGTGGCACGGATAGTCAGACAAAACTGGTATAATTGCAGACAGTATGAATCCAGATCAACACCCAGATGAATTACCAGACCTCCAAAACGAGGATACCCAGCCACCCGAGTCGCTTTCGGATCCGAATCAGCCCAAGCAAAGCCCGATTGCTCCAAATGCAGAAGAGCGTCGTAAGCCAGTCTTTGACCCGACTGGTCGCATTGAGCAGCTAACTTCGCAAGAAACTTTGGTGGCAGATATTCGTCGTCATCCGTTTGGACTGTTCTTAATCTATCTACAAATTTTTGTTGGACTGGGTGTGAGTTTGTTATTAATTTTTCTGCTCATGCCGAGTTTTACCGAGACAATGGGCATGAGTAGCTCAAGTACTAACGCTATTGCCTCGGTCTTCGGCTTGTTTGCCGTTGCCTTTGGCGCACTTTTCTTGATTTTGGCTACACGGATTTATCAAGGTAACCAGCTGATTGTTAGCGATAAAAATGTTACGCAAGTTTTACAGATCGGTTTATTTAATCGTAAAGTTTCGGAATTATCGATGGCTAATGTTGAAGACGTAACAGCGCAGCAGCAAGGTATTTTTCCAACCATTTTTAATTACGGCGTGTTGAAGATTGAAACAGCCGGTGAGCAGAATAACTTTGTTTTTATCTATTGTCCAAAACCTAATGCCTACGCCAAAGCGATTCTTGATGCTCGCCTGCAATTTATTACTACTCACGGAAGCAAACACTAAAAACTAGTCTTGGAACGGGTTATCGCGGGCAGCCTCAAAGAGAGACTGTACGCCGACGTTCTGGTCTTCGAGTTGCTTAATTTTTTCAATAGAATCTGGGTCAGCCTTCAAGCGCTTAACGGTGTTTTGCTGGGCAACGTCTTCATCACTTGGTTCTGCCTGAGACAAGGAACCAATTTGAAAAACAAGAAAACTATAGATTCCGAGCGTGCTGATGAGGAACAAAAATCCCACGTAACGCTGCAAGCGTTTAACGCTCGCTTGTAGTGCGTTGCTAATTTCTTTAACGTCGATATCTTTACTCATGATTGATCCTGTCTACGGCTTTACATATGCATTGAGCGTTAAGTTAAAGTTGAGACGCTTACCGTCATTGCTCGGCTCAAGACTAATGGCGCCAACATGGGCGGTTCGTCGATTTTTCTCAAGGGCCTCCAAGAATTTCAGAAAGTTCTGATAAGATACTTCACCGGCTGAAGCTACCTGAATTTCAAGGGTGTAGACCCCTTTAATCCCATCTACTGGCTTAAGTTGGCTGATGGCAGGTTGGGTTGGCTTTGGTGCAGCGGCCTGGCCCTCTCCTGTACTTGGCGCGGCTGCCTTGGGAGCAGCGTCGCCGAGCGTAGAATTCTGGAAGGTAATGGACTTGATAGGGATATCATTGTCGGCAGCGATTTTTACAATCTCGCGAACAGTTTTTGCCTGATCCTTATCCTGCGGTACTACGCTTTTGGCAATGGTGTTAAGTTCTTGGTGTTTTTTGACCTCTGTCTCAGCTTGTTTTAAGGCTAGTTCCTGATTCTCCAAGGCCTTCTTTTCGGCCTTTAAGTCGTATAGTCGCTTGGACTGTTTTTCAAAAAGCAGGTTGCCGCCAACGGTAGCGCCAATAATCAAAGCAATGACAAGTACTAACAACACTGATAGAGCCAGGAAGTACTTCTTGGAACTTACCCTCATTGCTTTACCCCTTTGTTAGCAGGATTAAGATACGTAAACGACTTATCCTTGCTAAATAGAGCTCGCAAATTCACATCACAACTGAGACCCCCAGCTGATTCTGTGCTGGCTGCGCCACAGGTGATGCTGTTGATGTCGGCTTTTTCAAACACGCCATTCTTTGGATCCTGTAAATTCACCTGTAACTGTGTGGCAGCATTAAAATCTTTGGCACCGGCATTAAGTTGAACGCCACCCTGAACTTTATCAATCTGTAGTGACTTAAGAGCTGTATTTGACGGCAGAGTTGAGCCGATTTGCCGTAGTAACTTAGAAAATAAGATCTCCTTGGAAAGCACATCAACCACGAGTTTTGTGTTAGTCGATATCTCTTCCAATTTTTTTTGGGTTTCGTCGACTTTTTTAATTTTCAAAGTATCTTGAGCCACTGTTGTTTGTTTGTTGGTTTGGCTAATGGAATGTTGCATGAATAATAATCCGGCAGCCACGATGAGGATCACGCCCAGCAGAGCAAAGACAGCAGCTATGAGCCAATGAAATAATTTTGTGTTGCGTCGGGCATAGGATATGTCTTCCTTAATTTCGTGCGGGAGCAGGTTAATCATAGAAACAGCTCCTTAGAGTCAATTAATGCTAACCCAGCGGCTGTAACATAGATCGAATTTTCTACCTCGCTTGGTGGTTGTAGTCGGCCGAGGTCGAGGCGTTGCCACGGGTTGCAGGTACGAACGGGCATACGCATGGCGCTAACCAAATAGTCGCTCAGTCCAGGCATATTGGCGCCACCGCCCATAGTTATAATCTGTTGGATCTTATTTTCAGATCCGAGCCGTTCTTCATGGTAGCGAATCATACGTCTAATTTCCTTAACAAGATTATCAAGCTGCGGCTGCAGAGCTTCTTGTATTTCGGCCTGCTTCTTGCTCTTGGATAAGCCGTATTTAGTTTTTACAATATGGGCCTCTTGTGAACTCAGTCCAAGCTTTTTGGCAATGAGCTCGGTAAATACGTCACCTCCGCCAGAAATAGTGCCTGTTACGATTATAGTTTTGTCATGAACGGTTATATCAGCCGAGCTAGCGCCCAGGTCAATTAAAACAGTTGGAATGTCATTTTGATCGATCTGACGCTGGAATAAGCGAGCAGCAGACAGAATAGTGGTATCGATGGCAATTGGTTCCAGCCCCAAAATGTGGGCAAGTGATATGTAAGAATCGACAATTGTTTTGGGGATGCCAACTGCCAATACTTCCATGCCTTTGTCATCTCTGTTAATGATGGTGTAGTCCATGTGTAGCTGGTCTATAGGCATGGGTATGTATTGTTCGGCTTCAACTTGGACTGCCTGCATGATTTCTTGGTCACGTAGTTTTGGCAACGTCACCACGCGAGTAAAGGCCCGGCTTGCCGGCACCGAAAGAGCCACCCGCCGAGTATTGATTTCGCCTACGACGTTATGTTTAAAAAGATCCTTTATGTCGGCGGCAAGTGAAGCAAAGTCATTGATGACACCATCCTTAACCGTGCTGTTGTTATACTCGCCAACGCCGTAACCACGGACGCGACATTTTTTGCCGGTATGATCGAGCTGCAGTACTTTGATACTGCTCGTGCCAAGATCAAGACCAAATAATGGCTTGTCCTTAAAGAAGTGCGACGAAGTCTGCATGCCACCCTGCGAGTATCTGTTTCATAAGCGTTTTGTTCACGTTCTAGTATATCCTACCAAACGCATTGTGACTACTATACGAAAGTGGTCTCAGAGGTGTTATAATAGTCAACAATAAAGCATTAGAGGTATGTGATTGAATCGATCACACAATAAGCAAACTGGTTTTACACTAGTCGAGATGGTGGTAGCACTCGGCGTTTTCGCTATTATCGCTGTTAGTATCCTTGGCCTTTATTCTAGCTTAGTATCGAGCACGATTGTTATGAAACAAAAATCAATTGCTTTGAGCCTGGCTAACAACCAGGTCGAATATCTGAAGTCTTTGCCGTATAGTAATTTGGCGGTAGCCGGGGGCAGTATATATTCGCCAACCCCAATTCCGGCAACTGCTAACAAGACGGTGAATAAATTCAATTACACAGTCAACACAAGTATTAATCATGTTGACGATGCCTTTGACGGCTGCGGCACCTACCCTAACGAAACAATTAAGCAGCAGTATTGTCGCAACTATCCGGCGCCGACAGGCTCGCCTAATCCCGATACTAACCCGCAAGACTACAAAGTTGCTCATGTTACGGTCTACGGCAAAAACAACACAAAACTTGCAGAGCTAGATACCCATATCTCGGCCAAGGTAGCGGAAACTGCTAGTACGACTGGGGCATTGTTCGCCTATGTTATTGACGATGCTGGTAATCCCGTTCAAGGTGCTAATATACGGGTGCAAAACACGACGATTTCACCAGCGCTTGATTTGAACGACAATACAGACAGTAATGGCTTAGCAATCTTTTATGGTCTAACGCCTGATTCAAGCGGATATGACTATATTTTGACGGCAAGTAAGTCCGGCTTTTCGACGCTGCGAACCATAGCGCCGTCAGGCTCATTGCAGCCTACCTATCCAAACCAACAAGTTATTACACAGGCTTCATCGTATGCAACTTTGGTGATCAAGCCGCAAGGCGCCAATAGTTTACTACTAGAAAGCGTTGATACGGCAGGAGCGCCCCTCTCTAACGTTAGAACTTATGTAAAAGGTGGCTACAAAAATTACAATCTCACGTCTAACACGACCTATTATTACGATACGATGACCCCAACTGATACACGGCCAATCACCGACAGCTCGGGTTTGGCGGCTCTAACCAACCTAGTGCCGGGACCGTATATATTCTGTGGCGATGTTGGCGCTACTAGCTGTACTCGTAACGGTTCGACGGTCTATATGGTAGCAGCAGTGCCATATGCAGGTACTGATGCGCTGAGCCCCATTACAGTGCCAACCCAAGACTCAACTGGTGATCCAGGTACGCCGTATACATTTGGCGGTGCTTCGTATCTGCAGAAAGTTCGACTTATATTTTCTACCAGCTCCACCTTTCCCCGAGTCAGCAATATCACACCAGATAGCTTCAATATCTCTACCTCCACGTTAGCTAACTTTAGTCTCCAGCTCAATGGGGCTAATTTGCCTTGTAGTTCTTCAGCAGGCAGCTGTGCCACGACTGTTCGTTTAATCAGCGGCGCAACCACGTATATCGGTAGCTGCACAGGTAGTTCAGCTGGCTCCCAAATTGATTGCCAATTTGATTTAACTGGTGTGACGACTGGTATGCTGCAACTATCGGTGACGGCAAATAGTCAGACGCTTGATTTGCCGGTGTCGCCACTACTGGGGGGTCTCAATGCGCTTCCATAATCGCAATCAGTCAGAAGGATTTACACTGTTAGAAATTTTGATAGTATTGACGCTAATAGGCATTGTTTCAGTTGGTGTTTATAGTTTTACAGTCACAAGTGGCGTCAACTACCTGCGCTTGCACGAGGATGGCTTACGGTTTAGTGAGTTATCAGAAAAGTCGCAACGAATCTCTCGTGTTTTACGTGGCGGCGGGGATATAACTGAAGCCACCAACGATGCAATTACAATTTATGCTTATTTCTCGCCAGCCGATCAGTATTATTCGCTCATTCGATACTACAAAGATCCGACAAATACCAAAATTATGGCCGATGTCACACCGATGACGTCTAATCCGCCAATCGGCACACCGATTACTGCCCAAAAAGTCACCTATACGATTCTGGATGACTTTTATAACGATCCAGCCAGCAAGACGTTTGAGTACTTAGATTCAGCTGGAGCTGTTATGACACTGCCCGTAGCCGATAACCATACCATCAAAGGCTTGCGGGTCAATCTAATAACAGCCTCGCCACGTTCGCCGGCAACTACCAAAACCGCTATATCTGCAGATGTTTCATTGCGTAATAAGAAGACAAATCTATGATCATTTTATCTCGAAATAATGCTGGCTTTGCCATACCGATGCTGCTGAGTTTTATTATTGCAATCTCAATCGTTATTTCGGCAGTTGCTCTGCTACTGTCGAGTAATTTTCAGGCAGCTAACAATACCAATCAAAGCCAAAGAGCGCTTAATATTGCTGAAGCCGGCATTAATTACTACTTATGGCACCTAAACCATGACCCTGATGACTATAAAGACGGCAAGACAACTCCGACTACTCCTGATCCCAATCTGGGTTACGGACCGTATGTCCATGACTATATTGATGATAATGCTAAAAAAATTGGTACGTATACGCTTTGGATAAAACCACAGGGGAATGGATCGACCATAGCTCAAGTGCGTTCAGAGGGAAAGGTTGACGGGTCTAATTTCAAGCGGACCGTAGAAGCGCAAATTGGCGCAACTTCCTTTGCGAGCTATTCAGTAGTTTCTGATTCGGCTTTATGGTTTGGCAACACCGAATCTGCTAATGGCCCGGTTCACTCCAACCAAGGGGTGCGTATGGATGGGGCGAGTAACGATAATGTGACCAGTGCTCGGGCGACCTATGTTCCTCCGAGCAGTCTCGGGGGGAATGGCGTTACAAGTCAGCCTGGTGTGTGGTGTAGCTCGACTATCACTACTCCCATAAACTGCGCTACTCGGCCAAAATCTGATTGGCTTTTCCCGGTTCCGCAAATTGACTTCAATCAAATCAGCAGCAGCCTGTGCAATATTAAGAAGGTTGCATTTTCGTCTGACTCGTCAACCGCATCATTGGCTGGCCTTTCAAACGCCTGCAGCCAGGTGCCGACTACTCGCACAAATGCTTATTTGCCGCGCCGTAACTCGACGTACAGTGATACGCGTGGCTATATGATTGAACTACTGCCAAGTGGTCAGTACAATCTCTACAATGTTAATGGAGAAAATGATACGGGCAGTTCGTATTCTTCTGCACTGACCTTGCAGAGTGTAGCCACAAACGTTAGCATTCCTTCTCAAGGAGTAATTTTTGCCGAAGACAATGTGTGGGTCAGAAGCAGTCCAACGTATAGCGGCCGAGCAACAATTGGAGCTGGTCGTCTAGCGAGCAGCGCTCAAGCTGCTAATATTTTGATTGCTGACGACCTCAAGTATGGCACAAAAAATGGCAGTGATGCACTGGGCTTGATAGCGGAGAATAATATAACGATTGCGCCATATGCACCGCCGCAAAGTGGCTCCTTTGCTTTTGAGGTGAATGCGGCTGTGATTGCTCAAAGCGGTTCAGTAACACAGCAACTGTACAACAATGGAAGTTCTTGGAGTTGTACGAGGGGCTGGAAAAACAGTGATCAGACATTCTTATTTTATGGCTCTGTATCAACTCGCCAAACATGGACATGGACCTGGCTTGTAGGCGGAAGTCCTTGCGGTAACGCTGTTAATGACAGCCCGAATGGCTATCTTTCTGGTATTAAAAACAATACTACGCAATACGACTACAACCTATTATATGCACCGCCGCCGAACTTTCCTCTCGCCAGTGGATTCAATATCCTGCAGTGGCACGAAATTGTAACTAAGCCATAAGGCTGGCTATAAAAGAACCTCCGTTTTCAGGAGGTTCTTTTGGCGGAGTGCTGACTATCTAGTTTAAGTTAGTCTTGCTAAATGTACCACCACCTTCGAGGTTGGCTGTAAGTGTGTATCGAGTACAGTCGTTAGCAGCTGTGGTACAGGCCGTACCAGCATCGTTGGTTGGCGCGTAGCCATAAGAGCTAGCACTTGCAGAGGCAGCTACAGTTTGAGTAGTGCCCTTAGGATCTTTGAGAGCCTCAGCATCAAGTCCTTTCAGACTGTTACTGCGGAATGTCGAATCATTTAACTCGGCCATTGCTGGGTATGAGTTGTTTTGTGCAAAGTAGGCTTCGAGCTGACCATGCATAGCCTTGATGTCTGTTTCGCGTTCTGTGTTGCGGGCTTTGCGTTGAATGCCGCTAAAAGTTGTTACCACGAGAGCTGCCAAGATACCGATCACGACGATCACGATCAAGAGCTCAACAATGGTGAAACCACTTTGTTTACGTTTAAGTGAGATCATAAAGGACCCACCCTCCTTGTTATGTTGTTTTACTTTAATTTTTAATATGACCCTAATTTCTTATAGAGAATAGGTATCTGGGAAAGATTATCAAGCATAAGCGGAATCAGGTCAAGCTATTTTCCACATATTCTCATCAGTTACTCTTGGGGTGAGATTAGCCGTCGGCGCTAACGTTCTGACTCAAAGAAGCAATTGGCCCCATGACACTGGCTGCTATTAGTCCAACCATGGCGCCAAGAATAATGATCATAGCCGGCTCAATCAAAGAGCTGAGACTATCAATAACGGCATCAACTTCTTCTTCATAAAAATCGGCAACTTTCAGCAAAATTGTATCAGTCTGGCCTGTCTCTTCACCGATCGCAAGCATCTGGCTGACAATTGGCGGGAATAAGCTGCTGGCAGCCAGCGGTTCGGAAAGTTGCTTGCCATTCTTGACCTCTTTAGCGGCCTTCTTTAGTTCTTCTTCAATTACTTTATTGCCGATGGCGCCGCCCGTAACTTCGAGTGCGTCAAGCACGCTCACGCCAGCTGACATTAGTGACGCAAAGGTGCGTGCAAAGCGGGCGATAGCAATTTTGGTAATAACAATTTTAATGATCGGTAGTTTCAGTAGTAGCGCATGAAACCGGTATTTGCCATGTGGTGTTTTGATGTAGCGTCGTAATAGGAAGATGCCTATTACCGATGTAATAACGATCAGAATGGCATTTTGCTGCATGAAGCTACTGACGTTAAGCATCGCTTGGGTATAAACAGGTAGTTTTGCATCAGGTCCACCGAGATCTTTGATAATTTTGCCGAGTTTAGGAATGACAAAAATCATAATACCGAAAAAGGCAATGACGGTGATGCCCAAAATAGCGAGTGGGTACGCCGAGGCACTCTTGATCTTCTTGCGGATACTTGCTTCTTTTTCGACCTGGGCTGCTAGTCGCTTTAAAATTTCATCCAAAATACCGCCCGACTCACCGGCCCGCACCATATTGACGTAAACGTCACCGAATACATTCGGGTACTTACTAAGTGCATCGGCTAATTGAGAGCCACCTTCGATATCCTTGGTGACCCCAGCAATAACTTGTGCAAAATACTTGTTTTCAGTTTGAGCTTGAAGTGTCGCGAGCGATTGAGCCAAGGGAACACCGGCCGAAATCATGGTAGAAAGCTGTCGGGTGAAAACGACCATGTCACGTTGTTTCACGCGCCCACCACGCTTACTTAACAGATTAGACAAACCAGATTCTTCTTTGATGACAAGTACGTGAGCGTGTTGTTTGGTAAGTGTGGCGGTAACCGCTTCCTTTGAAGCAGCTTCCATAGTTCCATTAATTGGTTTTCCGTCTTTGGTGGCAGTATATTTATAGCGCGGCATGGTAGTAGTTAGTTTACGCTCGTGACTCGCAATATTTCTTCAATACTTGTTTGGCCACGGAGGGCTTTTATAAAGCCATCGAGCTGCATCTTGATCATACCGCTTTCAATAGCTTCCTTTTCAATTTCTTCGCTGGTAGCGTTGGCTACGATCAGCTTTTGTACCCCTGTCGAGTTATTAAGAACTTCGTATATTCCGATTCGACCCTTGTAGCCCGAATGTGTACACGAAGCACACCCTTTTTCACTGGCCTTCCAGAGGTGTTGAATGGTCTTTTCGCTGGTGGCTAGCCCGGTAGTGTTTTTTGCTGCTGCTTTGCCGTTGGCCTTACCGACCCCACCTTCGAGGGCTTGTTTTTCTAGGTTATGAATATTCTTCATGTCTTGAACACTGGCAATATGAAAGGTCTTAGCGATCTGCTTCAACTCGGCTTGGTCCGGTTTGTATTGCTCACGGCAATCGATGCATAAGCGCCGCACCAAACGCTGGCCGACTACGGCCCGCACCGTACTGGCAATCAAAAATGGTTCGATGCCCATATCGAGTAAGCGTGGTAAACACGTAGCAGCATTATTGGTGTGGAGAGTGGCAAAAACAAGATGGCCAGTCAGAGCGGCCTGGACGCCAAGACCAGCGGTCTCGCTATCGCGAATTTCGCCAACCATGATGATGTTAGGATCTTGACGCAGCATCGCACGTAATCCGGCTGCAAAGGTCATACCAGCCTTTGGATTTACCTGGGTTTGGTTAGCACCTTGAATTTTATATTCCACCGGGTCTTCAATCGTAGAAATATTAACTGAAGGTCGGTTTAAGAGGCTCAGTACGCTAAATAGGCTGGTTGACTTACCCGAACCGGTCGGACCAGTTACTAGGATCATGCCATGAGGCTGCAAAATAGCTTGGTTAATAACGTCAAGCGAGGCTCCCCAATATCCAAGTTCTTCTAGCGAAGCTGCTTTGCTGCCTTCATTGAGGATACGCATAACAACTTTTTCGCCCTCGGCAATCGGCAAGGTAGAAACGCGCAGAGCGTAGACATTGCTGCCGACTTGAATTTTGAAACGGCCGTCCTGAGGTACTCGTCTTTCGTCAATTTTAAGATTACTCAAGATCTTAATACGGCTTACCAAGGCACTGTGCACCTTTTTAGGCAGCTTATTTGCTTCTTTGAGGATGCCATCAATACGATATCGGACGACCACACTACCATCCCGCGGTTCAATATGGATGTCACTGGCACTTGCTTTAACAGCATATTCAATAACCAGGTTAACGGTTTGTGCAATTGGTGAGTCCTCGGCAAGATCAGCTTCATCGAGTGACTCTTCTTCCTCTTCGTTATCCGGGTCGTCACTTGTCAGTACTTTAGTAAGCTCGCTGCTTGAATTGCCACGATACTGATCAAGCGCTGCTGAAATGAGCGAGCTGGTGGTAACATGAACTTTCAGATCGGTGCCCAGCTCTTTTTGCAAAAAGTTAAGGGCCTGAACATCGTCTGGGTCTTCCATGGCCAGCAGTTTGCTGCCCTTGGCATCCACATCGAATAACACAACTCGATACTGCTGAGCTATTCGTTCCGGGATAAGTTTGAGCACGTCGCTTGGAATGTCTTTGGCGTTCAGTTCCACAAAAGGAATGTCAACTTCTTCGGCGTACAGTTTAGTAAGATCTGTTTCGCTTACAGAGCCGCTATCAATGATGATGTCTTGTAGTGGTTTTTTTTCGGTCTTAACTTGCTCCCGAAAACTAGTCAGTTGCTCCTTGGTTATTGTTCCGGCTTTTTCGAGCAACTGCTCCACCAGGCTGTCGGATATTTTCATAGGTGTTCTTAGTATACAAGAAAAAGCACGAGCACTATAGAGCAATCGATTAATGTTTTGTTAATAATCTGGGTCTATAGTTTGGGGCGGAAAGGGGTAAAGTACTGGGATAAGCACCAGAATTTTAGTATAATTAGGAGACAAAGCAAGTCTGTTATTGGGAGTATGGAGGATATATGGCTGATAAGACAGTAGACAAACCGGCAAAGAAAGCTGAAAAATCTGAAAAAGTAGATAAATCACAAACTGAAGCTAAACAAAAAGCACTGGGCCTCGCGCTCGAAACTATCGAAAAACAATTCGGTAAGGGTTCAATCATGAAACTGGGAGAATCTCACAAGGTTCAGGTTGAAACAATACCAACTGGTAGCCTAAGTCTTGATATTGCCCTGGGCGGCGGTATCCCGAAGGGCCGCATCATTGAAATTTACGGTCCAGAAAGCTCGGGCAAGACCACGCTTACCTTGCATGCAATTGCAGAAATTCAAAAGCGGGGTGGCTCGGCTGCATTTATTGATGCTGAGCACGCACTCGATCCAGCGTATGCAAAGCGACTTGGCGTAGATACTGACAATCTTTTGATTTCACAGCCAGACAATGGCGAACAAGCTCTAGAAATTGCTGAAACATTAGTCCGTAGCAGCGCCGTAGATTTAATTGTTGTTGACTCGGTTGCAGCGCTTGTACCGCGGGCCGAAATCGAAGGCGATATGGGTGATTCGCACATGGGCTTACAAGCACGACTCATGAGTCAGGCACTCCGTAAGTTAACCGGTGTCATTAATCGTTCAAACACCACAGTTATTTTCATTAACCAGATCCGTATGAAAATTGGCGTTATGTTCGGTAATCCAGAGACCACAACTGGCGGTAATGCACTTAAGTTCTATGCTTCCGTTCGAATGGATATTCGTCGTATTTCACAAATTAAGCAAGGTGACGAGGTCATTGGCAATCGAGCACGCGTTAAAGTTGTCAAAAACAAAGTTGCTCCACCGTTCCGCCAGGCAGAATTTGACATCATGTATAACAGGGGTATTTCTAAGTCTGGTGACATTGTAGATTTAGGAGTTACTCACAATATTGTTGAGAAATCTGGCGCTTGGTTTGCTTACAATGGCAGCAAGATTGGCCAAGGTCGAGAGGCAGCCAAAGCCTACTTAGAAGAGAATCCGAGTGTTATGGAGGAGATTGCTGGCAAGGTACGCACGGCGGTCGAAGAATAGTAAGTCGCATTACGCGCTCCAGAGACATTGTGAAAGTCACGCGCATTGCAGCCCAAGTCAAAGATAAAAATCGCTACTCAATCTACGTAGACGATAGCTTCGCCTTTGGAATCAGTGAAAGCGGTTTGCTCAAAGCTGGCCTGCGGCTCGAACAAGAGCTGACAGCCGAAGAGTTGGCTGACTATAAAAAAGATGCCGCCGACGACAAGCTGTATAACCAAGTGCTAGCATTACTCATGCGGCGCCCACGTAGTGAGTGGGAACTTAAAACATATCTGAAGCGAAAACAAATCCCAGAAGAGGAAATTGATCCCTTGTTGGGTGAGTTACGGCAAAAGGGATACGTTGATGATGAAGATTTTGCTCGTCGGTGGGTAGAGAATCGACGTCTTCTAAAAACAATCAGCCAGCGCAAGTTGCAACTAGAGTTGAAGCAAAAACGGGTCAGCGACGATATCATTAGGAGTGTTATGGCTGAGGATGAAACGCGCGACATAGACGTATTGCGAGAAGAGGTGCAGAAAAAACGCAAACAGACTCGTTACCAAGATAATGATAAGCTCATGCAGTATTTGGCCCGACAAGGCTATCGATATGAAGATATAAAAGCGGCTTTAGCTGGCGATACTGGGTGACGTTGCTTGAGCCCGACTTTTCTCGATTGGCTCTTCTATGACAACGCGTCGATTAGTCACTTCAATAATTTGCGTACGGTCAATGCTCATGCTGCCGCTATTGAAGCTGCGAACAAGCGGCTGACTAGCGTATAGCTTCTTGATATAAAAACTTTCTGTTTCAAAGGCAAAGTCATTAATTTTTCCATACGACTTGCCACTTTGCGAGGTGACCTTTAGGCCGTTAAGAGTAAAATCAAGTTCCAAAATCTCTTTGTGTCGAACTAACTCGTCAGGCTCACTCAAGACCTCATGATCGTTAACGGCAAAGCCTTGGGGGAGGATATCGCGAATATCTTGAGTTAAGAGGATGAGCTGATGTTTGCTGATACTATCCTGGACGTACCAGCCTTCTATAAATAGGTTGTGTGGATTGATGATAGCGCTCACAATTGTAGCGACCTGTCCGCCGGTTCTCAGGGACATAACAGGACTGCCTGGTGTAGATTCGTACAACTTAAGCATTAGATATTAGTATTATAGTACTATGATGGCATGACTGCTAACGAGCCAGTGACTATTGAAACTACCAGCGCGACCGAAACTCAGGCATTTGCCGAAAATCTAGGGCAGCAACTTCGTGGTGGAGAAACAATTGAGCTTATTGGTGATGTTGGTGCTGGCAAAACGACTTTCGTAAAAGGTCTGGCTCGAGGCGTTGGTAGTTCCGATCGAGTCAGTAGTCCAACATTTACCGTTAACAATGTATATGCTGGCAAAAAATTCTCACTGTACCACTACGATTTTTATCGTCTCGATGATTACGAAATTATTGCTCGCGAACTGGGTGAAACCCTTGTCGAAGGCAAGGCTGTTGTGGTGATGGAGTGGACGGAAGAGCTAGAGAGTCGGCTACATGACCGACTGAGAATTTCCATTGAGCCAAGTAGCGAATCGGAATCGGGACGCATCCTGAAGATCTGGTTGCCACATAGTTATGAGTACATCATTTTGCCAACGTGATAGCATAAAAGCAGCCATGATTCTTACAATACGAACCGATAAACCAGAAGCTGAGGTCGGCTTTTTTGACGAAACCAGCACAAAGTTAGCCTATAAAACGTGGCAAGCTCATCGCGCGCTAAGCGCCACTATTCATGTCTCAATCCAGGAATTATTGGATCAACTTAATGCATCATGGGACGACATCTCAGGGGTTATTTATTTTCAAGGACCAGGCAGTTTTACTGGGTTGCGAATTGGGGCAGCCGTAGCTAACGCGTTAGCAGCCGGCAATGCTATAGCCCTTACCAACGAGCAGGGCTCAGACTGGATTCGGGATGGGATAGAAAATCTGCAAAAGAGAGGTCAGACTGCTTCACCAGAAGTGGCGGTGCCGGAATATGGTGCTGAGCCATTTACGACGCAGCCAAAAAAGTAAATAAAATTGAAAAATGTGTGGTGCTTACCCTTGCAACTGCCTAAAATCAGCCGTATAGTTTAGAATGTAGTCAATTAAATCTGACTTTATTGATTTTTACCATAATAAATAGTTATATTCACTACTGTTTTCGGGAGATGACTGAGTAACTGAAGTTTGCGCTAATGAAGTGATAGTGATCGCGCAGATCAAGCCAGCTCCATACAAAACGTATGCTCATACCCGTCAGCAGGTAGCTGATAGAAGGGAAGTGTATGGATCCAATTACCATCGTTTTAGCGTTGGCTGGTCTTGGTATTGGCTTTGGAGCGAGTACTGTGGTCACCAAACGTAAAATAGGCAGCGTCGAAGAGCAGGCCGACAAAGAACTCAAAAAAGCTAAAAAGGATGCCGAGAAGCTCTTGCAGCAATCTCGTGATGAAGCGCATCAAATTGCGGAAGCAGCTCGAAAAGATGAAAAGGCTCGTCGCAACGAAATTAAAGATATTGAATCGCGTTTATTATCTCGAGAAGAATCACTTGATAAAAAATTAGACTCACTCGACAAGCGCAACGAAAATCTTCGTAAAAGTGAAGATGAGGTCGAAGGTCTTAAAGATGAAATCCGGGCTATCCGCGGCAAACAACAAGATAAGCTAGAAAAGATTGCCAAGCTCAGCAAGGCTGAAGCAGCTGAAAAATTGATGGCTATGACCGAGCGTGATATCAAGAATGACTTAACTTCACTGGTTGTGAAGCTACAAAATGACGCGAAAGACTTAGCAGAAGAAAAAGCTGCTGTGATTATCACCGAAGCTATGGAACGCATGGC
Organism: uncultured Candidatus Saccharibacteria bacterium; assembly: GCA_947085855.1. Taxonomy (GTDB): domain Bacteria; phylum Patescibacteriota; class Saccharimonadia; order Saccharimonadales; family 2-12-FULL-41-12; genus JALQXV01. Next base: position 670,525 of record CAMTYB010000001.1, read on the forward strand.
GAGTGAAGTAACTGCCGAGCGAACTGTTACATCAGTCAAACTAGAAGACGAAGAGATGAAAGGTCGCATCATTGGCAAGGAAGGCAGAAACATCCAAGCGCTCCAACGGGCTACTGGTGTTGACATCATGGTTGACGATACACCGGGCATGATCATCCTGAGCTCATTCGATCCAGTCCGCCGTGAAGTTGCTCGAATTGCTCTGGAAATGCTGCTGAAAGACGGCCGGGTGCACCCAGGTCGCATAGAAGAAGTTATCGTTAAAGCCCAGAAGCAAGTTCAAAAAGACGTTATGCGAACGGCTGAAGATGCCGCTCGCGAAGTCGGTATTGTCGGTATTCCAAAAGAGATTTTGCAGTACCTTGGTGAACTCAAATTCCGTACCAGCTATGGCCAAAATGTGCTTAAGCACAGTACAGAAATGGCGCACATGGCGGGTGTTATTGCCGAGCAAATCGGTGCAGATACCAAGACAGTAAAATACGCTGCCTTGCTGCACGACATGGGTAAAGCCCTCAGTCACAAAGTTGAAGGTAAGCACCACCACATTGGTGCCGAAATTGCTCGTAAGTATGGTGTTCCTGAAAATGTCTGCCATGCTATCGAAGCTCACCACGACGACGTCGAAGCCACTACGCTTGAAGCTCTTGTAGTGCGTGTGGTGGATGCAATTAGTGCCGCCCGCCCGGGTGCTCGTAACATTAGTGCCGAAAACTTTGCCGAGCGTATGCGTGACCTAGAAAATGTCGCAACTGGCTTTACTGGTGTAGAAAAAGCCTACGCAATTAGCGCTGGCCGTGAAGTCCGCGTCTTCGTGAAGCCAACTCAACTGGATGATCTTGGTGCTATCAAATTGGCACGTGATGTTGCTACAAAAATCGAGTCAACCATGCAGTATCCTGGTACTATCAAAGTGAATGTGATTCGCGAAACGCGAGCCATCGAATTCGCTAAATAGTACGTAAATAGGTAGTTCAATGAAATTCGTTATTCTCCATGGGACTGATGCAGATCACGCTAGTAACTGGTTTAGCTGGCTGAAAAAGGAATTAGAAGCCCGTGGACACGAAGTCTGGCTGCCTGATTTGCCGGGCGCCGCCGAACCTGACATTCAGAAGTACAATCAATTCCTTTTGTCTCAGGGCTATGACTTTAATGACGTAATTTTGATCGGCCACTCTTCTGGCGCAGTTGCGGTCAACGGTCTATTTCAAGAATTTGGTGACGACACAACCGTTCGAGCTGCTTTCTTACTCGGAGTTTTTAAGGGCGATCTTGATTGGCCAGCTCTACGCAAGCTCGACATACCATTTGATTACGCAAAGATTAAGGGTAAAGCCCAGAATTTTTATGTCATTCACTCCGACAATGATCCGCATTGCCCACTCGAGGGAGCGCAATGGATCAGTGAGCAGCTCGGCGCTGAATTTATTCTGTTGCCTGGCATGCAACACTTTAGCGCCTCTATTGACGAGCACTTCAAACAGTTTCCCGAGCTGCTCGAAATCCTGAACGATAAGCTGGGAGTCCTATAGTTTCGATGAAAATCCTCTACATTGGTGATGTTATGGCGGCCCCAGGCAAAAAAGTTCTGGCCGAAGTCTTGCCCAAATTGCGCCAAGAATTACATATAGATTTCGTCATAGCCCAAGCCGAAAACAGCGACAACAGCGGCAAAGGGCCAGGCCAGCAAGACCTCGCAGCCATGCAGGCGGTTGGCGTGGATTTTTTTACGGGCGGTAACCATAGCCTCAAGGGCACCAGCTCCGAAGCAGTTTACAGTGACAAAACGCAACCAATTACTCGACCAGCTAATCTCATTACTGATGCTGGAAAAGGCTGGGATATTATTGAAACGCCGCAAGGCAAAGTGCTGATTGTAAGTTTGCTTGGTCAGATTGTTGGTAATCGCCAGCCAGAAGTTACCAATCCGCTAGAAACGATCGATGCCATCTTGGAAGAAACAGCTCACGAAACACTAGAGGCTCGAATTGTAAATTTCCACGGCGACTACTCGAGTGAAAAGCGGGTAATTGGCTACTACCTTGATGGCCGGGTATCGGCAGTAATTGGTGATCACTGGCATGTGCCGACAGCCGATGCTTTGGTGCTGCCAAAAGGCACGGCTCATATCACTGACGTTGGTATGTGCGGCACTCTGCATTCGTCGCTTGGCGTACGTATTGATACCATCGTGCACCGTTGGAAAACCGCCCACCCAAGCAAAAATGTTATTGAGGAAGCTGGACCGCTTCAGTTCAATGCAGTATTGGTGGATGTTGATACGGAAACCGGACTGAGTCGATCAATCCAGCAGATCCAGCGGATCATTGATTAATTGCCGGCAATATCGTATACTTACCTCTGTTACTTTTAACATTTCAGTTTCGGGGATTGGCGCAGTTGGCTAGCGCGCGCGGTTTGGGACCGCGAGGTCGAAGGTTCGAGTCCTTTATCCCCGACCATGAAAACGCCCGACTTAATGTCGGGTTTTTTCATGGTCAGAAATGAATGCGAGAACCGTAGGTTCGGCGTAGCGAGGACACGCGCAGATGCTGGCATCGAGCATGCCGCAGCGGAGAAGGGCGAAGCCCGCTGTCCTTTATCCCCGACCAAACTAAATAAAAATTCTCACTCCGAGTTGTTATTATAGATAGTAGATAGGCAGGGAAACGAAATGGCACAACATGACTTTAGTGATTTGAAAGCGTTGATTATTAATTGTACGCTCAAAAAATCACCAGAAAAAAGCAACACTGATGGTTTGGTAAAAATTAGCCAAACAATTATGGAAAAACAAGGAGTCAAGGTCGAAGAAATTCGGGCAATTGACCATGATATTGCCACCGGTGTTTATCCGGACATGACTGAGCACGGTTGGGAGACGGACGAATGGCCACAGATTTATAAAAAGGTCCAAGCGGCCGATATCTTGATAATTGCAGGACCAATTTGGCTTGGCGACAACAGCTCGGTGACCAAGCAGGTCATTGAGCGCCTGTATGCCAATTCGAGCGACCTCAATAAGAACGGTCAGTATGCGTATTACGGCAAGGTTGGCGGCTGTTTAATTACCGGTAACGAGGATGGTGTTAAGCACTGTGCTATGAATATTCTCTATAGCTTGCAGCATGTTGGTTACACAATCCCGCCGCAGGCTGATGCTGGCTGGATTGGCGAAGCTGGTCCAGGACCGAGCTACCTGGATAAAGGTTCGGGCGGTCCCGAGAATGACTTTACTAATCGTAATACTACCTTTATGACGTGGAATCTAATGCACACTGCAAAACTACTGAAAGATAACGGTGGTATCCCGGCGTTCGGTAATCAGCGTGACAAATGGGACGCTGGTGCTCGCTTTGATTTTGAAAATCCTGAATATCGCTAAATCACAACCTGTAGTAAGCTAATAGCATCATGCGCACCCCTAAAGCCAAAACTGTTCCTAAGAGCGTCCAAATAGCTGCCTTGGTAGCACTTGTTGTTGGTGGCCTGTTTGTCAGTCCTTATTTTGGCGTTATTTTGTTCTCTGCTTTGGTAGCCTATATCTTCAATCCTGTGTATCTAGCGGTCCTTAAGCGGACTAAACGATCCAGCATTGCTATTAGTACGACTCTGGTAGTTGCAACCCTGAGCTTTGCGCTGCCACTGGCGCTCGTGATTGGCATAACGGTATCGCAGGCGAATAGCTTACTCGATAAGTATTCTACTGAAGACGGCAAACTCAATTCAGCTCAACTAGAAGATGTGGTAAATGATGGAACCAGTCGAGTTAATAGTTTTGTAACTGGTATACCCGGGGGTGAAAACTTTAGTGTGGATAAGAATGATGTCGTAAATTCGCTAAAAGACGCTGCCACCAGTGCCCTAAATGGGTTTGTTGACTTTATTGTCTCGGCTGGCGGGGCTGTTTCGGGCTTTATCAGTGGTGCGATCTTGGCAGTTTTCTTGATTGCGAGCTTGCTCAAATATCAGAAGGAATTATTGAAGTTCTTGGAAGACATCAGCCCATTCCACAGAGAGGTAACCGATATGTATCTCGATAGAGCAGGAGCTATGACAAGGGCAATGGTAAAAGGTCAGTTACTCATAGCTGTTTGCCAGGGTGCAGCGAGTGCCTTCAGCCTATGGCTCGTGGGCATGGATTACTTTTGGTTCTTCTTTGTCATTCTGACCTTCTTGAGCTTTATTCCTCTCGGGGCTGGAATCCTTACTATGCCGATAGGTGTTATCTATATGCTGACTGGTAATGTTATTCAAGGAGTGTTCTTGATTGCGTTCCATCTGATAGTGGTGACAAATATCGACAATATTTTACGACCAAGACTCGTGCCCAAAGATGCTCGCTTAAACCAGGCCTTAGTGCTGTTATCGGTGTTTGCCGGTGTGGCTACGTTTGGCCCGGCAGGGGTGATATACGGCCCTGTGGTAATGATTTTATTGATAGCTACGCTCCAAATGTACTCGGACTACAACAAAGTTACAACAAAACCACACCTTGCAGAGTAAGCGATCGTTGACAAATTGCTCGCTTAGGATAATGATAAGCCCATAACATAAGGAGGGGCTTTATGGCTCGCGATAGTCAACCATCAGGGTGGGTTGGCTGGGTATACTTCGCCGGTATACTCATGCTCGTGCGTGCATTTTTCCAGGCATTTCTGGGAATTGTGGCACTTACACAAAACGATTTTTATCTGGTTACATCAGATAAAATCGCAGTCTTTAACTTCACAGCTTGGGGCTGGGTACACTTGGCAGCCAGTGTCGTTCTATTGACGGCTGCATTCTCTGTCTTCCAGGGAGGCATGTGGGGTCGAGTGGTTGGTTCGTTGATGACCGGTTTGGCACTTGTTGCTAACCTCATCTTCTTGCCAGCGTACCCTATATGGGCGCTCATAGCTATCGTTATCGATGTGCTTATCTTGTACGCACTCGTCGTACGTGGTGACGAAGCCAAACTGTAACTTCCACAGTTTATAAATCAAAAGAGACCCGCAGGCGAGGGTCTCTTTTGCTATGATAGTAGGCAGATATGACGATTCACTTTATTTGCCGTGGTAACGCCCTCAGGAGCTCTCTGGCTGAAGCCTATCTTAATTCTCTGCAGAGAACGGGCGTTCAGGCGACTTCAAGCGGCACCAGTGCCGATTCGTATAGAGAACAAAACGGTCAGCTTATACTGGACACCGTAAGCTTACTGGAAGGCCAGGGGCTTGGGCAGTACGCCAAGCGAAGCCCTGTGCAGCTCACACAAGAACGTGTAGAATCGTCAGACCTCTTGATCTATATGAATCAAAGAGTTGCCGATGAAGCCCGTCAGCTGATCGATTCGCCTGTTCGCACAGAAACCTGGAGCATAGATGACATAGGCGAAGGCAATCGAATTCCGCAAACTCCCGAGGACAAGCCATACCTGATAGCTGAAGTGTACGAAGAAGTTAAGCAGGCCGTCAACGAACTTGTAGCTAAACTCAAGAAAGAGTCGCAATTGACACTGGAGGAAATCGAAACTACTACGACACTTCTCAAGAAACTAGAACCGGGCTTGCTGCCGGAGCCGATATTTATTGCTCTGAGTCGTTTAGTAGTCATGGTCGCTGTTGAATTCTTGGTGTTGCGCAAGACAGATGCAGGAGTTGAAATATTGCTAACTCAGCGCCCAGACGACGACCCGATTTGGCCGAGTAAATGGCATTCGCCCGGAACCATTATTCGCCCAACTGACAGTAGCTTACAAAGTTGCTTCGATAGACTGTATAAAGATGAATTAGGTGGCATGGATCCGCTGTCGCCACGTCCAGTCGGCATCTCTTATGGCACAGGTGATCGTGGCACAGGTTTAACGATGGAATATGTGCTGGATGCAAGCGACATTGATGTACCGACAGGTCGGTTTTTTAGCCTCCATACTTTGCCTGAAAACTGCATACAAGAGCAGTTGCCTATGTGGAAGCGGGCAATTTCTTCATTCGTGTAAGAATCCTTACGGATAGCCAAGCGACATAGTGACACAATCGAGGTAGCACCTGAATGTGCTGCTGCAACCGTCAAAAACATAATCCAAAGGAGGCGAAAATTATGGGTAGTCGTACGCGAGTCCACGCTAGAGATGTCGAGGACGAAACAGAGCTATATTGGCGACAATACATCACCTATTAAGACATCTTAAAAAATACCTTTTCCGACCTTAACTCCTCCGGGCCCGCGGAGGAGTTATTTTTTATAGCCGTAGAACGTATAATGAGTGATGATGTTACTGAAACTCGTGTTTGCTCTGGCTACAATCGCTGCTTTACTTCTTGTTACAGAGTATCTCTGGCGCCAGCGCAAACTTCATGTCGAAACCAGTCGCAAGATTGTGCACATCGGTACCGGTCTGGTAATTGCCTTTTGGCCATATTTTCTGAGCTGGTCGGTCATTCAGTTACTAGCGGTCGTTATGTTTGTGGCGGTGCTGTTTTCGCATCACTTTAGAATTTTTAAATCAATCCACTCCGTGAAGCGCCTAACTCGTGGCGAGCTATTGTATCCACTTGGCATCGCCATCTGCGCCTTTATTGAGCCAGCCCCCTGGATGTTCACGATTGCCCTCCTGCATCTAGCGATAGCTGACGGTATCGCAGCTATTGTCGGGGTTCGGCACGGTAAAAAGAGTCGTTACAGCATGTTTGGCCATGGTAAGTCACTGGCTGGCTCGTTTGCCTTCTTTGTCTCATCTCTGGCTATTTTTGCTGTCGCTTCACTACTGTTGGACGATACCTTACTAGCCTTTTCACTTAGCTGGTTGTTGATGGCTGCACTCAGTCTTACGCTCATAGAAAGTATCTCTTGGTATGGGCTGGATGACATCACTGTACCTATATCGGTTATTGTGTTGTTGAGCCTCACATAGGTCTAGGCATTGTTTAGCCTAGTAGAGATAGGTATACTAAAGCTTTTATGACCGAAAAAAAATTTAGCAGAAAAATTTCTCTCTCCAAAGAAGAGCAAATGCGCCGCGATAGCGTTTTGCTCAACCAGCGTGCTCGCCAGATACACCGAGGCGCCGCCCGTGCAGCTGTATTGGGCGTGAATGATGGCCTGGTTAGCACGCTTTGTATTGTATTGGCAGTGGCGGCTGCTCAAGACTCGCCGACCGCAGTTCTGATTGCTGGTTTTGCAGGCTTGATCGCCGGTGCCGTCTCAATGGCTGCCGGTGAATGGATCTCGGTAACTTCCCAAGTCGACCTATTTCGCGGCGTTCTTGATGACTTAAACCGACTCGTCAAAGATGACCGAGAGCTGCTACTTCAACAGATACAAGATGATCTACAGGAAAGTGGCTTAACACCTAAAACCGCTCAAAAAGCGATTGCTGAAATTGCTCGCAACGATGATCATATTGCCGATGAATATGCGCGTAAGGTCATGGGCATTAACCCTGAGGAGCTGGGCTCCCCTTGGACGGCTGCCTTATCTTCCTTTGTGCTCTTTACTTTCGGCGCTTTGGTTGCGGTCGCTCCGTGGTTTTTTACCGAAGGGCTGGCGGCCATTGTTTGTTCAATTAGCTTTACAGCGGTAGGTGGCCTGATCGTCGGTGGTTATGTGAGCTTTTCGAGCGGTAGCAATATTCTGCGTGGCTCGTTGCGACAACTGTTTATCATTGCCTTGGCGGCTGTTGTTACGTACGGCGTCGGTCATTTATTCGGCACGGCTATTGCATAATTTCCAAATTTCTTGCAAAATTTAATATTTATTTAATGTTTGCTTGCAATACTTGTAGGCACCATGCGACTTCTTGTTATAGAGGATAACAAGGCTATAGCTGAAACTATTCGCTATTGCCTAAAAGATCACTTTGCGGTTGATACGAGTAATAACGGCAAAGACGGTCTTCATTTTGCCAGAGTAACAGCATATGACACCATTCTTCTGGATCTCAATTTGCCAGACATAAGTGGTGGCGAAATTTGTCGCGTGCTCCGAAAGCAAGGTGTGCTAACTCCTATCATCGTAGTCAGCGGGTTGAGTGAGGTAGCGGAAAAAGTAAAGTTACTGACAAGTGGTGCTGACGACTATATGGTGAAGCCGTTTAACATACACGAGCTTCGGGCACGAATTGATGTAGCGCTCAGGCGTGGCAGTAATCAACCTCACGACAAGCAAGGTCACCTAGAAATTGATGGACTGATACTAAATCCGACACAGCGATCCGTTAGTCGTTACGGAAGGCCCATCAGCCTGAGAAAAAAGGAATTTGATCTGCTTGAGTATCTGATGCGGAACAATCAGCTGACACTTACGCGGGGGATGATTCTAGAACATATTTGGGATAGGAGCGATCATTTGTGGGAAAACGTTGTTACTGTCCACATAAAATATTTACGCGACAAAGTAGATAGACCCTACGGGACTTCACTCATACAGACCGTTCATGGTGTGGGATACAAAATTGCTCCAAGTCGGGCACAACAGGAGTCCTATGTTCAGTCTTAGCGGGATCGGCTGGGACGCTCTTACGATTATTATCGCTCTTATGGTCCTCACGCTTTTAGTATCTGTACTCTCCTTGAGAATAATTCAGCAGCCTGAGCCTCAGGAGAGGCTGATTCCAGCTGGCCAGAAAATAGAAAAGTTGCAACTAGAAAAAACCGAAGAAATCTATCGTCTCGCTGAGTTCGGTAGGCTTAACGCAAGCTTGCTGCATGATATTGCTACGCCGCTCACGGCAGTGTCGATGAACGTCGGTCTTATTGAAGACAGTTCATATCCCATCACCACCATACGAGAGGGCATTAAGAGCATGGAAGAGTACTTGGCTTCGGCGCGGATGCGACTGCAGGGGCACAACAGCAACGGTACATTTAGTCCATTACTAGAAATAAAGAAGGTCGTTCGCCTCGCAGAGAGTACGGGCGCGAGTATTGAGGTCAATGTCGCCATTGATGAAATTATTCAAATAACAGGCGACAGCACCCGTTTTGACCAGGCATTGTCTAATTTGCTATCTAACGCTTTGGACGCAGTAAAGCATAAAGCAAGTAAGGGAAAGGTGCGCTTAGAGGCGTGTAGTGATGGGCATACCTTAATCGTGAGTGTAAGTGATAATGGTTTGGGCATTGATGAGTCGGAACTAGATAGCGTATTTCACCCTTTCTACACCACAAAAGCAAAGTCGGGCGGAACTGGTCTGGGACTTAGTATAGTGAAGCAAGTTGCCGAAGAATTTAACGGTTCAGTGGCAGTTCATTCAGACGTTGGTGGAGGTTCGAGGTTTACGCTTCGTATCCCGCGCTAGCCTTAGAATCCAGCTTAGCCCATGTAGACTAACCTCAGCGACCGCATATCGGCTAAACTGAATACGCAAAAAAGTAAAAAAGTTATATAATAATACTTAATGAGTGAAGTGAAATTAGTTTTGACTGACATTGATGGAACATTGGTTAAGCATGGCCAGTACGATCCTACTGAAGCAGTAGCCCAGGCTATTGACGATGTCCAAGACTCGGGCGTGGAATTAACCGCAGCGACTGGTCGTCCATACGAAATGATGGAGCCACTTTTTGAGCGGCTTGGTTTTCGCGATTTGGCTATATTTGATGCGGGAGCCTCAATACGAAAAGTTCAAGGCGGTGAATTGGTTTGGAGTAACTGGCTTGATGCTGATCGAACGCGACAGGTAGCAGAAGTCTTGCTGCCGCACTGCGTTACGATAGATTTTTATCCTGTATTTAAACAAGTTTCCCCCGATGAAGCCAAGGATGATCTGAAAGATATTGTAGCTGCACCGTATGTTTTTGCATTTGCACACGAAGACTCAAGAGAGTCTGTTATTGAAGCACTGCACGAAATACCGAATCTAAGCTATCACATTGGGGTAGGGGTTGAAGCACTGCCTGGTATGTATGACATCCAAATAACCGACGAGCGTTCGGATAAATACCACGCCGTGAATGCTCTGCGCGAATATGTGCACAGCGACAAATCTGCAACGCTCGCTATTGGTGATAGCACGAACGACTTGCCGCTTTTCCAGAATGCTGGCATAAAGGTGGCCATGGGCAATGCCATGGAGCCATTAAAAGTACAGGCTGATCATATCGTGAGCGATGTTGCTCAAGATGGCTTTGCGGAAGCTATGCAGCGATTTGTACTTGAAAGATAGTCCGTGTTTCCAATAAAAAAGAGACCCTTAGGTCTCTTGGTGCTGCTATGTTTTCTGGGGCGAATGATGGGAATTGAACCCACGGCCTTCGGAACCACAACCCGACGCTCTAACCAACTGAGCTACATCCGCCATATTTTCTGTAAAACAGGGGTAATTATACTGTAAAAGACCGTTATCTGCAATGTGATAACGATTACGTGTTTTTAGAAACTATTCTTCCATGCTGTCAAAAACAGCTTCCATGCCAAGCAATGCAAACATGCCGAGGGCGAGATATGTCCAAAATCGCTTCTCGCTGCTGGCTTCGGGACTAGTGGGTTGTTTGTTGAACATAAGCTTTCTTGTGTTATATGGTGCCCCGGGTAGGATTCGAACCTACGACCTTGAGCTTAGAAGTCTCCTGCTCTATCCAACTGAGCTACCAGGGCATGTATCGTATTAAATCGTACCGCAGATAAGGTGTTGGAGCAAACTATCTAGGCTGAATGTCGATCGTGTAGGGCAGTAACCAGCTCGTTTGAGAGGTCTGCGGCCTAAACTCATTGCCTGGTTGGTTCTGTGGCTGCTCCTCCATCGTGCTGATAGCGATAGCGGTGATAGCAATCGTCAATAAGATGCCGAGCGTTCCAGTAATGATGCCGGCAATAGCCATGCCGCGGCCGCCTTTACCTTTTCCGACAAAACCACATACAACTGCAATAATTCCGAGCGGCAATGCCAAAAGCCAGATCAAGCATGTAACGAGCGCCAGGATGCCCGTTACTAAGCTTGCGATCGACAGGCCAGTACTTTCTGTTTTTGGTATGGCGAAAGACGTGTTTGCTGCTGGTGCTGCAGCAACTAGGGGTTGCGGTTGCGGAAGAGGTGCTGCTGATACTGCAGGCATTGGCGCAGGTGCTGGGGCAGCCGGCATTGGGATCGGTTGAGGCGCAGGAGGCGCTGGAGTGGTTGGAGCCGGCTGAACAACTTGCGGACTTACAATACCAGGACTGGCAACCGGTTGAGGCGCGGGCGCTTGAGTAGCTGTTTTGACAAGTTGGGCTCCACAATTACCGCAGTAAGTTGCGTCGGGCGCGAGTTCAATACCGCAGTTAGAGCATTGCATGCATGAATATTTACACAGATCTCAACAGGAGTCAAACAGTTTATGCTTTAGGCGTGCTTACCGCAATATGAACAATATAAAAAGCGCTGTGGATTGGGTCGCCCGCAGTTGCGGCAGAACTTATTAATTCCGGTTGCACTCAGCCCACGACTTTCATCGATTCGCTGAGCTTTACGAAAGAAAACAAACAATAAGATATTCATAGTCACTGTAATGGCCAGAACAACCAGTATTGCCCAGGCTTCGCCACTAAATGCTGCTAGATCAAATACGCCATGAATAAAGATGGCGGTCAGGTATGCTGCAAAGACAGTGAGCCATGACTTGCCCAATACCTTCTTTTGTATCAAATATGCTCCAAATGTACAGGTGAAAGCAGCATGTAGATACGGAGAGAACAAAATACGAAGCAAGCCGACACCGCCACCAAACTGAAGCGTGTACATAATGTCCTCGATGATACCAAATGTCAAACCGACAATTCCAAAATAAATAATGCCATCAGTCAGCTCATTGAAGTACTTCTTTTTATAGATAAACAGCGCCAGTGGCAAAGCTTTAGCCGACTCCTCAATTAGACCAACCATAAAAGCGGCATAGACGAGCGTGCCAAGTGCTGGCTTTGGAAGTTCTGGGTTCTCCATGGCCTCAAATATTTCATTCGGAATTAAGAAGTAATTGAGGGTGCCTGCAATCCCGAGTGCCAAAAAGCCAAAACCCATAGCAGCAAACAAGGCAGTAATGGGCTCTTTGGTGCCAAAATCTCGCTGAATAATGAAGCGAATAAACAAGTAAACAACTACAGCAAAGGCAATTAAAGCGAGCAATAGTACAAACATGCCACTAGTTTACCAGTTTCTATTGCCAAGGGAACAGCTGCTAATTGTAAAAATTGACATAGTATGGTATAATTGCGCAATTATGAGTAGAGATCAAGAGGTTTCAGGTGAGTTACGTACCCGGGCTAATACTTTAGCGGCCACTGCAGCTAGCGCAATGGCAGAAATTGATCCTGTTGTAGTGCCTGATGAAATTCTACTTGGCGGTAAGCCAGCGGCAGTCTCACTGCTTGCTGAAGGCTACGGTAGCCTTACTGATATACGTGCGATTGATCGTGATGACCTTCTGGATCTAGACGAGCTTTCGGTAACGGAGCTTATAAGAGGCACAAGGGCATCTAATAATGACCGTGCTCAAGCCACCAAACTTGGGCAGATCATAGCGGGTTCATCACTTTTTTATGCGCCTGCATTTGCTGGCTACAGACTCGGTCATTCCTCTACTAGGGTTGGAACTGCGGATAGTGTATTGCTTGGTGATATAACCTTTGATCTTGATGCGACTAATATAACGAAGCGCAACAAAAAAAGGTATGCAGAATATTGTTTAGCAGCTATGCATGGTTACGTTAGTCGCGCCTCTATTGGATCAAACGGTAAAAATTATAGAGATGGTTTTGAGACTATTGAAGTACGACTTGATCTTTTTGGCTCTCGAGACAAAAAACTCAGCACCAGTCTAAAAGAAACTCGGCCCGATGACCGAGATGGACTTGCGCAGCATCTTGAATCAGTCGTAGAGTTATCGCAGCTGGCTGTTGGCGCTATGACCGAGCGAGCAGAGCTAATTCGACGTCATGAGTCTTTGCCTGCACGAGCTCGCCGTCGACTCAGCCGAAGTGTTGCTTCGAACTAAGCCAAATCGATTATCGTGCTTGCCTAGACAGCTTAGAGCGATGAACATAGAATATGTAACATGATTAATGCACTATCAAGTTTTGTTGTTGCTGGACTGGTTATGGGCACAATTGATGCTATATGGCTCAGCGTGGTTGCTAATAAATTCTATAAAAGTCAGATTGGGCCATTGTTGCTTGATAAGCCGAATATGCTAGCTGCCGTGGCGTTCTATGTCATATATGTCGTTGGTATTGTGGCATTTGCAGTGTTGCCGGCACTTGACCGCGGTGCGTGGCAGTATGCATTGGGATACGGCGCGTTGCTTGGTTTTGTTGCTTATGCAACCTACGATTTAACAAATCTTGCCACACTCAAAGGTTTTACTTCAAAGCTTGTCGCGGTTGATTTACTATGGGGAACGGTATTAACCGCAACCGTTTCAGTCGTGACTTACTTTATTGTAAAAACATGGGTGTAGTCAGGGTATCGGCCCACTTGTGAGCTGTAAACCTGTTTAGAAAAATAAAAACCATTCCTGCGAATGGTCATTCATGTTTCTAACTGGTGCGGGTGCGGAGAATCGAACTCCGATCGCCAGTTTGGAAAACTGGAGTACTAGCCGTTGTACGACACCCGCTAATAACACTAATTGACTTAGTTTAACACGGCCTTATGATCGTTCAAGCACGCCGGCCATCCATCCGTTAAGTCGTCGGTAGAGTCTAACACCTTTATTCGGGTCTCCGCAACTCGCTACTCTCAAGTGCGCTGTGCCATATGGGAGTCTGCCACGTTTTGCCATTTTTTTATTTTTTCTTCGGTCAATCTGGGTTTTTCTGAAGTTTCCCCTTGGCAGTCCAGATATTTCTTGCCAATATTTAATGCAGGCTTCTTCGTCGTGATCTGGATAGATATGTAAAGCTAGGGTTATATTTTTATCATCTAGCTCACAAATTTCTTTTAGCCATTTGACCCCTAGTCGAATGACAGCTGGGTCAGAGTTAATGATCCTTATATCCTCAGTGGTTTTAGAGCCTTCACCGATGTAAAGACCGACGCCCACAAGCCATAGATCTCGCTTGCTAAGTTTTCCAATTTCTTTAATGCCTTCGGTCTTTAGCTCCGAGATTTGCTTTACGCGTGCGTTGTGACGCCTTAATCCAACTTGTTGATTATTTTTTGAAACACGGTCCAGGACCTGCTTATTTGGTGTAAATTTTTTATCCCTAAACCAATAACTCATTGTACTTTTAGAGATGCCAAGCTCTTTGTTAATCAACGAGTACGAGTAGCCGTCGGCTCGCATTTTTTCTGCCTTACCTCGTAGTTCGTTCATTATACTATTATATCAAGCATGTAATGCAGGTTCAATTGTTGTATGCAAATGATCAGTTGAATTTTGGTTATTAGATGTCGTGCAGGATTTCGATTTTGGCACCGAGTTTGTTGAGTCGCTCGGCGAGGTATTCGTAGCCGCGATTAATTGAATAGACATTACGCAACATTGAGGTGCCGTTGGCGCTGAGCATGCCGATTAGTAAGATTACGGCTGGGCGCAGGGCAGGTGGGCAAACGATGTCGGCGACGTGCCATTTGGTTGGTCCATCTATGTAGGCACGGTGCGGATCGGCTAGGGTTACGTTGACGCCAAGTTTGCGCATCTCAGTGTAGTACAGAGCACGTTCTTCGTAGACCCAGTCGTGGATGAGGGTGCGACCTTTGGCAACGGCTGCGATGGGCACGAAGTAGGGGAGGTTATCAATGTTGAGGCCGGGATACGGTCGAGCGTAGACCTTTTCTTCCAGGGCAACTAATTTTCCACCGTGCTTGTGAACAGTGATATCTGCCAGGAGGCTGTAGCCGTTATTGGCTTTATAGGGTTCGCTGACGGTGAATTGCATTCCCATCTTCTTAAGTTTCAAGAGCTCAAGCTCTAGGAACTCAATTGGTGAACGAGTAATTGTGATTTCCGAGTTGGTGGCAATCGCTGCTGCGATGAATGTCATTGACTCAATTGGGTCCTCACTCGGACTGTAGGTAACGTTCTTCTTAATTTCTTTGACACCACGGACTTTGAGCGTGCTGGTGCCGATGCCTTCAATTTTTACTCCCAGCTTCTTAAGGAAGTAACAGAGGTCTTGCACCATGTAGTTGGCGCTGGCCATTTTAATTATTACTTCGTGTTCTTTGCGAGCAGCAGCCATCAGCACGTTTTCGGTGGTAGTGTCACCAGACTCGTACAAAACGATTTGACTGGGTTCTTTGTGGTCGACCGTGACGTGGTAGTGGCCTGTCTTGGCAACTATGTCGACGCCAAATTCTTCGAGTGCAAACAGATGAGGCTGGACGGTTCGAGTGCCAAGCTTGCAGCCACCTGCATATGGAATTTTGAAATCATCAAACAAATGCATGAGGGGGCCAAACAACATGATGACGCTACGGGTCTTACGAGCAGCGGCTTTATCCATGTTATCGAGCTGTAGAACGTCTGGTGGCTTGATCTCCAGGTCATTGTTGGCGAGCCATCGGACTTTGACACCGATACTGACGAGAACTTCGATCAGGCGGTTAACTTCCTCAATGCGAGGCATGCGGCGCAGGCGCGTCGTACCTTTGTTGAGGAGAGCGGCAAACAACAGGCAAACTGCAGCGTTCTTAGAAACCTTAGTTTCTACGCTACCGCTTAACTCGTGGCCGCCTTCGATGCGGAGGTTCACAGCACCGCCACCGAGGCTGATGATTTGCTTGTTAAGAACGTCGCTGATGCGACCAAGTGTTTCGAGACTGAGGTTTTGACGGCCCTTTTCAATCCGGTTAACGGCACTCTGACTGGTATTGAGGCGCCGGGCGAATTCGACTTGCGTGAGGCCTCTTTCTTGCCTTATCTGATAAATAAGTTGGCCAATCTTCTGGTTGGTTGTCATCATATGATTTTAATATATCAAATATGGTATTAAATGTCTAATAGTTTTTATTGCAAACTTTTGCTGTTTTGACCAGAAAATTTATGAAGTGCAATGTTGATTGTCAATCGGGCCGACCATTAGCTACAATAGGGAAATGATCTAGCTTGTATTATATGACCCAATCGACCCAACCCACAACGGGATTTTTTACAACTATTCAAATACAAGCGAGGAAACTATGGAAGATACAATAATTGCCGACATTATTGCCGCCGAGGAGCAACGCCAACGAGCTGGCTTAGAGCTGATACCAAGTGAGAATTATGTAAGTGCCAGTGTCCTCAAAGCCTCAGGCAGCATACTGACAAATAAATACTCAGAAGGGTATCCGGGCAAACGCTACTATGGCGGCCAGGAAAACACCGACAAAATTGAGCAACTGGCCATTGATCGAGCCAAGGCGCTCTTTAACGCTGACCATGCCAACGTGCAGCCACATTCCGGAGCGCCGGCTAACATCGCTGTCTACCAGGCATGGCTTGAGCCTGGTGACACCGTGATGGGCATGAAACTCGATCATGGCGGACACCTGACGCACGGACATCCCGTAACCAGTTCGGCCAAGCTTTATAATTTTGTGCGTTATGGCATTAAAGATGTTGAAACTGGCGAAATTGATTTTGACGAAATGTACGCAGTAGCCAAAAAGGAGAAACCCAAGATCATCTTGGCGGGCTTTAGCGGCTATCCGCGAAATCTGGACTACCAGAAGTTTGCCGATATCGGCAATGAGGTCGGAGCAGTGTTGATGGCTGACATGGCTCACATTGCTGGCTTGATCGCCGGCGGCGTGTCTCCAAATCCGTTTGATTTTGGCTTTCACATTATTACTTCCACTACACACAAGACGTTACGTGGCCCGCGTGGAGGTTTAATCTTGAGTAGGGGAACCGTGGGTAATCCGCTGAAGAAGCCAGAGAAAACGGTTGAGAATTTGCCGACACTGATTGACCGAGAAGTCTTTCCTGGTTTCCAAGGAGGCCCGCACATGCATACAATTGCTGCCAAAGCAGTAGCCTTTGGCGAGGCGGCACGACCAGAATTTAAGCAATACGCGGCCCAAATTGTGGCTAATGCTAAGGTACTCGCCGATGAAATGATGAAGCGAGGTTTCAAGCTCGTAACTAATGGCACCGATAACCACTTAATTTTGGCGGATGTAATGACGTCATTCAAAATTGATGGCAATGAGGCCGAAGTGGCAATCGATAAGATTGGCCTGACGCTTAACAAGAATGCAATTCCAAATGATACCTTGCCGCCATTTCGGCCGAGCGGCATTCGACTCGGTACACCGGCTATCACGACACGAGGCCTAAAAGAAGAACACATGGCGCAGGTTGCCGAATGGATGCTTCAGGCAATTCAGAAACGAAATGACGACAAGGCGCTTGAAGCAATTGCTGCTGAGGTCAAAGAATTTGCCCTGCAGTTCCCACTGCCAAGTGACAGATAACAGACTAGTGTTTATTGTTTGAAGTTAAGTACGAAAGGCCGAGGCTAACCAGTACAGTTAAGCCGGTCATCGCGACGACTCGCCCCGGAGTTATAAAAGATGAGTCTGCCGCCTGGTCTTTATTCTTGAGCACACGTCGTGAGGGCTGCTGTCCTAAAAGCTCCAGGAAGTTATTCATGTCGTCTTCGTACGCATTTTCAAAACGGCGGAGTTCATAAAGGAGCCATCTTTCTCGCTCTGCCTCGGTGGTGTCGTCAAAGCCAGGGTTTATCTGACGGATAATATCTTCATCTTCAATGCCTAAATCTTCAGCTGTAAAGAACGGGTGATCTGCTTTATCGAAGCCGTGAAAGCCCAAGATATCATCGAGGATGTCGCAATGGCTTATGTACTCGCCAATTTGAATTCCTTTTAGAAGTTCTGTTTTTCTATCGTAAGAAAGGTCTGAATCAATGACATAACTAAAAAGTGGTTCGTATGACTCAGTTACGTCATCGGCGCTCTCTTGGGCTCGCAGCAAAAGTTCTTGACCTGGATGGTCTACGTAATTTGCAAGCTTTCTGGCAAAAGCCTCACGGCGCTCATCAATTGTACCTATAATTGATGCTTCGCTCGCAGGATCTAATTCAAAGGGTGTCCAGTCTTCGTGTTGATGCCATCCGGTATCAACGGCTTCCTGGTGCGATTTGCTCATATTCAGGATTATGGTCCAATATGTTGAGATTGTAAACAGTATTTTTAAATCAATTCAGGTTCTTGTTCCAGCATGATGCCAAATTTTTGCTGAGCGGCCGCAATAATTGCATCCCGAAATGCCAGTAGTGAAGCCGTGTTTGGGGCTTTCTCATTCACAAAAACCAAAGCCTGCTTATCCCATATAGCCATGCCGGTATTTGGCTCTCGGTAGCCTTTAAGACCGAGTTGTTCGAGCAGCCAGCCCGCCGAAACTTTTACCCGCCCATCATTGGTCATCCAGTGCTGGATGGTAGGGAACTTCTGTTGTAATTCAGCAAATTCGTCAGCGTCTATAATTGGATTGCCAAAGAAGGAGCCGCAGTTGGCAACTTTGGCTGGATCGGGGAGTTTGCTCGTGCGAATTGCAATGACTGCTTTCCGAATTTGAGCTGACGTTGGTCGCTTGATGTTGTGCTCGGTCAAATAATTTTCAACCGACTTATAAAAGGGTGGTAGGGGGGCATTTTTGGTCAATGAAAGCGTAACCGAGGTGATAAAAAAGCGCCCACGGTCAGCGGTTTTGAAGCGGCTCGTGCGATAGGCGAAGCCGCAGTCATCCTTAGGGATAATCACCATTTTTTTGGCTTGTTTGTCATAGGCCTGGACGCACACGAGTACGTCAGAAATTTCGCGTCCGTACGCTCCAACGTTCTGAACCGGAGTTGCGCCGGTCGTACCTGGTACGAGGGATAATTGTTCAATGCCCGACAGCTCTTCGAGTACTGTTCTGGCGACCACGCTATCCCATGGTTCACCGGCACCGACGGTCAGAAAACTTTGTTCACCTTGATGCTGCACTTCGTAGCCAGCTATTTTATTTACTAATACTAAGCCGTTGTAGCCAGCATCATTCCAGATGATGTTACTACCAGAACCGATCATAATAACCGGTAGCTGCTTAGCTTCGGCCCAGGCAATAGCTGGCGCAATTTGGCCAGGCTCAGTTATGTCCAGTAAATAAGCGGCATTGCCGCCGAGACGCATGGTGGAGTGATCTTTTAAAGAAATGTTTGTTTGCGGAGACAGGTCCATGTCCTCTAATTATAGCTTAAATGATGTAATTATTATTCTAGAAAATGCTTAAACTTGAATGATTACCCAGACAGGCGTAGCATGGAATTATGAGCGCACACGAAAAATCAAACCAATACAAAGCGTTGGGGACTCGACTAAAGTTTCTGCGCGAACAATGGCAGCAAACAATTAAAGATGTCAGCCAAACCTTAGAGATTGACGAAAAGGCACTACGAGCCTTTGAGTCTGGCAAGGTTTTGCCGTCACCCGAAGTGCTTGATATGCTGATTAGCCACTTTTTACTTACCGAAGATCAAGCCCAAGACCTTCGTGAACTTGCCGAGGATCAACACCAAGCCAGCGAAGCAAGCACGAGTACTGCCATTGAAGATCTACTAGCAAAACAGCTTGTCATGTTTATGCCAGTCGACTCCCGGATTGTCTATACTGATTCTATGCAAGCTACCGTTACCGATAACGGCGTCATGATGCAATTTATGCAACAGTCAAGCGGTGGCCAAAGTTTACCTGTTAGCCGCGTCGGTATGAGCCGAGAGCACGCCGAAAAAGTCATTGAAGTACTGCAAAACACTTTGCGACACCACGACACGCATAACGGCGAGAAAAAAGAACTCTCCTCAACCGACAATTAATATATCGTTCTTTCTTGATAGATATATATCGTTCCGTGATCAAGCCAAGCACTTATTGGCATAAAAATATCGTTGAATTTATTACAATGACACCATTACTGATATAGATTTGACTTATATTTTTCGTTTAGTATGATGAGAATTCGTGTTTTTCATTTTTGAGGTGGAAAACACATACCATCCCGACGTACCCTGACTTAGCGATTTAGCAATCGAAAACGATAAAAAGTTAATCAATAGACAACAACTTGAGGGTACATTTAACGGGGGTTAAGAGGAGGAAACAATGCGGTTACAAACCAAACTGGCGGCAGCTTCTGTCGTCACATTGCTCGCTATTGCCGGCGGAAATTCATCCGCTAGCGCACAAGCAGCACCACAAACTCAAAACAACACGGCGAATACTACGCCAGCACCAGTGATTGTAGAGGTCAAGCCAGGTGATAGCCTGTCTAAGATCGCTACAGCTCACCAGACAACCTACAATCGGCTGTTTGATGCTAATCCAGAAGTCCAGAACCCGGATGTAATTCATCCCGGTCAAAAGCTTCGAATTCCAGCAGCTACCGAGCAGCTAACTGCTCGACCGTTGCCAGCAACTGCTCAACCAGCTCCGGCTGTGGTCCAGCCACAAAAGAAGGTAACGACGAGCCAGCAACAGCAAGTTCGCAAGCGAACAACTGCTCGTGCTGCTCAACCAGCCCAGGCTGCCCAAGTTGACGGTGGTGTTTGGGATCGTTTGGCTCAATGTGAGTCGGGCGGTAACTGGTCAATTAACACCGGTAACGGCTACTCTGGCGGACTGCAATTCTCGCAATCAAGCTGGCGTGGAGTCGGTGGTAGTGGCCTGGCAAGTCAAGCCAGCAAAGCCGAGCAAATTGCTCGCGCTGAAGCCCTCAAAGCCCGACAGGGTTGGGGTGCGTGGCCAGCTTGCTCATCCAAACTTGGTTTGCGTTAAGCTAGGTACTAGTTACGCAGACGTTCTTTATATATAAGTAGTATTAAACGTGTTCGTCCCCGGGCTCACTTAGGTGAGCGCCGGGGACTTGTGGTTTCAGGACTGTGCGCGATTACGATTTACTAATTTTCGAAGCTTATCGCCATGCAGTTCCAGAAATTTAGGAAACTGGGAATGCATTGGAGTTGGTAAATCATCCAGGCTAAACCAGCCGGAGTCGTCTACCATCTCTGGCTCATTAATATGAACCTTAGCTGGATCAATTTCGACTGCAAAGCACATAGCGAGCCAGTGAGTCGGTTGCTTGTCGGCAGTTTCGCGGAAGGCATCAAAGTAGCCAAGGAAGGTCAGGCCAATTGGTTCATCGATGTCGTACTCTTCTTTAACTTCACGTCGTAAATTTTCTTCTACAGACTGACCATGTTTGAGCCCACCGCCACCCGGATCCCAGTGGCCATGTTCGTCGCGAGTATTTTTACTTCGTTTCGTTAGAAAGACTCTACCGTTGCCGTCATGACACAAGAAAACTACGGTAATACCCGTGAAGCTGATGCCTTTATGTTGTCGCAGGATGTCCGGGCTGAGTTTTTCTACCATATCTACAGTATATGTAATCTAGCTTGTAAATAAAATTCACCCCTGTATTATAGATGTTATAGATCGTAAGGTGGGAACGAGAAATACGTACAAGTATGTTCAATAATCCCGAAACCATTCCTCCATCCAGCAGCATATCCCGTATATCGGAGAATCCGCAATCGCTTCGAGTAGTTCGCTACATTGTTCCCGAAGAACCAGTAATAACTGCCTTGCGATTGGCGAGCCTAGCTGCAAGCCCTCATCCAACAGCGGAAGTTGCGCGCTTTATGGCGAGCCGGCGAACCAAGAGTTTAGTTGCACCAAATGGCGGTCTAACTATTTTTAGTAAAGGGCAGTATCGTAAGGAAACGAGGCGAACGCCTTCTCTTGGGAATTACCAGCTTGGAACAGTAGCAACTGCAATCATGAATCGTATACCAGATACCCACAGCCAAGTATTGAGAGATGTACCGGTCACGTCCCTTGAGTTATTTGGTTCGGTGCTTCAACCGGTTGTTGCGGTTGCCTTGCATTCGCCAGAACTAGAAGAAGAGTTCGAGGCAACTAAAGGAGTAATTGAAGAATTGGGTGAAGGAGAGATTGAGGCGGATTTCGTGCCGCATGTTTCACTCGCTCGTATTAATATGCATAAACAAGAAATATCCGATGACCGATTACAGAGAATTGCCTCATTTGTGCCGCGCTCCATTAGCCTACTACCGCTGCAAATAGAAATGTAATGTATAAGATATAAAAAACCCTTCTGACAAACGAGAAGGGTAATCAAATACTAATTTGGTGCTCCCGCAGGGACTCGAACCCCGAATAATGGTTCCGAAGACCATTGTGATATCCATTTCACCACAGGAGCGTGGCCTAGACAGCTATTTTACCAGATAAGCCATCTTGCCACAACAGAGGTAATCTGGTATCATTTGTCAGTTGTACCAGCAGCATATCTCAGGGGCCATTAGCTCAGCTGGTTAGAGCACCTGCCTCTTAAGCAGGGTGTCCTGGGTTCGAGTCCCAGATGGCCCTCCAATAAAAACGCACCGACAATTCGCTACCGCGTCGGTGCGTTTTTATTGGAGTAGGCAAACTCGGGGTTACCAAGGTTCGTCGTATGTGAGCGTAGCGAACGGAGAAGCGACGAGGCCAAAGCCGAGGAAAGCGCTGCCCCAGATGGCCCTCCTCCGAAAGTCTTGCCTAGCTTTGTTTATCTAGCCACTCAAAAGCATCCTTTGTTTTTGTGAATACTGTGGCTTCTTTTCCAATTATCTGACTTGCCTCAAGCATTCTATTGATGCCTTCTGGGCAACGGAATAAACAATAGGGTATGTACCATTTTAGGGCCCGCTTTCCGTTATAGCCACCGACTGGTAATTCCAAGCCTTTACCAATTCGACGAGAACGGGCAATATGATTGGCTAGTGACAAAAGTGGATGTATGTCAAAAATAAATATAGCATCGGCTCGTTCCAGTCGGTAATTTGGTCCGATATGCTCACTAAATCCATTACCTTCAATCACCCACTTGTCCTTGGCTGCTTCAGCAATGACCGGTCTGTCTGGCATGACAGGGTATGAATTAGCCGGACGATCTTGGTAGATTTGATCGATGTGAACGAGCGGCAATTCCATAGTCGTTGCTAGTCGCTCAGCAAAAGTACTCTTACCACTTGCCACGCTCCCCATAACGACAGCTCGCTCGATAGTGCTCATATCTGAGACTGTATCGCTTATCAATGAGTTCATCAAGTATTGTCCGTCGGTATTGCGCTACAGGCATGACTGGTCTTTGCTATACTGACGGCATGAACTTTGTAACGCAATTCGCCGGCTTTTCAGCGTGTACTCCAGGGGAACTGCAGCAAAGAACGCTCGTTCGGATTTTATCATTCATCCTATTTATTGCCATAGTGACGGGCTTTTGTATTCTCTTACGACGAGTTGTGAATTCAAATCGTAGTACTCCGGCTAAAATTGGGCTCGGTGTCTTGGTGGTTGCGATGGCTGTACCAGCTAGCATTGGTTTGCCGCTGTTTACACTACTTGTGTTCAGCCCGTGGTGCTCGTAAAGTTGGTATACTGTTGACATGACAGTTAGTGAATATCTAGCAAAACAAACACCTGAGCAAGTAGCTCAGTTTGACCACGTTCGTGCAGTTGTAAAAAAACTTGTGCCTGAAGCCGAAGAAACCATTAGTTATGGATTACCAACACTCACATACAAGAAAAGGTACCTTATTTATTGGGGCGCCTTCAAAGACCACACAAGCTTGTTTCCTGGCACGATTAAATTTGCGCCGTCTGATACTATTCCAGAATCGGTAATTACCGACATTGTCCAAAAGCGCTACACGCATATTTCTGAGGCTAAATAGCCTCCATGAAACAAGACTTTAAGAAAACCCTGCCTTCCTATAAGGCCAAGCTCGGAACGTTTGAAATTATTGAAATTCCTAAATTACAATACCTGATGATAGATGGTGCTGGTGACCCAAACACTTCAAAGGAGTTTCAGTCAGCAATCGAGGCATTATATCCGGTTGCATATAAACTCAAATTTGCCAGCAAACTACAGCTTGGCAAAGACTATGTGGTGCCGCCGCTCGAAGGTCTGTGGTGGGCTGATAACATGGACGCATTTACCGATCGACGCGATAAATCCAAGTGGCACTGGACACTTATGGTTATGACGCCCGACTGGATAACTGGAGAGATGTTTGGCGAAGCCGTCGAAACTGTGAGGGCTAAAAACGCACCAATTAAACTTGATCACATTCGCTTGGAAACTCTAGACGAAGGCACCTGCGTTCAAATTCTCCATCAGGGTTCGTTTGACGAAGAAGGTCCAACACTCGACAGGCTTCACAATGAATTCATTCCTGAGCATGGCTACAAGATGGTCAAAAAGCACCACGAAATCTACCTGAGTGATTTCCGAAAAGTCAGCTCCGATAAGCTGCGAACAATTTTGCGTCAGCCAGTTGCACCAACCAGTCGCTAAAGACGAAGAGAAATATTGTAGTATACGCAATAAAGTTGTATAATGTATTTATTCTAATGACAAGGTGTACAGATGGCTGAAAAACAGGGGCGACAAGGCCCTGAGTCAATTTATGGTGTCGAGCCAATGCTCGATGAAATGCGTAGTCGAGCTAATCTCGAAGCATGTATATTGGCCAGAGAAACCCAGGAAGTCCTTGGCGAATATGGCGTAACGACTACGCTTATTAGTGGTGAAAAAATAACTGTCGACACAGACGGTGATCCGAATACCGAACGAGTCTTGACGACGCAGTCATGTTTTGAGGTGCCAGTCGGTGGCCAAAACTATTATGTTCGACCAGTCACATTCCTTGAAGCCGACGAGCCGACAAAAGTTTACTTTGTACTTGACGAGACCGAAGACTTTAAAGAGATCATTAGTACGAGCAGTTGATCTGATCCGCCTAGAGATTGATGAAGACGAGAGCCCATTACTTATTTCGCAAAATGGCGAAAACGTGCCAATTGACGTCAAATTAACGCTTGATTTGGTACGCAATATTCGCAATAAAGAAGCAGATCGTGTTGCGACTGAAGCTGAAGTCCAACGCCGAGAAGAAGCGCAACGCCAACGGGCAGCTGAGCAACGTTTGTCCCGCGATCAGGCACGAGCTGCCGAAGAAGTACGTATTTTGGAAGCCCAGCGTCGAGCCCAGCGCTCTTCTCTTGCAAAGTCATTTGACACGGCCAAAAGAAATGCTGGCACGGTTTTTCGTCGTTCGTTTGCAGTTTTAGCGGTTGGCGCTGCTCTAACTGCAGCCTATAAAGTTGGCGGCGATGACGTTATTGAAATCATTAAATGCGCTGACAGTTGTGAGATTGAACAATATGATGCCAAAAAACCTCGAATTCTTGAAGGCACAGTTGTGCGGGTCGGAGAGACTGTTAATCCCAAAAAGACATTTCAGGTTGACCAAGACCCGCTGTTGCGTCGTGAATTAGTGCCGGAAGTCGGCGACCAGAGTAAGATGATGTACGGCCCAGATATTGATAAGGTCGATGCCGATAGTCCTGCTGACGTCACTACTCCTCGTCAAATTGTGCTGATGTCATCTGACCCAGAACTCAGTACTACTGGACCTGCCGAAGGTCTTCCTGACGCTGAAGATCTTGCCTGCGAAAGTTCTCATATCAAACTTAAGTCGCTCGATGACGCCTTGGTCGTGGTGACTGATATAGCTGGCTCGCGGACAGAAGATATTCAAGTAAGATTGACTCAGAGCAAAATTTTCGTCTGTTGGGCAAAGGGTGCAAAAGAGCTTGATGGCAATGATGATCCGCGAGTTATTTTCCAGCGAGCTACACCACGGCAGGTAAAGGCCGACGACAAGGCACAAGCAGAAGTACGGACTGTCGTCCCAAACCCTAGCTCCCAAGGATAATAATACATGCCTATTATTGACGGTGAAGGTTTTGAAGAAGTGCGAATCGTCGAGATTACACCTGACTTCTCGAGTTATTTGCGTGATCTTGATGCTGGTGTGATTAAAGATGCCCAAGACTTAGACAACAGATTTTTCACTGCACCTGGTGATGCCGTATATGATGATGAGCGTCAAGATTACCTTAAAGATGAGAACGGTGAGCTTATCATTGAAAGGCGTTCTCTGACGGGCGAGCAAGAGCAGGTTTTGATGAAAGAAGCCGAAGCTCGCGATGCACTGGAGCTCAAGAAACGGCAAGCGACCTCTTTTCGGAATATTTATGACGGAATAGTATACGGGAATGGCATTCCCTATGCCGAAAATGTAGAAGACTTTACGAGGAGACTCAGTGTTCCTATTGTCCGACAGATTGTACGCGACACTAACGGCACGCTGAATGTTTTTCAGTCAGGTGATGAGCTTAATGATAAGCAGAAAGATTGTTTGATTACGTGCAAACAAGCAATCAATGGAATTAAAGAGGCTCAAAGCAATTTCGAGGATACGGTTAAATTCTTCAATGACATCGGCACGCCTGGCGACGAGCCAATTAGTAAGCTGCGTCTGCAAGCTTTACTTACGCCAAGTAAATATGGAGGAGTTCTTCTGGAGCCGGGGCTCACGTTTGCCAATGAAACCCGTCGGGTTGATGATGACCAAAAAGAGCTACTACTGGCTATTCGAGATGAAGCAGAAGAAGTCTTTGAGTTTACAGAAACTACAAACCAGCTTGACGAGATTGTCTCAAGCGTTATTAGTGTAGATATTGCCGACCTTGCAGAGCTCGAGCAGGCGCTCTTCAATTCAAATCGCGAGACAAGTCCCGAACAACGCGCTGAACTCAAGGAATTAGTACTTAATTTCAGTTCATTAGGCACAGCAGTTCAGGAAGAGTTTTTTCGAGCCCAGCGCAAGGGAGATTACCGGTCGGTCATCGCTCTCATGAAGGAGCAAGAAGGTCAGACACTCACAGAAGCCGATCTGCAAAAAGCCCAAGCTGCTACGAGTCGAGCCCAAGAGGCAATCAAGACCTTGCGTCGTACTGAGCTTCGAAAGAGTGTAGCCGACGCTATAGAGAAGGATCCAAGCGACGTTCGAGCAACCTTTAATCTCTTACGTGATTATGGACTTGATAGCGACAACGATTTTGAGCTCTCGGAAGACCTGACCGCTATTGCGTACAAGTCAAGACGTATCATGTTTGCAGCTGAAACTTTAGATGGAATAGTTCCTTTTACTGATCCAATTGAATTTAACGAAACATTAGATAAGCTGAATCGTTTTGCTGATTCGGAATTCGTAGCCGATAAAGAGTTAGCTCGCAAGTTACGTAAAATTATATACATTAAAGAATTGGCTGAAATTAACGAATCGGCGCTCGATGTTTTGGCAGATCCAGTTAAAAGCATCCGTAATTTTATTGGCGCATTGCAGTTGCGTCCAAGCTTGCCAGATTTTGATTATCAAGCTAAGCTCAATGACATTATTGGCCAAGTAGATCAGATCGATGGCTTACTCAAACTTGGTAAGTCTATATTTGATGTGGCAAAGATTACCGATTCCTTTTCGACTCGTTCGCCACAAGATGTATTAGCCGCTATTGAGAGTTTGGAGTCTGAAGACGACTCCGATTTGAGGGATGATTTACTGGCTTACTATAAGCAGTACATTGCTAATCGGCGAGATAGTACCCCAGAAACCTATAAAGAAGTCTTTGCGTTTGAAATTGAGGCTTTGCGCAAAACAATCACACGAGCCGGCTATGAATATAAAGAGGCGACCGGTCCTAATTTGGAGGGGCTTACATTTTTGAGTGGACAATTCCGCTCCGTGATTGCGCCGCTTTTCAAATCTCTGCAAGGTGAGGTAGTTGGCGAAGAAATAAGCAATTACTTTAAAACAGACGGTCGCGGTCGTGATCCGCGCCAGCGCTTTGTACAGCGCATTAAAAATCTTGAGCAGCAGCGCGATCTAACTGATATTGAGAAGAGTTACTTTGAGTCCGTCGAAGCACTGTCGTTATTTAACCCGTATCTTGCGGCTTTGGCCAACGAAGCCCCGGCAATTACAAGCACCTATCTAGAAGGGTATTTCCGAGATACGGCTGACGCTACATTTGAAGCGCTAGAGGATGGTGAGTATATCCCATTAGTCCAAATTGGCTTTGGTCCAGCCGGTTTAACTGCGGCTGGTGAGCTGGTCCGGACTCGATCTGACTTAGCAAAACAGGCTTTATTTATCGATGAAGCTGCGTTGCCAGGTGGTCCATTTGCAATTCCAAAAGGTCCGGCTTGGGATCTCAACAGCGCCAACAGTAATGAAACAGGTGGCCCGACATTGCCACCATTACCAGCAGATGGTATAGCCGAAACTGATACCGTTCGGTCCTATGGAAGTCCGTTGCGTTGGTATCCGGGTGAGCGTTTATCTCGAAGTGACGTTAGGCAGGGAAGTATTAATTCAACGGTCGATTATTTAATTACGCCAGACGGAATCTCTGATAGTCGTTATCCTGATAATGAAGACATGGCGCTCATTCTTCAGTTGCAAGCAGCTATGCTGATGCCCCGGGCTTGCTTGAGCACTGAAGTACTTTCGGTATCGGCCGACAACGAAGGTACACGGAAATTACTGACACTGGAGCACCGATTTGCAGACGGCGAAACCATCCGTAAACGCATTGTGACTGACAACTTGGTGATTGGTAGCGGGCTCGGTCAACCCAGTTACGGTTTTGGGACTAGAAATGCCGATGCCAGCCAAGTGATTGCCTATACTGAACGCACGCAGGGCATGATTTTTCCCAAACTTTCGACGACACTCCAAGCTTTTGAAGCTCTGTCGAGTCGCGAAGCTGATCGGCCGGAACCCGGTGAAGTATTGGCAATTTACGGCAACGGCAACTCAGCCGATACCTTAATCGAGAATTTAGGTGGCTTATTCCAGAGTGATAATCGAGCACTTCGAAACCTAAAGAAAATCTACGTAATTACTACAGGTACATTGAGTCAGCGACCGCGCTATGCGTCTATCTCTGACTTGCGAGCCCGCAACGGAGTCGAAGGCTTAGTCGAGACGGTTAAGGCCCGAGTTGGTGATGTCGGGTTTGCCGATCCCGTGGGTAGCAGAATTAGTCCTGATTCAAAGCTAGAACTGTTTGACACTCAAGGGCGACGAATTACCGACGCTGACGGAAAGTTGCTCTTGGTTGATAATGTGATCGCTGCGACCGGCTTTCAGTCACAGTTAGATGCTGTACTGAATCGTCGTCTGAGTGATCCCGGAGTTTTGGAGCGAGTAACCTTGCCGACAAACAAGTCGGTTTCAGTAGCAGACAGGTTAGTAGACGATCCGCGGACTTTGCTCATAGGTACGGCTTCGCGACCAGACTTCAGTGGCCGAGATAAATTTGCACAACTCCCTGCTCCCGCCCGTGAAGCTTTACTGAGAAACGGTGCCGAAAATGCTGTAGCGATTGGCTTCCGTTCGCCCGATACCCAGGCAGCTATACGACTATTCCTTGACGATATAGACGATAGCCTTTCGTCATCCGACAATAATCAGGCGGTAGCTCAGTCACGCCGGCGCGAGCGTCTTGTTGCGGCTGGTCGCATATTGAAGCCTGGTAAAACGGAAGTATTTGAGCGTAAGGACGTCGGTGCTGCGCCGCGTGTGCGCCGCGATATTGTAGCTGATTCATCAATCTTGAGTCCGCTTCTGTTACGCTCGTTGTCTGATGTAAAATTCAAAAATCTGCAAACGGGAACATACCGATATCTTGTAAATTTTGACAATGGCAATCTAACTGTTTCGAGTCCAGGCACAACACCGAAGAACTTACTGACGCTCGTGGGTGAAGCCTGCACCGATCCATTTTTCTATGCTTACTCTCAAAAAGCTTTGTCGCGACGGCGCGATAGCGAGGCGATCGAGGTGTCAGTCGATATTAAAAATGGCCGGGTCAATCCGCGAACCAGTTTTGCTCAGCCACTGTAATACTAGTCTTCTATTTTTGCAGTTATACGAGATACCGCGCGTTTGCCGATTGGTGAGTGTACTAGCAGTATACTCATGATAATCAAGGGAATGACCAGATACTGAGCCTTTGGCAACGTCTGCCCCAGATAGTAGCCAAGCAGCGTAGCGCTGACTGCCCAAGCTAAGCCACCAACAATGTTGGCGGCCATAAAGGGAAGCTTTGGAGTCTTGGCGATGCCGCTGAGGATTGGTGCCAATGTATGGATAACAGGTAGATAGCGACCAATAATGAGAGTGCTGTAGCCGTATTTTTTCATGAATTTCTCGGTCTTTTCACCTTGTTCGCGGGTAAAGTAGCGCTTGGTGTCTTTTTGGTAAAACAATTTGCGTCCGTAGGTTGCACCGGTGTAATAGCCAACCACATAACCTAAGATTGCGCCAAGTCCGCCAACGGCAATGATGGCGATTGGATTGAACTGTCCACCAGTAGCGGCGAAGACACCAGCTGTAAATAGCAGTGAAAAGCCAGGTAGCGGTAGAACTAATCCCAAAATAACACCAGATTCTATAAAAACGCTGGCAAAAATGACCAGGTAACCAAAAGTTTCAAGTAGTGTTTGCGTGTCCACCCCGTCATTATGCCACACATCCGGCTAAGAAGTTGTTATAGTAGTAGTATGAAATTCCTCAATGGTGCCGATTTAGCCGGCTTTATTAAAGAACGCCAAGCCAAAGCTGTCCGTGGCTTGCGCCAAGCCCACGACATTGCACCTCATTTGGCCATAATTCGCACTAATCCTGACCCAGTGGTGGATAGCTATATGAAACTTAAGCAATCCTATGGTGAGGACATTCTTATCGATGTCGCGGTTCATACTATTGAACAGTCAGAAGCGAAGGCACGTATTGCTGAACTGAATGACGATCCATCAGTCCACGGCATAATTATCCAAATTCCATTACCTGATCCGTCCGAAACAGAGGCTATTTTAAATACCGTAGCACCCGGCAAAGACGTTGATGGTCTAGCCGACAAAACGTCGTTTGACCCAGCGACGCCGATGGCAATCAACTGGCTATTAGCTGGCTACAATGTTGAGCTTGCCAACAAGAATATTCTGATTGTAGGCCAGGGTAGACTGGTCGGAAAACCACTGACTGAGTTGTGGCGTAAATCCGGCTATACCGTTGCTACGGCTGATCGTAACGACACAGATAGCTTGGCCGACAAGACCAAACAAGCTGACGTCCTCGTCTGTGCCACTGGCATCCCGGCTCTCGTTACGGCCGATATGGTAAAGCCAGATGCTGTGATTGTTGACGCTGGTGTTGCAACTGATAGCAATGGTTTGGTTGGCGATATAGCGCCTGATGTCCGCGAATTGCCAAACATTACGATCACGCCAGAAAAAGGTGGCGTTGGCCCGCTCACCGTCTGTGCCTTGTTTGAGAATGTTATCCAAGCCGCCCGACCCAGTGATCAGGAGCAAAAATAGTGAAAGTTGGTGTGTTTGATTCGGGCGTCGGTGGACAGGCAGTAGCGGATGCCATCAAATCAGCCATGCCAGAGCTGGAGGTGGACTACCGGGAGGACCATGAACACGTACCGTATGGCTCTAAAACACCAATTGAGTTACTCAGTTTGGTTACGCCTATATTAGAATCGATGGTCGCCGACGGCTGTCAGGTTATTGTAATCGCTTGTAATTCGGTAACAACAACTATTATAAGCGAATTGCGCGAACGCATCGTTGTGCCAATTATTGGCATCGAACCAATGATTAAGCCGGCGAGTCAACAAACAAAGTCTGGAGTTATTGCAGTTTGTGCTACCCAGACCACGCTTAACAGTAATCGTTATAAATACTTGGTAGAAACATTTGCTCCCAACATTACAGTGATTCAGCCCGACTGCACGGACTGGGCGTCTATGATCGAACAGAATGATATTAACCATGACCATATAGAAGAAACGATTACTTCAGCCTGCAAGCAGGGCGCTGATGTAATTGTGCTTGGCTGCACTCATTATCATTGGATAGAAGATCAAATATTAGAAATTGCCAACAAATATAACGCTATCGTTATTCAACCAGAAGAGGCGGTTGTGCGGCGGCTTAAGGAAGTGCTCGCACAGCTTGGTTGAATTGCTCGCCACGATCTTTGTAGTTTTTGAACATGTCAAAACTAGCGCAAGCGGTTGATAGTAGCACGACATCTCCGGTCTTAGCTTGTCTGGCGGCCACGTCAACGATTTCTGTCATAGTTTTACCGCCGTCAATGATGTTTGAAAAGCCTGTAGTCTCCAAGGCTTGCTTGATAGCAGGGCCGGTCTGTCCTATCAGTATAACTGATCGTACATTGCTGTCTTTAACGGTTTTAGCTAATTCAGCATAGTTTGCACCCTTGTCGGAGCCGCCCAGGATAATAACTTTCGGCTGGCTGAATGCTTCCAGCGCTACAATGGCAGTTTCAGGGGTAGTTCCAAAGGAGTCGTTATAATAATCGATACCGTTGGTTGCCCGAATGTGTTCTAGTCGGAACTCCATGCCCTTGAATGTTTTAATGACTCGTCTCATAGCTTCAACATCTTGAGTAATCGGCCAGACGGCGGTGATAGCGGCGCAAACGTTTTGCCAGTTATGTTTACCGCGTAGCCCTACCTCGCTAGTAGCACAAACTGTCTGCGTATTTATAATGATGTGGTCATTTTCTACGTAGGCACCGGGAGGACTGAAGTAAGGTATTATCTTACCTTTGCTGGCGCTAACGATGTGGCGGGAGTGGGGACTGTTAGCAAAGAAGACGGCATAATCATCAGCTTCTTGCCAACGGAATAGTTGCTGTTTGGCTGTGATGTATTCGTCAAAGTTGTGGTGCCAGTCCTGATGCTCGCTCGTAATCATGAGACAAACTGCGATATGGGGCGATCTTTTGATGTCAATGAGCTGAAAGTTGGCCAACTCCAAAACTACCCAGTCCTCAGACTTAATGTTTTCTTTGAGCATCTCTAGGGGTGGTGTGCCGATGTTACCGCCCAAATGAACCTGTTTGCCGGTAGCTTTGAGTATCTCGGCGATCAAGGTGCTCGTAGTGCCCTTGCCTTTGGTGCCGGTAACGCCGATGACGTTTTTGGTCGGGCAGACTTCCAAGAATTGATTGGTATTAGTGGTGACTTTATTTAAGATATCTGATGCATTGGGGTTAGCTAGGAGTATATCTTGCGGGTGGATTGAAGGTGAGCGTACTAACAGATCAAATGTGGTCAAGCCACTAAGGTAATCAGAGCCAAGCTGAGCTTTTACGCCATTTGGCAGTTCAAGTGACTCATTCTGGTCGCAGACTGTAATGACGTTTTCGGGGGAATTCCAATATTCCAGGGCTGAAGCTCCTTGGCTGCCGTACCCTAAGATAGCTATCTTCACACTAACTTCCAAGTTGCTGCTTAACGATGTCGGCTACTTGTCGTGGGGTCATGTCGGCCTTGAGGATGAAGCCACTGATGCCAAGTTCTTCAATGTCAGCCGGTGCTTCTTGTTCGCCCATGTTGGTCAAGATGATTACCCTAATTTTGGCTCCCCAAGGGGTGGCGCGCAGGGCTTTGAGCATGTCATGGCCATTCATTTCTGGCATCATCAGGTCAAGCAGGATGATATCTGGTTGCATAGCCTCGGCTAATTTAAGTCCAAGGACGCCATTTTCGGCTGTTTCAACCGTAAAACCTTCGGCCTCAAACTTGATGCGATACATCTGAGAAATAGCTGCATCATCTTCGATAATTGCAATTTTTGCCATACACACAGAATAGCATAAGTTCTATAGGGGTTTTACACGCCGCCCGGTTGTCTCACAGCGAATATTGATATAGCAATACGCTTGTGTTGTAATGTAAGTAAGTTCGGTAATAAAAATAGGTACTCATGTAACCAAGATACGGCACGAGTACCTTTTTTAACCCAAGAATATAATGACAGTACCAATAAACGCACCAGTATCAGCCGAGAAGCTCACTCCCTTAATTGAAACTACATTCTTTCAACTTCGGCCAGAGGCCAGCTTTTGGCTCGGTCATATAGCCAGCGGCGAAGAGGTGCACTGTCAAGCCGAGCGTCATGGAGCTGGTGTATTGAGAGCCAATGTTTATATTGACGAGAGCCGTTATTTACCGGAGTCAGCCAGGCAACCCGATGGCACTGAATATGACGCAGACGATGCCAGAGCTGACCACCTAGTTGTTATAGAAAATAACACTATTATGCCAAACAGCCGGCACGTTGTTGGTACCACTCGCCTCATACACAAGCGCGACGATGATGACGTACTGCCAATTGAATCCATGTTCCCCGAAGCTTTTAGTGAAGAAGCGGCACCAACAGGATCGCTCGAGGCTTCACGATATATTGCACGCCACCCTCACAGACCGACTCAAAATGCGATAGCCCTCGCCTTGGTGCGGGCTATGACAATTCGCGGACATAACCAAGGCCACGACTATATATATGGGGTGGTTGAAGATCACCTTATGCACCAGTTTGAAAAAATCGGGCTGCCGTTTGCTGCACTTGGTGAACCAAAGAAAGTCGAGCGGTATAATACCTTGAATGTACCGCTTAGATTTGACCTTGCAGAGATTCTGCAAACTGCCGCAGCCGATACCATTGGTAAACGGACGATGAGTCTATTCTTCCAGTCATCTGGCGCCAACGGTGGCCAAGGCTATTTTGACCGTACATTTATAGATAGAATCGAGAAAATAAGTGCCTAATAACGTGAGTTGTCGCTATGAGTCTTAGTCCATTGCAACCGGAATTTGAACGCAACCTTGGTTTCATGTCCGAAGAAGAGCAACTTCGACTCAATACGAGCGCTGTGGGGATAGCCGGAGCCGGTGGCGACGGTGGAATGCTTGCTTTGCAGCTAGCTCGACTTGGCGTTGGTGAGCTGCGTCTTGCCGACCCCGATCCCTTTGAACTAGAAAATACTAATCGTCAAGCCTGTTGCACCCGAGACACCGTAGGTGTCAACAAAGCTCGCGCTGTAGGGGAATACATAACCAAAATCAATCCAGATATAACGGTAATAACCTACGAAGAAGGTGTTACTCAAGATAACGTGGGCAGTTTTGCAACTGGACTGGACTTGGTAATTGATGAAACAGAGTTCACTCTTCCGACCGTAGGAGTCATGTTAGCCCGAGCGGCACGTCATGAGGGCATACCGAATCTCATGGCTATGAATATTGGTTTTGGCGCCACCGTTACTTCGTTTGCGGCCGACGGTATGACCTTCGAGAAAATGCTGGGGCTGACCGAAAGTGATTCACTTGACGAAGTAGCAGTCGCAAATGTAGGGCTCAGTCGTTGGTTGCCGTACATACCTCCATATGTTGATCTTGACGCGTTTAAAAGTGTTGCCGCCGGTGAAAAGTCAGCTCCATCGATTGCTCCCGGGGTAGCTCTGGCTGCTGGAATGGCTGCTACCCAGGCGCTACTTCACCTTGTAGAAGAGGATAATCAACGCCCTAAACCCGTCACAGCTCCTGCCGTCTTGGTAATGGACGCCATGACGGGTCAGAGCAAAGAAGTAAGGCTTACGAGGCGAAATCACTACGCGTCTCTCGCCAAGATGTATGTTCGTCACTCGCTTGGCTTCAGCCCTAAGACCAGTTACTAAACCCGTTTGTTGTAGCTAGCATCTTGCGGCTATAATACCGGTAATGCTTTTACTACTGGTCATCGATCTCTTGATTGTGTTCGGGTTGCTGTTTCTCGGAACAGTGGTGATTCTCAAAGACAGTCGAGCACTACTCAACCGCCTATTTCTGGGCTTTATTATTGCAATCTCGGGTTGGGTGATCGCAAACTATGTCAGCAATAGTTTCGAGATAAGCTATCGGGCTGCCCTGATCGCCAATCATATAACGCTGTTTCTCCCTGGTATAGCCCTGCTTTTCTTACTCGGCTTCTCCTTAAAAATAACCGGCAGAGCTGCCGTATCACTGTACTGGAAACTAGTGCTGCTTGTTAGCTTTGTCGTGTATGTACTGGCGCTAACGCCATGGTTCTTTGATTCGATTAGTCGTCAGGGTGATGTCTACGCTATTCATTTTACTGATGCAGGATCGCTTTACTTCCTGACCCTGGTACACAACATGCTTAGTATAGTCGGCGTACTGATAGCTGGCAGAAGACGGGCCAAGGGTCAGCAGCGGTCGCGAATCTCGGCTGTACTCGGGGGTGTGTCATTTATGCTCGGCACCAATTTGGCCACCAACGCCCTGCTGCCGGCCTTTGGGGGCGCCTTTGTACTTACCAATATTGGGCCACTGTCGAGCGTCGTGGTTATCTATGCTATCTGGTACAGCATCATTAAACACCGTTTATTTGACGTCCGCTTCTTCATAGCGCGATCTGTAGCGTATGTCTTGCTGGCCTCAACGCTAGCCCTGGTGTACATCGGTGGGCTATTTGGTGTCGCCTATCTGGCCTCAGGTAATAGTCCAGATCAGAATGACATTGCGCCGTTTATCTCGGCACTGATTGTGGTCATAACGGCTCCACCTATCAAGCTGATGTTTGATCGCTTAACTAACAAGCTGTTTTACAGAGATGCCTATGACCCTCAGACGTTCCTAGATACCCTCAACCGAACTCTTGTCAGTAATATCGAAATTGGCATCCTGCTGCGCCACACCGCCACTGTTATCAAGGATAACTTCAAAGCTGAGTGTTACCTCTATGTTAAGGAGTCTGACACCGAGAGTCGGATGATGGGCACCAAACCGCTTGATATTAAGGAGCGGCATTTTAACCTGATTAAATCTGAACTTAAAACCATCCATGATCGAACAGTGTTAACAGATGAGCTGTATGAGCCGTATCTAGAGCTTAAAAACGCCCTGTATGTCAACGAGATAGCCGTTATTAGTAGCTTGATCACCCATTTGTCTAAAGATAACGAGGCGACGGCCTATCTGATGCTTGGTCCCAAAAAGAGCGGTAGTGCCTACACCAAGCAGGATATCCGGTTGCTGAACATTATCACCGCAGAACTCCTTATAGCCATCCAGAACGCTTTGCGCTTTGAAGAGATTCAAAGCTTCAACGTAACTCTTCAGAACCGCATAAATGATGCTACGGCCAAACTGAAACACAGTAATGACAAGCTCCGTGAGATGGATAGCACCAAGGATGAATTTATCAGTATGGCCAGTCATCAGTTACGCACTCCACTCACCTCTGTTAAGGGGTATCTCAGTATGGTGCTGGATGGTGATGCTGGCAAAATCAGCGATACCCAGCGACAACTCCTTAATCAGGCGTTCGTTAGCTCACAGCGGATGGTGTATCTGATAGCTGATCTGTTGAATGTGTCACGCCTCAAAACCGGTAAGTTCGTGATTGATCTGACACCGACTAACCTAGCCAGCATCGTAGAAAGTGAAATAGCCCAACTAACAGAGGTAGCAAAGAGTAAAAATATCACCCTCACCTTCGATAAGCCCGAAGTAGTGCCAGAGATAGAGTTGGATGAAACCAAAACACGTCAAGTCATCATGAATTTCGTTGATAATGCCATCTATTACACTCCAACCGGAGGCAAGATCAAGATAGAGCTCAAAACAGATCGCAGCAGTGTCTACTTCGTAGTCAAAGACAATGGCATGGGTGTGCCAAAGAGTGAGCAAGAACACTTGTTCACCAAGTTTTACCGGGCTAAAAATGCCCAAAAAGTCCGTCCCGACGGTACTGGCCTCGGCCTATTTATGGCCAAAAAGGTGATTACCGAACAGGGCGGCTCTATCTTATTTGACAGTACAGAAGGTAAAGGTAGTACGTTTGGCTTTAAATTTGACATAACAGGGGTAAAAGACCTCGAAGGTCCCAAGGCTACCCCCAAAGAGACTAAAAAAGCCACCAAAGAGTCAAACAAGAGCAAACGGTAAGAAAAATTACATCACCACCGAAGTGCTTACCCTTATAGTTACTCGTGCAAATGGGCGGTATCTTAGTTTACATTTGTCCTCATTTACCTCTGTTAGAGCATAAGCGATAAGGTTCTTTTATAATCATAACAGCAAAAGTCAATAAGCAGTGCAACATTATTGACAAAATGAGATACTTGTGATAATATGCTTGTATAACATCATTTTTGCTGAAAAGCACAAGCGGTGTGGGAAAAGAGATTACTTAGGAGAGGAATTAGATTATGTCGAATGAGCATGAACGTGGCCACCAGCCACATGAGCCCCAATTGACTCCAGAAGAACAGCTCCAAGCGATGCAGCAAGATATGCAACGTATTAGTGAGCGTGTTGAATTTCTGGAAACCAATAACGAAGCGCTTGCGCTATCAAACATACGAATTAAGACAACCTTAGGCAGTGTTGCTGATCGACTCAGCTTGCGAGATGACGAAGAATTACAAGGTATGGCAAGCGAGCTACGTGCTGCTGCCGAAGGTGCCGTAGTTAATGAAGATGAAGAAGAAGCCACCGGCAACAGTCTTCGTCAACGTGCTGCGCGACGAATAGCTCAGACTCGAGTTCATCGTGCACAGCCTCGTACTGGTGAGTCTAAGAAGGGCCGCCGTGGAATCATTGGTCTCGCTATTGGTGCTGCTGCTGTCGCTGCAATCGCCTTTTGGCCAAACGGTGATAGCGAGCCAGAAAAGGTTTCTGCTCCTGCTCCTACTGCCGAACAACGAGCTGCTACTAAGAAAGCTCAAGAGGAAGCCGTTGCTGCTATGAATGGCAACACAGACGCTACTGGTATAACTGAACAGGCTCAAGCCAACGCTTCTGCAACTACTGACGAAGCACAGGGCACTAAGCGAGTTGACCAAAAGACATGGCGCGAAGCTTCAACTGTTAACCGTGCTGTAATGCGCATGGACAGTACACCTGATACTTTGAAGCAAAACATTGGCAAAATCTTTGATGCTGCCCCTAAGGATGTTTCACACGTTAAGAAGATGCAAAACCGATTGCAAAGCTTTGATGCTGCTACTGTTTCTCGTTATAACGTTGTTGAAGCTGCTGCCTTCGGTATTAAAGGTGACTACGGTAACGCACTTGCTAACTACAATGCCCTCAATGGTAAACCTGCCGACACCCCATCAAATCTTTCTCACGCCGAAATGTCTAAGTATGTTGAAAACTTCCTGACAGACAAGAACACCAAGTTCGTAGAGAGCGAATTGAATGGCTTCTACGCTAACACTGGTCAGCACAACAGCAAAGATGTCTTTACTCAAGAACAGCACTTTAGCGGTGTACGTTCTATCAAGGCTATTAACAACACCACTGGTCAATCAGTTGAATGGAAAGCTGGTGGTGGTAGTGATGGACGCGACGGCCTTTGTGTCAACGTTGAACAGAAGCTAAACGAAGTTAAGACTCCTGTCTCTACTCCTGCCGCTCCTCCTGCACAAGGTGGCCCAGAAGATGTATTTACACCTGTAGGTACTCCTGACCAGCCTGATCAAGAAGATCGTATTACATCAAAGCCTGTTAGCGATCAACCACGTAAGCCGAAACAGCCTACTCAGCCGCGACCTGTAACTCCTGCTGATAAGCCAAAGCCTACTGAGACCCCTCAGAATCCTGGTGGCAAAAACCACGAATTGAGTCCGGTATCAAGCGATCCTAACCATCCTGAAGAAGAGAAGCGACCGAACATTGAAAACCCAGGTCCTGCTATCCAACCTATTGGTGCTCCAGCTGAGGATCCATACAAGCCACCTCAAACTGTTGAGCCACCTGCTGGCGTAGGTCCAACTCCACAGAATCCTGCTACTCCAACCCCTGCTACTGGTCAAAATAATGGTTCAGAAACCGGCGCCCCTGCCGAGGTCCCTGCACCGTAAGGTGAGAAAGATTTTAGAGGAGAATAACTATGAATCGCATTAAGAAAATTCTAAAGAACAAGATCGTTCTGACCGCAGCTGTCTTAGCTGCAACGGTTGGAATCGGTGGCGCTGCTTTCGCTGGCTTTGGTCCTGATCGACCAACTCGCCCATACGTACAGGGTCAACCAGGTTTCGACCACGTTACCTTTAACTCATTCACTGGTGTTCCAAACATTGGTGATGAACGAAACTTCATGACTGGTAAGATCGCTGGTGCCCCAAACGGTTTCTACGATCCAATGAACCAAGTTCGTGATGGTAACGAAATCCTTGTTCGTGTCTATGTACACAACAACGCTGATACTTCAAAGAACCCTGATGGTAGCGGTATCGCTCGTAACACTCGTGTTAACGTTCAGATCCCTGAAGGTCAGCTAGCCCAAGCTCATCAGATGAAAGGTGCTATCTATGCATCTAACGCACAGCCACAAACTGTAACTGATACGCTTGATGTAAACGCTAACTACCCATTCCAACTTGATTATGTTGAAGGTAGTGCGCAGATTACTACTAACTTTGTTAACGACCTTCCACTGTCTGACGAGATTACTCGTGGTGGTGTATTGATCGGTGACGATGTAATGGATGGTAACTTGCCAGGCTGTTTTGAATACGTTGCCTTGGTTACCTACCGTGTTAAAGTTGAAGCCCCTAACTACACAGTTCACAAATCTGTTCGTGTAGACGGTGAAGACAGCACTAAATGGCGTGAAAACGCTGTTGTAGCTCCTGGCTCTAAAGTTGAATGGATGATTGAATTCAAGAATACTGGTGCCACTAAGCTTGATAACGTTGCAGTCTTCGACCAATTACCTGCTAAGACTAAGATCGTTCCTGGTACTACCAAGATCTACAACGTGTCTAACCCAAGCGGTGTTGCCGCTGGTAGCGACAACGTAGTTGCAAACGGCATTGATGTCGGTAACTACTTCCCAAATAGTAACGTTCGAGTTGTCTTTAAGACCGAAATCGGTAAAGACCAAGACTTCGAATGTGGTAAGACCAAGTTGATCAACTATGGTTACGCCAAGCCAGGCAGCCAAGGTGCCGTTCGTGACGATGCTTCTGTAGAAGTTGACCGAACTAAGGACTGTAAGCCTGATGACCGAAAGCCAACCTACTCTTGTGATCTATTGAAAGCAGAGAAGCTTACCGGCCGAACAGTTAAGTACACTGCAAGCGCCAGCGCCTCTGACGGTGCTACTATCAAGAACTATGTCTTCGACTTCGGTGATGGTCAATCCCTCACCACCGACAAGAACGTAGTTGAACACACCTACGCTCAAGATGGTCAGTTTGTTACCCGCGTTAAAGTTAACGTAGCAGTTGGTAACGAAACTAAAGTTGCTGAAAGTGATCGTTGTGCTGCAGTTATTAACTTCAACACTCCGGTTACTCCAGCTGGTACCACACCAGGTGCCCCAACTGCTTTGCCTGAAACAGGTGCTGGCAGTGTAGTTGCCGCCTTCATGGCTGTAACTGCCGCAAGTTCTGCTGCTTACTACGCAGTACAACGCCGCCTTCTCGGCCGCATCTAGTCTAATCTACCTAGCGGCCAACGTGGTTGTGGATAACCACTAGCCAAAAGAGTTAAAATGTGCTACGATGCAGTCAGTTCAATGAGCACTGACTGACCGCTCGAATCAAAAACAAACAACTGAAATTATAAAAAGGTAAAAGCCCCGGGTTATGCCTGGGGCTTTTATGTACCGCACCTCTAGTCAACAGAGGTAATACGTGGTACAATCGTCTGGTTGCTTCCAGCAACAAACAGGACAATAGAGATAGGCCTCATACGTTGTATGAGCCCCCGATTTCTCAGAAACAGGCAAAAAAATGTGAACACATTTTTGCCATGTTTCGCTCGAAATCTGGCCTCATCGTCTAACGGTTAGGACACCAGGTTTTCATCCTGGCAATCGGGGTTCGATTCCCCGTGAGGTCACCAAGCAAAAGGCTCTCCGCATGGAGGGCTTTTTGCTTGGTCAGTTCGCACTAGCGAACCTCGAAGCCCGCAGGGGTTCGTTCATGAGGAACACGCGCAGAAGTTTTACTTCGAGCATGTGACGAAATGCTGTCTTCCCCGTGAGATATAATTGTAACGATAGCAGAATGCGAATATTTTAAGATAAATTTAAGATTACTTTGATTTAATATAAGTATGTTATATAATCCGATCCACTATGAGACAAAGTGACGAATCTATAACCATCCAGCAACTAAGCGACATCTTTTATAGATTTTCAGAAGATCGTAACTGGACAATCGGATATAACCCCTCGTTCCTTTCGAAGTCCATAGTTATTGAAGCTGCCGAATTACTTGAACATTTTCAGAAAGAAGATGGCGAATTGGCCAAACGTAAACTCAAAGATATCAAGATAAAAAAAGAGGTTACTGATGAGATGGTCGACGTTTTGTACTATCTCATGATGCTCTTTAGGATTCTTGAAATAGATATAGCTGCTGCATCAGACGCGAAATTGGCTGAACTCAGCAAGCGTTATCCAACTAAAGCATGATTAATAAACTTGCTACATGAAGCTAAGAATTCAAAATACAGAGCTAGAGACTAATTTAAAGAGTAGAGTTTCAGAGGCAAAGTTTGCAGCCTTAAAATCTATCAAGAAAACTGATATTCCCCTAATTGCGTATACGTCTTTTGATGGCGATATGTTATCCCACAGTGAATTGATGAAACAGTACATGCACAAGAAAGGATTTGTACCCTTGAATCCTGAGTCGGCCCTGGGGACTTATCTAGTAGTAAATCACTACGAAGGAGATAAAAATCCAATTATCGAAGACTGCCTGAGCTTAATAAATGTGGTTGATCGTTTTTACGTAATGACTAAACAAGTTCCAAAAACATCAAGCGACATTAGAAAACAGCCAGAAGGTATTATTGCCGAAGTTCTATACTGGGTGTCAAGTAAGCGAAAACTTGTTACATATGTAGATATTTCTTCTTATGCTTCGGAGCATGAAATAACGCACCCGGATGGCTTGCTTGAGAGACTAGACGAAGGGCAAAAGGCAGGAATCAAAAATGTTTTCGCTGCTGGTAGAAGGCTGAGATCTACTGCCTATTTACTCTCTGGAGAGGAACATGCCAAACATTCAGATTGGATGAGGAGGGACGCATATGTAAACTCACGTGTCCCACTGTGTCCCTACACTATTATCGGTTTTAGCACGCTACAGTTAGCGTATCCGACTGACTATGTGCGCCAACTGTGTTGCCGTGTTGCACTAGGTATGAAGGCTAACGAAATTTATATATATGGAGTTGATAACATCAATAAATTTAAAGTATCAAATCT
Source organism: uncultured Candidatus Saccharibacteria bacterium (assembly GCA_947085855.1). Taxonomy (GTDB): domain Bacteria; phylum Patescibacteriota; class Saccharimonadia; order Saccharimonadales; family 2-12-FULL-41-12; genus JALQXV01. The sequence continues at coordinate 713,505 of CAMTYB010000001.1, forward strand.
TCCACTTGATGCCCTTGCTGAACTTTATGTGATTCTAAGACCTAGTCCCAAAAAGAAAGTGTACTATAAGTTCTTCGGAGAAATCGGGGTGCCAAAATACGTGAATCGCAAAAAATGGGCGGTCACAAAGCATGAGCAAGAGAGAGCAATAGGGGCATGAAATTCAATCCTGAAAAGGATAAAAATCCCCGAATTATTGTTGTCAATGGAGATGTTTGTTCGGGGAGCTCTACTTTAGCTGGTCAGATAGCTGATGAACTTGACTATGAATTGATTGATGTCGGACAAATGTTTAGGCAAGAAATGCTTAGATCTTCACATGAAGACGCAAATGAGATTTCCATTGCATTAAATGGTTTAATTATGCAGCACATCGCTGCTGACCGTGAAAAGGTAATTGAAGGTCGTTTGGTGGGCGTTCAAGCTAAAAACTTTTCAGGTGTTCTTAAGCTGTTGTGCTTGGCAACAAGCGAAGTAAGAGTGGAGAGGTATATGAACAGGGAAGGGTTATCTAGCCTAGAGGATGCAAGCCTGGCTATGAGAAATCGACACGAGATTGATCGGAGATTATTGCATGAAACATGGGATCTTAGTTTAGACCAAATCTTTAACCCAATTCTTTATGATGAAATAATCGATACGTCCCACCAGAGTCCTTGTGAAATTATCAGATCCCTAGAAGTCCGAGGTTACTTCTAGAATGTTTTTCGAGCCTGATGTCCTATGTCTAATCTGACCTGAGCATTATCAAAGCCGATTTTGCCCGATTGTGCTCCTTCACCCGCAAGGTCGATTGCACCATAGGCAGCTACGGCAGCCCTATCAAGATTTTCGCCAGTACCTGTGACGTAGAGGACTCGGCCGCCATTGACTCGATTTGAATCATCAACCCCAGCTCTGTGTATCGTGACGTCTGTATATGTGTTATTGAGTCCATAAACAAAATTACCTGCCTGGGGTTTTGATGGATACCCTGGCGCTGCCAAGCAGACAGTCAGGGCTGCAGCGCCAAGCATGGTGCTGCGAGTTTTAGGGACTTCCAGTGACCCTTCGGCTGCCGAGCGCAGTAGGCGATAGGTATCTATGCCTTGCTGCTGCAGTAGTGGCAGCAAGACCTGAGTCTCAGGGTCACCAAAGCGCACATTATATTCGATAACCGTCGGGTCGCCGTTCTGTTGCTCTGACAGCATAATACCTACGTAGAGAACAGCGCGCTCAAACGGTACACCAGCCTGCTCGCGCATTCCTGCCAGGCTATTGCCGACAATATCGTAAATTTTTTTGTATTGCTCGCCGCTTACAATCGAAGAGGGTACTGGTGCGTAGGCTCCCATGCCGCCAGTATTTGGTCCAGTGTCGCCATCAAGTAGGCGCTTATGATCTTGCGACAAGGGTAGTAGATAGAACTCATCATTATCACCGACAATAGTCATGGCTGACACTTCGGGGCCGCTGTGCCTGTCGGATATATTAATCACTCGTCCAGCTGCACCCAAGGCAGTGCCATTCAGCATGGCGTGAATAGTGTCGGAGGTCTCTATGTATGAGTCTGGCAGCACGACACCCTTTCCGCCAGCGAGACCATTCGCTTTCAGAACGATACTTTCTGGAGGTCGGTTAGCTATATAGTCCAGTGCTTGAAACGGGTTGTTAGTTGAGAATGTGGCAGGGTGTGGAATGCGAGCTTGCATCATCATATCGGTAGCAAAATACTTACTGCCTTCGTACTGCGCTGCTGCCTTGCTCGGCCCAAGGACGGTATAGCCGTCTGCGCGCAGTTCATCAGCTAGTCCGTCAACCAGCGGCTGCTCGGGACCGATGACAACAAACGGCTTCTCATGTTTACTAAACTTCCCAAGCACCTCAGCGGGATTAGAAGCAACTTCAATGTGACTAACGTCATCACACGTTTGCATGGTCTGGCGTAAAGCGTCTTCGCGGCCGCCACTACCGATAATCAACACTTCGCTCATATAAAGTAACTATAACATCTCACCAAAGAGACTATAGTTCAGTTAAATTTATAACAGCACCCAAACTCTACTTTGCGTACTATAGAAGTTCCTATAAACGAGGAGGTTTTATAAATGGCACAAGTTACAGATCAGAATCATGATAAAGCAATCGCAACTACCGTCTTGACGTATATTGGTCTCGGTTTCATTATTGGCGCAATCGTGGGCCTAGCCATCGGTAGCGTAGCGTGGGGAGTAATGGTTGGCTCGGTTGGCGGTGCTGTGACCGCAATCATCGCCTTGTTTACCAAAGAATAACTAGTCGACTTTAGTGAAGCGCGGTACTAGATTGCCGTTAAATTCAGCCTGGGCAACCCAGCTATAAAGCGGGCGAGTGAAGATGAGGTTACTGCCGTATTGTGCTTGGTAGACGACACAAATGGTTTCGTCTGACTCTTGGATAGCCAGGTTAATGACTCGGTACGATTGACCGGGATCTTTGTAGTGTGAATAAAGGGCGCCAACAACGACGAGTTGTTCGGCTTGTTTGAGCTCAGCGGCGAGCTCGGCTTCGGGTTTCTGCATAATTACATCATATGGATAAAGCGGACGATGTCAATTACTTTGCTTGACTGCAGTATAGTAGATGGTAATGTCTGAGGTGTTACCGCAAGAATTTTTTACCAAGCCAGCTCCCGAATTAGCTCGGGACCTGCTGGGCTGCGTGCTCGTGCACAAAACCTCCGAAGGCACGGTCTCAGGAATTATTGTCGAAACCGAAGCCTATAGCCAGGAAGATGCTGCGAGCCATAGTTATCGGGGTGAGACGCCGCGTAATTCGGTGATGTTTGGATCGGCCGGCCATGCCTACGTTTATTTCACCTATGGCATGCACTATTGCTTCAATGTTGTGAGCGGTCAGCCGGGTCATGGTCAAGCCGTGTTGCTGCGAGCGCTGCAGCCACTGGATGGCATAGAATTGATGCGCCAACGCCGTAAGCAAGACCAAGACAAGCAACTCTGCAACGGCCCGGCTAAACTTGTCCAAGCTATGGGCATATCCAAACAAGACTATGGCAAGCCGTTATTTGAGGGCGATCTGCACATCTCTAAACGACTTAAAGAAGACCCCCGGATCAGTGAAGGGCCACGGATTGGCATCAGTAAGGCCGTCGATGTGCCGTGGCGCTTTTGGCTGACAGACAATCCGTTTATCTCAAGATAATCAGCTAATCTGTTGCTCTCGATTAGCATAAGCAGGTAAACTAATAGTAAGTATGGCGACGAACACTATTCCGAATGTCCCGATAGCAGACTTCAAGCGCACCAAGATTGTAGCAACGGTGGGTCCTGCTACTAATACGTACGATAGTATAAAGCAGCTGATCACCTCTGGTGCCAATGGTATTCGATTGAATTTTAGTCATGGCACACACGATGAGCGTGATAAACAATTGAAATGGATCCGCAAGGCAGCTAGCTCGTATGGCAAGCCGGTGGCGATTATCCAAGACCTGCAAGGCCCAAAGATTCGCTTAGGTGACTTCGAAGGCATCATCAATGTTGCTACTGGTCAAAGCTTAGTGTTTGGCTATGGTAAAGATTACGAAACTACCGGCATCATTCCCATTCAATACGACCTATCCAAGAAGATGAAGCGCGGCGAGCGTCTATATATTTATGATGGCCGCGTCAAGACCACGGTTACCAGTGTCAAGGATGGTTTGGTACACGTTCGGGCCGAAAACGCTGGCATTTTGCTCAAGAGAAAGGGCATCAACATCCCGGACACCGACTTTGGTGGTGACATTATTACTGCCAAGGATAAAAAAGATATTGCCTACGGCTCAACCAAAGATATCGATTATGTGGCCCTCAGTTTTGTGCAAACGCCAGACGACATAGTTGCGCTACGTCGCAAGCTCCACACCCTTGGCTCAACGGCCAAGATTATTGCTAAAGTCGAGACGAGAATTGCTATTGAAAATCTAGAGGCTATTACCGAGGAAGCCGATGCCGTTATGGTCGCCCGTGGCGATTTGGCTATAGAAAGCAGCCCCGAAGCTGTGCCAATTATTCAGCGGCAAATCATTGAGCTCGGAATGAAACACGCCAAGCCAACCATTGTAGCTACTCAAATGTTAGCCAGTATGACCGAGACACCCGAGCCAACCCGAGCTGAAGTCTCTGATGTTGCCACTGCCACCTTGCTGGGTGCTGATGCGGTGATGCTGAGTGATGAGACTGCGAATGGCCAGTATCCAATCGAATCCGTCAGAGTTATGAAAAAAATCATAAACTATACCCAATCGCACGCGCTACATCCGCCGTCGCTGGTTGACCAGACACACGCTTCTAAAAGTCGGGCTATTGCTGTGGCTACTATTTCATTGGCTCGCACTATGCACGCCAAGGCAATTGTGGCCGAAACCAAGTCTGGCGCAACGGCTCTGCAAGTTTCGTCACGCCGTCCCGAAATTCCAATCATTGCCGTTACCTCGGTTATTCGAACTGCTCAACAACTGGCCATTGTGTATGGTACCAAGAGCTATATTCGACCCGATAGTCGCATGGCTGCCACTAAGTTAACCAACTGGTTGCATCGAGCAAAAGTACTGGAAAAGGGCGATACCATAGTGACAGCATCTGGCCAATATCCAGGTGTTGTTGGCACAACCGACACCATAAAGGTCCGGGTGCTCTAGCTGAAAAGGGTGGGGAATGTTTCATAAAAAAACCGTCAAAGATATTGATCTAAAAAACAAAACCGTCCTGCTGCGGGCTGACTATAATGTGCCGATCAAAGACGGCAAGATCACTGATGACTATCGACTCGAAAAGTCACTACCGACAGTGAAGTATCTGCTTGGCCAAAACTGCAAGATTGTCATTTGCTCGCACCTTGGCCGACCAAACGGGATTGATGCAAGCTTGTCACTAGCGCCTGTAGCAAAGCGTCTCGCCAGACTATTGGATCACGAAGTCGATTTTGTCGATGACTGTGTGGGTGCTCAGGTTACCGAAAAAGTTAAAGACCTTAAAGCCAGACAAGTTCTGATGTTAGAAAACCTTCGCTTCCACGAAGAAGAGAAGGCTAATGACGCTGTCTTTGCCCAGCAACTGACTGATGGTATCGATGTTTTAGTTCAAGATGCATTTGGTGTTATTCATCGCACAGATGCCAGCCTCGTGGCAGTTACGCACAATGTGCCAAGCGTAGCCGGCCTACTTGTGGAACAAGAAGTCGAGACTATTACTAAAGCTATGGAGTCACCGGAGCGACCACTCTTTGCGCTCGTCGGGGGTGCCAAGATTAGTGACAAAATTGACATGCTGCATCGCTTTATAGACCTGGCTGACGTAGTCGCAGTCGGTGGTGCTATGGCTAACACGTTTTTGCTAGCTCAGGGCATCAAAATTGGCGAAAGCTTAGCCCAAAAAGACGAGATACCACTGGCCAAAGAAATTATTGCCAAAGCTCAAGCTAAAGCCAAAAAAGGCTCATTCATCTTTTATATTCCCCAAGATGGTGTGGTAGCGAAAGCAATCGACAGTAAAGCTAAAACCCGGATTGTTGACTGGGGCACGCACGCTATTGCCGAGATTGAGCATTATCCAAAATATCCGCCTAAGCAGAGCAGTGAAGTAGCCCCCGATGAATCCATTCTTGATATCGGGCCATTCTCGGGCGCTTTCATTGCTGGCTCCATGCAATTAGCCAAGACCGTTATCTGGAACGGAGCCATGGGCGTGACCGAGACACCTGGCCTGCTGTCAAAAACTGGTCCATATTCGCACGGTACCGAGCTGGTTGTTGAAGCCATGTTAGGTCAGTTTGGCCACAAGCCGTATTCGATTGTTGGCGGCGGAGACACAGTTGGCTACATCGAGGATCAAAACCTCGTATCGTACTTTGGTCATGTCTCAACCGGAGGTGGTGCGAGCATGGAGCTGATGAGCGGCAAAAAGCTTGCGGGGTTAGAGGCCTTGCAAAATAAGGACTAATGGTACAATAAGCATAACCATGACAGATAAGATTTCAAACAGAAAAACCCTAGTGGTAGCTAACTGGAAGATGCATCTCACTGTGTCGCAAGCCAGCTTACTGACAGCTCGCCTGCATAAACAGATTGCCGGTCATCGCGATATTGAAGTTGTCCTAGCTCCCAGCCTATTAGCTCTACAGCCACTCAGTTTACAGATCGATCGTCGTCGTTTTCGCCTAGCGGCTCAAAATGCCAACGCTCAAGACGAGGGTGCTCTAACTGGTGAAGTCTCATTCTCGATGTTGCACAACATTGTCCACTACGTTATTATCGGCCACTCCGAACGTCGTATTTATTTTCATGAATCCCTCGAAACAATTCGTGACAAGGTTGCTGCCGCTATTCGTAATGGTATTATGCCGATTCTGTGCATTGGTGAAACGGCTGAAGAGCGTCATGCTGGCGAGACTAAGCAAGTACTGCACGACCAAGTAGTTTCGGCACTGAGCAATCTCACCAAAGAAGAAGTTGAGCACATCGTAATCGCCTACGAACCAGTCTGGGCTATCAGTAATTTTGGCGGCAAACTAGCAAAACCAGACGATATAGCTGTTTGCATGCGCTTTATCCGCAAGCAAATCGCCGAGCTTTATGGTGATCATGCCGGCGAAGTCGTCCGAATCTTATATGGCGGTAGTGTTGATGAACATATCGCCGCCGGCTACTTAGAAATCGAAGACTGTGATGGTGTTTTGGTTGGCAATGCGAGCCTTAATTACCACAAATTTAGCGGCATCGCTGACGCTGCCTATCGAACTAATAGAAAAGAATAAGCTATAGTATGGCTCCTCTTAAAAAATCAAAATCGACCTCTAAAAAGTCCAAAACCTCCAAAGTCTTACACGATGTAGCTAAGCCAGGCGAAACCCGGGTTGACACAACATCTCGACCAGTTATAGTCGGCCACAAAAGTACCATCAAACAGGACCCCATGTTCAAAGAGGCTAGCGATGATCCGGAAGAGCCGCTCGCTCGTCCTGCTCGTGGCAAAGATCTAGAACCAGTTTCCGACGAGCCACTCGTCACCGAGGAATTAGAAGAATCAACCGTAGCCCAGTCAGAGCCCGAGACAACTGAAGAGACGGCTGAATTTACGCTGCCTATCGAACTTGAAGAGGAGCCTACCCCAGAGGAGGAACCTGAAAAAAAACCCGAACCAGAGCCAAAACCCGAGCTAGAAGAATCGCCTAAAGAAAAAAAAGTAGCGTCAACTCCTGACAAAAAACCGGAGACGAGCCCAGAGAAGTCAAAAGAAAAAAGCGAGGCCGAAGAGCCTTCCCCGGGAGAGGATACCGCTAAAGATGCATCAACCGACGAGGTAGACAAGACCAAGGAGAGTGCTGATGCCAAAGCGCTGGCCGAACAAGAGGCTCGTACTGCTGAGGTCCAAAAACTAGTCAATTCAAAAGAGTTCTTTGTGCCGATCGGCCAGGCCAGCCGCCGCCGATCAAATTATGCAGGAATTATTCTATTGATACTTGTGATTGTCGCAGCAGCTATAGGTGTCAATTTTGCGGTTGACGCTGAATTGATCGAAATCGGCGTAGAGCCACTTACAGATTTCTTGTAAATAAGCGTAGTAATTTATATATGCGTTAACATTTTAAACGCACATTCTTGGTACAATAGATTGATGTCTCCAGAATCTTTTTTAACTGGTTTAAATCCAGAGCAACAGCGGGCAGTTACGACTACGGAGGGGCCATTACTCATCCAGGCAGGAGCTGGCAGCGGTAAGACCAAAACACTGACGCACCGTATTGCCTATATTATTGGCACCAGCAAAGCGACTCCATTTAATATTCTAGCTGTGACCTTTACCAACAAAGCAGCCCGCGAGATGCGTGAGCGGTTAGCTAACTTGCTTGGTCAATCGGCTGACAACCGAGCCTTTTTGCCGTACATGGGAACATTCCACAGTATTTGCGTACGACTATTACGCCGGGATGGTAGCTATGTTGGTGTGCCGCCAAACTTTGTGATCTTTGATGAACTCGATCGACTGGCTGCAATTAAGCAAGTCTGTAAAACGTTGTCGGTTGACGAAAAAGCCTACCCAGCTCGTCAAATATCTGGTCGCATCAGTGGTGCCAAGAATGACCTGACTTCTCCCGAGGATTACCAGCAGCAAGCCAGTGCGCCACTTGAGCAAGTAGTTGCTGATGTGTTTCCGCGCTATCAAAGAATTTTGCACGAAGCCGGTGCTCTCGACTTTGATGATTTAATTGCTAAAACGGTTGCCATGCTCAAAGATAATCCAGAAGTTCGGGCTCGTTGGCAACAGCAGTTCCGCTACATCATGATTGATGAGTATCAGGACACGAATGCCGCCCAGTATCAGTTAGTTCAGTTGTTGGTTGGTGCCGATAAGAATATTGCTGTAGTCGGTGACGACTGGCAGAGCATATATTCATGGAGAGGTGCCGATTTCCGTAACATTTTGAAGTTTGAAAAAGATTATCCAAAATGCACCGTCATCAAGCTTGAACAAAACTACCGTAGCACCAAACATATCTTAGACGCTGCCCATGCAATTATTACCAAAAATGCCCAGCGCTCAGATAAAGAGCTGTGGACAGAAGCCGGAGCTGGTTTACCGGTTCAGATGGTGCCGGTTGGCAACGAGCGTAGTGAAGGCGAAGCCATTGTGCGGCGCGTCAAACAACGTTTAGACGCTGGACTCAGGAACTTCAATGATTTTGCTGTGCTGTACCGTACGAACGCCCAGAGTCGTTCGCTCGAGGAGGCTTGTCTGCACTACGGTGTCCCATACCGTATTATCGGTGGTCAGCGTTTTTATGATCGCAAAGAAATTAAAGACATCATGGCATATATTCGTTTGTTGTTTCAGCCAGAAGATAGGGTCAGCTTTGAACGCATCATCAATGTGCCGACTCGTGGTATTGGTACTAAATCAGTCCAAACGTTCTTTCAGTGGCAAGCCAATCAAAATGTTTCATTGAATCAAGCTCTTGATAACGTCCAGGCCTGTCCAGATTTGACACCCAAGGCACGGGCGGCAATAAGTCAATTCGGTGTTATGATGCAAGAAGTGCGCGAGATGATTGAGGAAGTAGCCGTAGTTGCACTGATTGAATCGTTGATTCGCAAGATTGATTACATGAATTTTCTCGATGATCGAACCCCTCAAGGTGAGGCTCGTCAGGAAAACGTTCGTGAACTGCTGAGCGTTGCCAAAGAGTATCAAGATGTTGGCCTGGAGGGTTTCTTGGAGGAAGTTTCATTGGTCAGCGATGTCGAATCAGGCGACAAAAGCGACCAAGCCATAACCTTGATGACGCTGCATGCCGCCAAGGGCTTGGAATTCCCGGTAGTCTTTATGACCGGCATGGAGGAGACGATTTTTCCACACACACGGGCGTTGTATGATCAATCTGAAATGGAAGAAGAGCGGCGTCTTTGCTACGTTGGTATGACACGGGCGCGCGAAGAGTTGTATATGCTCTACAGCTCATCACGCATGCTGTATGGTGGCGTCCAGCACAATCCACCAAGTCGTTTTTTGTCAGAAATTGATGGTGAATTTGCCGAACAACTAACACCAAGTTTCTCGTTTGGTCAAAACGCTCGACAGAGCAGTAACCTTGACGGCATCGACCAGACGCCACAATATGATGCCAACTATAATCCATGGGAAAAAGCGTCAAATAAGTCTTCGGCTGAATCAAGTGAGCCGCGGTACACGCCAGATATCAATGAGGGTGATAGCGTCCAGCATCAATTGTTTGGTATTGGCACGGTCATGGAACTTGAGGGTGACAATGCTGTTATTTACTTCAAAGGCAAGGGGAGCAAGAAGTTGAACATTGCCTTTGCACCACTTAAAAAGCTATAATAATATAGTTTGCCAATCGAGGAGAGTCGTGACTATTGACCTGATTGGAAAGCACATATTTTTATGAAGCAAACGCTATCTCGTCACAAACATGCATTCTCACTGCCATACTGGCATAAACACCCGTTGGTGGTGCCAGTTGTTACCTTTATGATCTTGTTCTTTGTGTCACTCGGTGCATTCGTAGTCGTTAACGGCGAAACGATGGGACCAAGCGACACCAAGGTTGTCCAGCTCTATGTTGATGGAGAACGTCGGATTGTACCGACTCGTGCTAATACTGTCGGCGACGTCCTGCAAAAGGCCGGCATTGAGTTGCGCGAAGGTGATGTAGTTGAACCAGCGGCTGACACCCCAATAATTAGTCAAGATTTTGATGTCAATGTATACCGAGCCAAGCCGATTACTGTAGTAGATGCCAACGGCCAAAAGTATACCGCCAAAGTGCCAGATTCAACACCGGCTGCTATGGCTCGCAAAGCCGGCGCTACCGTTTATCCCGAAGATAAGGTTGTTGTGGCGGACTCTGGCGACACCATTCAAGACGGTGTCTTAGGCGCCAAGTTTGTGATCGAACGAGCTATTCCTATCAATATCAATCTGTACGGCAATAATATTCCAACTCGTACCCACGCCAAAACTGTGGCTCAAGCCTTGCAAGAAAAAGGCATCAAAGCCATTGCCGGCGACACTGTTCTGCCAGCTCCAGACACAGCGTTGGCTCCAGATACACAGATCTTTATTACCAGCGTTGGGAAGCAATTAACGACAGTCGAAGAAGCCATACCCCAGCCAGAAGAAAAAGTCAGTGACCCAAATACTGCTGCTGGCACCCGTGTCGTTAAGGACCCTGGCTCACCAGGCAGACGCGTTATTACCTATGAAATTGTTCTAGAGAACGGTAGGGAAGTTAGTCGACGGCCAATCCAGGAAGTCATTGCTAGTCAGCCAGTTAAGCGAGTCGTTGCCGAAGGCACCAAGGTTGTTATTAGTAATCCATCGGCCAATGTTGCCATCGGTCAGCGTTTGGCAGCTGAGCGTGGTTGGAGCGGTAACGAATTCCAATGCCTGTATCAGTTATGGCAAAAAGAATCAAAGTGGAATCATCTCGCTAATAATCGTAACTCGGGCGCCTACGGCATCCCGCAATCCTTACCCGGCTCAAAGATGGGTTCGGTAGCACCAGATTGGCAGACTAATCCAGAAACCCAAATTAAGTGGGGACTCGGCTATATTGCACGTTCATATAAAACACCGTGTTCTGCTTGGGCTAAATCACAATCAAGTGGTTGGTACTAGGCTGTGAAGCCCAAAAAGGAGCTCGGTCAACACTGGCTCTATGATGAAGCTAGCTTGCAAGCCATGTGCGATCTGGCTGATGTTGGCAGTGATGATACTGTCCTAGAAATCGGTCCCGGCCTTGGCACCTTGACCAAAAAATTGGTAACCCGAGCCAAGCACGTGGTTGCGGTTGAGTTTGATAAGGCCTTGGCAGCTGGCCTCGCCAAGGAAGTGCCGGCCAATAATCTTACGGTCGTTCATAGTGACATCCTGCGTTTTGATCTGACTGAACTGCCGGCAGACTACAAAGTGATTGCTAACATTCCATATTACCTCACGAGCAATCTGGTGCGAGTTTTGTCGGAAACCACTAATCCGCCAACTTCGGTAACGTTACTGATCCAGAAAGAAGTGGCCGAGAGAATTGCAGCTGCGCCAGGTGCCATGTCGCTGCTCAGCGTAACAGCGCAATTGTATTTTGAACCATCACTTGGTCCGGTTGTGCCGGCTGAATTATTCACGCCGCCACCCAAGATTGATTCCCAGATTATTCATTTGTCCCGCCGACAACAGTCATTATTGGCAGGGCAGGATTCACGAGTATTTATCCGAACAGTTAAGGCTGGTTTTAGCAATCGTCGCAAAACGTTACTGAACTCATTATCAGCCGGTCTACATCTTTCTAAAGACGAGACCACAGCCTTGCTAAACGAAGCCGACATTAACCCGCAGCAACGACCCCAGAGTTTATCAATAGATGACTGGCTGCGACTATGCCAACACGTTGGCCCCGGTTCCTCATAAAAGACAACAATAAATTAATTAAAATCTGCCATACTACAAGCATGAATAGTAAGCGAGCACCGATTAATTCGACCAACATTACATCTGTCGGTTACGACGAAAAGAATCAGTTACTAGAAATTGAATTCCGCACCGGCCGCATTTATCGCTATAGCAGTGTGCCGCCGTACATTTATGCTGGACTAATGAAATCAACCTCGCACGGTAAATATTTTTTGACCAAGATTAGCAATGTCTTTGCACATGTTGAAGTGCCTCGTTAGTGCTCGCTGTTGACGCCGAACGCATAATCAATAGTGGCATTCATAGCATAGTGCTGGTAGAACAATTCGTAGACGGCAAAACTTCCGAACAAAAGATATGTTAACTCATTGTTCTCGCGTGAATAACCCCGACCTTCGGCGTATTCAAATAAGAACTCCAGAAATGGTAAATTATTTTCAAGGTGGAATGACCCCATCTCATTGAGGTAATCATTTTCTCTGCCGCGCCAACGAATGTCTTGTTGGTCTGCAAGTGGTTCGTGGACATCCGGACTAGCGAGCAGTAATGAATGTTGTCCAAGACTCAGACCGGCTTGGTAGAGGAGGGCCTTGTAGGCAAGCAGCCCGCCTTCTTGAAAACGATCTTGCTCGATGTCTGAGGAAATGCCCCATTGTTCGACAAGCTCGTGGACCATATCAACAAGTTCAGAATCTGTCTCGTCAATTTCTTGCCGAAGGTGTCTACACAACTCCTCGCTCTCTTCAAATTGACCAACAAACTCAAACAGTCCGTGCAGGGCTTCGTTTGAAATGCTTAGATCAATCACACGCGGCGCTAAATGATCGGCAGACAATCTCTCTTCCATAGAACGTATTACTAGTTGTCCTAGAAACTAGTACCTCCGCCACCATCATTACCTCCACCAAAGTTGCTGCCGCCACCACCGTCTCCGATGTTCATGATGCCGATACCGGAAGAGGCACTGGTTGTACCATACCCACCAGAGGATCGGCTGCGTTGTCGGTAGACGTGAGTTCGAGCTGCTTCTTCCTGCTGGTCGATAGCATTCTTGAATCGGCGCATTTCAGCTACCTGAGCTTTTAGGTCGCCACGCTCAGCTTGAAGATCTATCTCGGGTACTCGTTGACCGGTCACGTAGTAGCCAGAGCCGCTGAGAAGAGTGCGATTTTGATTAAGGTAATTTGAAAGACTCGTAACATCTGTTTGGGCGCTTCTTTGGAGCGAAGTCAAGTTTTCGCGCAACTGCTCAATCTCTTGCTTTTGCTGGCGAGCATCAGCCTTAACTGCTTCGAGTATAACTGCTCGACTGTTGAGGCCATTGTCGAGCGCAAAGTAGTTTGGCTTTTCGACAACCAGATCGTTTTGCTTAAACTCTGCAAAACCACCGATTAGGGTAGCAAGCATTTGCTTGGTGTCTTCTTCTACATCATGAGGATAATCAAGATGAGTAACAAAGTCATTTAATTGTTGGAGTTCTTCGCCGAGGTGCTCAACGCGCTGTGGCAACTCTTCTTTGATTCTCTCTAGTTTGACTTTTCGTGAAGCAATAGTGCTGCCGTTACGCTCAATTGCATCAATGTTGTACTGGTACTGAAGCAGCAGGGCTTCGAGTGTCTCTACAGATACCGCTGATTTGATACCAATTTCTTTCTTGGCAGCGGCTTCAATTTCATCCATCTTAGCTAGGATACTGCCCGAGTCTAGGCCAATTCCATCGATGTCTCGATAACAGTCGTAGTTATATTCGTCGCGCAAGCTTTGCAGAATATCGTTGTGTTTGCTCACGTATGAGGCAAGCCCTTCGCGCTTATCATTGAGTCCTTCAGTTGTACTGTCGGCTACTTCTCGTCGCTCAGGTAGGGAGGTCACTTTCATCAAGAATATTTTGAGTGCTTCTTCGTGCTTATCAAGTAAGTCGCTTGGTTTATCGACGTAGCCACTACCGACCAACGCTACTACTTCGTCTCTAATTGCACTGAATTCACCGTTGTTTGTTTTTTCATATATTGTGACATCCCAGCCTTCTTCAGTGAGCTTACTGAGCTCACTGCCAGTGCGCGATAGCAGGTCATCGAATTTATTGCTGCGTTCATAAAGGGTAGTGATTTGCTGTTCAAATTTTCCAAATTCTTCTTTGGCTTTGCGCTCGGCTGCTATGCTGCTTCTTTCGGCTTGAGTAGCCGTGTCGGCCGTAGCCTCTACCTGTCGCTTGTTTGGCCAAATGCGTAATCGTTGTTCTCTATACGTGCTCGATAAAGCGTCCAGGGCGTCATCAAGCTCAACTCCGTTGTCGCCAGCTGTATCGTAAGCAGCCCGAAGCTCTGGAGCGTCATCCGGGGGTAGACTTGCAATTGCTTCATCTATGGCTCGAATTATCACTCCCAGGTCACCCATTATGAGTTCGCCGCTCTCTTGACGCTCCTTAGTGATCTTGCGAATGGTGACACCTCGGTAGGTTCGGCTGCCGACGAGCGCAATCAGCGCAAATACGCCAGCACCAATGCTAATTTCTTTCCACGGCATATCAATATCTGTAGCTTGATCTTGGCTAGATGGACTCTCGTTACCGTTGCCTACTTGGCTGCGAAGGTCTGGGTTTAGGCGATTCAGCATGTCGGCTATATCGTATTGGAAAGATGATTCGGTATCGCGTAAGTCTTGTCGGAACTCCGGAGTTTCTTCACTGATAAGTGAGTCTGGAATCGCATCGTTGGCGGTACCCCCGGTTCGAATGTAGGCTAGTCGGGCGCCCTCCGAGAAGAAGACGCTGACCGTATTGCCGTCGGCGACACCACAGCTTTCCTCGATATCTGCAAGGTATCTCGCTGCATCATCTTGGGTGCGTATACCTGGAACTGCTGCCAAGTCTTCCTTGTAGTACATGTGTACGCGTGTATCAAAGCCGGCATCTTCCATGTCGCTGACAGCGTGGAAAAGTTCAGTAGTTACTTCGCGGTTATTGAGAGTGTGGAAATCGGCGCATCCTGCTTGAGCTTGAGATTCTGGAGCACCACCGAGTGCTGCTGCGCTGGCAGCAATGGCGGCACCTTTCATTAGTCGTCTATTCATCAGCCTTTAATACCATGAATTACAGAGGCAAAGCAAGCACAAGCACGTTAATAATTATGGTGCTCGTATACGCAAGGAATAATCGAATCCTTTTTTGATGGGTCGTAATAAAAACTCCCTGGCTTACGCTCGGCACAGTACAGATCATGTCGCGACGATAGCTCTGGGTAGACAAGAAACGAAAACGGCATTACCAGTGCAATTAGGATAGCCCAAATAAACTTTATGTTACGCGATCGTAATAATTTATAGAGGGCAAACGAGGCAACCCCTATGGCAGGCGTTACGACATAGTAGTAAAGATGATAATTCGCCTTCAAATCCAGCAAATTAAACGACGCGATCATTACCAAAGCAAACGAAGCTAGGAATAGGCACAGCCAAAGTTTGAGCACAGGACGTTTTTCTGACATATGGGCTTACTATAGCAAAAAACGCCTCTGGTATACTGCCGGTATGAATGCCGTCAATTACAAAGTTGTGCACAAATACCAGACCTTACCTACAAACTGTAGTCAAACTGCCTTGTCTATTTTACTGAGCCACTTTGGGGTTGATAAGTCGGCCGATGCCATAACGCAGGCTGTCCCGCAAGTAAAAGATGAGCAAGGAAAAGATAGCGGCACCATAAACCAGCAGCTAGCTACTTGGTGTGTCGAACAGGATTATAGGGTAAAAATGTACACCTTTGATTGCCAAATTATTGATCAATCTTGGTCAGAAAATACAAGAGCCGAGATTGAGGACAATCTCCGACAATGCATGAATGGGCGCGACGTACCGGCACTCGGAAAAACCTGGTCAAACGCCTATCGCCAAGCATATATTGATTATCTGCGCACTGGCAGTGAGCTTGTAATTAAGCCGCAAGTTACATCAAGCTTGCTCTATGAATTGTTGGAAACAGCTCCCGTCCTGAGCTGTGTTTGCTTTAGTACGCTCTATGGAACTGGTCGAATAAATGATGAGGGTGAGCCGGACTACATAAACGGGAAAGCCTGGAACCATTCAATTGTAATACACGGCGTTGACGATCAGGGTAATTTCTTGATTGCTGACCCACTGCAAAAACCAGGACACCATGTCATTGAGCCCGAGAGGATGATTGCTGCCATATCAACTGCCCAAATTGAATGCGATAACCTGCTCTTCCAAATAAAAAAATAACCTCAATCAAGGTTATTTAGTAATAAATATTATGGTGGAGCTGCCGGGAACTGCCCCCGGGTCCATCAGCTTACGTTGATAAGCGGTCTACGTATGTGTTTTGTTTAGGTTGTCTTAGCGAAGCAGACGGTAAACAAACAAAAATCTGCGTCGAGCAGCCCGAAAAGTCTTAGCATCAATCACACGGGCAGGTGATCAATGAGCGGCCAGAAAATATGACACAAACAAATCCTATCTGACGTCAGGTTTGCTGCGGCTTAATTAAAAATTAAGCTTGAAGCGCTACACGCTGTGGAGCAAGGTTGAAGTTACCCCAAGCAGCTAATAGTTGCTTCTTGATTGAAGTTTTTGCATCTGTTCAGATGGTCTATAACGCTGACAAGCGATACGCACACTTATCTGTAAAGGTCCAATGTCGAGCTATAATCAGCCCCATAAGTATATTATACCACTAAACACAAGTACTTTGCAACTGACGACTTGGTCGGTGCATTGGGTCTTATATGTAGGACGCGCATTCGAAAAGGCACACCCCGTGTGTCTTATCGCGAATCTCAACACCTTGCATTATTGATCGAAGGCACACGGCGTGTGCTCTTTAAAATGTAGGCTCGTACGCATAGTTAGCCCGACAAAGTGCCGTGAGTTTGTTTGCTGGACCTGTCTGCCTCTGTTACACTACATCGGATGTCAAACAAGGTGACCTACAAGAAACAGCCGCTGTGGCGGATTTATGCTTTCTCGACCATAGTGTCGGTTGGCTTAATTATTTTTGCCGGTTTTGAAACTGGTATCAAAGGGCTGTTCTTGGTGTTGGCTTTGGCGGCTCTAGAAATTTCTTTGAGTTTTGATAATGCGGTTGTTAACGCTCGCATCTTGAAGCGCATGAGCCCGGGTTGGCAGCAGGCCTTTTTGACGGTTGGAATCTTGATTGCTGTATTTGGTGTGCGAATCATTCTGCCAATCCTGCTAGTTTCACTGGCGGTTGGTACGAGCTTTGGCAATATTGTTGACCTAGCGCTGAATAACCCAACTGAGTACGGTCACTTACTCGAGGAAGCGCACCCAATGATTGCGTCCTTTGGTGGTATTTTCTTGCTGATGATCTTCCTCGACTACTTCTTTGAGAAGCGAGAAACCAAGTGGTTGGTTTGGCCGGAAAAAGTGCTGCAAAAGATCGGTACACTTAAGAACATTAGTCCTATGATCGCCATCGGAATTTTGCTGGTAGCGTCGCAGGTGGTTCATCATGACGAGCAGACGACTGTGCTTGTAGCAGGTTTGGCTGGGTTGATGATATACCTGATTATTCACTCACTCGACACATTGTTACACCGATCTGGTATTGAACAGAATCTCAAGGGTGGGGCAGCGGTGACTTCATTCAAGGCTGGTTTGCTCGGCTTTATTTACCTCGAAATTATTGATGCCAGCTTTAGTCTGGACGGTGTAATTGGTGCCTTTGCCATTACTAATCAGATTTTGTTGATCGCGATCGGTTTGGGTATCGGTGCCCTGTATGTGCGTACGATTACCGTGCACATGCTGCGGCGTGGTGTGCTCGATCAGTATCGTTACCTTGAGCACGGCGCGCATTACGCAATCGGTGTCTTGGCAGTTATTATGATAGTTTCACTGAAGACTGAGATACCGGAAGTGGTGACTGGCCTGGCTGGGCTGACGATCATTATTACCTCGGTCATCCAATCACACACCTTCAATCGTCGCGAAATTGCTGCTCAAAAGTAGCTCTTCTGCGACCAGCACAATACGTGATATTTGATATACTGAAAGTAGTTACATGACAGATAAAAAAACCTTTTACATAACCACATCAATCCCGTACGTAAACGGTGATCCACACATTGGCTTTGCCATGGAATTATTGCAAGCCGACGTTCTAGCTCGGCTCGCTCGCCAGAAGGGATCCGATGTTGTCTACTCGGCTGGCTCTGATGAGCACGGTACTAAAGTTGCCGAGAAGGCTGCCGAATTTGGCAAAACACCCGAAGACTTTACGGCCGAAATGAGTCAAAAGTTCCGCGACCTAGCCAAGTTGCTCAATGTTAGCAACGATCGCTTTATCCGTACTACCGACGAAGGTCACGTCCAGCGCGCACAGTTGATCTGGAAGAACCTGTCCAAAGACATCTACAAGTCAAAATACACGGGCTGGTACGATGTGCGTCAAGAAGAATTTGTGCCGGAAAATCAGGTTAACAAAGAGCGCACCGATCCTAAACACCCACAGGCTTACCAGAAACTGGAAGAAGAGAACTACTTCTTTAAGTTGAGCGCCTACACCGAGCCAATTAAAAAGGTGATTGAAAGCGATGAATTCCGGATTGTACCAACGTCTAAGCGCAACGAAATCTTATCATTACTCAAGGAAGGCCTCGAAGACATTAGTGTCAGTCGGCCAAAAGAAAAGCTCGATTGGGGTGTTCCGGTGCCAGACGACGACAGCCAGGTCATGTACGTCTGGTTTGAAGCCCTGATGAACTACATCACGGTGCTTGGTTATCCAGAGCACAAAGACTTCAAGACCTATTGGCCAGCTAACGTGCAGGTGGTCGGTAAAGACATTAGTCGCTTCCATGCGGCTATTTGGCCAGCTATGTTGATGAGTCTCGAGATACCGCTACCAAAGTCGTTGTTTATACATAGCTTCATCACGGTCGATGGCGAGAAGATGAGTAAAAGTGTTGGCAATGTCATATCGCCACAGGAGATCGTCGACAAGTATGGCGTCGATGCCTTCCGGTATTATTTCTTACGGCACATCCCAGCCTATGAAGACGGCGACTTTAGTTGGGAGCGCATGGAAGAAGTTTATAACAGTGAGCTTGCAAATGAGCTTGGCAACCTGGTGAGCCGAACTGCAGCTATGATTACTCGTTACCAATCTGGAGTGATTGGCGATATTCCGGCGCCGGAACATGACATTGCCGAGTACGGGCGAGCCTTAGATAACTTTCGATTTGATAAGGCCTTGGAAGAAGTCTGGCGTCAAGTTCGCGGTATGAACCAGTACATTGATGAACAAAAGCCGTGGGTTATTGCCAAGGAGAGCGATCCAGCACACTTGCGCGAAGTACTGGCCTATGTGACGGGATCAATCCTCGAAATTGCCGAACTACTACTACCATTCATGCCAGAAACAGCCGCCAAGATTAACGGCATCTTTGATACTGGCATTGTCAAGCCAATCGATGGCACGCTATTTCCCAAGCGCGAGTCGAGCGAGCAAGCTGTGCGAGCCAAATAGATTATCGAGCTCGCTGGCCGGTTTCCACTCTTTCCAGGTTGCATCATCGTGAGCTTTTAAGCGTCCGAGCGGTAGAGTCTTTGAATAATCCGGGTTGAGTACAAAGCCGTAGGCATATGTTTTGGGCCAGGCATGAGCAGTAACCCGCAGATCAGCCAGGACACCTTCATACACTTTAAAGACATCGGTAACTATAGCTGGGTCAAGCGGGTCAAGTTTATCACCCGTTTCTTCTCGATATTCGCGGGAGCTGCCCTGTAGCGGGTCTTCATCTTTGTCACGAAAACCACCGGGCAGCGCAAGCTTACCGGTATCACCGCGCTCGATGATATGTATATGTGGCTCATCTAAGTCAAGGCGAATGACGATAGGATCGCAGGTTTCGTTCTCGCCGTAGTTATAGTAAAAGCCTTTGCCGGCTAATACACCAATGGTTTTGGCTCGAGCCATTGCTTTGAACCATGGATGCACCATCATGCCGTTAGCATCAATGTCGTAGCCGTTGAGATTATTGATAATTGGAACAACGAGTCCGCTCGGGTCTTCGGTCCAGTGCGGTCCGGGCCGAGTGATTGCTTCGTACGGGTCAATGGAAGGGTCTTCGCAAACCAGCCGATCAGTAAAGTCTGGGTAACCAGGGTAGGTTAGCTCGGAAAGTTGATTGCCGAGTCTTTGCAAGCTTTCGTGCTTAAACCGGTCGTGGTCAACAGGCAGTTCACGAATTGTTTCTGAGGTTATCATAGTATTTCTCCGTGAGATTATAGTTGGTGCCATTGCTGCAAGTGATTGCGGGCACGTTGATAAGTTAGGTTGTCGGGCTGGTCGGCGAAGTGGCACAAGTTTGACCACTCGTTGACGTAGGCCCACGTTTTGACTGTTTCAGTTTCTAGGGCTGCGCCACCGGCAGCTTGGTACGCGGCTAGGGCAGCTTCAAGCATGCGTTCGTCAGCCATGAAGAGTTTACGGAAGTCTTGGTGGGGCTCACCGATTTCCATTTCGCTCAAATCGATGACGCCGCGTAGTGTTTTTGTGACAGGATCAATCACCATATTAAAACCGTGCAAGTCGCCATGTACGACAACATGTTCGTGAGGATGTGATTGGTCAAGCAAACTTTCTAGTTGCTGAACGGCTGTCTGGTACTGTTTGGCTGTCAAGCCAAGTGTGTCGGAATTCAGGAGACCACTGGCGCTGCGGATACGCTGTTCGTAGTACTCAAGGAGGCTGGTGGTATGCTTAGTTTTTTTCTGCTCGACAATGACGTGGTCGAGCGCATGGAATTGAGCCAGAAAGGTGCCAAGTGACTGGCCGAGGCGTTCGGCATCGGCTTGGTCAAAACTGGCACGGGTGGCCGGTTCGTAGACTTCACCCGGGATGTAGGTGTACGACGTGTAGGCGGGCGTATGGTCGCGCATGATCGGCAGGGCAACTGGCCAACTCTGTTGATTTACAGAGTGCAAGACAGCGACTTCGTCCTCGAGTCGGGCGGCAGCTGAACTACGTCGTGGATAGCGGTAGACGAGGTCATTGGCGTCATCAATGATAACGTGCTGCTCCCAGCCATGCTCAATAATGCGCAAGCCAGCTGCTTCAGCTTCAGCGCGAGCTGCTTGCCAGTTCTGTTCATAAAAATCTGTCGACATAATCTCGTACCTGGTCGGGTAGGCCCCTGGATTACCTAATATTTCTCTGCTCTGCATGGTATCACACCTGTACGCTAGCTTTCACGACGGGCGCAAAAATTTGCTGGTATCGCTGAATGTTTTGTTTCGGACCAGTGTGCTTACCGGCTACGTCGCTGAGTTTAACGAGGTCAGCGCCACGACCTATATCAGGTACATGGACGTGGGTAGCTTTCATGACTATGTTGAGCGGCTTAATGCCTAAGTCATTGGTAAGGGTAGTGCCCCAGCCGTAAACGGTATTGATGCGGCCTTTAAAGTGTTGTTGTAATTGCACGATAGTTTCGATGTCCAGGCCATCGCTAAAGACAATCGTCTTTTCCAGTGGGTCAATGCCTCGTTCTTCGTAGAAGGCAATAGCCCGTTCGCCAAACTCAAAAGGATCAGCAGAATCATGACGTAGGCGACCCCATTCCTCGGCTTGTTCTTGGGTGAAGTCGCTAAAGAAGAATTCGCTTGTAAATGTGTCGGTCAAGGCAATGTCTAAGTTATCTCCGTAGAGTTCGTTCCAGCCATTAAGGAACTTGCCATGAGATTGGCGAATGTCTGTGCCAGTTGCTTCGGCAATGCCAGCTTCAATCATCGGCATTTCGTGGGCAAAGGTACCAATGGGCTTGACGTCAAGCGTTCGGGCTAAAGCCACGTTACTGGTGCCGACGAAGTTATCAGGACACTCGGCCAAAAGACGTTCTACGACGTGCTTGTGCCAGCGGAGAGAGAAGTGACGACGGGTGCCAAAGTCAGAGAAGAGGATGTCGGGATGAGCCTGCAGGATGGCAATCTTTTCGCTGAGGCGTCGATCGCCTTCTTCGTAGACGTCTTCTGGATTTATATCGTGGGCTACCAGGTAGTTTTCGAAGTACATTTCGTTAACTTCACTCATGACAATTGTTTCCCAAAAAGTAACGAGAGGAGCTTCGCCGACGGTTTGAATGGCTAAGTCATTCAGGTCTTCATCGCGACGCACGGTAACTGGTGGCAGTTGATTGGCTGCTAAGTAGTCGATGAAATCAGGCGTAAATAAGGTGTCGCCGTCATTCCGGCGTTGCTCAGCCAAGAAATCAAGTTCGTCGGTTGTCCAGTGTCGCTGACGCAATGCTTCTAAGCGATCGCTGAGCGCCTCAGGGTCTACATATTCAGTCAGATCTTGATCGGCTCGATTCTTGAATGTGAACGTTACAACGGCATCAGGATGCTGTTCGTAATGGTACTGACTCATAGTCGGCTTGTAGAAGTCGGTGCCACGAGAGAGGGTTTCGCCTTCTGGCAATGGAGCGTTTAGGGTTTCGGGTAGGCGTGTCATGGCTAAACTCCTACTTGCGCGACTGCGCCGTCTACTATTTCTTGAGCAGTCACAAACTGAGCGCCGTGGAGCTTCATTAAGTCCTGGGCTCGCTTATCGTCGGTAGGCTGCAGGTTGACGGCACGAATGGCATCTCGGATGACATAGACATCGAGCTTGCGGCCATGGTTTTCAAAGGTTACCTTGTCAGCTAGCTCACAGCCATCAAGCACTGTGGCTTTGACGCAGTAGTCAGTTGCAAGACCGCCAATCAGCAGGGCAACTCGCTCACCTTCTTTTGGCGTTACGATGTCATAGAGGGTAGTGCCATCAGCTGTTTGGCCTTCAAAGCCTGAGTAGCCATCATCCTCGGTGCCCGTGCCCTTAGCTACTAATACGTCTTCGGTCTCAACATTCAGATCGGCTCGCAATTGCCCACCTTCGGTATCTTTGACGCAGTGCACAGGCCATGCATTAAAGTGGTTCGTCACGATAGGGTGTTGGTCTTGGGTGAAGACTACGAGCCCGCCTAGTTCACGTACGCGCTCGTTGACGGCATTGATAGGGGTGACTACTTGGTCGCCTTCGGTTACCGCCAGGGCGCCCCCTGGGCAGAAGTCATTCTGGACATCTACTACTACGTTAATGATTCGGTCATATTGTTCGGGGTTGTTCATCTCTTCTCTCCTAATCTTAGTTATTGTTTAATTAACACTAAGTGTGTTATTGACCATAATAACTGATACTTAGTGTATTGTCAACACTAATTAAGTTTGATATACTATTTCTAAGAAGGAGCTACAGAGATGATATTACCAAGCAGAATGACCATACTTAGACACGCACACTCAGAAAAGAACGAGGCTGAAAAGCTACAACGGCAAGGTCGCTTTGAAGAGATATCACCTGAACTATTAAAAATGGCAGACTGGGAAGCTCGTATCTCAGCTAACAGAGGTGTTGAGCAGGCCAAGGTAGCAGGAAGTTGGATAACTGAAGATATTGGGCCAGTTGCCCAGTATTATGCGCAACACTATGTTTCACCAAAGATTAGAACTCGCGAAACCGCAGCATATGTGGGTGGGCCGGCTTGTATCTGGACGCTTGAAAATAGTCTCATGGAACGAAATCGAGGCACGTATGTGGGAGTACCGTTCAGCGAGCGCGAAACTACTTTTCCGCACACGACTGCCGCACTTGAGAAAGCTCCGTTCTTCACCCAGTATGATAATGGTGAAAGTATTGCTTATCAGGCAGTCTTTCGGGCAAAGTGGTTTCTTGAACGGGTGAGCCGAGAAGCGCCTAAGCAACCGATTATTGCTGTTGGTCATGGCGAAATAAACTTAGCATTGCGCTACGAGATCGAAGGTATGTTGCCAGAGGAATGGCAGGCGCTTGATAAGGGTAAAAGCGGTGGAATACGTAACTGCGCCATTCTTGACTACAGCAGCATTGATCCTAAGCGTCCCGATAGTGCTGCCGCTGATCGGCCGCACTGGATGCGAATAATTTATCCAGATAATCTGCATGAATCTCCCAATGACGGTCAGTGGCGAGAGTTTGATCCTGAGCGTAAATTTAGTGGTGCCGATCTAATGGCTAGCGTTGAGGCTTACCCTCGTTATGAACCATCTGTTGCTCGGCAGCTTGGTCAGATTGTAGATCTAAAGAACACAGCCTAGGTATTAGTCGAAGCTGCGTGACAAGGTTTCCAGCTTTTGGCTGTTGAATTTGTGCAAGCGTGCCGGTCTGTGGGCGCCTTCACGGATATATTCATCGGTTGGATGAATCAGTTCCAGGCTGAGGAATTTCTTGCGGAAGTTACGCTTATCGAGCGGTCGCCCGAGCACAGCTTCGTAGGCTGTTTGCAGCTGTGACAGAGTGAATAATTCAGGTATGAGTGCAAAAATGGCGTTGGTATAACTTAGTTTAGAAATGAGGCGATCGTGGGCGTACTTGATAATCGAGGCATGGTCGTAGGCCAGCTCAGGTAGATTTTTGACGCTAAAGAAGCCGGGCTTTTGGGTCTTTTGAGTCTCCTCTGGAATGACATTTCGACCAAGACCCATGTAGGTAATAGAGACTGCGTGGCCACGAGGGTCACGAGCTATGGTGTCAAAAGTGTATAGCTGTTCAACGAGCTGCAAAGAGCTTGTTTTGACACCGGCCTTATCGGAAAGAACACGGTCCATGGCTTCTTGAGTGGTCTCGCCAATGGCGTTGTAACCGCCAGGTAGTGCCCATTTGTCCTTAAACGGCTCTTTGGCTCGTTGGATAAGTAGGACTTGAAGATCGCCGTCGACTATCTGAAAGATGACGCTGTCTACGGTTAGGATTGGTGGCAAATAACCATCATCGTACATACTGTCCATCATACACTATTCCTCGGTCGTGCGTCCTTAGCGCCACCAGTTAGCGCTGGTGTTTGGCGCCATGCGTAGGTCGCCACGAGGGCTTAAGGCTATGGTGCCAATCTTGGTGCCATTCGGCATAGCCTCGCGCTTCCATTGGCTGTTAGTATGGCGCGCCAAGAAGGCCTGCAGCCAGTGGCTGACGGTCGCGTGGTCGTATTTACCGGCAAAGGCATGGGCTGCCAAAAAGCCCAGTTTCTGTGGTCGGCTGCCGTAGCGCATGTGGTGGTAGGTAAAGAAGTCGCGCAGTTCGTCGGGGCCAATGATGCTATCAGTCGTCTGATCAAGTGCGCCGTTACCGGTCAATTCTGGAGAGACCGGTGTGTCGAGGATGTCATCGAGCACAGCCTTAACTTCGGGTGTGGCTTTGCGGTCGGCATACCAGCGGACGAGGTGGCGTACAAGAGTTTTTGGCACCCCAGCGTTGGGATTAAACATGCTCATGTGGTCGCCGTTGTAGGTGCTCCAGCCCTGCATGATTTCACTCATGTCACCCGTGCCCTGCACCATGCCGCCAATTTTGTTGGCGTAATTCATCTGAATGGCCGTACGAATACGAGCCTGCGTGTTCTCGAAGGTAATATCTTCGGTTACCCCGTCGTGCTCAATAGTCTCAAGCAGCAGCTCAGTTAGCGGGCCGATCGGCTTGATCAGATGGGTCGTACCGAGTGCGTTCGCCAAAATAGTTGCATTATCTTGAGTACGTTCACTACTGGCCGGGCCGGGCATAGTAATGGTGTTAATAAAACTGTTAGTTTTGCCGAGGCGCTTGGCTGTTTCAGCGGCAATCAGTATGCCGAGCGTAGAATCAAGTCCGCCAGATAAACCAAGTACGATACCCTTACTGCCAACGTCTTTAAGACGTTCAGCAAACGCTTCGGCTAGCTCGCCCATGATCTGGTCGCAACGTTGGTCCAGAGTTTCTGGATTGGCCGGTACAAACGGTAATGGGTCGATAAATTGCATAACGGCTTCATCGTCTGGGCGCTTGACGTGGACAGGAATGGTTCGGAAATTGTACTCAGCCTGGATCTCCTCGGCTTCGTCGGCAAAGGTCTTATTCTGTAAACGGTCATGCTGGATGTGTTGACGGTCTATATCCGCCACCAACTTATCAGTCGTTTTGTCGTGCGGAGTTCGTTCTTCGAGTTTGTGTCCAAGTTCAAAAATCATCTGGTGGCCACCGTATATGACGTCAGCATTGGACTCGCCTTTGCCAGCAGAAGTGTAAACGTATGCGCACAATAATCGACCGGCCAGGTCGCTGATCTTTTGCTGTCGAAATTCTTTCTTACCAATCAGTTCGTTGCTGGCAGACAAATTGACAATTACTTCAGCGCCGGCCAACGCGGCGTAACTGCTGGGCGGAATTCCTGCCCAGGCATCTTCACAGATTTCGATGCCGACTTTTGTGCCATTAATATCAAACAGTAAATCAGTTCCGAACGGCACCTCGGCATCGCCAATGGCCATAACCTGATCAGTTACATTCCGGCCGCTACTAAACCAACGCTTTTCATAGAACTCGCCGTAATTTGGTAGGCGTGTTTTTGGCACCACGCCTTGTATAGTGCCCTCGGCCAAAACTGCCGCACAGTTGTAGAGCTTGCCGGCGTGAACCAGCGGGGCACCGACTATGAGCGCGGGACCTTCGACAGTTGCTTCGGCTAAATCATACAGGGCGGCTTGGGTCGTTTCGAGGATATGCTCGTTATGAAATAAGTCAGCCGTAGAGTAACCGGTCAGATTCAGTTCCGGTAGAACCAAAAGTTCGGCCTCATTTTCTATAGCAGAGGCATAGGCTTCTTTAGTGGCGGCCACGTTGGCGACAGGGTCGGCAATAGTAACTTCCGGGGAAGCGGTCATAACCCGAAGGTAGTCTTTGGTTGGCTTTTCGAAATAGGCTGGGAAGTCGTGTCGCTCGATGCGTGGTGCTTCAGCGTAAAGAGTTTCCATGGCAGTTCTCCTAGGGTTATTAGTTAGTGTATTCTTGACATTAACTAATTTAGAATGTACCATACACGTATAGTTAGTGTCAATAGAACACAAACATACGTCTGATAGGAGAGCTACTATGCAACTCGCACAACACGAAACCATTATCTTTGGCGGTAGTTTTAATCCCCCTACCCTTGCCCACCGCGATATAACGGAAGTGCTGCTACAAACCTATCCAGATGCCGATGTCTGGCTCATGCCATCAGGGGAACGACACGATAAGGCCGGCTTCTTGCCGAGTGATCAGCGCCTCGAAATGCTGGAAATTGTCCGCCAAACCTTATCCGAGCCAGAACGAGTAGCAGTCTGCGATTTGGAACTGAAAGACACTGGTGTAACGGAGACATATAGAACAGTCGGTCGGCTCGCAACAGCTGAACCGACCAGATCATTCCGCTATGTTTTTGGCGGCGATGCCTATCTAGGAATGCCAGCCTGGCGCCACGGCGAGGAATTACAGGCTGAGTTGCCAATGATTGTCGTACCGCGTGATGGGGGTACAATAGGGGTTGGAACTAATTGTGACATTCTAAAGATAAATCTAGATGAAGGCATTTCATCTTCAGAGGTGCGCCGTCGACTCAACGAAGGGCTGCCAATTGATCAGTTGGTGTGCCGAGGTATCCAGAATTACATAGCACAGCGTCACCCCTTGCTATACTAGTGCTATGGAAAAGAGCTATATAGATAAGTTGGCGTACATACTAATCAAAGATAGGAAAATACTAACTACTCGCAGTATTGGCAAAGACGTTTGGTATATACCTGGTGGTAAACGTGAAGGTAACGAAACCGACGTCGAAGCACTGACACGAGAAGTTGAAGAAGAGCTTTCTGTTGAGCTAAAACCAAAAACAATCAAACACTATGGAACATTTGAGGCTCAGGCTCATGGAAAGCCTGAAGGAACAGTTGTTCGCATGACTTGCTATGAGGCTGAATTTGATGGCAATCTAAGGCCGGCAGCCGAGATCGAGGAAATGAGTTTTGTGAATTACGATTGGAAAGCAAAAAGTTCACCAGTTGATGTCCTTATCTTTGATGACTTGAAATCAAAAGGCTTGATTGATTAGTGTTAATTGCTGCCTGAACTTCTCATAATGCCGTGTGGCATAATAAACAGTTGTTATGAGCACAGACTTATCGTTTTTTGATACACACGCCCACATACATTTCCCAGATTATGGTCTCGATTCAGAAGAAGTCTGGCAAGCGGCCGTAAACGAAGGTGTTACTGGCATGATAGCGGTCGGTTGTCGCCTCGAGGACAGTAAAGGGGCCGTAGAATTCGCCAGGGGCCGTGAGGGCGTTTGGGCGGCTGTAGGCATTCATCCGCACGAGGCGCACGAGTTTTTGGCTCAAAAGGGCTCAAAACAGGCTCTGGAAGCACTTTTTGACAACATTCAGCGCGATAAAGTGGTGGCCGTCGGTGAAATTGGACTCGATTATTACTATGAGCACTCAAATAAGGCTGAACAAGCCGAGTTATTGGAGTTTCAACTGGGGTTAGCCGAGAAGTATGACTTGCCGGTAATTTGCCATGTTCGCGACGCTTTTGACGACTTTTGGCCGATTTTTGATAGATTTTCTATAAAAAGGGCTATTATTCATAGCTTTACGGGTGTATTATCTGATGTGGAGCAGATTCTGCAACGTGACTTATATGTGGGGCTAAACGGCATTATGACGTTTACAAAGCAAGCTGAGCAGCTTGAGGCTGCAAAGGCTGTTCCTCTCAAGAAATTGGTGCTCGAAACAGATGCACCATACTTGACTCCTAAGCCATTCCGTGGTAAGATATGTAAACCTGAACATGTGAAGTTTACGGCCGCGTTTTTGGCCGAGCTCAGGGGAGAGTCAATTAAGCAGCTTGCAGATCAAACCACATTGAATGCCCGTCAGCTATTTGACATAACAATAAGAGACAGATAATGAGTATTTTGACTAACCTATCACTAACCGGAAACGGCGAAACCGAGCCAAAGCGCTGGGGTAGCTATGAAGCTTTGCCAACACCAGCTCAACAGCGGGTGCGTATTGTCATGACCGCCACTCGAGCTGTTGCCAACTGCTCAGTTGTTCAAGCCTCTAACAGTGACCGTAGTCAAAGCCAGGCTGCTCAAGTTATTGATGAAGTTCTTTCTCCCGAAATTCCGATAGCTAATAACTTTGCCACACCAGCTTCTGCACTCAATAGCGTGCCAACAGCTCATGGTGACGTGAAGTTTACCGAAGCCCAGACTATGGGCAACGCTGCTCGCCAGATTATCAGTCAACATCATGCTGACCAGACAGGAGTAAACAATGCTTAGTCGAGTCCTTAAAGTTGCTGGCGTTCAAAGCCAAGAAAATCGCGACAATAAGCTGTATCGTGACCTATTGCGCCACGAAGCTCAAATCGGTGGCAAGCTGTTTGGCCCGATTCCTAAGAATGGTCGTCGTGAATTCTTCTGCCTCGATGAATATACCTGGATTTGGTACGAAGAATGGCAAGGCAAAAAGGGTGAACGAAAGAGTCGTACTACTCGCTATAACGTTCGACCTGACAGCATTGTGAAGATCCAAGATGGCAAAAGCCATAAACTGATCTCTAAAGATGAAGCAGCTCGTTTCTTTGATGCTGTCCAAGCCTACGAGCGCAATGTAAAGCGCAAACTGTACAAAGTTGCCTAACAAAGGCTACTCGATGACTTCATACTTTGACTTTGCGGCGGCTACGCCACTCGATGACAGCGTTCTCACGGCCATGCAGCCGTTTTTTAATACTCAGTTCTATAACCCCTCAGCGTTGTACACGCCAGCTGTCGAGGTCTCCAAAGCAGTAGCTGCTGCCCGTGCCGACATTGCGGCTTTGCTTGGTGCTAAGCCAATTGAAATCGTCTTCACCTCGGGCGGTACGGAAGCTAATAACCTGGCCATTCACGGTGTCATGCAACAATACCCAGAAGCCAATTTGGTAATTTCGGCTATTGAGCATGACTCTGTGCGTATGCCGGCTCAAGCACATACAGTGCGAGAAATATCGGTTAGCGAACAAGGCTTGGTTGATCCTGAGTTGGTTGTGGAAGCAATTGATGACCAGACGGTTTTGGTAAGTATTATGTACGCCAACAATGAGGTTGGTACGGTGCAGCCAATTCGTCAGATTGCTGCTGAGCTCGCCAAGCTACGAACCCAGCGTCAAAAGCAAGGCAACAAACTACCGCTTTTGTTCCATGTTGATGCCGCTCAAGCCAGCAATTACCTGGACTTGCATGTCCACCGACTGGGCGTTGATTTGATGACAATTAATGGTGGTAAAGTTTACGGCCCAAAGCAGACGGGCCTGCTGTTTGTGCGTAGCGGTGTGACTATACGGCCACTCATCGCTGGTGGCGGTCAAGAACGAGGTCTACGTAGCGGTACCGAAAATATTCCGGGCATTATAGGTCTGGCTGCTGCACTTAAGTTGGCAGTGGAGAAGCGTCACGAAGAAACGAAGCGTCTGCAGACTTTGCAGCAGTATTTTATCGCTGAGCTACAGAAGGCCTTACCTCATGTAATCATCAACGGCTCGCTCAAACAACGCTTGCCAAATAATGTGCATATTACCGTGCCAGGTACCGATAATGAACGGGTGCTGATGGCGCTTGATATGCACGGTATTTACGCTGCCGCTGGCTCTGCGTGCAGCGCTAGTAATGACGAGCCGTCGCATGTACTGCAAGCGATTGGATATGACACAAGTCACATCCAAAGTTCATTGCGGTTTAGCATGGGCCGGAGCACTACTCAAGAAAATATCGACCATCTCCTACGGACGCTTCCAGAAGTCCTGTAACGTCTGACTTGCCAGATTAAGTTATCAGAGGCATAATATGTCTTAAGCGTAAGCAAAAACAAAAATGAATCTAAAAGCTCGCCTCAAAGTATTGATAATTACGCCGCGCGTAGTCGCTTCGGCGTTGTTAGCGATGCTTATACTTCTTAGCTTGAATAGTCCACTAGAAGCCCAAACTGTCTTGCAGGGCTATGCCTCTGACGAGACATTGCAAAAGGGCATGTTGGTGACAGCCAAGAAGTCAGATCAGGCTAAAGTGGAGGCCGTTACCGATAAGACAGTAACCGACCTCAAGGGTGTCGTGGCCGATTCTAATGATTCACCGGTAACGCTGAGCGACGGTGAAAAAAAGGTGTTTGTAGCCACGCAGGGCACCTATGAGGTGCTGGTTAGCAATGAAAATGGCTCAATCAAGCCAGGCGATCTAATAAGTGTGTCGTCGCTTGCCGGTATTGCTATGAAGGCTAATGAAACTCAGGGCGTGGTGCTCGGCCGGGCGGTTGGTGAATTTGCTGGTGCGAGCGATAGTATCGGTAAGACGACGGCCAAAGACGGGCGGACGGTGGCCTTTGGGCGCATCCAAGTTGATATTGGCATTGGCAAAAATCCGATTCAGAAAAATCCAGAAAGCAACAAAGTGCCACAAGCACTACAGAAGCTGGCTGATTCGGTAGCCGAGAAACCAGTTGATGCCCTGAGAATCTATCTGGGTTTGGCGGTTATTTTGGTAACGACTATTGTGGCTGGCACCACACTCTTTAGCGGTGTCCGGAGTGCAATTATTTCGCTCGGACGTAACCCCTTATCCAAAAATGTAATTTTGAGAGGCATGATTCAGGTGGTCTTGGTGAGCCTAATCGTTTTCATTACAGGGCTATTTGGGGTATATTTACTTATAAAGCTTTAAGCATAAACGCGTGCTATGCAAAGGTGGGAAGACGTAAAACATGGATGATGGGTGGATACAAACCGGGCTGATTGTTGGAGCACTCCTCTCAACCACGGCGGCGTTTATTTGGGTAGCTCTGCGAGTTTCGTCTGGTTCTGGTCACGGTCAAGGTGATAAAGAGCCGCCTGACTTTACTGAAGCGGCTAAGCAAGACGTAGAACGTATTTTTAATGATGATTTCCGCGAAGAACTCCGTAATCGCGGCCGGCTTCACTTCGAGAAAATCATTGGTGAAAATGCCATGTTCTTACAGCAGGACTTGCGCTTAACTACCTCTCAAATCAACGAATACATGAAGGCAGAGATTACCAAATCACTGCACGATGCCTTTGCTAAATATGAGGCTTCGATTGACGATGCCAAGCAGATAGCTCTTGATTCTATTCAGAAGACCCAAGTTGCCGTCGAGCAGCAACGAGAAATCATGCACGAGCAACTCGTCAAAGAAATTGGCATTGAGAAAGAGCGTACTATCACTCGCTTCAATAACAATATGGCTGACATCGTTAACCATTACGTTTTAGCGGCTATTGGTAATCAAATTAGCCTTGATGATCAGTTAGAGTACATTTTGGGTGAGCTTGAGCGCAACAAACAGGCAATTATAGAAGACATTAATTTTGGAGCTTAGAGGAAGTATACGTGACTGATGCTGCAGCTGTTGAACAGATTTCACTACCCGAGCAACTCGTAAGTTCGGTTGATTTGGCACGTATACTACGCGAACTCGAAAGTGTTGATGAATCTCTTCGCCAAAACAAGCTTCGTAAACCGGGCTCGCCCACCAAGTTGGCTCGTTCCAGTACGACACTCGAAGAACTTGCCAGCACCAACAAAGTAACTTTGACCGATGAAAAACAGCGCGAACAACTCATAATTATCTTGAAGGGCTTCATGAAGCACGCGCCCAGACTTCACATGAGCGTTGCGGCCGAACCGACAGCCAACTTCAAAAAGGATGTCATCATTTGGCTGCGTAAGAATATTCATCCGCTCACCCTGCTTGAAATTGGCTTACAACCAAATCTTGCAGCCGGCTGCGTGATACGTACCAATAACAAAGTTTTTGACATGAGTCTACGTAATCGACTGCACGAAGAACGTCCTCGTCTCTTTGAAGAAATAAGCCAAGTTGATGAGTCTGCTGTCCCACAGCCTCAGGTACCGGCACCTACACCGCCAGCCGAGGAGGCCCGGCAATGAGCAGCAACCAGCATTTTCAGCGTCTCATTGATGGCGGTCAGCCAGTCGGCGAAGTTATTGCAGTTGAGGGTAAGTACCTCGTGCGGATCAAAGGGCTACATCCTGTTAATATGCACGCCTTAATTATGTTTGAAGACGGCAGTAAGGGCTTTGTAACAGAGATAACGCCTGAGTATGTCACTATTTTGCACCTCGGGCAAAAACCGCTCGCAACTGGTATGGTGGCGGTTGTTCAGCATCATGAATTGGTCTGTAAAGTCGGCAAGGACTATCTGGGTCGGGTTATATCTGTACTCGGCGAGCCTTTAGACGGTAAAGGACCGATTGCTCCAGATGACACTGCCCCAGTGTTTAATAGTGCGCCACCACTCGCAGCACGTAAACTACTTGATACGCAGCTAGAGAGCGGCGTGGTCAGTATCGATGCCTTGTTCCCGGTCGTTCGAGGTCAGCGTATTGCCGTGCTTGGCGATAGTAAATCTGGCAAAAGCAGTATTGCCACCCAGCTGACCATTAACCAAAAGAATACCGACCAAGTTGTGGTTTATTGCATGATCGCCAAACGTCGTAGCGACATCGATGCTCTGCTGAGCAAGCTAGAGGCCACCGATTCACTGAGCAGTGCCATTGTTATTGTGTCGACCATGTTTGAGTCTCTGATTGCTAGCTACATAGCGCCTTATGTGGCATGCGCCATGGCAGAACATTTTTGGCAAAAGCTTAATCAAGATGCCATCATCATTTATGACGATTTAACGACCCACGCTCAGGCTTATCGAGAAATTTCTCTACTCACTGGCACCAGCCCAGGTCGTGATTCGTACCCGGGTGATATGTTCTATGCGCACTCCAGCTTGTTGGAGCGGGCCGGTCGGCTGGATAGTACTGGTAAGCACCTGACTAGTATCCCAATTGTTCTAGCAGCCTCTGGTGATATTACAGCCTTTTTACCAACCAACATTATGTCCATTACCGATGGTCAATGGATTCTTGATATGGATCTTTTTCGTAGCGGTGTGCGCCCAGCAGTCAATACGGGCTTAAGTGTGACGCGTGTGGGAGGTGTCGGTCATAATAAGCGTCAAAAAACACTGGCGGCTAGTACGCTCAAAATGCTGGCTGCCTACCGCGAAGCTCTAGAGTTTTCGCACTTTGGGTCAGAATTAGCGCTTGAGTCAAAGATAGCGCTCCGTAAGGGCGAGGATATTTTTAAAATTCTCAACCAAGGTCCATCAGAAATATATTCTTTGTATGCTCAGCAACTAATGCTCGATATTGTCTTGAATGCCGAAGAAGGTGTGCAGCTCGATATTGACACCCTCAAGACGCACGTTCATGAATACGCCGCCACGATTCAGAAAGACGAAGATTACGACAAGGCACGCGACGAACTGAAGGGCAAAGCAGCCGTGGAGCTTAAGAAATGAGTCGCATTCAGGAAATTGAAAAGCAACTCCGTGGCATTGAAGCCATGGTGGAGATCAGTAGTGTTTTTGAAGGCATTGCCAGTATGAAGATTGCTCGCATCAAAAACCAAGTGCTGCAATCTACCCAGTTCTTTAATGACTTATGGGGAATTTATACTCAAATCCGCGTTGATAGCTTATTTCGCTTTGGTCGTCATACTGGCGGTGAAAATGTAATCGATAAAGAGCTGTATATTATCATCACGGCTGAAGGCGGCTTTAGCGGTGATATTGACCAAAAACTGGTTAATTACATGCTCGAAACGTATGACTCGGCCAAGCAGGACATTATTGTCATTGGTCACCATGGTGCAGTGCAATTAGCTCAAAAAGACATTAGCTATGAGAAATATTTTAAATTACCAAATAAAGACCAGAATATTAATGTCATGCCAATTATTAAATACGTCCAGAACTATCGGACCGCCACTGTCTTTTATCAGGAATATGTCTCGCTCATGGTGCAGGACGTTCGCAAGATATCGCTGAGCAGCGCGGTTGATAATATAGCGAAAAAAGCCGACAAAAGCGACGATGTGATCAGCGAATCGACCTATATTTTTGAGCCAAGCACGTTCGTTTTGGTTGATCACTTAGAACGCTCGATGATGCAGATTGCGCTCGAGCAGTTGATTCTTGATTCTAAGTTGGCGCAATACGCCAGTCGTTTCCGGGCCATGTCAGCTTCGCACCAAGCGGCCGATGATCAGTTCGACAGCACTCGACTTCGGTATAACCGGGCTCGTAGGGCAAGCAAAGATGAACGACTGAAAGAAGTTATTTATGGAGTCAAGAGGTCGCACGCGTCATGAGTAAGGGTGTAATTTCATCAGTCAAAGACCTTATTGTCTTCGTAACTTTTGACGAAGATAGCCCAAATATTGGTGAGGTTGTAAAAGTTGATAACGAAAAGGGCACACAGCTACTGGTCGAACGTCTAGACATTGGTAATCAAGCCCTCTGTTTGAATTTACGATCCGATCGGACGCTACAACGCGGTATGTCGGTCGAGAGAACACACGCTGGTGTCCAGATACCGCTCGGTGACGAAACGATTGGTCGGATTTTTGATGCGCTCGGTCAGCCACTTGATGGGCTGCCGCCACTTGATACGAGCAAATTGGCCCATAAAGACATCCTCAAGATTCCGCCACGTAGCCCAAACTTTAAAGTTGGTCAGCCAGAAATTCTGGAAACGGGCATCAAGGTCATCGACTTTATGACGCCATTTGTGAAGGGTCGTAAAATTGGCATTATTGGTGGTGCAGGTGTGGGTAAAACGGTGCTGACTATGGAGCTGATCAATAACGTTGCTAAAAGCGGTGCCGGTTTATCATTCTTTGCCGGTATTGGTGAGCGTATTCGTGAAGGTCATGAGCTGTATGACACCTTAAAGACAGCCGATCTACTTAAGAATACCTGCATGTTCTTTGGTCAGATGAATGAAAATCCAGTCCAACGTACGTTGGTTGGTTTGGCTGCTACGGCCCTGGCTGAGGATTTTCGCGATACTCACAAGAAAGACATTCTGTTCTTTGCCGACAACATGTATCGCTACGTTCAAGCTCGTAACGAATTGGCGACTATTTTAGGCCAAATTCCGAGTGAAGGTGGCTACGAACCAACAATCTTCTCTGATATCAAGACCTTGCAAGACAGGTTGAGCTCTAATGAGAACGGCTCAATCACGTCTGTCCAAACGATTTATGTGCCAGCCGACGATACGTCAGACCCAGCGGTTCAAATGATTCAGCACGAACTGGATGCAATCTTGGTTCTCAGTCGTTCTGTAGCCGAACAAGGTATTCGTCCTGCAGTTGACTTGACCCGCTCAACGTCTGCTTTGCTAACGCCAGAAATTGTTGGCGATCGTCACTATGTGCTCAGCGTGCAAGTCCAGTCATTGCTGCAAAAGCACGAATCCCTCAAAGGCATCATTGCCATCATTGGTGAAAATGAATTATCGCCCGTTGATCGAGCCGACTATGCCAAAGCCAAGAAGATCATTAAGAATTTTGCTCAAAATATGTTTGTTACCGAAAAACTTAATGGCATACCAGGTGAAGCTTTTACACGCGACCAAACATTATCAAGCGTCGAAGAGATAATTGTCTAGGCAACTGCTCATGGCGAAAGACAAGAAATCTAAAGAAAAGCCAGAAGAAGCTAAGTCTACTGACACACCAGTTAATGATGATGCCGTCAGTAAGCAAGCGGCTGCTATTGCTAAAATGAAGGCCGCTACCATGCAGCCTCAGGAGACTGAAGCTAAGCCGCCAGCTGAGACCGAAGATGAAACCCGGTTATACATCAAAGTCTACTCTGCCTACCAGACATACTATAATGGCCTTGCGGCCAGCATTTCGGCCGAGAATGATACCGGTCCTTTTGATATTTTGCCAAAACATCACAACTTTATGACCTTGGTCAACGAAGGTGAGGTTATAATCCGCCCAGTAACTGGGCAAGAAAGTCGATTGCGAATCGCCCGCGGTATTATGCACGTACGTCAGAATAAAGTAACACTCTTCCTGGATGTTTAGTCGATGACGATGTAATCAAAGGCAAAGCTTTGACCGGCTGGAGCCGCATTGGATGTGCAGATACTAAAGTTGGTGCTCGTACGATTAAGGTAGTAATCAACACCACCGCCAGCTGAACCGATAGGAGTTACTACTACATGCGGTGTGCCGTTGAAACGTTGGTTAAAGGTCACTGTCACAAAGCAACCTGGGCCGGTGCCACCACCAGTATTAATTGCTACGGTACCGGCAGTATCGGTACCACTTATTGAGCTTGTACCACCGATACCAAGGGCGGCGCCATCAGATTTGCCAGGTGTGCCCCCGCCAGCATCGATGTGTCGAGAGAGCTGTAAATCACCACTTACTTGCAGTGTCTGAATATTTAAACGAGCAGCTGTTAACGTGCCGCCAAAACTACCTGATCCGGCCACGGTAAGATTATTCTGAATACTAACTTGTCCTTGCAACGTGGAGCTACCAGAAACTTGGAGTTGGCTAGCTTGTGCTTGGCCCATCAGTGTCGTGCCGGTTACCGTTAGACCAGGAACAGTGAGCGGTGAACCAGCTTTAATTTCACCCGCAACTTCTAGGCCGCCACGGACCAGTACGCGACCAGCAAAAATGGCATTAGATTCGACGCTTAGGACTTGTTTTGGGTCACCAACTTTGACATCAGTTTGACGCAGCTGCTCGAGGGCTTCTTCGCTCAATGGTTCAGTCTGAATTTGCTGAGTTTGATTATTGGCCTGCCGACTACGGATGTAGCTGACAGCAGTCACTACAATGGCGAGCGTTAAAAGTAGACTAAAAGCTAACAGGTAAATGTTGATACGACCGGAAAGGCTTTTAATACGTGAAAACGACCGACTCTTCTTTGGTGGCTTATCGTCCGGTTTTGG
Source organism: uncultured Candidatus Saccharibacteria bacterium (assembly GCA_947085855.1). GTDB lineage: Bacteria > Patescibacteriota > Saccharimonadia > Saccharimonadales > 2-12-FULL-41-12 > JALQXV01. The sequence continues at coordinate 751,192 of CAMTYB010000001.1, forward strand.
TGGAGTGTTAGGGTTGCTTGAGTCTGGCGTACTCGAGCCAGGAGCAGTTTCAATAACGGTGGTTTGGGCCTCTAGAGAATCATTCTCCAGCTGTTGCTCTGGCGTTGTTGCGGTCTCAGATTCTTTATTTTGAGTATCCATTTTTATTATCTGTAACTCCTCAGGAGTCCCTCATATGCTTAACCATTAGCATACTATAAATGTGCCCAAAAACATAAGCTCATTGTGTTTTAGCGAACAGTAAGACACAATAAGTTGAGTAACCTGATGTTGTGGTGGTGTGCCATGAAATATAGTCAGAAATTGAATTACCGACGTCGAAAACGTTATCTGCGCCTTGCATGGTCGCTCACAGTTCTTGTACTGATAGCACTGGTTGCTGGTCTTATATATCTGTATTATCAAAGCGCAAAAGAAGACCAGAATAATAATGCTACCTCTGGGCAGACTACTAAGTATTTGGCTCCTTCCGTCCGGGTCTTTGACACGCCGTACTTTCATTTTCAAACCAATGATACATGGGCCGAAATTCCTGCCGAAACCACTGCCAACAAGTTTGTATATCGAAGCATCCGAGCTGGCTTGGTAGAACACGAACTCGTAATCTACGTCGATCAAATCCCGAGCAATCTTGTAGGGAATCGGGTGCTGCCGGTGTCTCAAGACAGCGGTCATAAACTGTCACCGATTACTGTTTCAGAGCACTGCATAAAGGCAGCCGGTGGCTCAAAAGCAATGCCGGTTGAGGTGGTGGTTGAGCAAGTGAAAATGCCCTGCAAATCTGACACAACCAATTACGCGGTCTTACTGGGTCGGATTAATGGATCGACAGTCATGGACTTAACGCGGCCTGATGGTTCGAAGAAGAATTACACGATTACATACGCTGATCTCAGGTCGTTGTATGATCCGACTGAGTTAATCCAGATTATAGACGGCTTCCAGACTCGTTGAACCGTTGCGTAGCTACATGCGTGTTATAATTTAGGTGTCATTATGAAAAATAAAAAGTGGTCAAAAGGGTGGTATATATTCGCAGCTGGACTGCTGCTATTGCCGATGAGCGTATCGGCCCAATCTTCTTCGCCAAATTATCGTATTGAAGAAGGCTACTTTGGTACAGGCGGTAGTATCGAATCAAGTTCTCCGAACTATCAGGCGCGTCAGTCGACAGGTTCTATTGGGGTGGGTGATGCTGCCAGTTCCAATGTTCGGACGGTAGCCGGTTTTACGACGCCATCCGAGCCGTTTTTGGAGATGGCTATAGAGGGTCCAGATGTTGATTTTGGAAGCCTAAGCCCGAGTACTCCATCGTATGCAGCTTCGCAAGGCGGTGCCTGTAATTGTACCTTCTACGTTCGCAGCTACATGTCGTACTCATATTCAGTTATCACCGCCTCGCAACCACCGACGAGCGAAAACAATGATTCTATTGATGCTAAGGCCACGCAAGCTGCTGCTTCCACGAACCCAAATGTGGAAGAATTTGGCATCAATTTGGTAGCAAATACTGTGCCGGGCACCATGGGAGCTGTACCAGTCAATGAGCCGGATAATAGCTTTGCCGATGGTGAGGCGGCTACCGGTTACCAGACGACTAATCAGTACAAATATGCGTCGGGTGATGTGATTGCTCGCTCGCCGGCAACACCCGGAAACCAAGGTGTAGGCAAAACGAATTACACGATTTCCTACATTATTAAGCCATCTAATATTACGCCTGCCGGTCAGTACGCCATGCGCCACATACTGATTGCAGTACCTTCATTTTAGATAGGCGTCTGTGGATAACGTTTGTGGCTATACGTGTGTTTATGGTATAAAAGCAGCATAACATCAAAAACAAAAGGAGAAACACAGGTTGCGCACACTAAAAAGCAGCCTTCAGCAGAGAATCAGTAACTCGACCAATGTCCTTATTGCGGTCGTTTTTGCACTGTCTGGCTTTATGCCGATAATTCTAACGAGTCATGCTGATGCCGCCCAATTGACCAGTCGCAAGGTAACTATTACCGATTCTACACCGAGTGCTACCGGTGTTGCCTATCGTTTTGATTTTACAATTCCATCAACGACCGCTATCCAATCAATTCGTTTTGAATTCTGTACCACACCGCTTGGCACCTGTACGAAACCGACAGGTATGAACATCAACTACACGGCAACTTCTCTAAACGGTACTCAGACGTTCTCTGAAGCTACAGCATTCACAGAATATACGGGCGCCGATGCAGGCGCTTGTGATGATCATAATAACGGTACACCTGCCAACTCCACAGAGTATTGCGTTACTCGTACTGATGTCGACGCCGAAACTGCCATTGCTAAATCAATCCAAATTGACAGTATTACCAACCCTTCAATTCCTTCCGGTAATAACACCTCCGTTTATGCTCGTGTCTCAGTTTATAGCGACGCAGCTTTTGCCACAGAAGTTCACCAGGGCGTAGTGGCGGCTTCAATCGTCAACCAGCTGACCGTAACTGGTCGTGTCCAGGAGCGATTAGTCTTCTGTATGTTCGCGCTCGATGATACCGACTCATTACCGACTGACTGTGCTGATACCGAAGCTTCGGAGAGCACCAGCGTTGACTTAGGTGTGGTCGATAACATTACAATTGCTCGTTCACCGGTAGACAATAGTCCGCCGACTTCCATTGGCAATGATCGTTTTGGAGCAGCTATGGTGAATACGAATGCCTCTAATGGTGTGGCCATTACGTATTACGCAGCATCAGCTGGCTCTGGGACCAATGAGTTGCGCGCCTTTCGCGTACCGGGAGCAACCTGTGACGTGAGCGGTACGAGCTTAGTTGATCAGTGTTTTATTGCTGCTAGCGACTCCACTGGTGAAACGTTTACTGCGGGCACCGAGCGCTTTGGTGTACATATTGCGTGTGTAAACTACACGCAAGGCACCACTTCTAGTTTAGGTGAAAACAGTGGCGGTACGCCAACCTCTGGCTCTGGTAGTAGCGGTTCGTATAATACGGTTTACAGTAATGTGGATGATAGTATTACCGACGCTGGTGATTGCGAGAACTCTGATGCCGGCCATAAGTATGGCTGGCGTGACTCCAGTACTGCTCAGGCACTCATAAGCTCAGTCAATGTGGTCGACGACGAAATTGTTAAGCTACGCTACGGTGCTACCGCGAGTGCTACGACTCCAACCGGTACGTACACGGTTTCCAGTATCTATATTGCAACACCTACCTTCTAGACATTGATGCTGGCCCTTCACTCGTAAAATAGTTAGAATAATCATATGCAGACAATGAGTTCTCGGGTGGTTCAGTTTGTTATCGGACTGACACTCATAGTCGCCACTATTATGCCAGTAGGGCACGCTTCGGCTGCCCAAGTTACAGCTCGGTCTGTTACGCTCGGTTCTTCATTGCCGAGTGCCGTTACGACGCATGCGTTTGACTTCACGCTTGCTAGTTCAGGTACCTTGGGTTCAATAGTATTTGAGTACTGCTCCAACACACCGTTTATTGAAGACTCATGCTTTGCGCCAGTTGACTTCTCGGCAACGGACGCAACGCTACAGGACCAAACCGGCGAGACCGGCTTCACAAAGGGTGCGGCTTCTACGGTCAATCGCATTGTTTTGACACGTCCGCCGGTGGCGAGCGGAGCTATACCGGTAACATATACGTTCAGCGACATCATTAATCAGTCGGCTACCAACAGTCCTTCATATGTGAGGATTTCTACGTATGCCAGCGATGATGCGAGTGGTTCGCCAATTGATGAAGGGGCGGTCGCATATTCTACTGCGTCGGCTATAGCTATTGGGGGTTATGTTCCGCCATACATCACGTTTTGCGTGGGCGTAACGGTGGCGCTTAATTGTACGGATACTGTTGGCTCGCAGCTTAATTTTGGTGAGTTATCCTCGACTACGCCACGTTTTTTGACGTCACAATTTGCGGTTGCTACCAATGATCCGGCCGGCTACACCACGTTTGTGGCAGGGCCAACCATGACCTCAGGCAACAATGTAATCCCTGGGCTAGGTAGCCCGCAATTTAGTCAACCGGGTAATAGCCAGTTTGGGATGAATGTGCGTGCTAATTCAAATCCGGTGGTGGGGGCTGATCCGGCTGGAGTCGGTACAGGTGCTATTTCATCTAACTTCAACAATCCTAATCAGTTCTATTTTGGCAATCAAGTTATTGCCGCTTCGCCACTGCCAACCGAATTTAATGCCTTTACTGTCAGTTATCTCGTAAATATCAATCGCGATCAACAACCAGGTATTTACGTGACGACCTTAACCTATATTGCGAGCGCAGCTTTCTGATGAACCGGTATTCTATGAGCCCTGTGAGGAAATTGACATGAGTGGTGTTTACGCTTATAATTCGGGCAAATAGTGTGAATAAAAACATGAGGGCGAACGTAGTGTCACTATCTAAAAAAACGTCGTGGTTTGCAATGGTGCTCCTGCTGGCATTTAGTTGGCTGGCAACACCGTTGATAGTTCAGGCGCAGGGCAACCAGCAGTCCGGTAGCGGCCTGCAGCTTTCGCCGACACGCAAGGACATGATTGCTCAGCCAGGCGAAAAAGAAACATTTTCTATCTTGCTCAAGAACATCACAGCTGTCGACCTGACGGCGCAGGCTGTGCTGAATGACTTTGAATCAGATAATGACAGTGGAACGCCGCAAATTATTATTGATCAAACCAAGCGCACCCCGTATACCCTTGAAAAGATGCTTAAGGGTTACACGACCGTTGATTTGAAGCCGGGTGAAACCAAAGAGGTAAAATTGACGCTCGATGTGCCGGCCGGCACCACACCAGGGGCGTATTTTGGGGCGGTACGCTATTCGGCTGTGCCAAAAGGCCAAACAGCTCAGTCTGATCGACAAGTTGCTCTTACCGCCAGTGTTGCTCACCTAGTATTTGTAGAAGTTCCAGGTGAAATTAATGAGCAAATCCAGATTGAAAGTCTAAAAGCTACCTATGACAATAAGCCAGGCACATTTTTCTTCAAGAAGCCTGACAATGTTGCTTTACAAGTTAAGAACTTAGGCACCGGTCTGTCTCGGCCGTTTGGTAAAGTCAACGTTAATGGTCCATTTGGAAAAGAAGTTCATACCTACGACGTTAACAATACAGATCCACGAGGTCTTATTTTGCCAACGTCATCACGTACATTTAACAATGAGCTCAAGAACGTAAAGTGGCCCGGTAAGTACACGCTAACTGGTTCAGTGGCGTATGGTAGCGGCGGCGAAGTTGTCACCTACAAGAGTTCATTTGTCTATATGCCATGGTGGTGTTTGCTTGTCCTGATAGTGCTCATCGTACTCATTGTGAGTGGTGGCTACTGGATTTACCGATCACGCTTTGGCAAGCGCAAAAAGTCAAAAATACATCGTCGGTAACGTTATGCGTCGATATGTCCTGAGTCTGTTACTGACAGTTGGACTAGTGTTATTGTTCGCTGTAGTTCCTACGTATGCTGCCCAAGAAGATGGCTCGATTGGCCTCGAAGGCCGTATTAACTCGGCACCACCAACTACTGGCGCCACCATAACGTTTCCTCGAGATGGAGTGACTATCAACGAGCCAACTGTAACTGTCACCGGGTTATGCCCAAATGGTTTGTTGGTTAAAATTTTCAAAAACAATGTTTTTGCCGGTGCCGTTGAGTGTGCAAATGGTAGCTTTTCGATTCAAATCGACCTCTTTAGTGGTCGTAATGAGCTGGTTGCTCGCGTCTTCGATAGTCTTGACCAGCCCGGTCCAGACTCTAATGTGGTAGTAGTAACGGTACCGTTTACCGGTGTTGCGCCACCTAACAGGCTCTTTTTGACCAGTAGCTTCGCTAAGCGCGGTGCCAACCCGGGCGAGACCCTGACCTGGCCAATTATTTTGGCTGGCGGCAACGGGCCGTATGCTATCAGTGTTGATTGGGGTGATGGCAAAACCCCGGATTTAATAAGCCAGGCCTTTCCGGGAACATTTACGATTTCACATATCTACGATACCGCGGGTATTTACAATGTCATTATTCGAGCTACCGATAAAGATGGTAACTTAGCATTTTTGCAGGTAGTCGGTGTTTCTAACGGTGACCCGGGACAAAGCAATACCAGTCAGGACGACAAGGGAACTACGATTACGCGTACCAAAATTTTGTGGCAACCGGCTGCAATCGCCATACCGCTGATCGCATCTTCCTTCTGGCTCGGTCGACGGTACGAAATTAAGGTTCTGCGTAAACGACTTGAGCGCAACGAAGACGTCAGTTAAGCTATAAGGCCATGGTTACGGTAGAGAAAACAGTATTCGTCGGCATGAGCGGCGGCGTTGATAGTTCAGTAACTGCTGCATTATTGCAGCAGGCTGGCTATGCAGTGGTTGGCGTTTATATGAAGAACTGGACCCAAGATGTGGCTGGTTTTGCTTGTCCGTGGAAAGAAGACTTCCAAGACGCTAAGCGTGTTGCTGTTCGACTAGGGATTGATTTAAGAGTCTTTGACTTTGAGCAAGAGTATCGTGACAAGGTCGTTCAATACATGATTGATGAGTACAAGGCTGGTCGCACGCCCAACCCTGATATCATGTGTAATCAAGAGATTAAGTTTAAGCTTTTTCTTGATACAGCCCTAGAACAAGGTGCTGACATGATTGCGACTGGTCACTATGCGCGGGTCAAACACGACGTAGCTGGCGCTCAACTACTAACAGCCTCCAATGCCACTAAGGACCAGACCTACTTTTTGTATCGAATCTCAGAGTCGGCTTTGCAGAAAACCTTATTTCCGATTGGTGATTTTACTACCAAAGAAGAGGTGAGGGGATTGGCAGCAAAATTTTCACTGCCAACTGCCAACAAAAAGGACAGCCAAGGCATTTGCTTTGTTGGTAAGGTCGGGATAAAAGATTTTCTGAAGGAGTATGTCGAGACCACGTCGGGTCCAATTGTCGACAGCCACGGAACTGTCATTGGTGAGCATGATGGCGCCATTTTCTACACCATCGGCCAACGTCACGGTCTGGACGTCGGTGGTGGGCTGCCCTACTACGTGACGCACAAAGATATGAAGACAAATACTGTCTATGTTACAACCGACCTAGAAGATAAAGCATTGTGGGCAAAACAAATTACTATCAGGGATGGGCACTGGATTAATCAGGCACCGCAAGCCGATCAGGCTTACAAAGTCAGGTTGCGCTACCGCGGGCCACTGATTGATTGTCAGGTAGAGCAGACAGCGAAAGCGGTGCTTATTCACCTGAAAGATGAGCAGCGGGCAATTGCAGCTGGCCAATCGGCCGTATTGTATGATGGCGAACGAGTTGTTGGCGGCGGCCTGATTTCTGAGGTTATGTAAGACTGGTTTTAGCCCGCTTCCTCTGATGATCTGGTAAACTATATCAGATATGGACGCACAAACGATTCGCCAACACTACATTGATTTCTTCAAAGCTAATGGCCATGCCCACATTCCACGGGCGCTGTTGGTGCCACAAAATGACCCGACCACACTCTTTACTGGCAGTGGCATGCAGCCATTACTGCCGTACTTGTTGGGCAGTGAACACCCCGACGGTACGCGGTTAGTCGATAGTCAGACATGCTTGCGGGCGCAGGATATCGAAGAAGTTGGCGATACCAGCCATACGACCTTTTTTGAAATGCTCGGCAACTGGTCGCTTGGCGATTATTTTAAAGAACAGCAGATTCGCTGGTTCTTTAAATTCCTGGTAGATACAGTCGGCCTCGATCCACACAAGCTTTACGTCACCTGTTTTATTGGCGACGAGGAACAGGGTATCCCGCGCGATGATGAAGCAGCCAAAATCTGGCAAGAAGTCTTTAAAGAAAAGGGCATTGATGCCGAAATTGTCTCAATTGGCTCACAGGCAGATGGTGATAAAAAAGGTATGGGCACTGGTCGCATTTTCTTTTATGACGATGGCGAAAACTGGTGGAGTCGCGGTGGCGGTTTGGCTACAACCCCAGTGGGTGATCCATGTGGTCCGGACAGCGAAGTCTTTTATGATTTCGGCGAAGATAGGCACGACAAAAGCTACGGGCTGGCGCATCCAGCCAGCGATGGTGGGCGCTTTATGGAGATCGGCAACCAGGTCTTTATGCAGTACAAGCGAACCGACACAGGCTTTGAACCGCTCGCTAACAAGAATGTTGACTTTGGTGGTGGCTTGGAACGAATTGCAGCGGCAGCTATTGATAGTCCTGACGTGTACAAGATTAGTCTGCTCTGGCCAATTATTGAAGAACTTGAAAAGCTGTCAGGCAAAACCTACGACTCCCATACCAACGCCATGCGCGTTATTGCTGATCATTTAAGAGGCGCTACCTTCTTGGCAGTTGACGGAGTTCTGCCAAGTAACAAAGAGCAGGGTTACGTGGCTCGTCGTTTGGTGCGTCGCTCTATTCGATTTGCTTTGGAATTGGGGATTGATCAAAATTTTCTCGAAACAATTATACCGGTGATTGCCGATATATATCACGATGACTATCCAGAAGTTGCCGAGCAGCGCCAGGCTGTACTTGAAGCGTTGGTTAAAGAAGAAAAAGTTTTCCGCCAAACGTTGCGCAAAGGCTTGCGCGAATTTGAAAAACTGGCTCGCAATGGCCAGATTACCGGCGCAGATGTTTTTCAGTTATACGATACGTATGGTTTTCCGGTCGAATTAACTACTGAAGAGGCCTTTAAGCAAGATGTAAAACTTGATGATGGTTGGCGACAAGCATTTGATGCCAAAATGGAAGAACAACGCAAGCGCTCGCAAACTGCGGGCAAAGGCGTCTTTAAAGGTGGTCTAGCCGATCATTCTGATGAAACAGTCAAATTGCACACAGCCACACACTTGGTTTATGAAGCTCTACGCCGAGTGCTCGGTGATCATGTGGTGCAGCGTGGCTCGAACATTACGCCCGAACGAACGCGCTTTGACTTTTCGCATGCTGAAAAAGTCAGCCAAGAGCAGCTGGATGAGGTTGAGGCCATAGTCAATGAGCAGATTGAAAAAGACCTCGCTGTAAGCTGGAAAGAATTGCCGACCGACGAAGCCTTTAAGCAAGGTGCCAAAGGTGCTTTTGGTGATAAATACGGCGACAAAGTTAAAGTGTATATCATGACTGAAGAAGGCAAAGAGCCGTACAGTATTGAGATTTGCGGTGGCCCACACGTCGAGCATACTGGTGTGTTGGCCGAAGGTGGAAAGCGCTTTAAGATCACTAAAGAAGAGGCCTCAAGTGCCGGTGTTCGGCGTATCAAGGGCGTTTTACAGTAGTAGATTCACCTAGATTGCGCCTCAAAAAGTGTTACAATAGAAGCTAGTTATGCTTAGTAAAGTTAAGGCTGTCAAAGATCAGCTAATTGCGCAACGGGAGAATAGCCGTGCAGCACCAGAGCAACACATCGTTGCTCTTGATGTTGGTACCGAATTTGTAAAGGCTCTGATTGCTCGTATACATGGCTCAAAAGTAGAAATTGTCGGTGTTGGCCGAGCTCATCAGCAATTATCTGACATGCAGGCTGGTGCTATTGCCGACATTGGCAGTGTTGTTCAGAATTGTAATGATGCCCTCGCTCAAGCCGAGCAGCAAGCCGGTGTTAGTGTGCGTACAGCTATCCTTGGAATCGCTGGCGAGCTGGTCAAGGGTACTACTATTACAGTGCCATGTCGTCGTAAAGACCCTGAGCTCGAGATTGATATCTATGAAATGGAGCAAATGATCAGCTTGGCCCAAGAACGGGCCAGCACCAAGGCCAAAGAAAATCTGGCCCTCGAACTTGGCCAACACCAGCCTGAGGTTCGCATGGTCAACAGCGCCTTAGTAGCAATTACAATCGATGGCTACCAAGTGACCAACCCAATCGGCTTTAAGGGTCGTGATGTCAAAATCCAGCTTTATACCGCCTTTGCGCCAATGATTCACATTGCGGCATTGGAACGAGTTGCTAAAGAGCTCGATCTTGACCTGTTGGCTGTTGCAGCCGAGCCATTTGCGGTGGCTCGTTCGGTTATTGGTGACAATCCGAACGCTACTATGAGCGCTGTCTTGATGGACGTCGGTGGCGGCACGACCGACATTGCTGTTGTGAACGACGGTGGTGTGCAGGGTACAAAGATGTTTGGTATCGGTGGTCGGGCCTATACACGAGCGATTGAACGTGATCTCGGGGTTGATTTTGAGACAGCCGAGCAACTCAAAGTGGGCGATACCGACAAAGAGCCGACGGCTGCCCAAAAAACGGCAATTAATGGCGCCCTCGATAAAACGTGCGATGTTTGGGTAGCAGGTGTAGAGCTGGCACTCAGCGAATTTACCGAACTTGATAACATTCCGCACCGAATCATGTTGTGTGGCGGCGGTGCTAGTTTAAAGAACTTAACTCAGGCGCTCAAAGAAACCAATTGGTATGCCGAAGTGCCCTTTACGCGTAAACCAACTGTAGCGTTCATTACTCCTAATCAGATAGCTGACATCAAAGATTCAACTGGGGACGTCACAGACCATACATTCGTTACGGCTATGGGCTTATTGAGAGTCGGTGCTGACACCTTACAGCAACAAAATAGTCAACCAGAAGGTGGGACAATCCGCGAAAGACTTGATAGGATATTACGAGTATGAGCGCAGCACCAAACGGTTCCAAAAAGAAAACAATCTACATAGACGTCGACGAAGAAATAACGGGCATTATCGATAAAGTTCGATCTTCCAGCGAGTCAATTGTTGCCTTGGTATTGCCAAAGAGAGCTACTCAGCTGCAGTCAGTCGTTAATATGAAGCTGCTTAAGCGAACAGTCGACCAAACCGATAAAAAAGTTGTCCTTATCACCTCTGAAGCCAAGCTGTTGCCACTGGCTGGCGCAGCCGGACTATTTGTGGCGCCAAACCTACAATCTAGACCATATGTACCAGCCTTGCCAGGCGAAGCACCCCAGGGTCCTGTTATTGATGACGACGAAAGTTCGGCGTCAGATGACGGCAAGCCAGTTGATCCAGCAACTCCTGTAGGCGAAGCGGCCGGTCTGAGTTCAGATGAAACGGATCCAATTGAAATTGACAATCGACCACCTGAACCGGAGTCAGCAGCCACCAAAGGTGCCGGCAAAAAAGGTAAAGGTGCCAAAGATAAGAGCAAAAAAGTGCCCAACTTTCAAAAGTTTCGCTGGCGCTTGTTTGCCGGTATTGCTGCCGGAGTAGCACTCCTCCTGTTTATTATCTGGGCAATTGCGTTTGCGCCAAAAGCTAAAGTAACTCTCCGTACCGAGAGTAAGGAAGTAAACGTTACAGCTAACTTTACTGCCGATCTACAAGCCGATTCAGTCGACACCTCTGACAAGACTTTGCCAGCCACCAAGAAAGAAGTTAAAAAGACTGAAAGTGAAAAAGTAGCAGCAACCGGACAAAGAGATGTTGGCACTAAAGCCAGCGGCAATGTGTCATTGCGCAACTGTACGGACAAAGCTGTCACCATACCAGCTGGAACAGGCGTCAGTAACGGCAGCCTTACCTTTGTTACTCAGGCAGCTGTGCGCTTGGATGAGGGTGAATTCTCGAGCCCAAGCAGTGGTGGTCAATGTCGTTCGACTGGTGATCACGTTGGTACGGCTAGTGTAGTCGCTCAAAATAATGGCGAACAATATAACCTGAGCTCTCGAGCATATACGATTGCTGGTTTCTCTGGAGTGATTGCCCAAGGTGATCAGATGAGCGGCGGAACCACCAAAATGGTGAAAATTGTGTCACAAACCGATGTTGATAATGCCAAAAAGCGGATTACCGACAAGCAGAACAGCGTTGTATCAGAGCTAAAAGAAGCGCTCGAAAAAGAGGGTTACGTTGGCTTAGTCGATAGCTTCAGTGCTGGCAATCCTAACCTGTCAGCCACACCGGCAGTTAACACCGAAGCCAGCGATGTTGTAGTATCGGGAGATATTACCTACAGTATGATTGGCGTTAAAGAAGATGACCTGAAGAAAATCGTTGAAGAGCAGGCCAAAGGTGACATCGACACTTCTAAACAAAAAGTACTTGATTACGGCTTCGACGAAGCTACCTTTGAGCTCGGTAGGAAAACTGCCAATACTACAGCTGTAACTGTTAAGACTACGATTGTGGTTGGTCCAGAAATCGATCAGACTGCGCTCAAACAAGAGTTAGCCGGCAAGAAGAAGGGTGATGCTGAAGAGCTTCTAAAGAGTCGACCGGGTGTAACAGAGGTCAAAGTCGAAACGAGTCCGTTCTGGTCGGGCAAGGTCCCGGGCAAAGAATCCCGCGTTATCTTTATAATTGAACAGGCCGATGGCAAGCAAATTACCCCTTAACGGCTACATTCTAGGTCTCGATGTTGGTGGTAAGAGGATAGGTACGGCGCTGGCTAGTGTTATTGCCCGCTTGCCTCAACCAGGGGTAACTCTTGACGCTACCGATGACCCGATTGGCAAAATCAAGGCCATGGTAAACCATGAAGATATCCAGTTGGTTGTCGTTGGTTTACCTCGCAATTTAGAAGGCCTGGAAACTGCCCAAAGTCAGCAAATTCGTCAATTTACCGATGAATTACGGAAAGCAATCAGTGTTCCTATCGAATTTGCCGATGAATCATTGAGCTCAGTTAGAGCAGATACGCTGAGCCATGACACATCCTTCAAGAATGTCAGTCGTGACTCCTTGGCAGCTTGTTTCATCTTGGAAGAATTTTTTGAAAACACTACAATAGAGACAGAGTAAAGGAGCTTTATGAACGTTCACCGCAATCGATCCCGCCAATCACGCATAAAGGTATATATTGTTGCCGGCATTGCTATTCTGATAGTCCTTCTTGTTGTAGGAGTGGGTTTTATCCGTAAAACCTACCTCGATAATCTCAAGCCGGTCAGTAACCTCCAGCAGGCACATGTGGTCACGATCGCACCCGGCAGCACTTCTTCGGAAATTGCCGATAATCTGTATGCTAAGAAGGCAATCAGGAGTGATTGGGCCTTTGAATGGTATATTCGAAACCACCAGTTGCGAGATCAGCTCAAGGCAGGCACGTACGTGGTGTACGAGTCTCAATCTGTTCAAGAAATAGTCAAAACCCTGGTAAGCGGCAAAGAGGCGACTGACTTGGTGACGATTCTCCCAGGTAAACGACTTGGTCAGATACGCGATGCGCTTATCAAGGCTGATTTTAAAGCCGAAGAGGTTGACGCTGCCCTTGAACCGACCCAGTATGCAGAGCACCCGGCTCTAACAGATAAGCCAGCTGACGCAAACCTTGAGGGTTACCTCTATCCCGAAAGTTTCCAAAAAACCGCTCAAACGACGCCTCAAGAGGTTATAAAGCAATCTTTAGACCAGATGCAGCTCCGGTTAACGCCAGAAATCCGTCAAGCCTACTCAAAACAGGGCCTAACAGTGCATCAGGCGGTCATTTTGGCCTCGATCGTGGAACAGGAGGTTAGTAATGCTCCCGACAGGGCTCAGGTGGCACAAGTGTTCCTAAAGCGCTACAAAGATAACATGTCACTCGGATCTGACCCCACGGCCTTCTATGGGGCGATTATGGACGGTCAACCTGCCTCTGTGCTCTATGATTCACCGTATAACACTCGTATGCACGCTGGATTACCTCCTGGACCCATCGGTAACGCCTCGGAGAGCTCTCTGAAAGCGGTTGCATTTCCGGCTCAAACAGATTGGGTGTACTTCGTGGCTGGTGATGATGGCAAGACCCACTTCTCAAAAACCCTTCAAGAGCACGAGGATTTGACCAGACGCTACTGTACCAAGCTCTGTGGCCAATAGCTTAACAGAGGTCAAAGCATAAAAACTACTTGATTTTATGCCACTTTTTTGATAAAATAGAGCCTGCAGTAATGAAAGATTGTTACTAATTTTTTACTACTGTTCCTTTTGCACTTAACATCACGAATTACGCAATGTGTTTCTCGAGTCTTTCGCGAGACGCTAACAGAGCATGTTGTTTTAATATTAACTAATGCCAAGTGCAGAGGATAGGCATCCCAAGACAGTAACTATTATTGTCTGGTGCCGGGAGAACGCATATTCGTAATCTCATTGCCATTGCAGGTTCCCGTCCTAAACCTCGTCCTGCCAGCACCTCAACAGGTCTGATCAGCCGATCGTATCGGCGCCTCAATAAAAAGACTAAAAAGCGACTCGTTCGCTTTTCTCTTGTTTTCGCTAATGTAGCTCTTGTTGCATTAGTTGGCTTTGCTGTAGTTGGTTTTCCTGCTGATGAGAGTAATCAGAGTGGTCTTGAGTCAGCTCGAGCCCAGTCAGTTATTGCGGATGATGAAGCAAACAAAGCACAGCCACTCGATAAGCTTGCTGCCACAGATGTAGCAGTTCATATTTCTCGTCTGGTACGGATGGAAGAATCGACCGCTGTTACTAACAAGGCCGATACAGCGACGGTTCAGTTGGCCGTATCTTCATCTGACGACCAGGTTATATCCAAGCCGCAAATTGTCTCAACTGGCCTTAAGTCCAAGAAAGACATTCGTGTTCACACGGTAGCGGCTGGCGAATCGGTTACCTCGATTGCTAATAAGTACGGCCTTACCCCTGATACCGTTCGATTTTCAAACGGTTTGAGCGGTGATGACGTAGCAGCTGGACGCCAGCTGACCATTAGCCCGGTTAACGGCATTACGTACACTGTCAAAGATGGTGACACGCCCGATTCTTTGGCAGCTCGCTACAATGTTGCCAAAGTCCAGCTGATTGCCTTTAATGACGCCGAAATTACTGGTAGCTTCCGAGTTGGTGAGACGATCGTTATTCCTGACGCTATTCAGCCAAATGACGTGCGTACTGCCTCATATGGCCGTGGGGTCGGAGGCTATACGAATGCCGCTGGTGGCTTTGCCTTTGGCGGTGCTGCCATTTACGGTGGTAATGGCTACGACTTTGGTTGGTGTACCTGGCACGCGGCTAATCGTCGAATTCAAGTTGGCAAACCATTGCCGACAAACCTCGGTAACGCTATCTCTTGGTTAAGTGCCGCTCGTCGTGCTGGATTGTCGACCGGTAATACTCCGCAGGAACACGCGGTCGTGTACCATAAGAATATTGGCGGATTGGGTCACGTTGCTTTTGTAGAAAAAGTTAATGCTGATGGATCGGCCTTGGTGTCTGACATGAACTATCCAACGTGGGGCAGGGTGACTACCCGAACTGTTCAACCGAGTGAATTTGGCAATTATGCCTTTATATATTAAAATAAGTAATACGAATCCATACACTAAGTTAACTGGCCTCGAACGGGCCTTTTTTATATTCTAGAGATATGTTTGTAGATAAAACGACCATTGATATCAAAGGTGGCGACGGCGGAAACGGCGTTGTTAGTTTTCGTCATGAAAAATTTATCGACAAAGGCGGTCCAGATGGTGGCGACGGCGGAAACGGTGGCGATGTAATCGTTATCGGCAGTCGCAACCAAAATACATTGGCGCGCTTTCGGTATCTCAAGGAACTTGTTGCCGACTCCGGCAAAGCTGGCGCCAAGCAAAAAAAACACGGTCGCTCTGGTAAGGACCTGAAAATACCTGTGCCAATCGGCACTGTTGTTACCAATGAAGATGGTCAAATCTTGGCAGACATTACCCAAGATGAACAATCAATCATAATCGCCAAGGGCGGCAAAGGTGGCTTTGGTAACGCTCACTTCATCAGTAGTCGTCGTCAGGCTCCAAAGGTTGCTGAAAAGGGTGAACCGGGCGAAGAATTTGTAGCCACTCTAGAGCTCAAAATGATTGCCCAAGTTGGCCTGGTTGGTTTGCCGAATGCCGGCAAGTCTACCTTCTTGGCTCGCATAAGTAATGCCAAGCCCGAGATCGCAAACTACGCCTTTACGACACTACGACCAAACCTGGGCGTGGCAGACATTGATAAGAACAACAGCGTACTGGTAGCCGACATCCCAGGCCTGATAGAGGGCGCCAGTGAAGGTAAAGGCTTGGGGGATGACTTTCTGCGACACGTTGAACGAACCAAAGTGCTGGTTCATTTGGTAGATGCGTACCAGGATGATGTCGTCAAAACGTACAAAACTATCAGAAAAGAATTGGCTGCCTACAAAGTCGACTTAAGTACTAAACCGGAAATCATTGCCCTCAATAAGGTTGATGGTCTTGATGAAGAAATGATTGATGATTTAATCAAGCAGCTTCGCAAAGCCGCCGGTAAAGAGACTCAAATTTTTCCAATCTCGGCTGTCAGCGGGCAAGGTGTTCGACCGTTGTTATATGTCATTGGCGAGCAGGTGAATAAGATTGAAGAAATTGCTGAGGTTTCAGAAGCCGATACTCTGCCGGTTATTCAACTGGCCCACAGTGACGATGCTTGGTCAATTGTAGTGAGCGATGAAGGCTTTGTAGTGTCAGGTGCAAAGATTGACCGCTTTGTGCTGCGGACTGATTTTGAAAATGAAGAAGGTGTGGATCGCTTGCGTGACATTATGCGCAAGATGGGTATTATGCATGAGCTTGAGCGTCGCAAGATTAATCCTGGTGATGCCATTATTTTTGGTGCCGGCCGTGAGCTCGGCCGAATCGTCTACTAGATTTCTTATCTCGCCAGGTTACATAAAAAATTAATAAGGCGATGCTACACTAAAGGGACATATGGCGCAGACATTCTTTTTTTATGATCTAGAAACCAGTGGAGTTAACCCACGTTCATCACGCATCATGCAGTTTGCTGGGCAGCGTACGGACGCTGATCTGAATCCGATTGGCGAGCCTTACAACATCCTGGTCAAGTTAAGTGCGGACATTTTGCCGGACCCATACGCAGTATTGCTAACTGGTATTACGCCGCAGCAAACCCTACAGGATGGCATCACCGAAGCCGAGTTTTGCGAGTTGTTTATGAAAGAGATTGTCCAGCCGGATACGATATTTGTTGGCTTTAATACGGTGCGCTTTGATGATGAGTTTATGCGATTTTTACTATATCGCAATTTCTACGACCCGTATGCGTGGCAATGGAAAGATGGTTGTAGTCGATGGGATTTACTCGATGTCGTACGCATGACCAGAGCCTTGCGCCCAAGCGATATTGTATGGCCAGTTGATCCCGAAACTAAGGCACCAACCAATCGCCTCGAGCTATTAACGGCCCAAAATAACTTATTACACGAGGCAGCACATGATGCCCTCAGTGATGTCCATGCTACCATAGCGGTCGCCAAACTATTGCGGACCAAGCAGGCAAAGCTATTCGACTACTTACTATCAATAAGACAAAAGCAAAAAGTTAGCGAATTCTTAAAAAATAATAAAACGTTTGTTTATTCTAGTGGGCGCTTTTCAAGTGATTATGAAAAAACAACTATTGTTAGTACACTCGGACCACATCCAACCAGCCAATCTGTTTTAGTCTATAACGTGCGACATGACCCAACGCCATTTCTAAATATGTCAGTCGAACAGCTGGCTGAGGCATGGCGCTATACCAAAGATAAAACGGTGCTGCGTCTACCGGTCAAGGCCCTACAGTTTAACCGAGTACCGGCAATTGCACCGCTGGGTGTCCTTGATGATGCGAGTAAAGAGCGGTTACAGGTTGACATGGATGAAATCAATCGGCACAACAAACTATTGGCTGCTCATCCTGATTTTTATGACAAGGTTGCTGCTACCATTGAGCACATCAATGCTGCTAGAGATACTAAAGAAGTCAAAGCTGTTGCCGGTCGAGCCAAACCTGTTGACGAGCAGCTATATGACGCCTTTATCCCAGACGGAGACCGCCTTGTAAGCGAAAAGATTCATACTGCTAAGCCTGATGAGATACGTACGTTCAAGGATTCTTTTCAAGATAAACGACTCAAGCAACTGGCGCCACTTTATATGGCCCGGAATTTTCCGCAGACGCTCAATGATGATGAGCGGGTTGCGTGGGAAAAGCACTGTCAGCAGGTCTTGGTATCAGGTGGTGCTCAGAGTCGCTTGGCCCAATTCTTCAATCAGCTACAAGAAGTTAGTCAAACCAAAACTGATAGCAAGAGCCATTTTTTGATTGAAGAGCTTCGTTTGTACGGCGAAAGCCTGGTACCTGAACTCGAGGGCTAAGTCTTAGATGCTGTGAGCTTCAATGCGGGTTTGGTGTCTGTGTTTAGCAAGATGCTGTTTTAGTTTTCGAACGCCTTTAGCGGTGATTGGAGTCAGCAGCAAAAGAATGCCGATGGCTGTAAATGATAGATGAATGTCGGTGCCCGGTACTTGGCCTAGGACTATAAACTCAAGCATATTGCTTCTCTCACAAATTTATGTACTGGTTGTCTTCTATAGGTAATTGTAAATAATTTTGCCGAAAAAGCAAGTTTATTTTTATAAAGCTTATGCTATCTGTTATGGCGTCGTGAAAATATGGCACGCTTGAGTCGCGTAAAGCGATTTTGGTTTGTAAGCAAGATAAGCAGGCTGAAGCTAATAAATCCAAAACAAATAATTCGGATAGCAGGATGGTCGTAAACAACATTGAGGGTAATAGCAGCAACAATGACCAGGCTAAATAGAATATCGATGGCACGTGACAAAAGGGGGTTGGTCTGGA
Source organism: uncultured Candidatus Saccharibacteria bacterium (assembly GCA_947085855.1). Taxonomy (GTDB): domain Bacteria; phylum Patescibacteriota; class Saccharimonadia; order Saccharimonadales; family 2-12-FULL-41-12; genus JALQXV01. The sequence continues at coordinate 769,773 of CAMTYB010000001.1, forward strand.
AAATTTTGGCTGTGGCTTGTTGCCATGATGTAGCGGCCAATTCAATGAGGCGGCGAGCCCACTCATGATTTATGGCTAGTAAGCCGAGGCCAGCTAAAAAGACGGGGATGCCACCCGGGCCGGGTAGTAGACCAGTGATAGGCGAGATAATGATTAAAATTCCCCCGGCGATATCGATGGCAATTCGTTGGTAAAGTGGGCGTTGATTATTTGCTCTAGACATGCGTCTAGTATAGAGCATGCAAACTAGCGTATAATAGATAGGTTATTTTTGGAGCAATACGTGGAGTACATTTCGATTCGCGGAGCACGCGAACATAATTTAAAAAACGTCTCGGTTGATATCCCGCGTAACAAGCTGGTTGTCATAACTGGCCTCAGTGGTTCAGGCAAGTCTAGCCTGGCCTTTGATACTATTTATGCCGAAGGTCAGCGACGGTATGTTGAGTCGCTCAGCGCTTACGCGCGTCAATTCTTGGGTCTTATGGAAAAGCCAGACGTTGACCAGATTGACGGCTTGAGTCCGGCAATTTCAATTGATCAGAAGTCTACCAGTCGAAACCCGCGCAGTACGGTGGCAACGGTTACTGAAATCTATGATTATTTGCGCTTATTGTACGCTCGGATTGGGGTGCCGCACTGCCCAGTTTGCAACAAGCCAGTTAAGCGCCAAACATCGAACGCTATTGTTGACCAAGTAATTTCTCATAATGCCGGTGCTCGACTATTGGTTTTGGCGCCAATTGTAGCCGACAAAAAAGGTCAGTTTGAGCACATTCCCGAGCAGTACCAACGACTTGGGTTTGTCCGTGCCCGGGTGGACGGTGTGATTTATGCCCTTGATGAATGGCCTGAGCTCGATAAAAAATACAAGCACACCATCGAAATTGTGACTGATCGCTTGGTCAATGATGAAGCAAGTCGGGGTCGCTTGGTGCAGAGTATCGAGCAATCGCTCGAGATTGCCGACGGGCGCTTACTGGTCGTCAATGCCGATACCAAAGAAGAGCACGTTTACAGCTTGATGTACGCTTGTATTGATCATCCTGAAGTCAGCATTCCGGAACTTGAACCGCGAACCTTCAGCTTTAACAGTCCGCACGGTGCCTGTCCAACCTGTACCGGCCTGGGTAGTCGCCTCGAAGTTGATCCGGAATTGGTAATTCCAAATGGTCGACTAACTATTGCCGAAGGTGCTATCCGACCGTTCAACCGAGTAAATGCCGATGCGTGGTACATGAAGAAAATGCAGGCCGTGGCTGATCGCTACAAGTTTTCGCTACACGTGCCAACTGGCGAGCTCAAAGAAGAGGATCTCGATAAATTGCTGTACGGTACTGGTGAAGAAACCTATCAAATTAAACTTGGTACCGGCCGATCATTCGATACTGCCTACGAAGGTGTAATCCCGAATCTTGAGCGACGACATAAAGAAACCGATAGTGACTTTATGCGTCGAGACATCGAGCGGTTTATGCAAGAGCGACCGTGTCATGCCTGTCATGGTCGTCGTTTGCGACCAGAAGTTCTGGCTATCACGGTTCACAAGAAATCAATTATGGACATCTGTGAGCTGGCAATTGATGACGCCAATGCCTTCTTTAGGGATATGCAACTTACCGATGCCGAACAGTATATTGCGAAGCAGATCTTCAAAGAAATTCAGGCTCGCTTAAGTTTCTTGCAAGACGTTGGTTTGAACTATCTGAATTTGCTCCGCAGCGCAGCCTCATTGAGTGGCGGTGAAGCTCAGCGAATTCGCTTGGCTACGCAAATCGGAAGTGGCTTGCAGGGCGTTCTGTACGTGCTTGACGAGCCAAGCATTGGCTTGCACCAACGCGATAATGAGCGGCTCATCAAGACGTTGCAGCGGCTCAAGGGTCTGGGCAACAGTGTGCTCGTAGTTGAGCATGATGAAGATACCATTCGTGTGGCTGATCATGTCTTGGATGTAGGTCCGGGTGCTGGCGTCCATGGAGGTGAGATAATAGCCCAAGGCACGCCAGAAGAAATTGCCAAAGACCAGAACAGTATTACCGGTCAGTATTTGAGTGGCAAGAAAACAATCGCAGTACCAAAGAAGCGCCGGGCAGGGAATGGCAACAAGCTAACGGTCGTCAACGCTCGCGAAAACAATCTCAAAAACGTGACCGTCGATTTCCCCCTCGGTAAGCTGATCGTCATCAGTGGTGTTTCGGGCTCAGGTAAGTCCAGTTTAGTAAACGACATCTTGGCAAAAGAATTGTCAGCTCGATTGATGCGGGCTCAGACTGTGCCGGGTCGTCACGATAGTATTGAAGGCATTAAGAATCTCGATAAAGTTATCGTGATTGATCAATCGGCCATTGGCCGCACGCCGCGCAGTAACCCGGCTACGTATACTGGCTTGTTTACGCCAATCCGTGAGTTGTTTGCCGGCTTACCCGAGGCTAAGCTGCGTGGTTACAACGCCGGGCGATTTAGCTTTAACGTCCGTGGTGGACGCTGCGAGAACTGTTCTGGTGATGGCATCATCAAGATTGAAATGCACTTCTTGCCAGACGTCTATGTAACCTGCGAAGTCTGTAAGGGCAAGCGTTATAACCGCGAAGCGCTCGAAATTTTATACAAAGGCAAAAGCATTAGTGGCGTCTTGGCCATGACAACCGAAGAGGCACTAGAATTCTTTGCCAACATTCCGTCCATTGCGCGTAAGCTACAAACCTTAGTGGACGTTGGTCTCAACTATATTGCGCTTGGACAATCGGCTACAACGTTATCTGGCGGTGAAGCCCAGCGTATTAAGCTGGCAACTGAATTATCGCGTCGTCCGACTGGCCGCACCCTCTATATCTTGGATGAGCCAACGACCGGTTTGCACATGGCTGATGTTGATAAGTTGCTGCACGTGTTGCACGCTCTGGTAGACACCGGTAACAGTATGATCGTAATCGAACATAACCTGGATGTTATTAAATCGGCCGATCACATTATCGATATGGGTCCCGAGGGTGGCGATAATGGCGGGCAGGTGATTGCCGAAGGCACGCCAGAACACGTTGTTAAGTCTTCGGACAGCCACACGGCTACATTCCTCAAGAAACTTATTTGACGTTTGTCTGACTAGCTCTTGCTGCTCACATTTAAAACGGCACACGGCGTGTGCCATTGCGTATTATGTGACACCTTATATTTTCTGTTCTTAGCACACGGAGTGTGCTGTTTCGAAAGTAGCCGGCATAACGAAGGCAAGAAAGCTAGTTGGTTTTTTTGGATCGCTTGAATAGATTATTAACGCGGGCGGCAATTAGGGCGCGTGATTTTGGATCGCGGTAAATGTGGTACAAGGTTGGTCCAAAGCTCAGCACCATGACGAGTGCAATGACTGGCAAGACGTATTTGTCGATGTCCGGGATGTATTTGCCAAAAAAGTAGCCCAGGATGGTGACACCAGCGCCCCAGAGCGCACTGCCGGCGATGTTATAGAATACAAAGCGCCGTCTATCCATCTTTCCAATACCAGCAACAACTGGAGCGAAGGTGCGGACAATAGGAATAAAACGAGCGAGTAGAATGGTTTTGCCGCCGTGCTTTTCGTAGAAACGCTCGGCTTGCATGACGTATTCTTTACGAAAGAGGATACCGTCGCCTTTACGGAATAGTTTTGGTCCGGTCCGTTCGCCAATTATATAGCCGACTTGGCCACCGGCGATAGCGCTAATCATGATGACGATAACGGCCGTAACAACCGAAAATTGGCCTTGGGCGGCGAGGGTACCAGCCAAAAAGAGGAGCGTGTCTCCCGGGAAAAAGAAGCCAAACAAAAGTCCGGATTCGGCAAAGACAATAAAGGCGATTAACGCCAAGCCGCCGGTACTAATAATGGTTTCTGGATCTAGAATGCTCATTTGTGCTTGATCAAGTATAGCATTAAATAAATGTGGGAACGGCTCATGTTATAATAAGCGGACATATTCAGCTAATGCACATATCTAACTGGAGGGAACATGAGCACTGATACGATTACATTGGCAGCCCAAAAACGAGACATACTTGGTAAGCAAGTTCGCGCACTTCGTGCTGGCGGTCAATTGCCAGCCGTTATTCATCACCATGGTAAAGAATCGATCCATATTACTGTCGACGAAAAAGATTTGCGCAAAGTCTATTCTGCAGCCGGTCGGCACCACCCGGTAGACCTAACAGTTGATGGCAAAAAATTTACGACGCTCATCAAAGAAGTAACCCAAAAACCTGCTTCAGCCAAGATTTATCATTCAGTTTTCCAGGCTATCAAAGCCAACGAGCTTGTTAAGGCCGAAATTCCATTAAAATTTGTTGGTGAAGAGATTCCAGCTGAAAAAGCTAACTTGATGGTGTTGCATAACCTAGAAATTGTCGACGTTGAGGCCTTGCCACGTGACTTGGTTGATGTCATCGAGGTTGACGTCACTGTCCTAGCTGAAGTTGGCGACAAGATAACTGTAGCTGATCTGAAAGTGCCATCAGCAATGACTATAAAGACCGACCCAGAGCAAGTGATTGCATCTGTCGAAATGCCAAAAGATCAAATTGCCGAAGCTGACGCTGCGGCCGAAGAACTAGCTGCCGATGCGGCCGAATCAGGTGACGCCGAAGCAGGCGGAGAAGAAGCCGGTGAAGCCTCAGGCGACAGTGGCGACTCAAATGCTGCGAGCGATGGTGAATCCAAAGAGACTTCCGACTCCGACTCCAAAGATAGTAAATCCTAGTCCTCTAGGAATCCGCCAGACTGGTGACCCCATAGCTCGGCATAAATACCTTTGTGTTTGAGCAGCTCGTTGTGCGTACCTTCTTCAACGATGGTACCTTTGTCGAGTACGATAATGCGGTCCATCTTTTGAATGGTACTCAAACGGTGAGCAATGACGATGGCAGTCTTGCCTTTCATGAGCCTCCAAAGTGCGTCTTGGATGAGCTTTTCGGACTCACTGTCGAGTGCGCTGGTTGCTTCGTCTAGCAAGAGGATCGGTGAGTCTTTGAGCATAGCGCGAGCAATGGCAATACGCTGACGTTGACCGCCGGACAATTTAATACCTCTTTCGCCAACCAGCGTTTCGTAGCCAAGCGGTAGCATAGAGATAAACTCATGAGCATGAGCATTCTTGGCAGCGACCTCGATCTCTTCCTGTGTTGCCTGTGGCTTGCCGTAAGCGATGTTCTCGGCAATAGTACGATGGAACATAACGGGATCTTGGGGCACGTAGGCTATTTGGTCGCGCAGATCAACTTGAGTGAGATCACGAATATCTACACCATCAATTTTGATGGAACCTTCATCGATGTCCGAAAATCGCAATAACAATTTCGTTATGCTCGACTTGCCACCACCTGAGCGCCCAACCAAACCGACATGTTGGCCAGCAGGAACTTGTAGCGAGAAGTGATCGAACAACTTGTTAGCATTTTTGTCATACCGGAAGTGAACGTCTTCAATCGCAATTTCGCCCTTAGAATCAGTGATCTTAGAAGATCGCTCTGGGTCTAAAATTGTTGGCTCGGTGAGCAGGAGTTCGGTGTACTGGGCGGCATCACTGATGGCAGTTTCAAGTCGTCTGTATATGCCATTAAATTCCCACATGAAAAGGGTAACGCGAGCATAGTAAGTAAACACGACAATCACAGCTGCCCAGGTGATAGTACTATTAATTGCCAAGTGTAGTGCCAAGATGAGACCAGAGGCATTTATAAAGACATAAAGCGGGGATATGATAGTGTCGACTCGTAAGTTTTGGAAATCCCAGGACTGTTTGGTTTTGCCTGCAAGGTCATTCACAAAACGCATGTGGCGTGCTTGTTCTCGATGCTCACTGGCATGAGCTCGAACGGCATCAATGTTGCCATAGACGTCAGCAATATGACCGGAAGCTATCGTTGAAGCAGTTTCGCGTAGTGTGACGAGGGTCCGTCGCTTGCGGATAAGTGGCACAATAATAGAAATAGCAATTATGATTGATACAATCAAAAACAGACTCAGCCATATCGAATAAGACGACAGCACAATGAGTGCAAATATGGCAGGGATTATATTTGGTGTCACATTGTAGAGGAGAGTATCACCGACGTCTACGAATCGATTGGCGTAGGAAAGTGTCCGCTTGGTCAGCGAACCGGCGAAATTATCATGAAAGAACGATAAATCACGTTCAAGCAGCTGCGATAGTCCCTTGCGGTAGAGCTCGGTCATAGCGTGAATTTCTGTCTTGATAAATATGTGGACACCAAGTCGCCACATACCTTCACCCAACGCCCATGAACCAATAAATATACATAGCATTGGGATAAAATCCGTGAACTCTTTGACGCCAGGAGCGGTGCCAATTTCAATAAGCTTAGAGAGTGACCACGCTGGGATAAAGAAAACAAAAATACTACCAGCTGCTGGCAATAGTAAACCGGGCACACTTGTTCGCCAGTTGTGAGCAAGTTGTTGCCAGTAGTGTTTGATTACTAAATTGTAAGCCTGTTTGTATCGGGCGTTTTCGTCATGATTCATAGCGTGCACCATCCTTGGTAGTGCAAATTCTGGGTATTGTTAATTTTAAGTTTTGTCGTGAGAGAGGCGCTGCGGCTAAAGAGTTGAGGTCTGAGCCGGCATATTTTTTGACACATGGAGTGTAGAGATTTTTGTAATAATCATTGCTGGCCCTTTCCTTTAATTTTTGTAAACTTAGTGATCATTATAACATATTTGTCAATGACTGGCAAAAGCGAGTTGAAAATGGTATATTAATAACCTGTGAATAAGGTAATTCTCTACTATAAATTTGTGCCCGTTGCCGACCCAGCTATGACCATGCGCTGGCAGCGCGAGCTATGTCAGCGCCTCAACCTCAAAGGGCGTATTATAGTCAGCGAGCACGGTATTAATGGCACGCTTGGTGGCGACATTAAATCGCTGCGCCAGTACAAGGCCGAGATGAATCGCTCAATTATCTTTAAGGGCATCACTTATAAATGGAGTGATGGTACTGGTGAAGAGTTTCCACGACTGAGCATCAAAGTTAAACCCGAGCTCGTAGCCTTTGACCGAGCTGATGAAATCGAAGTTGATACCAAGGGTGTTAAGGGTGGTGGCAAGCACCTCAAACCTGAGCAAGTCCATAAGCTTGTCGAAGAACGCGGCAAAGACGTTATATTTTTTGATGGACGCAATGCTTATGAAGCTGAAGTCGGTCGTTTTAAAGATGCCGTTGTGCCCGATACTAAAACCACCCGAGATTTCATCGCTGAATTAGAGAGTGATAAGTACGCAGATATTAAAGATAAACCAATTGTGACGTACTGCACGGGCGGTGTTCGTTGTGAAGTACTGAGTGTACTCATGAAAAATCGTGGCTTCAAAGAGGTCTATCAAATCGATGGCGGCATCGTGAAGTATGGTGAAAAATATGGCGATGATGGTCTGTGGGAAGGTTCGTTGCACATTTTTGACGATCGCATGAGCCACACCTTTTCAGATAAATCTAAAGTTATCGGCACCTGCACGCATTGCCAGGGCAAAACGAGCAACTACGAGAATTGTGACAATGTTTCTTGTAACCGACTGGTTTTGATTTGTGAGGATTGCAAGCATAACAAAACGCGCTGCCAGGATTGTCTAGCAGTCGCGATGGCGTAGGGCGGGACTCTATGGCGAGCGAAAAACTGCAAGCCAAACTCAAAGATCTGCCCACTTCACCTGGCGTCTATTTTCACAAAGACAAAAATGGCGAGATTATTTACGTTGGCAAGGCTGCTAACTTGCGCAACCGCGTCCGGCATTATTTTCAAAACAGTCGCACCCGGGATCCCAAGACCGATGCCTTGGTGGCAGAAATTGCCGATACCGACTGGACTACACTCGAGACTGAACTCGATGCCCTATTTGTCGAAGCCGAAATGGTTCGACGCTACATGCCGCGGTACAATATTTTGCTACGCGACGACAAAAGCTTTACCTACGTCCGTATAGATATCAAGAACCAGCACCCAACCGTGACCTACACACGACGGCCTTTGGATGACGGTGCCGAATATTTTGGCCCGTACCTGAGCAAATATGGCATTGCCTTGGCGCTGAAACATCTGCGCAAAATTTTTCCATATTCTACACACCCTGCAACCAACATTCCAAAGCGAGCCTGCTTGCAGGCGCAGCTTGGTCTTTGCCCCGGTCTGGAAGCCGATATGACAAGCCTAGAAGATTATCGACGCAATCTGCGGCAGCTGATTTTATATCTGCGTGGCAAGCGCAAGAAGCTCGTCACTGATATTGACAAGGCTATGCGGCAAGCTGCCAAAGCGCAGCGCTTCGAAGAGGCAGCGCATTTACGTAACCAGTTGCACGCGCTGCGCAGCCTGGAACGACAAGTTATTTTTGGTGACCGTGAATTGATGGACTTGAGCAAAGACGAAGGACTGGTTACATTAGCGAACTTGCTCGAGCTGGCCGAGCCACCGCGGCGGATCGAAGGCTTTGACATTAGCCATATGAGTGGTACCGACAATGCGGCCAGCATGGTCGTGTTTGTGAGTGGCGTGCCGGACAAAGGCCAATACCGTAAATTCAAGATGCGGTTGCCTGGCAATAATGACTTTGGGCACATGACCGAAGCGATTACACGGCGTCTGAGCCCACGTAACGTGAAACAGTGGGGTCTACCAAATTTATTCTTGATCGATGGCGGCAAAGGCCAGGTGAATGCAGCGTATCAAGCTATGCGCGCTGCCGAACACGATGTGCCTATGATTGGCTTAGCTAAGCGCTACGAAGAAATCATTGTGCCAAAGCCCGGGGCCGAATCGAAAAAAATGGAATTTGAGACAATCCGCTTGCCACATAGTAATGATGGGCTGAAGCTACTCATGAGGATTCGTGATGAAAGTCACCGTTTTGCAGTTAGTTATCACAGTGTCCTCAAACGCAATCGACAGACGGTTAATTTGTTAGAAGCGATTCCCGGGATTGGTCCTCAAACGCGTCGCCAACTGCAGCGTCACTTTGGCAGTACGAAGGCAGTGTTCGAAGCGAGCGAAGTTGATCTGGCGGCAATTGTCGGTTCTAGTAAGGCACGTTTGATTATCGCTAACCGACCTTCGTAGGCTATAGTAGAGCTATATGAATATGGCGTTTTTCATCAAATTTGGTGGCCTGGTTGTATTAGCTTTGTTGCTGCTGTACATTGGCAGTTTAGTAAACTTGTACCTACAGCTCGGGCGCTACCAGCGCTATTGGAATACCAAAAATGAAGTGGCGGCACCGGATGACGCTATCTTGTATGTAGCCCTCGGTGATTCTGCTGCGCAGGGTATTGGCGCAACCAGTCCTTCTAAGGGCTATGTTGGCTTGATCGGCGACGAACTAGCCAAGCGTCATAATCGCCCGGTTAAAATTGTGAACCTTAGCAAGAGTGGCGGCAAAGTCCGTGACGTCCTCGACACGCAGTTGCCAGCCATGAAGCAATATGCACCCAATAAAGACACGCGGATCACCATTGAGATTGGGGCCAACGATACTATTAATTTTGATGACCAGCGCTTTGCCAAAGAAGTCGATGAACTCATGACTCAACTGCCAAAACAAACGGTTATCAGCGATATCCCGTACTTTGGACATAGTCGCTATCGTGGCAAACAAGCAAATGTCGAAAAGGCTAATAAAATATTGTACGCGATTGCCAAGCAGCACGGTTTTACGTTGGTACCGCTGCACGAACAGACCAAACAAAACGGCAAGCTCAACACGTTTGCGGCCGACTGGTTTCATCCATCAAATACGGGTTACCGAGAGAACTGGCTACCGGTCTTTATGGAGGGGCTGAAGTAGTGGCCGGTTTACCGAGCAGCTTTTTTATAGGTAATCGGCGTGAATTACGCAAACGCGTAGCGGCCGAAAATAAAGACACATCACTGACTGTAATTACCGGCAACAGCTTGTTGCAGGCCAGTGCTGATATAACGCACCCATTTGTACAAGACAGTAATTTCTTTTATCTGACCGGTCTGCAAGAACCGGGTTTGGTGTTAGTTATGGATGGGGCAGATGAATATATTATTCTCCCTGAACATGATGCGATTCGCGATACCTTTGATGGAGCACTAGAAACTGATGGACTGGCTACAACATCGGGTATCAAGACCTTTGAATCTGCTGCGGCTGGCTGGCAGCGACTCGAAAAGTCTCTTAAAAAGCATGCCGCGCCAATCGGCATTTTGCAGCCAATTGACCCATATATTCCACACTTCATGATGTTCACAAGCCCCAGTCGGCAGTATCTGCTGAATCATTTACAAGAACTACAGAGTGATGTGAGCTATCTGGACGTACGCGCGATACTTGCAGCTATGCGCATGATCAAGCAGCCGGCAGAGATCAAGCAAATCCAAGCGGCCATTGGCTATACAATCGCTGCGTTTGGCGACATTGAATCGATGTTAGACACCGCAAACAGTGAAACCGATATCTTGCTGGCGTTAACTCAGTATAAGATCATGCATCAACTTGACTACGGCTATGAACCAATTATTGCCAGTGGCAAGAACGCGGTGACGCTGCACTATAGTGACAACAATGCGCCCCTACACAAGAAGGACGTCCTCTTGTTTGATATTGGCCTCAAGCAGCACGGTTACAGTGCTGATATTAGCCGAACTGTATCGCTCGGTGTGCCGAGTAAGCGGCAGCAGCAGGTATACGAAGCGGTTGCCAAAGTCCAAGACGAGGCTTTTCGGCTACTTAAGCCCGGCTTGGTGCTGAAAGATTATGAAAATCTGATGGAAACCTATATGGGTGAACAGTTGATTGAGCTGGGCTTAATCACAAAGATTGATAAAGAATCCGTGCGCACCTATTATCCGCACCGAACCTCGCATTTCTTGGGTGTCGACCTGCATGACGTTGGAAATTACGAGGCACCATTAGAGCCGGGAACGGTGTTGACGGTCGAGCCCGGTATTTACATCCCAGAGGAAGGAATTGGGGTTCGGATTGAGGACAACATTGTCCTCACCAAAGCTGGTTACGATAATCTAACCGAACAGTTGCCGCGTACCTTGACGTCACTTACAATGAGGTCCAATGGCTAAGACCAAAAACCTCTCGTTTGTAAATCTGTTTCTATTTCGCTGGTTTGTATCGTCGCTCGGGCTATGGATTGCGGCGGGCTTACTGGGCGGCGGAATTGACTACCAAAGTCGTTTTCGTGTGATTGTGATCTCTGGTTTGATCTTGGCATTGGTGAATACGATCGTAAAGCCAATTGTGGTGCTCATTACGTTGCCAGCCATCTTGTTTAGTCTGGGCTTATTCATGATTGTCATTAACGGCTTTATGGTATTGGTAGCCAGTAAGCTATACGAACCATTACATGTAACGAATTTTTGGGCGGCTATGCTTGCAGGTATGATCATTGGACTGGTAAACTATCTAGTACTGACTATTCTGGAGGACAAACAGTAAAATGAGCATTTTTGGCTACATAGCGATCGTTTCAATGGTCATTATGACAATTTTGATTTTGTTACAAACCCGTGGTGCTGGTCTTGGCGCCGGACTCGGTGGTGGTGGGGAAGTTAATACGGTGCGTCGAGGTTCTGACAAGACGATTCACCAGATCACAATCTTGATGGCAACAGTTTTTGCCGTCTCGCTTTTGTTGATCGTGCTTGATCGATAACACGCAACACCCCCATGATTAATCGCACTACCAAGTTACGCTGGCGCCGGGTAATCCGTCGTCGCAAGCGCCAAGTCGAAGAAATTAGTATGTCTACGGAGCAGAACTTTGAGCGGCACCTCATCCGTCGTCTTGTTCGCTTACCGCAGGTACGTCGCTTTGTATTTGGCTGGATCGGCCTGATGGCCGTCCTTAGCATTGGCGTAGTTTTGCAGACGCGTGCCCTCGATGAGACGTACAAAACTGTTCAGCCCAAGCCAGGCGGCATTTACAACGAAGGTGTCATCGGTTCGTTTTCTAACGCCAACCCGCTCTTTAGTTCGAACTCGGTTGATAGTTCGGTGTCACGATTGATATTTGCCGGTCTCTTAAAATACAATAGCCAAAACCAATTGGTTAATGACATGGCCGAACAGATGTCAGTCGATCCAACCGAAAAAATCTACACCGTTAAACTTCGTTCAGACGTGCAGTGGCACGATGGTAAGCCAGTCACGGCTCAAGATGTGGCGTTTACCTATAAAATGATCCAAAATCCTGACACCAAATCATACCTGTATCCGAGTTGGCAAAATATCCGAGTTGAGGCAGTTGATAATCGGACAGTTGTTTTCACCTTACCCAACAGCTTTAGCTCGTTTGCTCATTCGCTAACCAACGGCATTATTCCGGAACACGTACTTGGTTCGGTCAAGCCAATCCAGATGCGCTCCAATACCTTTAATAATGTAACCCCGATTGGCAGCGGTCCCTTTACATTTAGCGATGTGGAAGTAGTTGGTCAGACAGCGGAAAATCGCCAAGAACGAATTGCCGCTAAAGCCTTTGACCGTTATCATAGCGGCAAACCGAAACTGGACGCTATTAACATTCGGACCTACACCAACGAAAAAGCCTTAGTGAAGGCGTACGAAGACAAGCAAATCAATGCTATGGCTGGCCTGGAGTCTATGCCGGATTCTCTCAAGAACAAGAGCGAGAACCAAGAATACAACGTGCCGCTAACCGGGCAAGTTCTCGTGTTCTTCCGGACCTCACAGGATGTGCTAAAAGACGTAACGGTTCGAAAAGCCTTGGTGCTGGCTGCCGACAAAAAGCAGATCCTGAATCAAGTCCCATATCCGCTCAACGCTATTGATGAGCCGCTACTCAAATCGCACACAGGCTATAACAAAGCCTTTCAGCAAGTGACCAACAATCCCGAAGAAGCCAAGCGCATGCTGGATCAAGCGGGCTGGATGGCTGATCCGACTACAGGCATGAGATCTAAAGATGGCGTGAAGCTTAGTTTTCGTCTATATTCACAGGCTACAGCCGAATACGCGAGCGTAACCGGTACCTTGCAGAAGCAATGGCGAGCAGTTGGGGCTGATGTGCAGGTAGAGTTGCAGCCAGACCAGGATCTGCAAAGTACCCTGGCAGTTCACAGTTATGACGCACTCTTATACGGCATTTCAGTCGGATCAGACCCGGATGTGTTTGCCTTTTGGCATAGTTCACAAACCGACCCGCGCTCAACGACGCGTCTGAACTTTAGTGAGTATCGTTCGAATGAAGCTGACTTGGCGCTGGCCGCTGGTCGAACAAGATCAGATGCCCAGCTGCGTTCAGTAAAGTATCAGCCTTTCTTGGAAGCCTGGCGCAAAGACGCTCCAGCGCTCGCGCTGTATCAGCCGAGATTCTTGTATGTTGCACGATCTCCATTCGCCGGCTTTAACTCAGATGAAGCTAACACTGCCGCTGACCGATTTGCCAATGTTGAGAACTGGACAATTCGAGAAGGTTTGCAGACCAAATGATCGCGACTACACTCTGTAATGTGCTACTATAGTTGGGAATATACTCATGCTTGCCAGGGTCAGACAATCCGTCAGGGCAGAGCTGTGTCGTTAGTAACAAAGGGATCTTAGTTATTCATGAATAAAGTCGCGCATTACCTCCAAGAACACTTAATGGGTGAAGTCATGACCGACCTCGATGTGCGTCAATACTTCTCTACCGACACGAGTGTTTTTGAGCAGCTACCGGCCATCGTGGTCTATCCGCGCAACGAGAACGACATTCGGAAGACCGCTCGCTTTACCTGGCAATTAGCCGAACGTGAACGCATCATCCCGATGACTGCACGGGGTGCCGGTACTGACCAATCCGGTGGTGCCATCGGCAAGGGCGTTATATTGGCTTTTCCGGCACATATGAATAAAATCCTCGAGCTAGATACTCGCTCTGGTGCGGTCACTGTTGAGCCTGGCCTGAACTATGGTAAATTGCAGCAAACGCTGCACACGCACGGCCGCTTTTTGCCGCCATTCCCGTCTTCGGTAGAGTACTCGACCATCGGCGGTGCTGTGGCCAACAACGCCTCTGGCGAGAAGACGGTTAAATACGGTCCAACCAAGAATTTTGTCGATGGCCTGCGCGTTGTGCTGGCTAACGGCGAAGCCATTGAAACCAAACGACTCAATAAGCGTGAGCTGAGCAAGAAGATGGGCCTAGCTACTTTTGAAGGTGAAGTGTACCGAGCACTCGATGCCTTGATCGAAGAAAACCACGACCTCGTCAAAAGTATGTCGCTCGACTTGAGCAAGAATACGGCGGGCTACGATCTCAGCTCGGTCAAGCAGAAGAACGGTTCGTTTGACCTGACGCCACTCTTTGTTGGCTCTCAGGGAACACTCGGTATTATTAGCGAGGCAACCATTGCCACTGAGCCGTATAACCCAAACACGACCTTGATTGCAGCGTTTGTTAAAGATTTGCGCCAAGTGACTGAAATTGTCACCGAGTTGCGTAAATTCTCAAAGATCCCCTGTGCCATTGAATTAGTCGACAAGCACCTGCTTGATTTTGTGTACAAAACCAACCCAAATCAGCTACGTGGTATCATTGAGCCACCGTTCCCAGCCTTGGTCATGCTGATCGAGTTTGATGACCCAACGGCAAAGACCCAGAAGAAGTTGGCCAAAAAAGTCACCAAACTACTCAAAGAGTTTGATCTGAAGAGTGTAGTTGAAACGGATGCCCATAAAAAAGAGGAGCTCTGGAAGATTCGCCATAGTGCGGCCTCGATCATCTCGTCTAACCAGGGTATGGCTCGAGCCGTCCCGATTATTGAAGACGGCATTGTGCCGATCGATCGCTTTGATGAGTATCTAGAGAATGTCTACGCACTATTTGAACGCAACCACCTACAAGTGGCAATCTGGGGACATGCTGGCAATGCCAATGTGCACATGGAGCCATTTCTCGATTTGAGCCAGCTTGGCGACCGCCAGACGGCCTTCCGGGTGATCGACGACTACTACAATATGGTCATCGACTTAGGTGGCAGCACGAGCGGTGAGCACAACGACGGTCGTTTGCGGGCACCATATTTGTCAAAACTCTACGGAGAAGAAATTTACGAAATCTTCCGTAAAGTGAAGGCCATTTTTGATCCGTACGGCACGCTTAATCCAGGGGTAAAACTAGATGTTACCATCGAGGATAACCGAGCCATGCTTCGTAAAGAGTACTCTATTAGCCATTTGGCCGATCACATGCCCCGCACTTAGCTAAATAGCTATAGTTAACATTTTGTTAATATTGCGTTGCTATCATAAAGACGTGACAAGGTATAACTATAAAAAAGAATACGTTTGGAATGAGGATATCTCATATATTGCTGGCCTTATTGCATCCGACGGCTGTCTTTATAATGATGGTCGGCATATAAACTTTACGTCAAAGGATATTGAATTAGTAAAAGCGCTAATAGAGATTCTTCACTTGAAGTCGAAAATATCTTTAAAACAAAGCGGTTTTGGTACTTGGGCGTATTTTGTACAGTTTAGCGATGTCTCCCTGTATGATTTTTTGGCAAGTGCCGGTATTGGGCCAGCAAAGAGCAAGACCATACATGAAGTACTAGTGCCCACGGAATACTTTGGGGACTTTTTGCGCGGCTACTTCGATGGCGATGGTACAGTGTATGCTACTACAGATCGTCGTTATCCCAATGCATTCTTGTTCTATATTGCTTATGCATCAGCGAGCAGGGTATTTCTTGAATGGATACAGAGTATGAATGTTCTTGCCGGTGCCGGGAAAGGTAGTATTAAGCGTTCGACAAGAGTTTTTGTATTAAGCTACAGTAAGCAAGATGCCGGTAAGTTGTGGGAAATTATGTATGATTCTCGATCACGGTATTTTTTGCAAAGAAAAAGAGAAAAATTAAGAGGTTTCTTGGACAGGCATACTTATGGTAGTATAGATTCCTATGCGCGAGTGGCGGAATTGGTAGACGCGTCAGATTGAGGTTCTGGTGGCCGCAAGGCTGTGGAGGTTCAAGTCCTCTCTCGCGCACCATTGAAGTCAAGGCTGAACTGGAACTTTGGTTTCGCTTCCGTCCTTCTGTGAGCACCAGGAATGATCTCGTTTACACGTACGACGCTTGACATCGTTTCTCTAGTGCTTGCGATTTGATAGAAGTAAGGTATCATTGCTAAATATGAGTAAACCAGGTTATGAAACCTTAGCGGATAGCATGAACCAATTGCTATACGATCGGATTGCCTCCGCTAACCCTATTGAAGTACTGAGCACGCGCAACGACAAACTATTGCAAGTGGTTGAAGCCTCTGACGGCGAGCGGTTTGTCACAAGGAGCTATACTCCGGAAGCGGTCGAAGAGATTGAATATAATTATGGACTTGATTTTCAAACGTCTTGGCAAGGTCTGAATGAGGCGCTTACGGCTGTCGACATCGAGATTGTGCCAAGCCGGCTGGTAGAAGTAAAAGGCGGTGAATATCCGTTCGTTATCGTGAGTGAATACCTAGAAGGCGCAAAACCGTTGGCCGATGCTTCGACTGACACCAAGAAAGATGTTGCCACTGGACTTAGTAAACTCCTGGTTACTGATTGTGATTATGTGCCGTCACGCGAGATGGTACGAGAAGATATGTTTTTAGTCGTCGAGCGTGACGATCATGAGAAAGCGTTGCTTGCTGATGTTGATCCGCTTGTTGCATCGGCATACAAAATACAAGAGACTGATCAAAATTGTGAATTCTACATAGACAAGCTCGCAGAGCTAGCATGGGATAGATGGTGTATCACTCTCGATGAGCGTAAAGCGGTTGCAGCTGCTATGGTTATGACGCTGGGCGATTTTGCCCGCGATAGGTTTGACCTAGAGAGTGGCACAAGCCGGGCTTTCATGGACCTTCACGAGATGAGCAACGGCGTAGATAGTCGCAAGATGTGGGCGTCTTGAAGGGGTTACTAGCACGTATATTCAAGCGAACCATACCTAGAAGGAAATAAACCACTGTTAAAGTCAAAGAATTGGCATTTCAGTAATACAATTTTTACAACAAGCCGGCATTAGATATCATATATGATATAACTTCAGGTAATTTTAACTAATGCTTACATTCTATTAGGAAAAATACCGAATTGTTGTTGAAAAGCAAAATTGATGGGCTTACCATGGATTATAGAGACCTTAACTAACCACCAGCAGTAAGATCTAAGATATAAATTAAAAAATTGCCGCAAAGAGTTAAGAAGAAATAAAGACTTCTTAACTTTTAAGACAAAAGGGAAATAAAAGTGGCTAACGCAGCGCCAATCGAACAACTTGCTCGAAACTTAGAGGGTCAATACTTCACCAACAAGCCTATCCTGGATGTGGGAGCAGAAATTGATAATCGATTTCTGGTACGAAACGAAATAGGTAAGGGCGGCCAGGCGGTCGTCTATGGTGCATTCGACGATGTTACTGAGCAAGAAGTAGCCCTTAAAATTCCCGTGCTTGAGTCAGAAGATTCTCTCGGCAGAGCAGTTCGTGAAGCAGTCGTCACTAAGGTTCTATCGGAAAAAACCGAAGACGTTGTGCCGTTTGTGGCGAGCGGTGTAAGCGAAAATGACTACAAACACCCGTTGCTTTATTTGGCAACCAAGCAGATGCCAAATGATACACTCGGTAGCCAGATAGCGAAGCATAATCGACGCAAAGAAGCCATGCCTATTGATGCTGTCCTGAGGGCAGTCCTGCCAGCTTGTAGGGCTCTTAAAGTAATGCATGAAGAAGAACATCTAGTGCATCGCGATATCAAAATTGGCAATGTTCTAATCGACGAGCATGGCAATGGTCGATTAGCCGACTTCGGTATTGTGGCGGCCGAAAGATTTGAGCCTGAGTTTTTTGAAGATCAGCACATTTCACCAGATGTCGTGCTGGGTTCACTGACGGCAACCGAGTCTCTGGTAGGTGTTTTACAGAATATGCCGCCAGAAGTTATATTTAGCGAACAAGGCTTTACCGAAGAGTCGGACACTTTCTTGACAGGAGTGATGTTGCATCACACTTTGACTGGATCTTCGCATATGCCTCGAACCAGTAATACTCCGACTATGCATCGGTACAATATGGAGCACTATGCGCCACCGATCGCAGCAGATTTTGGTGGTCATGTGCCGAGAGACCTCGCGCAGCTCGCAATCGCCTGTTTGGACCGTCAGCCCCAGCACAGACCAACTATGAGTGAAGTGGTCGTAAAACTCGAAGATGAAGCTCTTCAAGTCGAAGCTTCAGCAAATCTGGTTGCCGCCTAGATTATTTCTCCACATCTGTTATAATATCGTGGTTGTATTGAATACTTGGGTGATTAGCTCAGTTGGCTAGAGCACCTCGTTTACACCGAGGGGGTCGGGGGTTCGAATCCCTCATCACCCACCATACAGTACCTTATAATTACTAGGTGTGGCTCTTTAGCTCAGTTGGTAGAGCAGAGGCCTGAAGAGCCTTGTGTCCCCAGTTCGAGTCTGGGAGGAGCCACCAAATACAACACCAACCATCACTATGCGGGTGTAGCTCAGTTGATAGAGCGCTTCCTTGCCAAGGAAGAGGCCAGGAGTTTGAGTCTCCTCACCCGCACCATACGAGCATTATCGGACACTTCGGTGTCCTTTTTGTTTGTCGCCAATCTGATAAGAGGACTAATTTCAGGGGTGTAAACATTTTTATTGTTGTCCAAGTAAAATCCACCTGGAAAAATGATTTGTTTACACTTTTGGACATCCTCAGGTGTTAGCGAGAAGAAGCTCTCTTTCAGGTTAATGGCGAAGTTGAATGCGAAGTCTAGAAAACGCTGCCTATCAGTATCAGATTTTTCATTCAGTGTCGCTTGCTCTTCTTCGAGGCTTGTTATTTGAGATTTCATCTTTTCAATATTAGACATAATCTCTTGCTTAATTGGCTTATTCGATGGATCAATGGCAGCCAACGCACGATTATCTATATCCTGACGAAGAGAGTTAATCTGCTTGCCGACACGAGCACTGTCCTGCTTGGCTTGGGCATTCTTTCTATTCCAGACATTATCTAGGGCTTCTGACAGGTTTCTTATGCCCGCTTCAGACACGGGGTTATCAATAAATAGTTGAGCAACTTTTGAGTGCAATTCGTCTCGGGTAATCAAGAGGCCACAGGAACGACATTTATACCTAGCATAAATAACATTATGATTTTTACCGTTATCGTGGTCGAACCCGACCAACTTACCTTTGTTTTTTAGTTCTAAGCAGGTGTTGTGTTGAGTAATAGTGTTTAGTGGAAAATTTGGGTTGCCGTTCTTTCGAGGTCCGGTTTGATTTTTCTTCTTATCCGTAAATATTCTTACCAATTCATAATGCTGATCCAGAGTGATTAGGGGATCGTGTAAGCCGTCTTCATTGCGTACTTTGACCTGTTGGTTAATCTCGACAGTGCCAGCATAGAATGGATCAGTAGCTATATTACGAAATTTGTCCATTTTTAATGGTGCTCGTTCTGAGGTGTAATCGCTTTTGTTTAATTCAATCAATCCATTAGTAGGAGTAACTGCATGTTCCGCTATGCGTACTAGTACATTACGTAGAGCAGTACCTCTGACTGGATGTATCTCTGGCACCCCCGTTCGTGCCCCTTTCATATAGCCAGCTTTGGGATGAAATGTATATCTTCCATCTTTGAGAGCAGTTGTATGGCCGGAAATGGATTTATGTATACGCTCCTCGTTGCTACCTTCAGCCTTGTATGCCTCAAGCATTAGAAGCAGTGTATTGGCAGCGTTGTCTGTATTGAGAGTTGGCTGTGAAGCAAAGACAACCTTCACACCATGATTGTTAAATTGAACCAGGAAATACCCTATCTCAAGTATTGAACGCATAAAACGGTCAAGCTCATCGATGATTACATACTTAATTTGTTTATTCTGTTTACAAAGCTCCAACATTTCCTCTAAGTCTTTACGCTTCACATTGGTGCCAGCTTTACTACTGACACTTCCTGACCACACACGTATAATTTCTACACCAAGTTTCTCGGCGGCAGCATAAACAGAAGTTTCCTGACGAGACAGACTGTTATTCTCTTCTTGTTCTACACTCGATACCCTGCAGTTTGCTATTGCTAGTATTTTCTTAGACGTCATTTTTGCCACCTTGATTTCTGTTTAATTCTATTACTGGACAATTGCTATTATATATGTCATAGATAAGTTCTGCCAAATCAAAAGCATCCCTTTTTCTTTGCTGTAAAGGAGTTGGTTCTGCGGTGTTTTTATCTTCGTCTTGATTTTTTTGTGTTGACTTGTGAGGAGGTGGAGCTGAAAAAGCAAGCTTTGACCCAACAGACACCTCTAATGGATGAGACATATAGTCCCTTTCATTAGTGCCAGTCGGGGCATGATCCGACTTTAGCGTTTTAGGTTTCTGTGGGGAATTATTAGTTTGTTCGTATTAGCCGAACAGTTAGGCTACTATGCCAAAAGCTCACTCACTACTTATGACCTAATTATACGCTTATGCTTGCAAATTGTCAAGTTTTTGATGATAAAATATGCCGTTGGTACCGTGCAGTCTCCGAAAAAAGTATGTGAGCTGTTGCTAGTAATGTATGAGATCTAAAAGATGAACGAGAATACCCTCTGTAACCTCTCTGGAGACGCCTAGAGCGTGTTTGGGCATTAAGTTGAGTAAATGTCCATTCTGTATAATTAGTAATAGAAATCAAAAAAATAAAGAGGAGCTTTATGACTACGAAAAATGCGATAGGCAGACCATTGAAAGTAGATGCTAAAGTCATAACAAAGTTGATGGCTGCACTACAAACCAACTCTAATATTAAAGACGCATGTAGCTATGCAGGTATTAGCCGTCAGACTTATTACTTTTACCAAAATAATGAATCTGTGTCCGCCGAAAAAATGAAAATAGCCAGAAATAATAGGAACAAATTGATGATGAGTTTTCTGACAGTTTGGTAGCTAAACCAGTTTCGTTTGCTATGTTTTTAAGAAAAATGGTGTCAGATAAAGTAATAATTAATCGACACCCTGTTTCGTATCTGTTTTTATGACATAATATGAGCATGAACAATGGGTTAAGGCTGTTTAAGACTGTATTTTCAACATATCCTAAGAGGCAAACTTTTTTTATTGCTATTATTCTTGCGACTATTGCATTGTTTTACTTTATCTTCAAGCTTGATGCACATAGTATTGGCATAAGACTTCCGGTTGTCTTGGCTGGATTTATATCTGGAGAACACGAACTGGAGTTTATCACTGATGTATCAACATTTTTCGGACTTGTCTTGGGTATTGCCATTCCATTTGGTATTGAAATTGTTCAGACAGTCTCAAAAAATTTCTCAAATTCTAAGGTTTTAAGGTCACGCTTCAGAGACGAGTGGCAGATGATTGTGCTTGTACCTTTCTATATCGCAACACTATTGGTTGCGGTTTCCTCTCGCATGTTCATTAATGACACCCATCCTGACCTTGAGCGTGCCGTGTCGTTCAGCCTTCTCATATGTTTGTTTATCGGCATACTAATATTTGCAAAATATATAAATAGACTTTATTTGTACACTCTTGACCATCGTCAGTTAAAGAGCGAGATAGAATCAGATCTAGGCAGCACGGTCGGTATTAATAAGTCTAAATTCTCTGATTACATAGAAGGATTTGGCGATATTGCAGTTACTGAGGTTAAAAACAATGATAGTAAAGCAGTACTTACGGAATCGCTACCATTCTTAGAGAATATTATTGAGCAAATTGTACCTAAGGGCGACCTAGAAAATGCAGAGAAGTTTTTGCTTAATGATGAATTTTGGGAGATGTATAAGCGTGGTAAAGTTGCAAAAACCGAATCCGAAAAGGCAGAAGAAGATACTGAGCTAGAAGATCCAAAATTTGTTGATTGGACTGAAGAAGCAAAGATGCGGCTATATTTTGACCCCGAAAAATACGTGTCATCTTACTCAAATGTGATTCAGCAAATAGAAAGAATATATCGTGAAGCAATAAAAAACAAAGATGATGAGCTGGCACGTAATGCCGCCTATTCGTTTACCAGAATACTCAAATATTTAACTTCAGAGCCTCAACGAGATTTATATGTAGAAATGCTCCTTAAAAAGATGGCGTTTTTATTGAGAGACGCAGTCAAGTTCGATACTGTCTCTAAATATGCACTCGCAACTGATTGGTATACTTCGGTCGTCTTTGATAGTTTTGGCGACACTGAATTCGATATTAGCTACTTGGGCACTGTGAATAAATACCTTTATATGAATCTTAAGTTCTTTGTTAATGAGGATCACAAAGATTTGTTTGAGTCATTTATTGGGCATTTAGTCGATGGTAGCATGGGCTTCCAATCATTCGATCGAATATGGGACTTGAGCAATCTACCACTAAGAACGAATAATCAATACACAACCGATTATGACGAAATACATAACATGACTACGGAAATTGAAAATGCGAGAAGCCAGATCGAAAAGACAGAAGATTTAGATGAATGGATTAAAAGATTAGACTCACTTCTTAAATTGGTTCTTAAGTCGTTATCGAAAAAATCAGATAAAGCTGAAGCAAAGAAGATCTATGAGAAAGCAAAATCTGACACGGTCGAGTTATATAAAAGTAATAATATGATTGGACAGATTTTTTCATTGAATATGTACTGCTTCTTTAAGAGGAAGTATGACTTCGTGAAGAAGGTCATTGATTACAAACAGCCGGAGGACTCTGATGCAAGCTGGGGTGGAAGCGATATACAGCCTAATACCCCGAATGACATAGTAGCTTTCTTCTACCGTAAGGGTTATTACGATAGGGATGAGCATTTTTTTGAAGGACACCACGGTAGTCGAATATATACAAACGAGTATTTTCTAATCTTACTGCTAACAAGCTTGAAACGATCGAGCACAGCAGAGGTGTCTGTCACAGGCATTAAAAGTGCCTACAGATTAAGTGATATTACATTCACCCATGACTATTTAGTTTCAGTAGCCAACGAACGACTGAAGACTAATAATGACATGCTAGAAACATTTAATATTTCAGTTGAAGATATAGACGATATACTTTTGCCTGCATTGGAATCAATCAAATCGCAGGCGGAAGCAGCTATGGAGGCACTAGAACAATCAAATACGATTGAACCTGACAAGGTTAAGGAATTTAAGGACGAGGTACTTAAAACATATAAGGAAGGGGCTGTAGTAAGACAACTCTTTGAGCATTTTGGACAGATTACTGCCGATGATACTTACATTGAGGGTAATGAGCCACCTCGTTTTGGGATTTATAAAGTAGATCAAAAAGCCCCATTCTTTAAGGAATGGAATGTTTCATACGGCAGACAGGGTGAGTCATACGGTTCGAGTCTAGCCCCTGCCGAGAACTTACACATGTATAACGAACTTAGAGAGAGTGTATCTAAAACATTCGATGATGTAACACAAGCTCTTGAGTTATGTGACCCGAAAAGTACTGTTCTACTAATGCCAAGTAAGATTCTGTATAGGTACGAGGAAGACTCTGCATTCATACCGAAATGGCAGTCCAAGAGATCTCTGGGCGAAATAGAAGATATGCACGGTTATAGCGGTTACTATGAGTATGGCAAGGAAGCAATTCCTGTATTCGAAATAGGCTACCCATCAAAAGAGCGGGATGAATTTATGGTGATCGACTTTTCAAAGTCTGGGAAAATTAAGAACCTCAATCCATCTGGCAAGGAAACTCAAGAGGGAGATGTCTTGGAAAACCTATCAGTCAGTGTCCAGGCATTTATGGATAATGATGAGCTAATGAATATGTACTTAGATGAGCCACCAAAATGGCTTGCTGATATATCTACGGATCGTGAGAAGCGGAAGGTATATCTTATGAAGCGGGTAGCGATCAGAGTATTTACTCGATACGTAATCACTAAACCAAAAGACAGGAAGATCTACCTGATCCAACTGCAGTCCGAGAAAAAAGTCTAGTAATGAGTACCACGAAAGTCGAAGAAATAAATTCAATGTTTTTCGGAGACGAAAGGACACACCGCTATCTATTAGACGTGTATCGAGAGTGTGTCGAGAAATTTATAGTAGCAAATGTGCTGGTTGAAGTCTGGGCACGAACAAAGGCAGGACATGAGCATATTAAGGGCAGGAACTGCAATACATGTGCTGTGTTCTTTCAGATTTATTATTCTTGCGTTGATTCGACATTCTTGCACCTGCGTTTGTTATTCTCTAAAAAAGAACCAGCCCTTGCGAGTTCTTTCTTGGAATCAGTCAAAGCTCTAGAAATGAAGGATTTTAAGAAATATTATGACGCTAAGTATGATCATAAAATAAATAAAGATGAGCAAAAAGTTATTGAGCCACTATTTGTTCTGGCAGAAGATAATACTCAAAAAATATCCGACTTGTATTTGAAGCGTATCGAACCGTACCAGGCATTTGCGTTCCATCAACCTAAAGACGGTAAGTATTATAAAGTTACTACAAGTGAGCGAGCCGATGAAGGTATGAGGTTTGTCACACATACCCTTGAGAAGAAATTCAAAAGAGACCTACAGCCTGCAAAAGAAATGCTAGAGTTGATTGCAGATGTCATCCATCTTTATTTGAGACTATCCAGTAAGTACTATCATGTCCTAAAAATTTATCCTAAAAATTACGTTAATGAGATGGTATCAATACTAGGCGTAGAGAGTGTTGGCGAGACAACGATTTCTGAAATGATTAATAATGCCACAATTGCCACAGAGAAACTCATACATCTACTTGAATGTAGCGGTGGCTTGGATAGTCATAATGGGTTACTTGTTGCAAAATTACAATCTGCACTAAGAAGCGATAGCAATTGCTAGTGCCTAGTGTAAGTACCAGCACTCACCTTATACCAGAGAACTCACGATATTGAACGTTTAACAGCGACCTCCATCGGTTGTATTCATCCCGTATAGAGTGAAAACTTTTTTCCATATCCTGCACCATGAAAAGAGTCGATCTTCGGATCGGCTTTTTTCATGCATGGTCACGGGCGCAAACTCCATGCCCGTCAGGGCAGAGTTTGATAATTGGAAGCTCTCGCAGAAGCTCGCTTCGAGAAAGCTGAACAATTTCCGCCCTGTCTCCTCACCCGCACCAACCATAAGCACTATGAAAAGAGACCTCAAGGTCTCTTTTTGATACCTGAGGATAATAAGTCTATTATAGGTTTATAAACAGAGGAGTATCATGCGAAAAATTATTGTCCAAGAATTTGTCACAATTGATGGCGTAATGCAAGCACCAGGCGGTCCGGAGGAAGACCCGACAGCCAAATTTGAATTTGGAGGTTGGCAAGCCCCATTTATGGACGACGATGCAGCGGAATTAGTAACTGGTCCAGCACTCAAGGCTGATGTTGAATATTTACTAGGGGGATACACATTTGACATATGGTCCGGCTATTGGCCCAAGCACGGTCAAATTTGGCCATTTATAAATGACAATATGAAGTATGTTTTATCGGCTACAAAGACCGAAACGAACTGGCAAAACACCACTTTCCTGCGAAACGTGGAAGATATTACAAAGTTGAAGAACTCAAATGGTCCTGACCTCCACGTTTGGGGCAGTAGTAAGTTGGTGCAATTACTCCTTGCAAACGATCTTGTAGACGAACTCTGTCTTATGACCTATCCGATTATTCTTGGTCAAGGAAAAAAGCTTTTCAGCGATAATGCAGTTCCAAGAACATTCACGCTCATTGAAAATCATGTCGGTAGCAAAGGTGTCATTGTCGCTCGCTACGCACGCGCGGGTGCAATTGAAACTGGCATAGTCGGCGAATAACTTCAATAGATTATTCTATTCTTGATTATGCTACTGACTGGGATGGTAGGTGCACCTAGCAACTTACCATCCACTAGCGCATCAAAGAGTTTGACAATTGGAAGCTCTAGCAGAAGCTTGCTTCGAGAAAGCTGAACAATTTCTGACTTGTCTCCTCACCCGCACCAATTACAGAAACGGTGTACTTCTGTTAAAATAACAGATGATGCGGTGACCGAGAACAGGTGGTAGCTTGCAAAGCTACATACGGCAGCTTCGTGTCTGCCCCGCATCTCCAAAATTATGACAGCACAAGACTACATACAAACCAAACTTAAAGAACTGAAACAGCCAGTTGGATTAAAGAAGCCCGATAATACGGATGAGCTGGTAGAAGCTATTTTTAAGGCTTTGATGTCCAAGAAGTTTCGTAAGTATTCTGCTAACGAAGACCTGCAAAAAAGTGTCAGAACTGCCATTAGAATTAACGTTGAGAAGAACGAGCCAATCAACGTAACTTTTCTGCACGGTGCATACAAGCTGTGGCGATTAGAAGAAGCTCCTGAAACCGATTGGGCGGAACTCTTTTCACTTATGTACTATTCAGCTTGGGTAAAGCCAATATGCGAGATTTACGAGCCAGGCGTATGGTTTGACTTCTTCGTAGACGACTACATCATCAACCGCCTAGACAACATACCGATGTCAGACGTTCAAGCTTACATAGATAGTTACCAATCACTTATAGATTTCCTAAAACCGTACCAGCCGAGCAACCTCAAAATGACAATAACAACCGTCGGTGGTCAGTTCCCGTCAGAAGATGCCTTTGATAAGTCGTTAGAAGCAAACCTTGAAAAGTTAACAACAGAAACCCCTGGCGGTTTGCCCGAACTTAATGACGCTCAACGAGCTATGGTTGAATTAAATACTAAAGCGACAGACGAACAGCTAAAAGACCCTAAATGGCGAGAGAAGGTCTTTCACTTGCACAATGCCTATATGGCTACGAAAGCCGAACCTGGTTATCACAAAGGAAGACCAGAAAAGATTATGGCGTTCACGCAACCACTACCATCTGGCACTACCATTTCAGTAGGCACAACTAAGAGTTCAATTATGAAGTTCTGGGTAGGTGTTGGTGTATTACGGCGGAAAGAGGATAGCTATAGCCAAGTCATACTTTCGCCGAGCCAACTTGAAAAGTCGCAGTTTAATCTTGAGGACGTTCAGATCGACAACTTAAACGGTAAAAACTTTAAGAAAGTGAGGGTTATGAAGTGAAAACAATTCTAGTAGACGCAATAAACGGTTTTGTACTTGAAGACGGCAGTATTCTTGCGCCGATGCACGAATTACTGGAAAGCTACCCAAACAATAAGATAGTTCTAACAGGTGCTAATGATGAACAGTTCGCACACTTCAGGTTAGACCAAGTACCTTACGAGGTATTTACCCTAAAGCACAATCCTGAAAAGACTGACCCACGATACTTTAAGGTTCTCCTTGAAAAATACAGTCTTACCGCACAAGATGTAGTCTACTTTGAACATAATGCAGAAGCAGCTAAAACTGCTGAATCTGTCGGCATCACCACGTACTTCTACGACCACACAAAAGAAGATATGGTCGCACTTAAACAGTTCTTGGACGAGAATCTATAATGCAGTTTGTAATAGTTGGCTTAGACGGAACAGACGCAGAAGCACCTGCCCGTAGGCAAGCCGTAAGACAAGACCACATTGCAATGGGCGACAAGCTACTTGAATCAGGAAATCTTTGGTATGGCGCAGCCCTACTTAATGATGACGGTTCAATGAAAGGCTCAATGTATGTCGTTAGTTTCCCGTCCGAAAAAGAGTTGCAAGAGTATCTTGATAAAGAGCCTTATGTTGTAGGACAAGTTTGGAAAGACATTCAGATTCACAAATCCAATACTCGTGACCCTTGGCAGTTTAACCGCCCAGAAGAGTGGTTTAAGGAACAAGAATAGAAATGGCAAAAATAGTCGTTACCAATAATCAAGATTTCACAGCCGAGCAAAAGCAACGACTAGATAGTCTGGGAGATGTTACATACTACGACAACCTACCTGAAAGCAGTGATGAGTACTTAGAACGTGTAAAAGGTGCTGACATTATTTGTTCGGGTACTGCTGGCTTGCAGGACGCATACGCACAACTGAAAGACGTGTATGTGACGGTGGCTTTTGTAAGCGTAGCATTCGTTGATTTAGAAGTATTGAAAGCTAATAACGTAACTATTTCTAACGCACCAGGCGCTAACCGCCACGCAGTTTCCGAATGGATTATGGCAATGACTATTTTCCTAATGCGTAACCTTGCAGACGCACTAAACCGTACAGAAACATATCGCAAAGACGGCAACTTACCGCCGATTACGCCAGGATTAGCTGGCAATAAAATGACGATACTTGGACAAGGCAATGTTGGTATGCGAGTTGGTGAACTTGCGACTGCATTTGGTATGCAAGTTACCTACTTCAAGCGTGGTGATGACCTGTACGCTGCAGTAAAAGACGCAGACGTAGTTGTCGATACTCTAAGCAGCAACCCTTCTACGGGAAAGTTGCTGGGCAGTAAGTTCTTTGCAGCAATTAAACAAGGCAGCTACTTTGTGAGTGTTACCCGTTCTGAAATCACTGACGAAGACGCATTGCTTAATGCGCTAGACGTGGGCAAACTGGCAGGTGCTGCAAGTGATTGTGGAGGTATCTTAGTTGGCGACACAGATGACCCACTCTACCAGAAATTGTTAAATCACCCCAAGGTATTGGTAACTCCTCACGTTTCTTATAACTCTGAAATGAGCAGGAAAATGGGAGCGGACACAATGATTGATAACGTTGAAGCCTGGATTAACGGTCAACCTCAAAACGTCCTCAACTAGTAGCATTGACAAGAGTAAAGTGGTGTAGCTGTTTTACCTCATATAAACTGTTAGAATGACAGGTAATATGAGAGTTTCAGAGCATTATTCAATAGGTTTAGAGCAACCTTCCCTAGACTTTGTTGAAGTAAGGCTTGATACAGACATTGCGCAGCTCCATCATGCTCCATTTTTATGACAGCATCAACAGAAGTGCTATTCTTTGCTATTCCTAAGAAGTAGCGTTTTACGTTCATAGCTAATGCTCCACCAATCTACTCCATACGCCGAGCACCTCTAGAACGGTGCTTTTTGCTATACTGATGATATGTCATTTCAAGCTTACTTAGATAATATAGAAACAAGTACGGGCAAAACGCCTAATGACTTTATTGCTCTTGCAAAGGAAAAAGGATTTACTGCAGAAACTAAGGCAGGAGAAATAGTAGCTTGGCTCAAAGAAGATTTTGGGCTAGGGCACGGACACGCTATGGCTCTCGTGAAAGTTATTAAGACCGGTCCAAAAATCAGCGGTAAACACGTTAATAGTGGTGGAAGTCATAGCGATGCTAGCAATACGCTGCGTTTAGACGGCTTGAAAAACCGTTAGTAAATATAAATACATGAGAAAAATATTCCTATTCATGATGGTCACCCTAGATGGCTACTACGAAGGTAAAGACCACGACATAGCTTGGCATAATACTGACCAAGAGTTCACGAAGTTTGCCAATGAGCAGCTGGATGAAATTGACACCATGATTTTTGGTCGTAAAACCTATGAAATGATGGCCGATTTTTGGCCTACACCACATGCTCAGGCGGAAGCACATGACACTGCAGTCCGAATGAATAGCTTGCACAAAGTTGTCTTCTCTCATGAAACATTTAGCACAGACTGGAAAAACACCGAGGTTTCTACCGATCTTGCAGGAAAAGTCAGAGAGTTTAAAGAACAAGGCGGCAAAGACATAGCCGTAATGGGTAGCTCACACCTTGGCAAGGCAATGCTCGAAGCAGGATTGCTGGACGAAGTTAGACTTATGATCAACCCAGTTTTTATTGGCCAAGGGTCAACGCTTTTTGACGGACTTAATAAAAAGCTAACGTTAGCCAGCACTCGAACATTCAAAAATGGCAACGTTCTCCTGGTCTACAGGTAACCTCGAGTCAGGCAATCTGCTATAGTAAAATTCTAAGGAGAACTCAATGAATACACTCATCGTCGGTGGCACATCAGGACTAGGTTTAGAAATCGCAAAAGGACTGCGCGTGCAAGAAGGCGACGTATACGTTACCGGAAGACGTGAACTTGAAGAAGCAGGTTTACATTACGAGCAGTTTGATCTATCGGAACCTAATTTACCTCAAAGAATTGGTGAGCTGGTAGCGAAACTGCCAGAGATTAATACGTTGGTGTATGCTGCAGGCTATTTCCAGGAAGGTACAGTTACCGACTTGAGTGAAAAGCAAATTGAAGAAATGATTGATGTCGGTGGCCGAGGCCTCATTTACTTCACACGTGCGATATTGGAGAAGCAGAGTAAGCTGGACGAACTAGTAACTATTACATCTACCTCGCAATGGACTCCACGAAAGCTTGAGCCGATTTACAACTTTGCCAAAGCTGGCGCTGCGCATTTCAGTAATGCAATGGCGGAAGACGGTCGTGTTGCAAAAGTCTTAGTAGCTGGACCAGCCGGCATGAACACCGCATTCTGGGAAGGCATCGAAAGAGATGACTTGGACAAAATGCTTGATCCGTCTTGGGTAGCAGGCGAAGTCCTGAAGCTACGAGAAGACGATTACAAATATCGCTTTGCCAAAATTATGCGCCAACCTGCCCGTGTTGAAGTGGTAGAAACAAGATAACGTAAATACATGAACTACCGCCCACACCACACCGCAATATCAGTCCGCAATCTAGATAAGTCACTTGAGTTCTACAAAGCCCTTGGCTATGAGCAAGTCCATCGCTATGACGAAGAAGATGGTTCAATGTCCATTGTGCACCTAAAACTAGGCAACTCATTTATAGAAGTCTTTTGGTACAAAAAAAATGAAGACCTACCCAAACTAGAATACACGTACGCAAATGCTCCCGACGAACTAGGCGTTAAGCACATTGCTCTATGGGCTGACGACATTGAAGCTGCGCTCGAAGATATGAAAGCCAAAGGTTTTGCTAACGAAGATACGAAGATAACTGTTGGCAGAACCAAGGTGAGCTACTTCTTCATCCAAGACCCAGACGGTGTTTGGGTCGAATTTGTTAAGGACGACAGATACAGTTAGGTGCTAGGTAAAATGAAAAGAATTAAAGAATCAGTATGAGAACAATTCAGAGAGACATAGTCGGTGCTTTTATTTTTTCGGCCGATAACAAGCTCTTGCTTGGCAAAAGTATTGATGGTGGAGTGTATCCCGATTCGTGGATTGTGCCTGGTGGCGGCGTAGAGCCTGGAGAAACCAGGGCAGACGCTATTAAGCGAGAAGTTCTAGAAGAAACAGGAATTGATATCAGCGATGCAGTCGTAGAAGAAATGAAGGACACGTTGCATGGTGAGAGCGAAAAAGTACTGCGCGATACTAACGAAAAAGTTTTGGTTGAGATGAAGTTTTATAACTTCAAAGTTAGCTTAGCTAAAAATTCAACAGATATTATCCTTGCCCATGACGACGACTTTGTTCAGTCAAGATGGTTTAGCAGCAGTGAGTTGAAAAAAATTAAACTCTCCCCACCAACTATGGCTAGTTTGAAAAAACTAGGATTGATCTAAGAGAAAACAAACTTACCGTTAGAAGTAGTCAGCTCCGAACCTCTATTGCTATATCCCTCCCATAGGCGGACAATACGATTAGTAACACAAGGGGAATGGAAATGTTTGGAATAACAATTTTAGAGTTCACGTTCGATGTTATCTGGTTATGGTTAGGGATCGTTATCTGGGTCTTTATAGCTCTGTGGCCAGCAAGAGTCGCAGCTCGTAAAGGCCGTAGCGCTGTAGGCTTCTTTATATTTAGTTTGTTTTTCTTCCCGCTTGCTCTATTAGTAGCATATCTAGTGTCTGACCGTAGTGTCGACGCTCCTCCAGCGGCTCCTACCGAAGAGTAAATCGTCGCGTTTCTTCTGTATACTTTTTCACTGCCCACGATACATCACATAGATAGTATATACGGAGTAGGTAAGGAGAATTTATCATGAATAAATTTGGCCCAAAAGCTCAAGAGAAAGTTGAAAAAGCTATGCATGAAATGCACCAAGGTAAATTACGATCCGGAAGTTCTGGCAAGAAAGTGACCAGTAAAAAACAAGCGGTTGCTATTGGCCTTTCGCAGGCTCGCAAAGAAGGCGGCAAAGTTCCCAAGAAGGATGACTGAGCCGCTATGTTAGATATGCAACGCTTAGTTCGCGCTTAAGTTTGTTACTATGAAGGCATGAGAAGAATAGTTGTACTAAGTTTCATCAGCCTTGATGGAGTTATGCAAGCTCCCGGCGGGCCAGATGAAGACACCGAAAGCGGCTTTAAGTATGGCGGCTGGACTGTTCCGTACTGGGATGACTTTTCAGGTGAAATAATGGGCCAGCAAATGGGCGGAGAATTTGACCTGCTATTAGGTCGAAAAACTTACGATATCTTTGCAGCCTATTGGCCGAAGCAAGACCCTAAAAGCCTTGGCGCTCCATTCAATAAGGCCACCAAATATGTCGTGTCAGCATCATCCCCAGAATTAACTTGGGAAAACTCCAAGCTAATTGATGGTGACGTAGTTGCAAAACTGAGAGAATTGAAACAGCAAGACGGCCCAGATTTGCAGGTCCACGGTAGTGGCAACCTCATACAAACCCTTCTCAAAAATGATCTCGTTGATGAGCTATGGATCAAGATTTTCCCGCTCACACTTGGGCCAGGCAAACGACTTTTTGCTGACGGAGCAATACCGATCAGCTTTGAACTCACCGAATCCAAAACCTCACCAAAAGGTGTCATCTTTGCCAACTACAAACGGGCAGGCGAGGTTAAAACCGGCTCATTTTGATATTCGCTGATGGCTAACTCTCGGCCTTAGAGCCCGCTGAGCGCAGGACTACGTATCCCAGCACGGCACTTATAGCTGAAGCGATGAATATGCCAATCTTAGCGGTATTTATGAGAGATTGATTATCGGCGAACGCGAGCTCAGTAATAAAGATTGAGACGGTAAAGCCGATACCGGCTATAAATCCAACGCCAATAATATGCTTCCAGGCTATGCCCTGTGGCAGTTGCGCGACCTTTAGCTTGACCAGCAGCCATGAAGCACATGTGATGCCGATGACCTTACCGATAACAAGCCCCAAGATAACACCCCAAAGCACGGGTTGATTTGTTGTTAAGGCGTCGGTACTGAGCGTGAAGCCGGCGTTGGCAAATGCAAAGACAGGCAATACAAAGAAGGTTGTTATTGGCAGGAATAGTTTCTCTGCTTTTTCTGAAACGCCTATTTTGTTATGCGACCGAGCAACAGGCGCCAAGAATCCCATAACAGCTCCAACAATGCTGGCGTGTATTCCGGAAAGGTGCGTAGTCGTCCAAAGCACGAGGCCAAGTAGGCTGACGATTACAATCCGATGCGTGAGCAGTTTTCTGAATAAGAAGATGCCAATGATCAATAAGAATGAAGCAGTCAGATACCAATAGTTGATAATTTCTGCGTAAAATAGAGCGATTACAAATATGGCGCCAATGTCGTCCGCAATCGCCAGGGTTAACAGGAATATCTTCAACGAAACTGGCACTCGGCTGCCGAGCAAAGAAAGTACGGCCACTGCGAACGCAATGTCGGTTGCAATCGGTATACCCCAGCCTTGCACAGCATTTGTGTCAAAGTTGAATAACAAGTAAACGAATGCTGGTAGCACCATACCGCCGATAGCAGCGCCTATCGGTAGAATTGCCGTCTTTATATTTCTCAACTCACCCTTAACCAGCTCTCGTTTTATTTCCAAGCCTACAACGAGGAAGAAAAATGCCATGAGGCCTTCGTTGACCCAGTGCCTGAGATCAAGCGTTATGCTCCAGCTGCCCAGGCCAATTGAAAACGGTAGATGCCAAAAGTGATTAAACTCATCACTGATTGGTGAATTGACGACAATCAAAGAAAGCAGGGCAGCGCCAAGAATGAGCTTGCCGCCGATCGACTCATCTTTTAAAAACGTATCAAAGATAGTAACCACATGCTTTGGGTGAAGTTTGCGCCCTAATTTTTTTACTTTTTCTTTCACAGAAATCCTCGCATTAAAAAAATAAACGCCGACCAGACTTCCCAGCACACCTTATGACTATTCTACTGCAATCTAAGCCAGGGTGCTATTATGTAAGCATGCCCAAAGCTCTCCGTATTATCGCTGTTGCTATCGTATGCGTGTTAGTTGTTGGATTTGGCTATCTGTTGCTGAACGACAACTCCGAAGAGCCAACCAATGCCGTGTCTACATCCACTCAGCAAAGCACCACCCCGACTCCTCCCCAGCCCGAAAATGAGCCCCCAATCGCGAGCGGTACCTACGTGGATTATTCTGCTGATGCAGTTGCAAATGCCAAGGGCAAAAGACTGCTTTTTTTCCACGCCCCGTGGTGTCCGCAGTGTAGACAGCTCGATGCAAGCATAAAGTCCGGAACTATCCCGAGCGACGTTACTATTTTTAAGGTTGACTACGACAGTAACCAGAAGTTGCGCCAACAATATGGTGTTACCATCCAGACGACAGTTGTTGCGCTTGATGACAATGGCAACGAGGCCAAGAAATACGTTGCGTATGAACAGCCTAACTTGAGCACTGTCCTAAAGAACGTACTGTAGACTATGCATTTACTAATTGTTTCGTACTTTGCCGGTGTACTAACGGTAGCTGCGCCGTGCATTCTGCCGCTCCTACCCGTAATAGTCGGTGGCTCGATAGTTATTGATGAGCCAAAAAAGCGGTGGTGGCGACCACTGGTCATAACAGGCAGTCTGGCTGTCTCTGTTATATTATTTACGCTTTTGCTCAAGGCAACCACATCCTTGCTCGGAGTTCCTCAGATTGTTTGGAACAGTCTTTCGGGAATAATTGTACTTTTATTCGGCATCAGTTTACTTTTTCCGCACGCCTGGGAGTGGTTTGCCCTCAAGAGTGGCCTGTACGGACAGTCTAACCGGCTCATGGAGCGGACAGGGCACACACAGCCAGGTTTAGCCAAGGATGTACTGATGGGGGCATCATTGGGGCCGATTTTCTCGAGCTGTAGCCCGACATATGCGCTGATTGTAGCCGCTATTTTACCGGCCTCATTCTATCAAGGACTGGGCTACCTTGTTGCCTATGCGCTGGGCTTGGCAACGGCACTGCTCTTGATTGCAATTGCTGGGCAGTCATTGGTGCGCAAGCTCGGCTGGCTGAGCAATCCAGCTGGCATGTTCCGTAGAGTCGTCGGTGTACTGTTTGTAATAGTGGGACTAGCCGTACTGACAGGACTCGATCGCAGCTTCCAATCGTACGTGCTCGAACAAGGCTGGTATGATCCGATCATGAAGCTTGAGCAACGGCTCGAATAATACGGATACGTTTATATTATTGGCAAAGCTTCAACCGGTACTTTGAGTGTGTTGGCTAAACGCTCAATCTGCTGAAATTTACAGTATTTTATTGGCTTATTGTCGCGAGAGTAAATGCGGTAGTAGTGTTCAAAATCAACTGTTTCATTTTTGAAATTTTTGACACTGGTTGGCTCATCAATTTTTCTGATAAACCAGCCGTCAGGTTCGTCGTCGAGTATACGTTTAATTTTGGCATAATGATTGAACGGCATAGCTAAGAGTATACCAATATCTGAGTTGGGATTACTTTTGTTGGTAGTTTATGGCTTGCCGCCGACTGGCGTTTACTGACATACTTATAGTTCATGCAACAAAGCGAGGCGTTAGATATTTTGAAGTTAGGGCACAACGTGTACCTGACTGGTGCTGCCGGTAGTGGCAAGACGTATGTGCTCAATCAGTACATCAAATATCTCCGCCAACACAATATTGTCGTTGGGGTTACTGCTAGCACTGGTATTGCCGCCACCCATATGAATGGCATGACCATACATTCTTGGGCTGGCCTTGGCATCGGTGACCATATAGATATCGAACGAATCTTGACGAGGTCAACGCTCAAGAAGCGCATGGCCCAAACCAAAGTCTTGATCATCGACGAAGTGTCGATGCTAGACGGCAATGTGCTCGATGCTGTGGACGCTATCACCCGAGCCTTCAAAGACAAGCAAAAGCCATTCGGCGGCTTGCAAGTAGTATTAAGCGGCGACTTATTCCAGCTGCCGCCGGTAACTAAATCTGGCGAGCCGTTCTTTGTATTCGACTCCGAGGCTTGGAAATCAATGAAGCTAAAAGTTTGCTATCTAGAGGAGCAACATCGTCAGGACGACAGTAATCTTTTAAACATCCTTAACGCCATACGATCTAATAGTGTCGATGAAGCTCACTTCGAAGAGCTTGCTGAGCGCATCAAGCCAGCCCCCAAAGGTGAGGATATTATCAAACTGTATACTCACAATGCGCACGTTGACGACATCAATACGACCGAGCTTAATAAACTAAAAACTGAATCCAAGGTTTACCACATGGCTAGTCGTGGTCGCCAAAATGCAGCTGAATCACTGATTAAGCGCTGTTTAGCGCCCGAGCAACTTACGCTCAAAATTGGGTCGGAGGTAATGTTCGTAGCTAATAATCCAGCCAAACAATTTTACAATGGCACGCTCGGTAAGGTTATAAAATTTAACACCGCCAACCAACCAGTCGTCCAGACCAAGTATAGCCAGATAACTGTCGACGAACACACCTGGAAGACTGAAGACGGCGACAAAACCATTGCCGAAATTACCCAATTGCCGCTCAGGTTGGCCTGGGCTATAACAATTCACAAAAGCCAGGGCATGAGCTTGGATGCTGCCGAGATAGACCTATCCAAGTCGTTTGAACCGGGCATGGGCTACGTGGCATTGTCACGCGTTAGGAGCATAGACGGTCTGTACATCAAGGGCATTAATAATATAGCGATGGTGGTCAACTCGCGAATTATCGACCTCGACGCCAAACTGAAATCGCAATCCGACCGAGCAGTTTCCGGGCTCAAGACAATCGACAAAGAAACCATCGACTTACATCACAAGACCGTTCAGCGGGCTCTTCGGCCCGACGAAGATAAGTTGCTTGAGGACTATGATGAAACGACGTTTCATAAGCTAAAAGTCTGGCGCACCAAACAAGCTACCAAACAAAGCGTACCGCCCTATGTAATTTTGCAAGACAAGACCCTCAAACTGATTGCCGCCATTCTGCCCAAAGACAAACAGCAATTATCGCAAATCAGTGGTATCGGCACCCAAAAGCTAGAGAAATACGCGGCCGACATTTTGAAACTAACCGAGTGACCGCATTGTCTCATCTGGTACCGTATGCTTAAATATGGACAACGTGGTCGCCCCATTGCACCCATGCGCCACTCATTCGGCGAATAACATGGACGGACACCAGTACCACAAAAGATGAATGAGTAAGCCTGCACTGCTCACGGACATCGTCGAACCCGGTCAGTGACAAGCTCTCATCAACTTAACATTAACAAAGGGATACTATGTCAAAACAAGACAAGAGTCTCCAAGACTACGAAAAGGACTACGACTACAGTCAAGCTACCAGTATGAAACACTGGCGCGCTTGGGGTTCGTGGTTTAGCTGGGGTAGCCCAGTTGGTCTGGGTCTGTTCTTTATTTCTATTGCGGTAACGCTCTGGATACTGAGCCAGGCTTTCGGCTGGAATAGCTAAAGTTCCTGCCGACAATCAGCATCGTCATTTCCGACGGTGCTGATTTTGTGTCTAGCGGATTTCTGCTTCTATTTCTATAGTATCGATATGCACTGTTGAGTCGTCTGCTAGCTTATGGAAAACAGGCAGAAAATCAGGTGCGATATTTGATGCCAAACTAAGATCATTGATACTCAGTGCTTTAATTGAATCGGATACGTAGTCTTTGGCCTTTACATCCGAAATAAAAACGTACGCCACTGCATGTGTGACCAGGTCTTTGCGTTGCTTAATTTGAATTTCAAAAACACCAGCCAGTTTTGGTCGATCAATTTTGTTGCCTGTTTTTTCATAGACTTCGCGCACGGCTGCATCGCCGGCAAACTCGCCCTCGTGCAGTTTACCGCCTATCATATTCAGTAACCCCATATAGGGTTGCTTAGCCTTTTCTTGGAGCAACACTTTTTCGCCATCTCGTAGTAGGGTGTAGGTGATTAGCTTGGGCATAGAAGCAGGATTGACGGAATTTTTTGAAAGCTTGTCGACATATTGCTGCCCTTTGAGTGACAGTCTATATAATCCTCGCTCCAATTGCTCAACGTAACCATCACTAATAAGCTGCTCCAAATGGTACCTAAAGTGGCCACTTTCAATTTCACCGGTGTTGAGTCGAGCATATCTGACATCAACGTTAGTGCGTAGCTCATCTAGGATCTGCTTTTGGATGTAGTGCATAGCCTAATTGTAGTATGTGAAATCAATTTCCTATAATTGCCTCTCTATAAGACCTATTCTTTATGTGTAAGCAAAGGAGTAGCAATGTCACCAGAAATTAAACGTGGACCGATCAACCCAATCGAAGCTGCCGAATTAAAAACAACTGAGATAATACCCGAGGAGGTGTTTGGAGCGTTTAATGAATTGATTGCCCAAAACCTCCAGGGCAAATCCTCGAGGGTGCTACAAAAAGAGATTGTAAAAAGGCTGAAAGATGATGGCATGAAGGAGTCCGAAATTTTTGAAAAACATTGGCTTGATGTCGAGGGAAGTTATAGGGAAGTAGGCTGGGAAGTGAAATACGATAAACCTGTTTACTATGCCGGCGAAAACTTTGAGCCTTACTTTTTATTCACCGCCAAATAGAAGTACATATTCGCCAACGATGTAATTATTATAAATAACAATAATTATTTATTGTAAAACGATAAATAGCATGCTATATTCAATTCTGGAATAAATAGGAAATATGTCTATGCAACGTAGCTCAACAATTTTTTTGAGATTAGCAGTGCTGGCCATGGGTGCAGCCATACTAGCGATTTGTGTATTTGTACTGCCGATCGGCATCCGTGTCGAAGAACCCGAAGAATACCGACCGATTTTTGCTGGTCTGTATGTGCCGGCTATACCATTTTTTTACGCGTTGTATCAAACGCTCAAGCTGTTGAATTATATCGATAAAGACAAGGCATTCTCGAAATTGTCAGTAACGGCTTTAAAAAAGATAAAGTACTGTGGGCTCGCCATTAGTGCTTGTTTTATAGCCGGCTTACCATGGATTTATCAAGCTGCCCAAAGTGATGATGCGCCAGGACTGGTGGTCATTGGATTAATGTTTGCAGGAGCTTCCTTGGCAGTCGCTGTCTTTGCGGCCGTATTGGAACGACTCTTGCGCAGCGCTATCGCGATTAAGTCGGAGAATGACCTGACGGTCTAGAATATTATGTCTGTAATTATCAACATTGATGTCATGCTAGCCAAGCGCAAAATGAGTGTGACCGAGCTAGCAGAAAAAGTCGGCATTACCATGGCAAACCTGTCTATCTTAAAAAATGGCAAAGCCAAGGCTATTCGGCTATCGACCCTAGAAGCTATCTGCGCAGCGCTCGATTGCCAACCGGGCGACATTATTGAATATAGGGCTAACTCAAAACTGTAACAAGTTTGTTATCATAGATAGAACTAGCGTACTCTAGAAAGGTGGCTCTCATATGAAAAAACTCCATTTTACAAAGCAGATTAATGCTCCCAAAGAAAAGGTTTGGCATGCAATGCTCGACGATGAGTCGTACCGTGAATGGACCAAGGCGTTCAGTGAAGGTTCCTATTTCGAAGGAAGCTGGGAAAAAGGCGCTAAAATTCAATTCCTAGGCCCTGATCCCGAGACTGGTGAACTGGGCGGTATGTCGAGTCGCATTGCCGAAAATAAGCCATACGAATTTATATCTATTGAGCACGTTGGCCTTGTCTCTAACGGCATCGAAGATACTACCAGCGAAGAAGCTAAAAAGTGGGCACCGGCTTTCGAAAACTACACCTTTGTCGAAAAAGATGGCGGCACTGAAGTGCAGGTTGAACTCGATATTGTAGAAGACGAATATGCTGATATGTTTGATCGTATGTGGCCTGAGGCTTTGGAGAGCTTGAAAGCCATCGCCGAACGAGCGTAGAACTCAGTTATTCCTGCGACGCTGAGCGACTGTAGTCACCTCATCCATATGAAGTGAGATGAGTAGGCCGGTAATGGCTGCAATTGCCGGAACAGCAAGGGCGATCTGGAGGGCACGGTGCGTGGCAGTTTCGTTGATTTCGAGAACTGCTTCGCGCACAGCCTGAGGCTCCCCCACAAGGGCAGTTTGGAGCTGACTGTTGCTGACGACTTCAGCACTGGTCTCTAGCTTGCTCGTAAGTTGCTGCTTTTGTGCTGCCGGAATAGCGTCATTTTCGTTAACAAGATTTGTAAAACTCAGGGAGAGGGTTGCCAGTAAAACTCCACCAGCCACAGCTAAGCCAAATGATAGCCCAAATGAGCCTGCTGCCGAATTAATACCAGCAGCTTCGCTGACACGGTTCTGCTTGATAGGCGCTAGCGTATAGTTATTGAGCTGCGAAACAAGTAAACCGAGTCCGGCACCGGTAATTGCCAGGGGCACGAGCATTAACCAGCCCGACTCAGCTCGGGGTATGACCGGAAGCAAGGCGAGTAGACCAAATGTGGTTAGCATGAAGCCAAGTCTAATCAGTTTACCTGGCTGAACATGAGAAAATTTTCGTCCGGCTATAATGGCCACGGCAAACATCGATAACGATAACGGTGCAATGCTAAGACCGGTTTTCATAGCGTCATACTCCAGAGCGATCTGCAGGAATATTGGCAGTGCAATCATAGCGCCGCCCAACACAATGTTCTGCATCATCTGGCTCGATATACCAAGACGAAAAGCAGCTGATTGAAATAATTTTGGATCAATTAAAACGTTCTTGTGTTGTTTGTCTCGACTGGTTAGCCACTTGGCTAAAAGTGCGAGTGTCAATACGCCAACAGTTATGAAGAGACCGACATACTCGCCTCCTTCTTGCCAGGCAAGAATTCCAAGCACTACTCCGCCCATGCCAAGTATCGAGAGACTGGCTCCAACTAAATCGATCTGACGCGAGCCAGTGTACGGAGCATCTTTGATAAGTTTACTACCCAGTATGACCACGACTATAATCGCAAACTCAAGTAGGAAAGCCGTTCTGTATGAGAAGTACGTAGTAATGAAGCCACCGAGCAACGGACCGATTGCTGCCGCCACAGCCGCGGCTGCTCCCACCAGGGCATAGGCTTTCTTTTGGGCAATGCCACTAAAGTTGGCATGGATCAAAGACTGCATGGCAGGCAGCAGTAAAGAAGCGCCCAGGCCACCGATTACAGCCCAGAAAATAATAATTGTCGTCAGGTTTTGGGCGAGCACCATTGCTAGCGCGCCAGCACCGTACGCCATCAAGCCTATTATGTACGCTCGCTTACGGCCAATTAGGTCGCTTACTTTACTGCTGATTAAGATGAAAGCTGCCGAAATCAAAGCTTCTAAGGCTATAGCAGCTTGCACGCTACTAACTGTTGTGTCGAGTGATTTCACGACTGAAGATATCGAAACATTCATTAATGACGTGTCGACTACAAGTACAAACATGGCCATAGCTAGCAGGGCTGATAATTTCGTGTCTCTGTTTGCAGTTTGTTGTGCCATGACAGTCATAACCCGTTACTCTTAGTTGCATAGTAACATACACCTGATTCGAGTTACTGGTCGCTTCACGAGCCATGCTCAATATGGACGCCTGCACCAACGGTGGTGATCTTGGTATCAATTTCTCACGTTTGTTTGAGCTGTGCGATGCGCAATTACGACCACACGACCTGATCCCTCGACCCGGCTTTCCAGGTTTAGAAGAACAAATATCCAAGATTCCATCAGGAGATTACCTTTTCCTCGATGATGACATAGCCAGTGGTTCAACGTTGAACCACTTAATGGGCTTACTGCCAGAAGGGATCAATGTCACCGCTATACGCACGCTCTTTAATGAGTGCCGCCGTCGCCACAAAGAAAACAATGTTCATGAAGTCAGCGACATCGTCGACCTTAAGGACTACATTATCGGTGGGTACGGTAGCGGCTTGGTTGTATCATCGCCAGACAGGCAAAGCATTGCCAGGGCGCCGTACATGCTGCCATTTGTGTCAGGTTATAGTCGGGCGACAATTCCGCTTTCGAGCACCATGGCCTTTAGTGCCGAATGCTGGCGCTTAAACTCAGAGCTATTTAATAGTTTTGACGAAGCGTTTACGTTAGAAGACGCCAATCCAGAATTCGCTACGCTCATGAAGCAGATTGGCTTTACGCCAGCCACTAAGCTGAGTACTATAGCTGATTACTATCATGACCGACTCAGCCAGAATTTGTCCCGGTAGGTTTTTCCAAATTCCTACGTTATAGTAGTTATATCGCAAACAACCGAGGGAAAAATTACATGAAAAAGAAACTTATTATTGTGCTTGTTGTCGCACTGCTAGCCGGTGGCGGTTATTTTTTCTACAGCAAGAACAAAGCAGACAATAAGGCCGAAAAAGCGGCCAATACCTTTGTAAACATAGACGCCTGCACAGTCTTTACTGAGGCGGAAGCTCAAGAAGTTCTGGGAGAAGCTGCCACCAAGGGTACTACTACCGGCCCAACGAGCTCGGATGATATAAACGTCAGCACGTGCACCTATAGTAATAACGGCACATCGGCCGCCAACATTCAGCTCGCAACAGTTTTGGTCCGGTCACCAAAAAATAGCGCTGGTGTAGACAGCAACAAAGCCGTTTTTGGCAACGGCAAGCCTCAGGACGTCGAAATGGTCCAAGGTTATGGTGCAGAAGCTTACTACAACGCAGATACGGGTCAATTGAACGTGTTTAAGGACAATGCTTGGTATATCATCAGTAACGGGCTTTCAAGTCCGAGCGACCGTACACTCGAGGACACCAAGGCTGTCGCCGACAAAACCTTTAATCAGTAGTATAATAAGTTATATGAATGGACCGGAGTTTGGACCGACATCGCCCGAAATGGGAATAGAACACGTACCGCAACCACCGCAACTAAGCGACCACGAACTCGTCGACGCTTATCAGAAGGCGCAAAGAGCTGAAACCGGCGCAGAAGAGGCTGGCCAGGCAGTCATGACTCGATTACTTGAAAAGATTGATCGACCCGAAACAGACGCCGATGAATTCCTGCATGGCCTAAGTCATCCCGAAACAGGTGATAGACTTCAGACAAAAGACTACTTACTCGTTGCCGGTCGACATCCCCAAGCCACAAAAACAATCTTAAATTTTGTACGCCTAAACCCATCTCATCCAAAGTATCCCAAGATTAAAGAGGCCGTCGCCACAGTCGTTGGCGGCTATTTGCCTCCACGACGAGACGAAGACTAACGAGCTACTGGAGGTGGGCCAGATATGCATGAAGAACTAAAACTTGAAGGATCAATTCCGGTTCTTGATGATGAAGCGATCGAGAAGTTACTTCGGGCAGATCTGCAGCAAACTTTGCGCAATCAAGAGCAGGCAGCAGCTCAAGCACAGGAAGGTCTTAATTATCAACGTTCAGACGGAACAGTTGTGCATGCCGAAAGTGCCGAAGCTGCTATACGGATGTGCCCAGTTTTAGGCAAAATGGCCCTTGAAGATCCTGAAAAAGTCGATGCGTTATTAATGCTGGCAGAGATTGCCGACGAAGACTTTGATTTTTCTGATGAACCGAACGAGCAGTTCATTGAAGAGTCACACAAAGAGCCTGTGGCTGCAGTTCGGCCGGCAGTGAGCACAGAGACGCAAACTCATACAGTTGAGAATGTTCGTCGTCAGGTTATTGCCGTCAAGGAATTTACACCGCAAGCTCAAGCTGATCAGGTAGTGCAACAAGTTAGAGAAGAAATTGACATGGTCCATAGGCAAGCAACTATTGTAGAGCAGATCGATACTGCCATCGCAACTCCTGTAGCCACGATGTCTGTAGATGCGCCTCCTCTTCAACGGGTAGTCGAGGGAGGTAATAGGAATGAGTCGCCTGCTACACTTTCTGAGAATGCGTTGCGACCAATTCACCAAGCTGTGGCTGTAGTGGTAGATATGTCCAC
The DNA here is from genome assembly GCA_947085855.1 of uncultured Candidatus Saccharibacteria bacterium. Taxonomy (GTDB): domain Bacteria; phylum Patescibacteriota; class Saccharimonadia; order Saccharimonadales; family 2-12-FULL-41-12; genus JALQXV01. The sequence continues at coordinate 813,772 of CAMTYB010000001.1, forward strand.
GGAATTATCTCAGCCGACAGATTCAACACCTGTGATTCATACTGAAAAAGTTAATCAAAAGGACACACGAGAAGGCCATGCCTATCGGCCTGCGATCGAGCCGGAGCCATCTTTGCTCGCCTCGGCCAAACAGATTGAGAGCCATAGTAGCGTACCAATTGTGACGTCTCTGCAAGCTATGCAGCCAAGACCAATACCTCAACCGGCCGAAGCCGTACCAACTGAGCCAGAACCAGCAATGGGCACTATAGTCGAGGCGAATGAGCCGAATACTGGTCTTAATATAGAGCCTACGCCTATTGCTGAAGTTGATATTGTAACCGAAAGTCCGAGCAAGCAGGCCAGTCAAATAGTTCGCACAGAAACAGTGCAGAGTCCACAAACATTTCATGAAGGCGAAGGTCCTCGCGAGGTCGTAACTCAATCGCAAGAAATTCTGGAGAGAATTGAGACTGCGCCACTTGAAGTTGTTTTGGCTGACGTCGGCCGATTTATGTCGCAAGAAACAGCTTTTGAGACAGGCGAGAATACCATCGAGGCCGCTCAGAAAGTGGAAGAATTTCAGGCGGTGGTGCAAGATATTGAATCATTTTTACATAAAATTACGAGTGAAATTGTGGACGGTACTGGAAACGACTCGATAGATAACATGCAGCTGCACGATCCGGCAGTAAAACAAGAACTAACCGACCAGGTAATCCGTCTCTTCCGTACGCTTGGATACGAACAGCCGGATGCGCACATCAGGCAGCTGCTTGATAGTTACGACACAATTTTTCTGATGCAGTCCCTCGAGAACATGTGCCAGATGGCTAATGGCTCGAAGAAGCTAGGTAGGATACTCTCTGATAGTAGCTACAGACAGACCCGGATTAGTCAGCAGATAACTGCCTATATTAAGCAATTGCTGTCGCAGCAGCTTTTGCAAAGCTAGTTCCTAGGCTTTTTGGTCTTTACTTTAGGGCCAATAGCGGTGACGGCTTTGGTCTGACTTTTTGAGTTAGTGACAAGTTCTTTGTAGCTAGTTTTGCCTTGTGCGCCCCATATTGTATTGAAGTAGTCAGCAGACTTGATGGCGTGACCTTGTTGGTTGACGGCCGGTAGTGTGTCTTTCTTGATGCCGTTGAGAGCTTCCTGGGTCTTATTGAGTTGGGCGAGGTATTCGTTGTTCTTGACTACTGCCAAATCAATCTGGCGGAGGACTTGCTCATTTTTGGAGATTCTTTCTTCAACTTTCCTGTAGTTATTCAGACGAACGGTATTTTCTTCAAAGCTGATTCGGAGGTTATCTATACGACGTTGCTGAGTGATTTTATTGCCGAAGTATGAGAAGATCTTCTGGTCGTAGACGAGGCTACAGAGTGGGTCGGCTGCCTGGGCAACTGCCCGAGCGTTGTTGAAACGACCCTTTAGATTGTCGACTTGACCAATGGTATCCTTGACCTCTTTGATTAGCGGATCTTTATTGATCTTGGTAGTATTGCTCGCAGCTTCGTATGTGGTGAGTTTCTTTGAATTAGCGATTTTGGCGGTGTTTTTACGCTTGACCTCTTGATTTTTCTCTACTGATTTATACCTATCTTCAACACGCGTTACATATTTGTTAAGCAGACTCTTGCGTTTTTCGAAGCGCTTATCGCCATACGTTTTGAGGGCTTGCAAGTCGGATTCTGAAACATTGGAAACTCGCTCCATACATTGCTGGTCGGTAGAGCCAAGCATAGCTTTGCCGACTTTTGTTTTGGTCGACTGTGCATTGGCTGACAATGGAAGCGCGACAATGCTCAAGGCAAATACAGCACTGACCAAAAAGAGGCTATTACGGTAGGTTAGGGTTTTTATATTACTCTTCATTGTTTTCTGCCTCCACATCACTATTTGCTTCATTTGCAATTGTTTCATCTGTTTCGCTACTATCTTCTGATTCTTCGCTGTCCTCTAGGTCGGTTGATTCAGAGGTCGATACCTCGTCGCTCTCGCTATTTGATTGCAAGACCCGGTAGGCAGAAAATGCCGTCACACCGAATACTACAACAACGAGCAAAATCATACCCAAATGAGCAACGCCCGCTTCAGACTTTATGACGTTTAGTTTTGCCATGTTATGTTATAAACCTTTTTTGTTTTTGATAATGTATACCTTGAAGATAGCCTGAAGCATAAGGGTTGTCAAGGGTTTGCTATACTTTGATTATGCCTCGAACTATCCTTCCGCCGAGCGCTCGACTTGTACCTGACAATGCTAACTGTGTTTTCAAGGGCATTATTTTTGATGTGTACCAGTGGCAGCAAGAGATGTTCGATGGCTCAACCGAGACCTTTGAAATGCTTAAGCGACCCGACACCGTAAAAGTGATCGCCGTAGTTGAAGATAAAATTGTAATATTGGAACAACAACAGCCAGACTCTGATGTATTTTTTGATATGCCAGGTGGCCGCCACGATGTGCCTGAAGAAACAGAGGTTAAAGCTGCTCAACGAGAAATGCGCGAAGAGACTGGACTATCTTTCAAGGATTGGAAGCTATTAAGTGTTCATCAGCCAGCCGGTAAGATCGAGCAGTTCGTATATTTCTTCTTGGCGACCAATCTGGAAAAACGCGAAGCCGCGACGCCAGACGTAGGCGAGAAAATTACCGTTCAATACTTGTCGCTTGAAGATGTTAAGACAATGGCTCAAAAGCCCTCAGGACGATTTTTCCCAACCGACATTCTCAGCCAAGTTAGTTCGCTTGACGAACTATGCGACCTACCTGAACCTCTAACCGCTAAATTTGCATAAATTATAAAAAAGTTATAAAATAATATAAATTTAATCTGTTTAAGAAGACTATGTCAGAAGTTATTGATAATATTTTAGTGGTTAAAGCCGGAACCAGTACACTCGTGGAAACGAACGAGACAGGTGTCGAGCGTTTAAATGTAGTTGCCTTTCAGCGTCTTGGCGAGCAGATTCTGGCCTTGCAAGAAGCCGGTACTAATGTAGTGGTGGTGTCATCGGCCGCAATTACAGCTGGCATGGTTGAGACTGGTTTAACAGAGCGTCCAGATAAAAAAACCGAGATGCGTAAGCTGCAACGACTCGCTAGTATTGGCTGGAAGCATATTGTGAATGAGTGGGACGATGCCATGCCCGGTAAGACAATTGGCGGTTTGCTGCTGACAGAACCTGAGCTTGGCTTTGAGACCGAGCGCGACGAGGCACTTGGTGTCGTGCATGAATTACTTACTAATGGCGAAGTGCCAGTTGCTAACGAAAACGATGCCATCACTCATAAAGAAATTGAGTTCGGCGACAATGATACGTTGGCTGCAATTTTAGCTGCCAGAATCAAGCAGTCTGAGCTATTTGGTGATAACGTTCAGCTGTTACTTCTATCTGATGTTAATGGTGTACTGCGTGATGTTGAGGATCCTGATTCGGTAATTCATCATATCAGCGACGTCGATGCATACTTTGCATTTGCGCAAAACAGTAACGGCAAACTTGGCACTGGTGGCATGATTACAAAATTCAATGCCGCCAGCATTGCTACACAAAACGGCATTAATATGTGGATTGCAAACGGTACGGCCGATAATGCAATTCATCGCGCTATTAATGGCGAAATCGGTACACATTTTTTGGCTCGCTAACAGAGATAGGTTATTATGGATAGCTACGGGCGAGTGGCGGAATTGGTAGACGCGCTAGTTTCAGGGACTAGTGGCCGCAAGGCCGTGGAGGTTCAAGTCCTCTTTCGCCCACCAAATAAAAAAGACTAGATTCTTCTAGTCTTTTTTATTTGCATGACAATAAGGACTTGAACCGTAGGTTGAGAACTGCCAGTGGCGGTTCGAAGAATCTATGCTTGGCTGAGCGAAATTGGCTTGCCAATTTGAGCGA